>DATIXG010000146.1:0-10993 GCA_035518815.1 Gemmatimonadales bacterium | reverse complement strand
TCCCGGCGCGGGCGATCGGATGGAGCTCGATGTCCTCATTGTCGGCGCGGGGCCCGCCGGTCTCGCGTGCGCCATCGAGCTCGCGGGCCTGGCAAAACGCGCCGGGACCGAGTTGAGCATCGGGGTGCTCGAGAAAGCCGCGGCGCTGGGCGAGCATTCGCTCTCAGGGGCCGTGGTGAATCCCCGCGCGTTCCGCGAGCTGTTTCCGGATCTCACAGACCGCGACTTCCCGTTTCGCGGCCCGGTCGCAGACGAGGCGGTCTATCTCCTCACCGCCGGCGGCCGGGTGCACCTGCCCACGCCACCTACCATGCGCAATCGCGGCTACTACGTGGCATCCCTCTGCGAGATCGTGCGCTGGCTCGGGGCGCAGGCCGAAGCGCGTGGCGTCAACGTCTTCACGGGGTTCCCGGCAGCCGCGCTGCTCACCGAAGGCTCGCGTGTCGCCGGGGTGCGCACGGCGGCAGCCGGACTGGACCGATCGGGCCAGCCGGCGCCGGGCTACGTTGCGCCGAACGACCTGCTCGCCAAGGTGACCGCGCTCGCCGAGGGAACGCGAGGCATGCTGTCGCAGGCATATCTCGAGCGGCAGAAGATCCCATCCGCAAACCCGCAGATCTTTGCGCTCGGGGTGAAGGAAATCTGGGAGACCAAACGCCCGCTCGACCGCGTGATCCATTCCCTCGGCTGGCCCCTGCCACGCGACGCCTTCGGCGGGAGCTTCATGTATCCGCTCGAGCCGAACGTGGTCGCGCTCGGACTCGTCGTGGGCCTCGACTACCGGGATACCGGGCTCGACGTACATCAGCTGCTGCAACAGATCAAGGGGCACCCGTTGTTTCGGGGAACGCTCGCGGATGGCGAGATGGTGGAGTGGGGCGCCAAAACGATTCCCGAAGGCGGCTACTACTCGATCCCGTCGCGCCGCTCGGGTGACGGGGTGGTGATCCTGGGCGACTCGGCGGGCTTCGTCGATGTGCCGTCGCTCAAGGGGATTCACTACGCGATGCAGTCGGGGATCTTCGCGGCCCGCGCGATCTTCGCAGCGATCGCCGCGGGCGCGCCGACGGCCGAGCGGCTCGCCGAGTACGATCGGGCGGTCGACGGGTCGTTCATCATGCGCGACCTGTACCGGACGCGAAACATGCGGCTCGCGTTCAAGGACGGGTTCATTGCGGGGGCGATCAAGGCGGGCGTGATGACGTTGACGGGAGGTCGGTTTCCGGGCGGGAGGATCGAGATGCCCGCCGATGCGGAGGCGGAGCGCCAACTAACCCCGGGCACCCCGGGCTCAGTTGTTGCCCCCGATGGCCGTCTGACCTTCTCCAAGGTGGATGCCGTGTTCAAGTCGGGTAACACGACGCGCGACACCATCCCGACCCATCTGGTCGTGGGACGCGACATCCCGGCCGAGGTTGCGGAGTTCTACGCGCACGTGTGCCCGGCGGGTGTGTACGAGCGAGTCGACGGTGGGCTTCGGGTCAACGCGCCGAACTGTGTGGACTGCAAGGCTACGGATGTTCTCGGTCCGCGCTGGACTCCGCGTGAGGGAGGGAGCGGGCCGAAGTACAAACGGATGTAGGCTGGAACCATCAGGACCCTGCCAACCCCGTCATCTTGATCCCATCCACAATGAACTGCACCGCGATCGCGCACAGCACGAGGCCCATCAAGCGGGTCAGGATGCGCATGCCGGTCTGACCCAGCCGGCGCTCGACGAGCGTCGCTCCAGCCAGGGTCAAATAGGAGATATAGGCGGTGATGGCGATCGCGACGTAGACGGCGACCGAGGTGATCACGGCGCGCGATTGCCCGGCCAGCACCATCGCGGTCGAAATGGCGCCGGGCCCGGCGAGCATCGGCAGCCCGAGCGGGATGATCCCGATGTCCTCCTTCAACGTGCCTTCCGCGCGCTCGATCGGCGTTTCCTGCTGCCCGCTGCGGCGCGCCTGCACCATCTCGAGCGCGTTGAGCCCGATCAGCACGCCGCCCGCGATCTTGAAGGCCCCGAGCGTGATCCCGAACAGCGTGAAGATGAGACGTCCGCCCAGGGCGAACACGGTGAGCGTGACCGCGCAGGTCCACGCCCCGCGCCGGGCCATGCCCCGTCGCTGCTCGGCCGAGTCGCGCTGCGTCATGGCCAGGAAGCTGGGCACGGCCGCGAACGGATCCACGATGAAGAGGACGGACGTACAGATGAGCAACACGTCCTTGAGGACGCCGAGCGTGACGGGCATCAATAGCGACGCTTCCGCGCCCTCTCGAGGATGACATCCAGGGTCGCGGTGAGCGCAAAGACGTGATAGAACTGCGCGCTGTGGGGGAGGACGAGGGTCCCCGTGCTCGGGTCGCCCGGTCCCGTCACCGCGTCGAGCCGCATCATGATGTCGCGCCCCTCGAGCCGAAACTGATAGCCCGGCCCGAGGGAGAACGCGAGACCGAGCGCCGCGGTCACGTGCGGACCGGTGTTGGACGGATTGTCGTCGGACACGAGCGTTGCCGTGACGAGGTCACCGCTCGGGCTCGTGTAGGTGCCGATCATCTCGATCGTGCTGTGCGTGCGGGCCACCACGCCTCCGTCGAGGCGGGCGTACGGATGCACGCCTCGCCCGGCTCCGAGCCGGCCCACCACCCCCGCCGAAAAGCTCACCGCGCTGCTGCTGATCGACTGTCCCTGGAGACTCGCGCACAGCTCGGGGTCGATGTCGTCGGTCACGGGCGGCTGTGACTGCCGGATACTGCAGGTACTCTCGAGCGACTCGGTGATCAGGGCGATTTCAATCTCCACCCCGAAGTGGGCATTGGGGAAATACGCGCCCGACGCGCCGGCAATGATGCCCGACGCCAGGCTGCGGCCGAGGGAGAGCGTGTCGTGCTGCGTGGTCGGGAACAGCCCACTGGACGTCGTCTGGACCGCGATGACCGGCTGGGTGGGGAGTTGCCAGAGGTCCCTGCCCGCGTGCACGCCGGCAAAGGCCGACAACACGAGGTGCGCCTCGCCGCCCTGTTGGGCCGCGAGCGGCATCACGCCGCTCCCTGCTCCGAGCGCCAGAAGCGCGATCAGCGATTCCCGGATCGGACCTCCAGATCGCGATGCTCCACCATGAGACAGCGGTCCATGACGCAGGGGATACCGGCGGCGGCGGCCCGCGCGCCCGCCGCCAAATCCACGACACCTACCTGGAGCCAGATCAGCCGGGGATGCACGGCGATCGCTTCATCGACGATCGCTCCCGCGAACTCGCTGCGCCTGAACACGTCGACCACGTCGATCCGATGGTCCCGCGCGGCGGCGGCGAGCGTGGGGTAGCTTGGCTCGCCCAGAATCGCGGCGTGGTGCGGATTGACAGGAATGATGCGGTATCCGGCGTCCTGCAGGTAGCGCGCGACCTCGTGACTCGGGCGCCCGGGGTCGGGCGACAGGCCCACGACGGCGATCGTCGTCGCCTGCTCGAGCGCGGCGCGCAGGGCGTCCGGCGTCATGGCTCGCCGAAATACTCCGAGTAGATGTCGGGTCCTTCCTGCACGCGCACGGCATGCAGCGCGACGCCGAGCGGCAGCCGTCCGTCCAGCCGGTTCCACACATAGACCGCGAGCGCCTCGCCCGTGGCGAGCCACCGGCCGGGCGCGAATTCGGGGATGACGTCGTTCAAGTGCCGCTCATGCAGCCGCGCCGTGATCTCCTCGGCCAGGAGGGCGTCGAGTGTCGCGAGGCTCGTGACGCCCCCGCTCGCGGGATTGAGCGGGCCCTTCACCGTCACCCGGCACTCATACCGGTGGGCGTGGTCGCGCGCCGCCTCGCCGAACTCTAGCGCATTCTGCTCGGGCGACCAGTCCGCGCGCGCGACGCGATGCGTGGCCGTGAAAGCCACGACGCGCGTGAGATAGCTGATGGGCATGTCTAGAGCACCAAGGCGGGGCCGCGACGCGGCCCCGCCCGACCAACACCGTCGGCTAGAAGGTCCATCCCAGGCCGACGGTGACGCCCGGATGCGTCGTCCAATCGGTATCGTCGGCGTCCAGGTCCAGAATCCGCGTGCCGTCGGGCGACAGCTGCTTGAAGGTGAGCGGATACTTGACCTGCCAGAACCGGACCCGCGTGTCGATCCGCACCGAGAACCCCGACGTCCAGTACCAGCGGAGCCCGAGACTCGGGCCGAACATGGGTCGCGCTTTGAACTCGTACCCGCTGGGGTCGGGAGGCGGCGAGACGCTGATCGCGGCGCCGCCGGTCATCCCGAAGTAGGGCGCGAAGTGGTGCCACGCCTTGGCGCCGGTGAGCCTGAGCATGAGGCCGACGTCGAGCAGAAACAGGGGCTCATCGACCAGCTGGGAGTAGCGGTACTTCGCCGAGTCCGCAGGGTCAACGAGATAGCGCGTGGTCTGGGCGTAGCTCGTTTCCAGCGTGATGGCCATGACGCGCGAGAGGGGCCGCTCGAAGCGCAGGGTTATCATCGGCCCGTCCGACGGTCCCACCGGGACCTCGCCCCGGTCGCCGGTCAGATAGCCCGCGCTCAGGATTGCATTGACCCCCCGCGCGACGTCGCTGTAGGGCGAGTGGTCCGGAGGGTAACCGACCTGGGCGGAGAGACGGTTGTGAGACGCCAAGACGCTAAGGCACAAGAGACCGGCGACCAGCGAACGGAGCACACTTACAACGTAGCGTCTTAGCGTCATTTACCCTCTCTCAAGTCCCGTCCCGTCATCTCGGCTGGAGGATCCACGCCGAGCATCCGCAGCACCGTGGGCCCCACGTCGCGGAGCGCGCCGCCATGGCGCAACGGACCCGGTGCGTCACCCACAAGAAGGAAGGGCACCGGATTCGTGGTGTGCGCCGTATGGGGACCGTCGGTCGTCGGATCGATCATCAGCTCGCAATTCCCATGATCCGCGGTCACGAGCAGCGTGGCGCGCCCCTCGGCGCTCGCCACCACCCGGCCGAGGCAGCGATCGACCGCCTCGACCGCTTTCACGGCCGCGCTTAGTACCCCCGAATGGCCCACCATGTCCCCGTTCGCGTAGTTGCAGAGGATGAAGTCGTGGTTCCCGGCCTCGATGGCCTTGCACAATACGTCAGTCACGCCGGGCGCGCTCATTTCCGGCATGAGGTCGTATGTGGCCACCTTGGGCGAGGGCACGAGCAGTCGTTCCTCGCCCGGATAGGGGGGTTCGACGCCGCCGTTGAAGAAGTAGGTCACGTGGGCGTACTTCTCGGTCTCCGCGGTGCGGAACATGGTCTTGCCGCTCGCCGCCAGCACCTCCGCGACGATGCGCGAGAGCACGGCGGGTCCGAATGCCACCGGGAACGGAAACGTCTCGTTGTACTGCGTCATGGTCACGAGATCGACGGTGGGCCGCCCGGCCACGTCGAATCCGTCGAAGCCCGCACCCGCGAGGGCAGCTACGATCTGCCGCATGCGGTCGGCGCGGAAGTTGAAGCAGAAGACGCCGTCGCCCTCGCGAATCCGGGGCGTGCCGGTGATCACGAAGGGTTTGACGAACTCGTCCGTCTGGCCATTCTCGTACGCCCGGCGGACGGCACTCAGCGCGTCCGGCGCCGCTTCGCCAACACCCCGCACCATCGCGTCGTACGCGAGCCTGGTGCGGTCCCACCGTTTGTCTCGATCCATGGCGTAGTACCGGCCGACGACGGTGGAAATGACGGGGGCTTGGGACTGGGGGCTGGGGGCTGGGGTCCCCAACCCCGAACCCCGAACCCCTAGCCCCTCTACCAGCTCCTCAACAAAGCCGAGACCCGATTTCGGCGGCGTATCCCGCCCGTCGAGCCAGGCGTGGATCGCGACGGGCAGGTCGTGCTCCTGTCCCAGGCGCACGGCGGCGGTGAGATGCGCGTCGAGCGCGTGGACGCCGCCGTTCCCGATCAGGCCGATCAGATGGAGCGTTCCGTTGCGGCGTTTGACCGCGCGGCACAGCTCGACCAGTGGTGCGAGCTTGAAGAATTCTCCGCTGGCGATCGCTTGCGAGATCCGGACCATGTCTTGGGGGACGACGCGCCCGGCGCCGAGATTCAAATGGCCGACTTCGCTGTTGCCGATCTGACCCTCGGGAAGACCGACGGCGGGACCCGACGCATGGAGCAACGTGCGCGGCGCACGCGCCCACAGACGCTGCCAGTGGGGCGCGTCGGCGAGCTCGATAGCATTACCCTCACGGCCAGGACGGAAGCCCCAGCCGTCGAGGACGATGAGGACGACCGGGGTGCGTTGCCCACGCCGCTTCGCCATATTGAAGGGGATGCAATCTAGCCAAGTGCTTCGCGCTCTTCCAGTTGTCGCCTGCCTCGCGCGAGTGCTGCTCCCGTCGGGGAGTCTCGTGGCGCAGGTGCGCTACCGCGTGACATCAGACGATGCGTGGTTTTGCCAGCAGGCCGAGGGGAAGCGGCTCATGGCCGTGGCTCAGGGCGTCGAGCTGCTGGGGGGCGATGCGACCGCGGCTGGAGACTGGCAGGAGGTGACGCTCGACGGCTGGATCTACGGACCGTCCGTCGGACCCTCGGCCCGCGCCGGATTCGACATCGCGGTGATACGCGCGCCGGAAGAGAACCTGCGCGCCGCTCCGAGCGGTGCGGTGATCGCCAAGCTCCCCCAGGGATTCGGACTGTCCCGGGTCGGCGATGACGGCAAGTGGGTCCACGTGCGGCGGAGTGGCTGGATGCCGCGGGCGAGCCTCGAGCCGGTGACCCCGGGGGGGCCCGCTGGCGTCAGCGACTCGGGTTCCGCGGCCCTCGACACCGCCACCCGCCTGCAGCCCGCGCGCCGCACGGTGGTGTACCGCGCGCCGGACGGGCCCGTGGCGGGGACGATCGCACAGTCTACGCCGTTGCGCGTGCTGTCGCGGTCGGGTGATTGGGCCCGCGTGGAGCTGCAAGGCTGGGTGAAGGCCGGAGACCTGGAAACCGCGCCCGCGGGCGTGCTGGTGGGCGTGAGCGCGGCGGAGGTGCGGGCCGATCCCCAGCGCTACGTCGGCCAGACCCTGCGCTGGACGCTGCAGTACCTCTCACAGGCGCAGGCGGACGAGCTGCGCCCCGAGATGCCCGCCGGCACCACCTACCTGCTCACGCGGGGCCCGTTGCCCGAGCGGGGCTTCGTGTACGTGGTCGTGCCGGACGCGAAGAAGGCGCTGGTCGAGCGGCTCGCGCCGCTCACGGTGATCGCGGTGACGGCCAACGTGCGCGCGGGCCGCTCGCGGTATCTCGGGAATCCCGTGGTGGATCTCGTTTCGCTCGAAGTGGGGCCGACACCATGAACGACGCGCTCCTCGAACGGCTGCGGCGGAAGCTCGAGACCCTGCCCGACGAACGGGGCTATCAGATCCTCGACTACGTCGAGTACCTCGAGTCGAAGTACGCTCAGCGCGCGGCCGGCGCGCCGGCGTTCCAAAGGGTGGCCGACACGCTCGAGGACACGATGCGCGCGGGGCGCGTGCCCGTATCCATTATTGCGGGGACGATGGAAGCGGTGTCCAAGGCGGGGAAGTTCCTCGAACGGGTGGCGGCGGCGGGGAGAGCGGCCGTCGAGGAAGTGAAGCAGAAGCCAGGCGATGGCTCGACCCCGGATCCTTCAACCCCGGTTGAGGAACCACGACCGCCCGCATAACTTTCGCCATGGGAACCTTCCGCGCGGCTGTCGCTCTCACCTTCGACGACGTCCTTCTCGTCCCGCGCCATTCGCGGGTTCACCCGCGCAATGTGGACGTGGCGAGCCGCTTCACCCGCTCCATCTCTCTCAATATCCCGCTCGTCGCCGCCGCGATGGACACGGTCACCGAGGCCCAGATGGCCATCGCCATCGCGCGCGAAGGCGGCATCGGGGTCCTCCACAAGAACATGTCCATCGACCGCCAGGCGGCCGAGGTGGACCGGGTCAAGCGCAGCGAGTCGGGCATGATCCTGAATCCGATCACGCTGGGCCCCGACCGGCCGCTGCGCGAAGCGCAGCAGCTCATGACGCGGTTCAGGATCTCGGGCGTCCCGATCGTGGATGGCGCCGGCAGGCTGGTCGGGATCATCACGAACCGCGACCTGCAGTTCGAGCGGCAGCTCGACCGGCCCATTCGCGATGCCATGACAAAGGACCACCTGGTGACCGCCCCGGTCGGCACGACGCTCGACGAGGCGGAGCGGATCCTCGGCCAGCACCGGATCGAGAAGCTGCCGGTCGTGGACGGGGAAGGTGTGTTGAAGGGGTTGATCACCATCAAGGACATCTTCAAGCGCCGCCAGCATCCGGCCGCCAATAAAGACCAGCACGGCCGCCTGCGCGTCGCGGCGGCGGTGGGGGCGAACAAGGAGGCGCTGCCGCGGGCCCGGGCGCTGCTCGACGCCGCGTGCGACGTGATCGTGGTGGATTCGGCGCACGGCCATTCCGATGGCGTGCTCGAGACCGTCGCGTGCCTGCGCGAAGCCTTCCCCGACGCGCAGCTCGTGGGCGGCAACGTAGCGACCGAAGCGGGCGCGCGCGCGCTCCTCGAGCGCGGCGTGGACGCGGTCAAGGTAGGCGTCGGGCCGGGCTCGATCTGCACGACGCGCGTGGTCACCGGAGTCGGCGTTCCGCAGGTGACGGCGATTCTCGAGGCGGTCGCGGGCGCGGGCGACGTCCCGGTGATCGCGGATGGCGGGATCAAGTACTCGGGCGACGTGGTCAAGGCTCTCGCGGCCGGAGCGTCGAGCGTGATGATGGGGTCGCTGCTCGCGGGGACCGAAGAGAGCCCGGGTGAGTCGTTCCTGCTCGAGGGCCGGCGCTTCAAGGTGATCCGCGGGATGGGCAGCCTGTCGGCGATGGAAGAGGGGTCGGCCGATCGGTATTTCCAGGAAGGCGAGGTGTCGCCCTCGAAGCTCGTGCCCGAAGGCATCGAAGGCCGCGTGCCGTATCGCGGGCCGGTGGCCGACGTGATCTTCCAGATGGTCGGCGGCCTGCGGAGCGGCATGGGATACTGCGGCGTGTGCGACATCGCGGCGCTGCGGTCGGAAACGGAGTTCGTGCAGATCACGTCGGCGGGCCTGCGCGAATCGCATCCCCACGACGTGGTGGTCACCCGCGAGGCACCTAACTACAGCATTTAGAAGCTCGTAACCTGCTCGCCGCTTGACAATCCATTGGGCCGACTCCTACTGTAGCGGGTTCGCCGCTCCTGGAATCCCCCCGATCGCCCGAGGATTGCATGGACCTGTTCCGGCGCAAGAGCGTCACCGACCTCCAGGCCGAGGCCGAGTCCGACCATAGCCTCAGGCGCGCGCTGGGCGCGCTGAATCTCACCATGCTCGGCATCGGCGCCATCATCGGGACCGGGATCTTCGTGCTCACCGGGACGGTGGCGGCCCAGAATGCCGGTCCCGCGGTGGTCCTCTCCTTCGTGCTGGCCGGCGTGGCGTCCATCTTCGCGGCCCTGTGCTATTCGGAGTTCGCGTCCCTCGTCCCGATGGCGGGGAGCGCCTATACCTATGGATACGCGACGCTGGGCGAGCTGATCGCCTGGATCATCGGCTGGGACCTGGTCCTCGAGTATGCGCTCGGCGCCGTGACAGTGGCCATCGGCTGGTCGGGCTACGTGGTGTCGTTCCTGAAGGACATCGGGATCCACGTGCCGTGCACGCTGTCGGCGGCGCGCGGGCTGGCCGTGCAGTGCGCCGACGGCACGACCGCCACCGCGATCTTCAACCTCCCCGCGGTGATCATTATCGCGCTCGTCACGACGCTGCTCGTCATCGGCATCAAGGAGTCGGCGAACTTCAATAACGTCATCGTGTTCATCAAACTCGCCGTGGTGCTGCTGTTCATCGCGGGGGCCGCGCACGCGGTCAACCCCGCGAACTGGCATCCCTTCATGCCCGCCAACACCGGGAACCGCGGCGAATTCGGCTGGACCGGCGTCATGGCGGGCGCCGGACTCGTCTTCTTCGCGTACATCGGGTTCGACGCGGTGAGCACGGCGGCGCAGGAAGCGAAGAATCCGCAGAAGGACATGCCGGCCGGGATCATCGGCTCGCTCCTGATCTGCACGGTGCTCTACATCCTCGTGTCCGGCATCGCCACAGGCGTGATGAGCTACAAGGACCTGAACGTGCCCGACCCGATCGCGGTGGCGGCCGACCACGCTGGGCTGGGCTGGATGGCCACGTTCATCAAGTTGGGCGCGATCGCCGGGCTGTCGTCGGTGATCCTGGTGATGCTGCTGGGGCAGTCGCGTGTGTTTTATGCGATGTCGCGTGACGGTCTCCTGCCCCCGTTCGTGAACAAGATCCATCCGCGCTTCCAGACGCCCTACCTCACATCCATCATCACCGGTGTCGCGGTCGCGATCGTGTCGTCGCTCCTGACCGTGCGCGAGGCGGGCAACCTGGTGTCGATCGGTACGCTGCTCGCGTTCGTGATCGTGTCGATCGGGGTGATGGTCCTGCGCGCGCGGGAGCCCAATCTGCCGCGCGCGTTCAAGACGCCCGCCGTGTTCCTCGTCGGCCCGTTGGGCGCGCTGTCCGCCCTGTACTTGATGGTCTCGCTGCCCTGGACCACCTGGGAACGCCTCATCGTCTGGTTCCTGGTCGGCATCGTCGTGTATTTCCTCTACGGGGTGAAGCATTCGCGGCTCAGTGCGCGCTCCTGACGTCCCCGCGGGTCGCGTGATCGCGCCCGGGGTCATGCCGTCCGCAGACCGGGTCCGTGCGGCGCGGGAGATCGCCGCCGTGTTCGGCCCCGGCCTCCGGGTCGCGCTGACCACGCACGTGAACTCCGACGGCGACGGCGTCGGGAGCGAAGTCGCCCTCTGGCACCTGCTCTCCGCGGCCGGCATGCGTCCCGCGATTGCGAACGCGACGCCGATCCCCGAGCGGTTCCATTTTCTCCTGCCGCCGGGCGCCGATCACTCGGCACACGCCGCCAGGGCGATCGAGGACGCCGACGTCATCGTCGTGCTCGACATCTCGGATCTCGCCCGGCTCGGCCACCTCGCCGGGACCGTGCGCAGCGCGGGCGTGCCC
>DATIXG010000145.1:0-22101 GCA_035518815.1 Gemmatimonadales bacterium | reverse complement strand
CCGCCGATGTCGCCTCGGGTCGCGGCCGAGATGGCCGCTACGCGCGAAAAGATCCGCGCCAACCGGCAGAAGGTCGTGGCGTCTTCGATGGATCTCACGGCCGCCGAGAACGAGAAGTTCTGGCCGCTTTATCGCGAATACCGGGATTCCATGGGGGTCCTGGGCGACCGGTGGGTGAAGATGGTTTCGGACTATGCGCAGGTCTACAGCAAGCTCACGGACCAGCAGGCGATCCGCTTCCTGACCGAGTATACCAAGTACGACTCGGACCGCATCGTACTCCGTACGACCTACATCCGGAAGTTCGGGGCCATTCTTCCGCCGCGGAAAGTGATGCGCTACTTCCAGATCGAGAACAAGCTCGACGCGATTATCAACTACGACCTGGCTGGGGAGATCCCCCTGGCGAAGTGAGCGGCGAGCCTTAAGTGGATGTCTGCCAACGGGTCCGGACGAGTGTCCGGACCCGCTTTGCTTCGCCGGAAAGGATTGCCCCAAGGTCCAATGGCCGCCCCTGGCGGCCCCGCCGACTTTTCCTCATCCTCCTCAAGGTTTCGAACCGATGCGCGTATCGCTCCACTACATCAGTCTCGGCCTGCTGCTCGGTGTCTGTGCCACAGGGCTCGGGGCACAGGCTAAGCCGGCAGCCAAGCCGGCCGCGAAGCCCGCGGCACCCGCTGCGACTCCCGCGGCTCAGCCCTCCACGGCCAGCCTCGAGCGGGAAATGGATTCCGTCCGCAGGGCCGTCCGGGCCAACCGCAAGAAGATCGTCGCGGGTAGCATGGACCTGACGACCGAGGAAAACCAGAAGTTCTGGCCCCTCTACGCAGAGTATCGCGATTCAGTCACGAAACAAGGCGACCGGCTGACGCAGCTCATCATGGACTACGCCAAGAACTATGACACGTTCACGGACGACCAGGCCACCAAGTTGATGAGCGACTACGCCGCACTCGACCAGGATCGCATCAACCTGCGGGCCACGTACATGAAGAAGTTCGGGGCGTTCCTTCCGCCGAAGAAGCTCATGCGGTACTTCCAGACGGAGAACAAGCTCGACGCGATCATGAACTACGATCTCGCCGGGGAGATCCCGCTGCCGAAGTAGGGGGTTAGGGGTTAGGGGTTAGGGGTTAGGGGCTAGGGGCTAGGGGTTGGGGAAGGAGAAGCGGGTCCGGGCATTCCCCGGACCCGCTTTCGCATCCCCTTCGAGGCACGGAGGCAGGAGCCAGGCCCGTCTCCCCGGCTTGCGTCCGGCTCCCCGGCACGCCCCCGGGTACCCCGGAACCTGGTTCGCCTATGCTCCGTGCTTCAACAGCCGTTCCACGGAGAATTTTCGGGGCTTTGCCTTGGGGCGGTATTGGACCTTGGGTCTACGGGATAGCACCTTGGGACAATCGCGCGCCGGCTGGCGGCGTGTGGAATTGATGGGACCATGACCACCCCCCGCTCGGACCGGACCTCGATCGCCCTGCTGATTGTGGGCGCCCTTTCGATTTGGACCGCGCTGTTCGTGGGGGGGGCCGCCCGCGGCATCGTCAGCCCGGACCCGTTCGCGCGCCATCTTGCCGCAAGCCTTTCCGACCCACGTGTGTCGTCGTACGTCGCCGCTCGCATCACGGACGGCATCGTGGCTCAGCGCCCCAATCTCGTCAGCGTTCGCACGGTCATCGAGTCGGGCGTGAGCGCGGTGGTGACGTCGGCGCCGTTCCGTGCGTTAGTGCGCTCCACGGCGCGCGCGGCGCACCGCTCGCTGTTCGAATCCGCCGGCAAGAACCTGGTGCTGTCGCTGCCGGACGTTTCGGTGCTCGTTCGCGGTGCGCTGACCAACGCCAGCCCCGAGCTCGCGGCCAAGATCCCACCGGGGATCGAGTCATCGCTCGCCTCGCCGGAAGCCCAGCGGGTCTTCACGCGCTTCATCGCCGTCTGGGCCTTCATCGATCGCGTGCTGTGGGCAGCGTGGGCCCTGCTCGTGCTCGGCGTCGTCGCGTTGATCGCGGCGGTCTGGGTGGCGCGGGATCGCCGCACGGCGCTGGTCCGGACGGGGGGCGGGCTGTTCGCGGTGGGGCTCGCGCTTATCGCCATCCTCCCCGCCGGCCGCCTCGTTGCCGCCGCGCTCACCCCCGACCACGCGCTGCGCGGCGTCCTGCACGGCCTGTGGGTGGCGTATTTCGGAACGGCCAAGCTGGCGGCGGTGATCGCGGGTGCGGCCGGTGTCGTACTCGTCGCTGCGGGCTCGACCTTGCTCGAAGCCGTTGATCCGCTGGCGCGCGCCGGAGCGGTGCTGCGGTGGCTCACCGCTCCCCTGCATCCACGCGCGCATATCGGCCGGGCCGTCGTGTTGCTGGCGGCCGGGGCGTACGCCGTCGCCGCGCCAAGTGGTGCAGTGACGGGCGTGATCGTAATCGTGGGTCTTCTACTCGTCTTCCTGGGACTGCGCGAGGCGTTCCGGCTCGTGCTCGCGATCGCGCCCGGAGGAGCAGGTCCGGTGCCGGCCCAGCGGACTCAGGCGCGGGCGTGGCGGATCATCGCGGTGGCGGGCGTCGTGCTCGTCGTAGTGCTGGGCGGGGGGGCGTTCCTCGTGTTGCGGCCGTCCCCCGAGCCCCCGGAGGCGGTGGGTGTCGTGACCGCGTGCAACGGGTCCCCCCTCCTCTGCGACCGGCGCCTGAATCAGGTCGTGTTCCCGGCCGCGCACAACGCGATGTCGAACGCCGAGATTCCGGGCTGGCTCTTTCCGCACCACAACCATGCCTTCCCGCGCCAGCTGGCGGACGGCGTGCGGGCCCTCGCCATCGACGTCCACTACGGGGTCCCCGCGGGTGAGTACGTGGTTACCGACATGGAGCGCGAGGGGACCTCGAAGGACAAAATCCAGGAGCAGCTCGGCCCGGAAGCGACGGAGGCGGCCCTGCGCATCCGGAGCCGATTCCTTGGGAAGGAATCCGGCCCCGGGGGCATGTACTTCTGCCACGGATTCTGCGAGCTGGGCGCCTATCCCGTCGTGCCCGCACTCCAGGGCATTCGCGAATTTCTCGTGGCGAACCCCGGTGAGGTGGTGCTGATCGTGGTTGAGGACTACGTCACCCCGCAGGACTTGGCCCAGGCCTTTCAGGACGCCGGGCTCACCGAGCTGATCTACACCGGACCGATCGCACCGCGCCTGCCGACCCTGCGGCAGCTGATCGATCAGGGCCAGCGCTTGGTCGTATTCATCGAATCCGGCAAGCCGGGCGTTCCCTGGCTGCACCCGGCGTTCGAGACCCTGCAAGAGACGCCCTACACGTTCCATACGCCCGCGGACTTTTCTTGCAGGCCCAATCGCGGGGGCACCACACCCCCTATGCTCCTGATCAATCACTGGATCGAGTCCACGCCCGCGCCCAAGCCTTCCAATGCGGAGATCGTGAACGCGTATGACTTCCTGCTCAAGCGAGCCCGTAAGTGTCAGGAGGAGCGTCACCGCCTGCCGAATATCGTGCAGGTGGATTTCTACGACGTGGGAGACCTGTTCCGGGTGGTGCGGACGCTGAACGGCCTGGATTTCGTAGCGCCGTAGCGCCTAGCGGGCTTTCGCGATCGAGATGTCCACGCGCCCCCGCCCGCCGAACAGCTGCAGCTGCACCGTCCACAGGCCCGGCGCACCGACCAGTGTACTGTCGTCGAGCGTGTATTCGAGCGGGGCCCGGGCGTAGACCGAATCCCCGTTGGCGTCGAGAATCGTGAGCTGGCTGCCGCCGTGGTGGAGGAAGCTGCGGTGATACACTATCGCGGCGGTCCCGGTGTTGGTCCAGGTCCATTTCGCCACGTCGTTGACGTTATCCAGGCTCTCCGCCTGAAAGCGGCAGGAGTCGGTCTGCACGGAGAGCGCGACGTGGTTTTCCGGCCCGTACATCTTGATGATCGTGTCCATGCACGCCGCGACGCCGGCAGCGCTGGCGACGATCGCGCTCAGCAGCGCGAGTCGTTTCACGGGTCGAACCTCGGGAACGCATAGCTCGCGTACACGCGGAACAGGGTGCCGTCCGTGGTGACGTCGGGATACTGGTCATAGTTGCTCGAACGATGGTACAGGACGAGCGAGGCACCGACGCCGAGCCGCTGGCGGGCGTAGATACGCCCGTCGAAGTATCCTGCCGCCTGATAATGGTCGCCGTTGAAGCCGGACAGCACCGGCGTCCACAGATAGCGGCCCCGCGCGCTCAACTCCGCGGTTCGGCCCCACATCGCCCGCGCGCGGGCAATACCGCCAAACCCCAACCCGTAGTCGTAGTCCCGGCCCTCGATCGTGTAGTAATAATCGGACTGGAGGGCCGCGACCGGCATCGCGGTCCCGAGCAGACTGGTCTCGACGCGGAAGCGCTTGACGTCCCCCATGCGCGACACGATCCCGAACATGAATCCCTGGCCGCCGTATTCGATCGCGGGACTGCTCAGATATTCATAGGTGATGTAGGCGGCGAGCTGATGGAGCTTGGTCTTCGAGCGCGACAGCGTCTTCCCCCACAGGTTGCCATAGGCGGTGAGCTCGGACAGTGCGTGCTTCGGAGCGTGGTTTGTGGTCACCTCCGCTTCCACGTGGAAGGCCGAGAACGGGGTCTTGCTGAGATCCAGGATCTCGTCGCCGTAGTCGAGCTCGAAGCGAAAGATCCCCTGATCCCGCGTGCCCTCGAGCGCTCCCTTGCTGGTCGAGCCTGAGGAGGTCTGGTACCCGGCGTCGACCGAGCCCCAGACCTTCGACGGCCGCCAGTCCGGCGGGTTCGCCGTCACGTCATTCATCTGCCCGTGGACCAGCCGGCTGAACCCGTTGACTGGATTGAGCAGGGTGCCGCCGATCTCCCGCCACATCCGTCCCGGCCCTTTGGTGGTGTTGTCCAACACGAGGTTCGTGACGCGATGGAACATCTCGCCGAGGGTGATGCCCCCGAGGCTCGTGTTGAACCAGTCGTTCGGGGCGGGCGCCCACGCTTCCATGAACTCCTCCCACATCAGGCTGCCGCCGAACGCCCAGAGGGACGATGCCCAGAAGTTGTATCCGTTGCTCCGCCCCGCGTTGAAATAGAGGTTTCCGTGGTAGGGGTGGGAGAACTGGTTATTCAGGAACGCGTTGTTGTCCCACTGCCAGGGATTCTCGAGGTTCGTAGCCCACGTGTGCGGATTGATCTTGGCCCACTCGGCGTCCCGCAGGACGTTGTTGATAGTGGACGGGATGGCCTGCACGGCCATGATCTCGAGGAACCCGAACCAGAATCGCTGGGGCGGGTGGCACTCGGGGCAGGGCAGCGGCTCCGCGCGCCGCTGTGCGGCAAGCGTCCCGCCCGTGAGCAGGAGGATCGCCAGGAGTGGCACGAATCTCGAATTGAAGACAGTCCGTTGCGTCATGGGCATTGTTGGGAATGAACCCGGGGGTTACGATACGAAACATCGGCGGCTGGGAGTATGGGACCTTCGGGCAACCCGTCGCGGGGCGGGCGACCCCTTCACCAGGGCGACATAGCACGAAGGTGCAACTTGTGGCTCGTGCCCCAGGCGGGGAATCATTCCCCCCTGTCCCAGCACATTCTACGGCTCTTGGAGGTCTCATGCTCAGGTTTGTACGGCAGACGGTGGTCGCCCTCGGTGCCGCCAGCGGTTGCATTGCCGTGGCAGCGGGCGTCGCCGCGGCGCAGGGCGGGTACGCCCGGCCCAAGCGGTTCGAGTTGTTCGCCGTCGGCGGCGGCTACTTCGCAAGCGACATCTATTCGGGGAGCACCGCCGCGTCCAAGGTCCACGTCTCGGACGCATGGGGCTATGGCGCTCGCCTGCTCTTCTTCCCGGAGCGAGGGGCGGGGCTCGAGCTCGGCTGGGTGCGTTCGACGCCGAGCATCCAGGTGATCGATCCGACGAATCCCTTGCAGCCGGCGGACCGCGGGACGATCGACGTAGATGACATTGCGGTCAACGTCCTGTTTCTGAACCATCGCGGGCCGGCAGCAGGGTACTTCACGCTGGGCGTGGGATCGTCCATCCTCACTCCGCACCCGACCAATGGGGTCAACACGGACGCTCACGGCCGGTTCGCCTGGAACTTCGGCATCGGCATGATCTACGAGACCCCGGGGGCGCTGGTGGCGCGGATCGACGCGCGGTATCGCGGGATGGACACGAACATCAACACGGGCAACTACGTCTACTGCGATTTCTACGGCTTCTGTTACACGTACGCTTCCGACATCTACTCGAGTGGCGAGGTGACTGCGGCGCTCGGTTTCAGGTTCTAAGGGACTGCCGCTACAACACGCTCTTGAGGATCAGCTGAAGGAGGGGACGTAACCCGATCGCCACGACGACCGCCGGGATCATCGGGGCGGCGATCGCGAGGGCGAGCGGGATGACGGCATAGGGATCGATCGGGATCGTCCGAACCTGCCGCACGATGGCGAAGGTATGGTCGAGATCCGCCAGCGACTGGACGTCGTTGGTCCCGAGCGGATCCGGCCCGGAGCCGCGCTGCTCGATCCACTTGCGCTCGAACAGCTGCGTATAGCGGGCGCCGAAGGCCGTGTACTCGAGGATGGCCTTGCGCCGGCACAGCACCAATGGCTTCATGAACATCAGCAGCGGAACCACGAAGACCGCCACGCCGAGCACCACTGAGCCGGCCATGAAGGGCGCGAGCGACCGGATCGTCTCGTGCTGGTGCACCACGCTCTGGAGCGCCACGGCCCCGATCGACGCGCCGTAGCCGAACCCCACGAGCCCGAACGGGGCCAGCGACAGGTTCAGAAAGCCCACGCCTCCCATCCGGTCCGGGTGTGACGCGCGCAGCTGTAAATCGAGCTGCGCGATCCGTCGCAGCAACAACGTCCAGATCACGAGTCGCCACAGCCACAGGAGGAGCAGGAACTGGTAGAGTGGGAGGCTCACCAGGGCGTACCACCATCCGGGTAACGATAGCGAAGCCGAGTCGGGGAGGTTGGGGGCCCACCACGTCGGTTGTCCGAAGCTCGCCGTGAGCGCGATCCCGGCTCGCGCGCGCCCGTAGGCCAGAACCAGGACGACCAGCTCGGGGACGGGGTTGTCGCGGAGTCGAACAGTCCGCTCGAGCGCTGCGTTAAAGCGGGCGCGCTGCCCTTCCGGGACGAGGTGCGTATCGATGAACTCGCGCAGCATCGCGGCGCAACGGGAATCCACCGCCCCCTCCGCGAACACAAACGCCGCTACGGCTACGATAAAGCGCGCGTACACCTCGTAATCGAGCAGGAGTGAGCGGCGAGGATCCGGCCCGAGCGCCAGGCCCTTGGCCGCGGCGAGGACCACGAGAGGCCCCATGGCGATGGTCGCGAAGATCAGGGAGCGCCACAGGCGGGTCACCGGGCGGGGACCCCCCAGGCCCAGCGCCTCCTGCAAGCGGTAGGTTGGGCCGCCCTGCGTGAGCAGAGGCTCGTTCACGCGCTCGGACCTGCGGGCGCCGGGTCACCTCCGATCAGGGACGTGATGGCGTCCAGCAGGTCGTTACTGTCCACGGGCTTGCGCAGGTAGATCTGGTGTGCCTGCTCGGCGCGCTGGCGGGTGGCCGGATCGTCATGGGCGGTGATGAAGACGACCGGAAGACGAATGCCCGCGTCCGTCAGGTAGTCGTGGAGATCGAGGCCACCCATTCCCTCGAGGTGGATGTCGAGCACCAAACACTGGATGGGTTGCTGATGCAGGCCGACCAGCAGCTCGACCGCGGATGCGTGTGCCACGACATCGAAGCCTGCCGAGCGCAGCAGGCGGCCGAGCGCCTTGCGGACCGACGCGTCGTCGTCCACGACGCCGATGAGCGCCCGTTTTGGGAGTGCCGTCGGTGCACTTGTGTGGTTGTCGATCACGTTGTCCGCAGATATGGCGCGCGGACGGGCTGCTGGATATGTGACCTTAGTCCTATACGGCTGGGCCGTCAGACCGCGGCGCGTAACCCCGAGACGCCGAGCCGGTCCGCGATCCGCACGAGATCCGCCACGGACGTCGCTTCCATCTTCTGCATCACCCGCGCGCGGTGCACCTTGATGGTGCGCTCGCTCGTGCCGAGCTGTCCCGCGATCTGCTTGTTCAACATGCCGGTCACGACCAACGCGAGCACCTGATGCTCGCGCGGGGTGAGCCGGGACAGCCGCTGGGTGAGGGCGGCCTGCGCTGCCCGGGTGCGGCGCCCGTCGTCGTCCATCGCAACGGCGCGGCGGACGGCCGCGAACAGGTCGGCCTCCTCGATGGGCTTGGTGAGGAAATCGACCGCGCCACCCTTCATCGCCCGGACGCTGGACGGCACGTCGCCGTGACCGGTAGCGAACAGGATCGGGAGAGGGACGTTCGCGGCCTGAAGCAGGTCTTGCAGCTCGAGGCCGCCCAGGTCCGGCATGCACAAGTCCAGGATGACGCACGCCGGGCCGTCGGGGCGCGGCGTGCCGCGGGCCAGGAACTCCTTGGCGGAGCGGAACGCGTCCACCCGGTACCCGGCCGAGGAGAGCAGCCGCGTGAGCCCTTTGCGGACCGAATCGTCGTCGTCCACGACGAACACCGTGGTCTCGCCGGGCTTCGTCACGCGATCCTCGCGGCGGGGAGGGCGACGTGGAACGTCGCCCCCCGGTCGAAGTTGTTCGTGGCCCAGATGCGACCGCCGTGTCCCTCGACGATCGAACGGGCGATCGACAGTCCCATTCCCAGTCCCCCGGGCTTGGTCGTCACGAACGGCTCTCCCAACGTCCTGGTTTGAGTCTCGTCCAGGTCTAGCACAGAGGCGATGCGGCGCAGCACGGTGTCGCTGTGTATGAGCTGGGCCACATCCTGCACCACCCCGTTCACGCTGAGGTCGGCCTTCTCCACCTGATGGCGGTTGAGAAGCGCCCGGATGCGGTGAATGACGTCGCCCGCCCGGCGGCCGTCCGCGTCAGAGCATCACGAGCGCTGCGGCCTCAAAGACGAGCGTCTGATTACCCTCCTGCCAACCGACTGAAGCTACGCGCGGGGACGTGGCCCGGTAGGGGGTGGAAAACCCTTGAAACTGTTTCCCTTTGGTGCAATGGCACTGCCGCGCCGAAAGAGCTTTCATGGTGCGCCATGGCACGTCTCCTGAGCCTCCTCGCCATTGCCGCGGTGTGCCATCTCGCGACGCCCCGCGCCGCCCGGGCGCAGGACACGCAATACTGGATCAACACGTACGGAACCAAGGGGCAGCTCCTGGGCGGCGTGTTGCTGGGCTCCCCCCAGGATATCAGCGCCGTGTACTACAACCCCGGGGGGCTGGCGCTCTCCGGGAAGGTCGAAGCGGTGTTCTCGGGCAGCGCGTACCGGTATGCCATCATCGCCGACAAGAACGGACTGGGCAGCGGCCGCAGCATCACCTCTTCCTCGTTGTCGTCGCTCCCCAGCATGTTCGCGGGCGAGCTCCCCCTCGGGTTCCTCGGGCATGACCGCCTCGCGTACGTCGTGCTGGCCCGGCAGTACTTCGACGGGCGCGCGCAGGCGCGCGGGCTCACGCCGGGCTCGGCGCTCAACGTCCCTGACCTGAAGTTCTTCTCGGGTGACGTCTGGGTCGAGGAGAGTCTCAACGACACCTGGGCAGGGTTGTCGTGGGCCCACCCGATGAACCCCCACGTGGGCGTGGGCATCACGCAATTCGTGTCGGTGCGGAGTCAGCGCGCGCGCTTCGCGACGATGGCCCAGGCCATCGATTCGAGCGGGAACGCCGCGGTGCTGAACGGGAGCCGGGACTTCGACTACACCTACTGGGGTCTGCTCTGGAAGTTCGGGATCAGCTTCCAGTATCCCTCCTGGAGTCTGGGCTTCAACCTGACCACGCCAAGCGTCAAGGTGCTGGGGAGTGGGAAGGCCGGCCGCGATTTGACGCTCGTGGACGAGGGCGTCGCGCCCAGCGCGACGACGGTCGTGGCGACGGACTACCAGGACGACGTAGCCAGTACGTACCACAACCCACTCTCCATAGGCGCCGGCGGGTCGTACCAGTTCGGCAGCACACGTCTGCACGTCGCCGTTGAGTGGTTCGACGGGGTGGATGCGTACCACGTCCTCGCGACCACGGGATTCACGACGCAGTCGTCGGGGGCGCCGCTGACCAACGACGTGATCCAGGCGAGCGACCCCGTGCTGAACTTCGGCGTGGGTGTGGAGCATCACTTCAACCCGAAGCTCGCCGCGTACGCCGCCTACCGGACGGACCGCTCGCCGCTGCCCGACAGCTCCACCGCCAACGCAAACGTTTCCCACTGGGATCTCTCCCACGTCTCGGGCGGTGCCGCGTTCACGCTGGCCCGGGTTGACCTGGTACTCGGCACGGACATCGCCTGGGGTGGAGGCCCGCCCCGCGGCCTGCTGACGGGGTTGCTCGGCGGGGTGGGGCCTGAGGTCCCGCCGGACGCGAAGATCCAGTACTTGAGCGCGACGGTGATGTTCGGCGTGAAGGTCGCGTTCGGAACGGGACATTGACCCAAGGTCCAATACCCGCTGGGCGCGCTTCCGACAATACTGCAACCTGAGGCATCGGTCGTTCCAACGCGACACGCGGGCGGCGATGCGTGCGGCTATCGGGCGGGGGGGAACGTGTGGTGCTAGAGGGCAGCAGTGGGCCCCGCGAACGCATGTTGACGAAGCCACCCCCCGCCTCGGTCGCGCCCAGGCAATCCATGTGGAGATAGTTGCATGAACGTGCGCACGCTCGTCTGGGCTCTTGTCTTCCCGGTTGCACTGGCCGGCACGAGCTGCTATCCAGGTGGACCGGAGGTAGCCGGCGAGCTCGACGTGGTCGCGACTTGGCACAACGACACCACGAACTTCAAGGCGAACCACACCTACGCCATGCCCGACACGGTGGTCGACATGTCGGTGGCGGGCGGGGGGATGTCGTCACTCACGCACGCTTACGATGACACAGTGCTCGCCGTGATCGCCGCTCAGATGCAGGCGTATGGGTATACGCGCGTCGACGGGATCACAACGAAAGGCGATGTGATCGTTGTGGTCGGCGGGGTGAGCGTCGAGCATACGGACGTCTGGTATCCCGCCTACCCGCCGGGAGGGTGGTATGGATGGTGGGGAGGCTGGCCCTGTGGATACGGCTGCTACCCGGTCTACCCGTGGGTGCCGGTCGCCACGCAATACACGACGGGGTCAGTCATCATCTCCATGCTCGATCCGGACGCACCCCATGGCGCGAACCAGATCGCGGGGACGTGGGCCGCGGCAATCAACGGCCTGCTCACCGGGGGCGACGCGAGCATCAAGTCGCGGGTCACATTCCTGATCCAGCAGGCCTTCATCCAGTCGCCCTACCTCAAGCACTGATGGGGGCCACCATGCGCACCGCCGCCGTCCTCGCCATCGCTGCTCTCTGTGTGGTCGGAGCCGCGCCCGCGCACGCCCAGACCGATCAGTGGTTCGGGGCCAGCTGGCAGATGTCGCAGGGACTCGCGAACACGCACGACTTCACGCCAGCGTACAGTTTCCGCGGCCTCGGGATCGAATGGCGCTGGGTGCACGGGAGCACGTCGGTCGGCTTGAACGCCGCCTGGAACGTCATGGACGACGTGCGGACCGAGACCGCGTCGGTCGGTGGAGTCGACCTCACCGGCAAACAATTCCGGTACGTGAACGCCTGGCCGATCATGTTGAGCGCCCACCTGTACCTGGGCAAGCCGGAGGGCGCGCGCGCCTACCTCGGTGTGAACGGCGGCACGTACTACATCGAGCGCCTGGTGGATGTCGGCACGTTCGAGGTCAAGGATCACAACTGGCATGGGGGCGTCGCGCCGGAGGTGGGCTTCGCGTTCCCGCTGCGCGGCGGCATGGGTAACACCGCGTTCTTCGCAACGGGACGCTACAACTACGCGTTCGCGGCCGGTGATGCACCATACCAGAGCTGGATCAGCGTCCACATCGGATTTGCCTGGCGGAAGCTCGGCGGGATCTAGAACGCTTCCGTGAAGTTGAAGTAAACTCCATTCGAGTTGTGCCCGAACCCGACATCCGCGCGCACGTTGGCGCGCGGCTGAAGCTCGAACCGAAGCCCTAGCCCCGCGTTGGGCAGGAATCCGGTCAGTTGGCTCAAATCGGTGCCCAGCGAGCCCCCACCCGCCCAGCCGACGAATCCCCACCGCGACAGGCGGTTGTCGCTGCGGACGAACATCTGCCGGTACTCGACCAGCCCGAGCAGCGTGCTCCGGTCGCGAAACCGTCCCTCGACGTAGCCCCGCAGGTCGTACCCGGTGCCGAGCATCGATAGCTCGGGCCAGGGCACGTCATGCCCGCCGATTCTGGCTTTCATCTGCCAGGCGAGGGTGCGTCCTTTGCGGCCGAGTTGGTGGTATTGCCGGTAGTCGAGCAGGTAGATCTGGTAGACGTTATCCCCGCCCAGGCTGCGATTGTAGAACGTGCCCGTGAGTCCCAGGTAGAGTCCCTTCCAGGCGTTGACAGCGACGTCCCGGCTGTCGTACTGGACAACGAAGCCGAAGCCGACGTTGTCCATCTCGGGGCCGTATTGCTGGTAATACGGATCGGCCGCCATGGTGGGGTTGACGTTGCTTGCATGGGTGAGGTTCATGTCCATGGTGGCGCCGAGGAATATGTGGCCGTTCTGGTGCCAGAGGATGCGCGGGTTGAACTTGAACCAGCGGCGGTGGTACTCGGTCGTCGCATCGCCCTCGCCCGGGTCGAGCCCCGCGTCGTAGCCCACCCCCCAGTAATTGTCAGGCATGTCCTTCATGGCGAGATCGAGCAGGATACGGAGCCGGTCTTCGGCCCAAAACGAAGTGAGCACGGTGGAGACGTTGATGGCTCCGGTGGAGGAGAACGACACGGTAGCTGACAGGGTAGAGCGCTGTATGAGCAGCCTCTGCTTCTTGTTCCCTACCTTCCATGACAGCAGGAACCCCCCGGCGATGAGAAACTGCATCTCGGGGTTGTAGGCCGGGGCGAGCAGGGGCGTGATCTTGAATTTCCCGCTATCGGGCGGCCCGGCGATTGGCCCGCTGTCGCTCCGCATCGGTTCCGGCCGCTGCGCGGCGGCGGCCATGGGGCACGCCAGCATGAGCAGGACCATGCCTCGCCTTGCCTTCGCTCGTGACCCCGCCACGCCTCCCCTTCCTCCGGTACCGACCGCTCGACAGGCTCGAACTCAGATGTCCGACGTTAGGGAGGACGGCGGGCCGGGGGTATAGCACCTTCGTGCACCCTCAGAACGTCCATCCCACGGTGAAGGCCACGCCGAAGTCGCTCTTCGACGCCCCTTCCGCCGGCCGGCTGTCGAACCGGTCGAACAGCGTCAGTCCGAGGGTGAAGTCCTTGAGGACCTCGTGCGAGACCCGCGCGTCGAAATCGAGGCGGAGGCGCCCCGGATCCGTGATGCTCGGGTACAGGGACAGCGTGGCCTGCATGTCGGACTTGGGGGTGTCCCGCCGGTAGTATTGCGCGGCGAACCTCAGGAGCCCTTCCAGGTTCGAGGTCGCGCCGCTGCCTGTGAACGTTTCGTTCGTGTACGTCAGGCCGCCACCGAGCGCGACCTGTGCCCGGTTCGTCTGAATCATGTAGCGGCCGACGCCACCCGTGACCAGCCCGCGGAGGTCCAAGTCGAGCTCCTCGTTCTGCTCGAGCGCCCCACTGCCGAGGCCGAACCAGCGCCCCGCCAGGAACCGCAGCAGGGTCAGGTCGAGCGAATTGCGGCTCGTGCCGGCGACGTCCTCCTGGGCCTGGAAGTAGGTGCTCGATTGCAGCTCGGTGAGCCATTGTCGCGTGCGATGCTGGACCTCAGTCTGGAGACTCAGCTCGCGCAGGCGATTGGCGTGCTGGAAGGTGAACCCGAGGTTGATGTAGCCGTCCAGGCGAGCAAAGAAGTTCCGCCCGATCGGATTGATCCGTACGATACTGGCCATGTCGAGCGAGTCGCTGAACGTGCCGACCTCCACCACCAGTTGTCCGGCCCCCGCGCCCAGCTCGAGCGAGCCGTAGTACCGCTTCCCGGAAGCGAGCTCTACCTCGAAGTACCGGACGCTCGTGAGGCGGACGACCTTGTCCCACTCGATCGCCAGCGTGCCCATGTCGTCCGTGGAGTAGGTCAGCACACTCCGATCGAGATGCTTGATCTCGCCCGTGATGTGATCGCCGTTGCGCAGCACCACGCTGTCGGTCTTCTGCGCCGCGAGCGGCGCCGCGGCGACGAGCGCGGCCGCGATGGCGGATCGCATCCTGCGGACGTATGGGGTTGTGGCAGCGCGGTCCATCGGCGTCGGAAATGATGCAGGCTCGGGCGCTTGGGGGGGAATAGGACGAAAGGGCTACTCGACCGCTACTATATTCTGCGTGTGATCGAGCGCCAGCGCAGGGCAGCAGTCGTGGTGGACGTGGGCGGCGTGAGGGTCGGCGATGGCCACCCCATCGTCGTCCAATCCATGACCAACACCGACACGGCCGACGTGGACGCCACGGCGGCGCAGGCGCGCGCCCTGCACGAGGCGGGGAGCGAGCTGGTGCGCGTGACCGTCAACAACGAGGCCGCCGCCGCGGCCGTCCCGGACATCGTGGCGCAGGTGGACGTGCCGATCATTGGCGACTTCCACTACAACGGGCACCTGCTGCTCACCAAGTATCCGCGCTGTGCCGCGGCGCTCGCCAAGTACCGCATCAATCCCGGCAACGTCGGCGCGAAGCGTCACGACGAGCACTTTCGCGCGATCATCGAAACGGCGATCGAGCACGGCAAGCCCGTGCGGATCGGGGTCAACTGGGGCAGCCTGGACCAGCAGCTGCTCACGGAGCTGATGGACGAGAACGCGCGCGCGGCCGAGCCGCGCGACGCGTCCGACGTCACCCTCGACGCGATGGTCCAGAGCGCCACCCGTTCAGCCCAGTTCGCCGAGCAGTGCGGCTTGCCGCACGATCGGATCATTCTCTCCGCCAAGCTCTCGCGCGTGCAGGACCTGGTGGCCGTGTACCGGGTCCTGGCGGGGCGCACCGACTACCCGCTGCACCTCGGCCTCACCGAGGCGGGGATGGGAATGAAGGGCACCGTGGCGAGTGCCGTCGCGCTTGGGATCCTGCTGCAGGAAGGCATCGGCGACACGATCCGCGTGTCGCTCACGCCGGCGCCCGGCGGTGATCGCGCCGAGGAAGTGCGGGTGGCTCAACAGATTCTCCAGTCGCTCGGCCTGCGCACGTTCTCCCCCGAGGTGACCGCGTGCCCCGGCTGCGGCCGGACGACGTCGAGCTTCTTCCAGGAGATGGCCCAGGAGATCCAGGCGTACCTGCGCGACCGCATGCCGGCCTGGCGCGAGCGCCATCCCGGGGTCGAGGCGTTACGGGTGGCGGTGATGGGGTGCGTGGTGAACGGGCCGGGGGAGTCGAAGCACGCCGACATCGGGATCTCGCTGCCGGGCACGGCAGAGGAGCCGAAGGCGCCGGTCTATGTGGACGGCCATCTGCGCGTCACGTTGAAAGGTGACACGATCGTGGCGGACTTTCTGCGCATTCTCGACGAGTACGTGGAGAGCCGCTACGGCACGGGAGCACCCGTGCGCTGATCCTTCATAAAGCATTGCCCTTTGGTCCAATAGGTGGCGATCGCCCCCCCGCGTCTATTACTGCTTGAAGCGAACAGTCCCATCCATGAATCCCTGCATGAGGCACACAATGACCCGTCACCTCCGGATCATCTTCGGTACCGTCGCTGCGGCGATGCTTGCCTCGGGTGTCGCGTACGCGCAGGCCAAGCCCAAACCCAAGCCCGCCGCCAAGCCCCCCGCGGCCGCGCCCGCCGCCGCCCAGGGCGCGAAGCCCAACATCGTGATCATCTGGGGCGACGACATCGGCCAGTCCGACATCAGCGCCTACAGCATGGGTCTGATGGGCTTCCACACGCCCAACATCGACCGGGTCGCGAAGGAAGGCATGATGTTCACGGACTACTACGCGGAGCAGAGCTGCACCGCGGGCCGGGCGTCGTTCATCACCGGCCAGTCCGGGCTGCGCACCGGTATGACCAAGGTCGGCCTTCCGGCCGCCACGCTGGGTCTCCAGGCGGAGGACCCGACCATCGCGGAGATGCTCAAGCCGCTGGGCTACGTCACCGGCCAATTCGGCAAGAACCACCTGGGCGACCGCAACGAGTACCTCCCGACGGTGCACGGCTTTGACGAGTTCTACGGCAACCTCTACCACCTGAATGCGGAGGAGGAGCCGGAGCTGCCGGACTACCCGAAGGACTCGGCGTTCCACGCCAAGTTCGGTCCGCGCGGGGTGCTCGATTGCAAGGCGTCGGACCGGGACGATCCGACGGTGGACCCGCGCTTCGGCAAGGTCGGCAAGCAGTCGTGCAAGGACACGGGTCCCCTGACCAAGAAGCGGATGGAGACGATCGACGACGACATCGCCGCGCGGGCGGTGGACTTTCTCCAACGGCAGACCAAGACGGGGAAGCCGGTGTTCCTGTGGGTGAACTTCACGCACATGCACCTGCGTACGCACGCCAAGCCGGCGAGCGTCGGTCAGTCCGGGCGCTGGCAGGATGTCTACCACGACGTCATGATCGACCACGACAGGAACGTGGGCACGGTGCTCAAGGCACTTGATGACCTGGGCATCGCGGGCAACACGTTCGTCATGTACTCGACCGACAACGGCCCGCACATGAACTCGTGGCCCGACGCGGCGATGACGCCGTTCCGCAGCGAGAAGAACACGAATTGGGAAGGGGCCTACCGCGTGCCGGCGATGGTCCGCTGGCCGGGCAAGATCAAACCCGGCACGGTGTCGAACGACATCGTCTCACACCTCGACTGGCTCCCGACCCTGGTGGCCATCGGCGGTGATGCCAACGTGAAGGACAAGCTCCTCAAGGGCTACAAGGTCGGCGACATGACCTACAAGGTGCACCTCGACGGCGACAATCTGGTGCCCTACCTCACCGGACAGGAGAGCAAGAGCCCCCGCGAAGCGTTCATCTACATCAATGATGATCAGCAGGTGACCGCACTGCGGTACGACAACTGGAAGTTTGTGTTCCTCGAGCAGCGCGCTCAGGGGACGATGCGCATTTGGGCGGAGCCGTTCACGCCGCTGCGCGTGCCGAAGATCTTCAATCTTCGGACGGACCCCTACGAACGGGCGGACATCACCTCGAACACGTACTACGATTGGTTGCTCGATCACGTGTTCATGCTGGTCCCCGCGCAGGCGTACGTGGCCAATTTCCTGGCCACGTTCAAGGACTATCCACAACGCCAGAAGGCGGCGTCGTTCAACCTGGATGACGTCCTCGACAAGATGAAGGAGAGTGGCGGCCACTAGGCGGAGTCGCCTCGACGTGCGGGCGGGGGTCGCCGTGGTGGCCCTCGCCGGCGCGGCGGCGTTCGCGTTGCGCGTGGTGCGCGCGAAACCGGCCATGGTCGAGGCTCGGACGTCCACTGGCTTTGAGCCGACCGTCGAAAACCGAGGGCCGGCGCCCGCGCCTGCGCCCGAAGGCATGGTGTGGATCCCGGGTGGGGAATTCTCGATGGGTGCGCAGGATCCGCCGGATATGACGGACACGGTCGGCATGCAGGCCACCAGGGACTCGCGCCCGATTCACCGCGTCTACGTCGACGGCTTCTGGATGGACAAGACCGAGGTCACAAACGCGCAGTTCGCGGCATTCGTACGCGCGACCGCGTACGTCACGGTCGCCGAGCGAACACCGCGCGCCGAGGATTTTCCGGGCGCACCCCCGGAGAACCTCGTGGCGGGATCCGTCGTCTTCTCGCCCCCCGACCATCCGGTCCCGTTGGACAATCACCTGCAATGGTGGTCGTACGTGAAGGGCGCTAATTGGCGGCATCCACTCGGCCCCAAGAGCTCGATTGCGGGGAAGGAGCAGTACCCGGTAGTGCAGGTGGCGTACGAGGATGCGCTCGCCTACGCCAAGTGGGCCGGGAAGCGGCTGCCGACCGAGGCCGAGTGGGAGTTTGCGGCGCGCGGCGGCCTCACCGGCAAGCGCTATCCCTGGGGCGACGTGTTCGAACCCGACGGCAAATGGATGGCGAACACCCATCAGGGCCACTTTCCCGACCACGATACCGGTGCGGATGCGTTCGCCGGCATCGGTCCCGTGGCGCAGTTTCCGGCGAACGGATATGGGCTTTTCGACGTTGCCGGCAACGTGTGGGAGTGGACGAGCGACTGGTATCGGCCCGACTACTATGCCGAGCTGACCGCGGAGGGTGGTGTGGCCCGCAACCCCCAGGGGCCGGACGTCTCGTTCGATCCGAGCGAGCCCGGCGAGCCCAAGCGTGCCCACCGCGGGGGCTCGTTCCTCTGTACGGATCAGTACTGCTCGCGCTACACGGTCGGCACGCGTGGCAAGGGGGAGGTCAGTACGGGGACGAACCATCTGGGATTCCGGTGTGTGAGGAGGGTGCAGGCGCAGGCGCACTGAACACGGGCAGAGCAACCGGCTGTCGCCCGATTAACTTTCCCGTCATGGTCAGCCTCCAAACCCCGATCTGCGACTTCGGCTGGAAGGCCGTCGACTTCGACCTCCCCGGCGTGGACGGCAAGCGCTATCGTCTGGCCGACGTCCGCGGGCCGCGCGGCACGCTCGTGATGTTCATCTGCAACCACTGCCCCTACGTGAAGGCCGTGCGCGAGCGGATCGTGCGGGACTGCCTCGAGCTCAAGCAATACGGGATCGGCTCCATCGCCATCATGTCGAACGATCCCGCGGAATATCCCGAGGACTCCTTCGAGAACATGCAGCAGGTCGCGAAGCAGTTCCGGTTCCCGTTCCCGTACGTGTGGGACGAGAGCCAGGAGGTCGCGAAGGCCTACGGCGCGGTGTGTACGCCGGACTTCTACGGGTTCAACGCCGATCTGGAGCTGCAGTACCGCGGCCGGCTCGATGCATCGCGCAAGGAGGCCGCCCCGCCGGACGTGCGCCGGGATCTGTTCGAAGCCATGGTGCAGGTCGCGAAGACGGGGCAGGGGCCGCTCGAGCAGATCCCGAGCATCGGTTGCTCGATGAAGTGGCGGACCGGGAGCCCCTAGCCGTCGGCGTTCTCAAGTCGCTCGAGCTGTCCGTCCGGCGCCGCTTTCTCGACGCCACCAACCGTCCGTTCTCGGGCGACCTGGTCACGACGCCGCGTGCCGCCGTCACCCTCGGCCCGAGCCCGCGCATTCTGTTCCTGCGCCAGGACCGCATCGGCGACGTCCTCGTGTCGGTGCCGGTGATCCGCGCCCTGCGGCGCGCGTATCCGGACGCCACGATCCACATGCTCTTCAGCCGGACGAACTACGACGTGCGTGGCGCAGTGGCGCCCTACGTCGACCGGTCCCTCTGCTACTACAAGACACCCGCAGCCGCCGCGCGCCTCCTCATAGAGCTGCGACGGGGCCGCTACGACGTCGTGGTGGACCTGATGGACAACCCGTCGGCGAACTCGCAATTCGTCATGGGATGGAGCCGGGCGCGCTACCGGGTGGGGATCCTGCACGAGCGGGCGGGCCACTACACCCATGCCGTGCCGCTGCTCGAGCGGGGCCGGGTGCACGTCGTCGAGCGGATCGCGCAGCTGCTATTGCCGTTCGGGATCGATCCCGCGGAGGTGCCGCTCGATCTCGAGTATCAGATCGGGCCGGAGGCACGCCGCCGCGCCCGCGCGCGGCTCGGCCCACTCCCGGCGGGCCGGCCGCTGCGCCTGGGCGTGAACATCTCGCCGCGCTACTGGGGGCGCGACAACTTCATCGCGTGCATTCGCTGGCTGATGAAATGGGACCCGAGGTTTGCCATCGTGGTCGGTGGCTCGCCCAAGCAGCAAGGCGAGGTCGACGCGATTGTCGCCGCCACCGGGGCCGCGAAGATGCCGAACGTCGCGTCCTTCGAGGATTTCGCCGCGATGATCCACGAGTGCGATCTCGTGTTGACGCCTGATACGTCGACGGTGCACGCTGCCGCGGCGTGGAAGATTCCGATGGTGGGCTTGTACCACTGGGTGCCGGGTCATCCGGCGCTCTGGCTGCCGTACCGCTCGCCGCATCGGGCCGTCGTGAGCGCCGAGGGCTTCGCCGCCATCCCACTGCGGGAGGTACAAGAAGCGTTCCGCTCGCTCGTCACCGAGCGATTCCCGCCTAGGTAGGTCCCGCTCCCGCGGGCAGGGTGACCTGCGCCGCCCACGCCGCCGGGTCCACGGCACCGTGCGGCACGGACGCGCGATACCACTGGTACCTGAGCTTCGCGATCCCCGACGGCTCGCGCCCGCGCGCGCTGATGGCGGCGAGCGGCTCGATCCGGCGGGCCAGCGCGCGCCGCCGGACGCGGAACCCCGGAGCGGCACCGTCCTTTGGCCGGTACTGCGCCCAGCCGATCGATCCGCAGCACCCCACCGGGCCAAAGCGGTCGGATCTGAGCACGTCTTCCAGAAACACGCGCACCGGGCCCGGGAAAGTGTGCAACACGTCGTGCATCGCGACGACGGCGCCGTCCGCGAGGTGCGGCCCGAACAGATCGATGTCCTCCTTGACGCCCTCGTAGGTGTGATCGCCGTCGATCCACAGGAAGCGAATCGGACGATGCCACCCCCGCGCCAGGTCGCGCGAGAACATGCGGTGGACCTCGACGTAAGCGGTGAGCCCGGCGGCGTTCACGGTCCGGCAGAACTCGTCGTACGACGACGCCGCGCCGCCCAGGCCGGGGTCCGTGCTCGCCGGGGCCGTGAACGGGTCGACCGCCACGACCCTGCCGAGTCCGTATTGCGCAACGATAGAGGCCAGGCCCACCGTCGATTTCCCCTTGAAGCTCCCGATCTCGAGGATTGTGCCCGCGGCCGGGGTTACGGCGGCAACGAGCGCGAGAAAGCGGGCTTCGCGCTCGGTCAGGAAGCCCGGAGCGGCTTGCACCCGCCGCCACGCATCGTCGCAGGAGGCCGTGAAGTCCCGGGGCAGGGTGGTCATGGGTCGCCTGAACAATGGCAGCGGCCGGCCCCCGTCACTAGGGGCTAGCACCAAAGGTCACCTTGTCGGCGTTTCGCGGCCGCGCCACGTTGGGTCGCCCGTGATGTTCGCTGTGCGCCTCGCATCGGAGGATCGATGACTCGACTGTGGAAACTCGCCGTGGTGCTGTGTGTTCTTGTGGCCAGCGTCGGCCGGGTCCTGTCGGCCCAGATCGACCTCACGAACGGCGATCGCCTGACGGCGCGCGTGGTGCGCTCCGATGCGTCGGGGGTCACGGTGACCTCGGCCCCCATGGGCGACGTGACCGTGCCCTGGGCCGGGATCACCGCGATCACGTCCGACTCGGCGTTGTTCGTCGTGACGGCCAGCCACGGGACGATCACGGGCCCGGTGACCACGGAGGGCGGGGATCTCGTGGTAGCGACGACCCAGGGCGCCATCCGGGTGCCCCTCGCGTCGAAACCGGTGCTGCGGTCGCCGGCTGAGCAGGCGGCGTTCGAGCACGCGCAGCATCCCGGCCTGCTTGAGAACATCCGCGGAGGTGTGACGTTTGGGTTGACCGTGGCACAGGGCAACAGCGAGACGACGAACCTGTCGATCGGGCTCACTGCCCTGCGGACCACGCTGCACACCCGCGCCGCGATCAACTTCACGTCCGTCTACGCGTCGGACAAAGGGGAGCCCACGGCGAACGACTGGCGCGCGGGCCTCCGCTACGACCGCGACTTTCTCGCGCGTTGGTTCGGGTTTCTGGCCGCGGACTACGAGCACAATGAGCTGCAGCTGCTCGATCTGCGCCAGGTGTATACGGCGGGTGTCGGATTTCATGCCATCACAGGAGACACGACGACGTTGAACCTGCTGGCCGGTTTCAACTACACGAAGGAAGTGTATTCCCCCGCGCCCACCAATAACGTGACGGGCGCGACGCTTGGGCAGGACTTCCTGCACAAGTTCGCGGCGAACACCACGCTGATCGAGCAGTTCTTTCTCTACCCCGACCTGGAAGACCTCGGCGAGTACCGCGCGGCCTTCGATCTGCGCTTCGCGACGAAGTTGAAAGGCTGGCTGGGCTTGCAGGTGACCGTAAGCGATCGCTTCACGAGCACGCCGCCGGCGGGGACGAAGGAGAACGACCTCATTTTCACGACGGGGTTGAAC
>DATIXG010000144.1:0-6983 GCA_035518815.1 Gemmatimonadales bacterium | reverse complement strand
GACCGGTCACCGACCGTCGCGATACTTCACGTACACGGTCCGCCCGGGAGGGAGCGAGGACAGCTCCTTCATGCCGAGCTTGGCCGCAATCGTGCGTGCTCCGTCGTTCTGATCGTCGATGCACGCGATGACGCGGTCGAGCTTGGCCGTGTCGAACGCCCACGCGATGATGCGCTGGCACGCCTGGGTGGCGAGACCGCGCAGCTGCGCCTCCGACCTCAAGGCGCAGAGTACCTCGAAGTCGCGGCCCTCGAGCGCCTGGGAGCGGACGAGCCCGCCGACGCCGATCGGCACCTCGCCTTCGACGAGCGCGAACAGATGATCTCCGGCCGTTTCATCTCCGGGGAACGGCAGGGGCCCCACGGATTCCCAGACGTCATCCTGCTCGTCCAGCGAGCGCAGCAGCTCGTAGTGCGAGTCATCGAGGGGGCGGAGCTCTACGGCCATGCGGAAAGTCTACCCAGGGCTCGAGGCCCGCGCGATGCCACGCAGGGCGACCACGAGTGCCACGACCGAGGCCAGGGCGAGCACGGGGTAGAGCAGCAGCAGATCGACGCGGATGTTGCATTCCCCCGTGCACAACCAGCGGCGACGCATCCCGTACTCGTAGACAGCATACAGGCCCCACATGAGCGCCGCCGCCCCCACGAGCCGGCGTCGGGAGAGACGGTGGAGCACCAGAAACACCGCCGCCGGCACGAGCGCCAGCCACGGCCATTCAATGAAGACCCCGAGCAGCGCCATCCCTCGACCCTATTTCTTCTTCACGACTTCTTCGCCCAGCACTTTCTTCGAGAACATGAACACGAGCCACGCGACGATGAGAAAATCGATTCCCGCCCCAATGATGGGCCCGAGCAGGAAGTGCACGGGACCCACGTTGAGCGTCGCGGTCCGCCACGCCCCACCCGGGATGAAGAACGTGACGATCGGCATCAAGAGGCCATCCACGAGGGCCGACACGAGCGCGTTGGCCTTCCCGCCGATGATCACCGCGATGGCGAGGCCGATCACGCCGTATTCCTTCAAGAACGCGAGGAATTCCTTGTACATGCGTAGCTCCTTCGGACTGGGACGTGCGCCGGCACCCAACGAGAGGGCGCCCCGTGGGTGTGAGGGACTACGCAAAAGGTGCGGGTTACTGTGGCGTCAGTCCAGGCGACGATGCAACGCCAGGGACCAGGCCGCGCGCTAGCGGGTGTGAATGGAAAGAATCTGAACCACGGGCCCGACCATACAGTATGTCGCCATATCATTTCGCTGCTGAAATTCGACCCGGACGGCGAGGCCGTCGTGCTCGAATTCCGTGGGGAGGTTGAGCGGCTGATAGACCTGATTCGGGTCCACGTGGATCGTCCAACACCCGCCTTCGACGTTGACGTAGTGGACCACGGCGTCCACCCCCGCCCCCGAGGATGCCGGGTCGGTTGAGTCCGGACAGCCTGCGAAGCCCGACAGCAGCAGCGCGGCAAGCGTGAGCGCGGGGACCAGCAGTCGCCGGGACATGGCCATACCTACCGCGCTGGGCGTGCGCATGTTCCCGTCACGTGCCCAGCAGCCTGCGCAGGCTCCTGTCGTGCACCCGGCTCAGCGTGAGCTGGGCCGCGATCGCCCCCAGCAGGGCGAAGAACATGTCCCATTGCGTGTCCCATGGGTCGCCCTGGGTGCCAAGAAACGCATCGGCCGAGTGCCCGCCGGCGAGCGCGGCCCACCATTCGACAAACTCATAGCAGGCGCTGAATGCCAGGCAGGTCGCCGTGACGAGCGCGAACAGCCAACGGCCGGGGCGCAGCGGCGACGTGCGCAGCAGCAGCTCGCGCACCAGGATGGCCGGGACGAACCCCTGGGCGAAGTGACCCAGCCGGTCGTAGTGGTTGCGGCTCAGGCCGAACATGTCCTGCACCCAGAACCCGAGCGGCACCTTGGCGTAGGTGTAGTGGCCGCCCACCATGAGGATGATGGCGTGGATCGCGAGCAGCGTGTACACGAGGGGCGTCAGCGGAAACCGGCGCGCCGTCAGCACCAGAATTGGCGCCACGATGAAGATCGGAAACACTTCGAGCCACCACGTGGTCCGGTCGTCGACGCCGATCGCGGAGATGAGCAGCGCGACACCGACCGCCACGCCGAGGCCGGCGGCGTATCTCAGTGGAGCTCGAACGGTCCCCAATACAGCCCCCAATAGAAGAGGTACGCGCTCGGCACGTCACTCGGCACTTTGAACGACAGCCTGGCGATGAACGCTTTCGCCGTGGCGAGCGTTTGGCCGGCTGGCCTGCCCGACGCATCGAGATAGGTCCAGTAGAAGTATCCGGCGTCAGCGTGGTTGCCCACGTTCACCTCGTGGCCCAGCGGCGCGCGGTCGCGGACCAGTTGGAAATCGTCGAAATCCACGTCCTGCGAAGGTGCCTCGATGCGGCAATCGAGCAGGACGTACTGATGGCCGGCGCCGGCCTGCACGGTCTTGCCGTCGTAGTCGACCGTCTCGGGGCTTACTCCCGCGTGAATCACCGTGACCGTGCCAACGTCGGTGATGACTCCCCGGCCGACGGACACGAGCGCGTCTTGCGCTGCCTGATGTGGCGTCAATACGCGATACGCGACGACCGCGGCGAGAACCACCACGATCCCACCAACAATCCCGATCCGCTTGTCCGCCATCTTACCTCCTCAGTTCATCATCGCGCCCATGAGGCCCGCCCACACGCCGGCGAGCACGCCGAACCCCACCGCGGCAGAGTTGCCGGTGAGCTTGAAGTCGAAGGGCGCCACGATCCGCGAACGCACCGCCACACCGCCGCGGCACGCCGGCCAGAACGTGGTGAGCGAGACGAGCCGGCGCGCCTCAGCGTCGAGCAGAGGATGCGCGCTCGTCGTGACTTCGATGGACGCCGAATCGACCGCTCCGTCCGTGCTCACCACGGCCGTAATTACCGTCCGACCCTGGATCTTCTTGCTCCGCGCCGCCTCGGGGTACTCGGGCTTGGGGACGGTGCGCGGCGCGGCGCGCTCGGTCACCTGCGTCGAGTCGTAGACCGTCGTGTCGGGGCTCGGCGCGCCGGCGCAGGAGGTCGGCACCGGCCGGACCTCCTGGACCTGCTTGCTCGAGACATGTGACGCCGAGCACGCGAGCGCGCCGAGACATGCGATGAGCGAGCACCCACGCGTCCGAGGCGACATCAGTCGATCGCCGTTCCCATGATGACCATCGCGCCCGCCCACACGCCGGCGAGCACGCCGACCACCACACCCTCGCTGTCGCCCGTTAACTTGAAATCGAAGGGCGCGACGATCCGGGAGCGGACCGCCACGCCGTCGCGGCAAGCGGGCCAGAACTTCGTCAGCGACACGACCCGGCGCGCCTCGGCATCGAGGGAGGCATAGGCGCCGGCCGTCACGTCGACGGAGGAAGAGTCCACGCTGCCATCCGCATTGACCACCGCGGCGACGATCACGCGGCCTTCCATCCTGTGCTTGCGCGCGTCAGCGGGATACTCAGGCTTCGGCACGCTGCGTGGCGCCGGCTGCTCGCTCAGCTGGGTCGAGTCGTAGACGGTGGTATCGGCGCTCGGCGCGCCGTCACAGGACGTCGGCAGCGGTCGGACATCCTGTATCTGTCTGCTCGAGATGTGCGGCGTGGTGCACCCGAGCGCGCCGAGGCAGGTGACGATCCCGAGGGTGCGTTTCACTGTGCGGGCCGCGGAGGCTTGGGCGCGCCGAACGCGTACTGGTAGACGACCTGAAACGTGTCAAAGTCGGTCCCGAATTTGGTGTGAAGCCCGTTGATGTACACGAGCTTCAGCGCGTGCTGCAGCCCGAGGGGCACGCGCACCATGGCCGAGGCGCGCACGTTGTGCAACGGTTGCTTCGGCACCCCGTTGAGGCCGGCCACTCCTCCCCAACCGTATCCGACGGATGCGGCCGTCCAGAAACTCGGGTACCGCAGGGCGTAGATCACGTGCCCCTGCACGTCGAAGAACGGGTCCTGGGTCAGCACCTTGCCTCCGTAATACGCGTCGTTGCGCGTGTAGAACACCACGCCGCTGTACGCTTCGAACACCCACCGCCCGAGCAGCTGCGAGACGCCGAACCGGGGCATGAACGACCAGCGATTCGACCCAAGGTTGACCAGCCGCTCGGGATAGTACTGCCCGATGGGGATGCCGATCGCGAACTGCATGCCGACGACCGTGTGCTGGCGGTAGCCGCGGAAGTCACGGAATGAGAGGGCGGGCGCGCCGATGAAATTCAGCGCGAACATGAACCGGGGGTCGCCCGCGCCGGTACGGGTCGTGCTCGTATCCGCACCCGCCACCTGCCCACTCCACTCACCGGTCGCGAGCGGCACCGCGACGCCGATCCTCCCGTTCATCCCTAACAGCCCGATCGTGCGGAACAGGCCGAGCAACAGCGTCCCGACGTCGGCGCGGGCGTTCTCGATGGGGAGGCTCGGGTCCATGAGGAGGTTGCCCCGAGCATAGCCGACGGACGCAACCAAGAAGTTCAGTCCGACCGGGGCGTTCTGAAGGGCGCGGGGCTCCAATTCCTGCGCACCGGCGGCGCCGGCCACAGCGAGGCCGAGGGCCAGAGCGATCCAGCGTGCGTCGGGTGCCATGGGGGTACCATACTCGAAACCCGACCGGCCAGCCACCAGCGGCGGCTACTCGAACGACGCCACGTACTCCACTGGAAGCCCGATCTTGTACGCGAGGGCGCGCAGCTGCAGGGAGTACTCCGGATCGGAGTCTTCTGGCGCCGGCGGCTCGGCGAGGATGTAGCACAACGCGGCGCTGGCGCCTCCCCCCGCGAGGTCGGCAAGCACGGCGCGCTGCTGGTACGCCAGCAGCGCCGGCTCGGCGTAGAGCCGGTCGACTTCGTCCCGCGTCAGTGACATGACTACGCCGTAGACTCGACCGGACGGGTTGGGGACGAGCGTCGCGCGCTTGCCGACCCGCATGGCAAATCCCCCGACCGAAGCCAGCGTCACCCCTTCGGGCACGATGCCCCGAGCCCGAAGCACGTCGACATCCATGAACAGCCCGTAGAAGAAGACGTCGACGCGGCGGGAGGGCACGGGGCTAGTTACGCCGGTCGCTCAAGAGCTTCGTGGCCACGCGCGAGGCCCGCGTGAGCGAGAGCAGAGAGCCCGCCACGCACAGGGTCACACACACCCCCGTGTACCAGGCGACGGGCAACGCGACCACGCGCGGTAACAGGAGAGCGACCGCAAGCAGCGCCGCGCCGAGCAGGACGAAGTCGCGGCCCACCGCGGCATTCGCTTCGTACCACACGAAGGGGTCGGCAAACGTGGCCGCCACGCGCAGCCCGTACCAGCGATTCCTCGGCACCCACCGGCGCAAGAGGGGGTACCCGACGACGATGGTCAGAACGCCGAGAGCGACAAACGTGGTTTGCCCAGGCATGAGGCGTTCAATATGAGCGCTTCAGGCTGTAGCGGAGATCACATGCGCCACGTAGGGCAGCGCGAGGCCGTCCGCCGTGCGAAACGCCTCGAGCCGCTCGGCCAGACCGCGCCGGATGGCCTCGAGGACCTCCGGGGTCTGAGCCCGGAGCAACCCGGACATGCGGACGCCGGCGTCCCGCTCGGCCTCGAACAGGAAATCGGTCGAGGGGATGCGCCACGTCACGTGCGCGGGCTGCACGGTGACGGTTTCCGGGCGAAAGCCCCGGCTCCCGAGCGTTGCCCGCGCCGCCGCGGTCGTGCCGAAACCGAACCGGGGCGGACCCGCCGGCAAGCCAACGTCCGGGTTTGCCAGGCGCTCGACCACGGACTCGATGGCCGCGTCAGCCGGCGATTCGTCCGGCCCCGCCCAGACGGTGAACGCGTAGTGGCCGCCGCGCCGGAGCACTCGCGCGGCTTCGGTCAGCCCGCGCTCCGGGTTCGGGAGGTGAAGCAGCCCGAAATTCATGCACACCGCGTCGAACGAGCCATCCGGAAACGGGAGCGCCTGGGCGTCGCCGGTCTGAAAGGTGAGGGTGGGATGTCGCGCACGGGCCACGCCCACCATGTTCGGTGAGAAGTCGAGACCGGTGACTGTGGCGCCGAGCCGCGACGCCTCGGCCGTCACATACCCCGGGCCGCAGGCGACGTCGAGCAGGCGCACGTTCGGTCCGGCGCGGACGGCCTGCAACAGCGGCGTGATGAAGAGTCGGGTGAGCGCCGCCCATGTCAGGTCGTACTTCGCCGCGGCCTGCTCCCATCCCGCGAACTCGAACGCGGCGAAGGATTCAGCCAACCGGGCCCCGAATGCGCAGCAGCCGTTCCGCCAGGTCTTCCCACAGGCCCTGGTCCCAATCCTCGCCAGCCGCAGGGCTCGTGGCGGGGGCTACGAACACGTTGGTGGAGTCGATCGGATCGGCCTGGATACCATAGTCGATGGTTGCCAGGTCGTAGAACTCCTGCGCGGCCTGCTTGCCGTTGAAACAGAGAAAGCGTGGTTGAAACTTGAGGATCCTGGCATGGAGGCCGGCGCGATCGACCACCCCGAACCTCAGCTCGACATCCTTCCCCCTGGGGGTCTTGATGATGTCGGTGAGACCGATGCCGAACGTTGGCAGCAGCTGGTATTCAGACGGCGCCAGGTGGCGGGGGGTGAGATTCGTGGTGGCCAGGACCGACCAGAAGCGATTCCCGTCGTCGGCATAGTACTGTTTCGGCGCCGCCGAGCGGCGCCGCGCCGCCAAGCCACAGAAGACCACGACGAGTTTTGAGTGGAAGAGATCGGGGACCTTGGCGGGCGGCTTGGCGGTCTTGCGCATCGCGCGTAAGGTGGCCGGCCCGGTCTGCCCACGCAATCTCTATCAAAAGATGCAACTCCACTTGATCCTGCGTGCGCCGAGGATGGCGCCGAGGCGAGCATAGCAGCGGCGAGCACGCCCCCGACTACACCCCCCACAATACCCCCTCGCCCATTCGCCCGTCGGCTACCGCCACGTGCTCCATCTCGTTCCAGAACACCTTG
>DATIXG010000143.1:0-2339 GCA_035518815.1 Gemmatimonadales bacterium | reverse complement strand
CTTCTTGATGGACTCGAAGGAGAAGATCACCGCGTCGGCATTGAACGGGCTGCCGTCGTGGAAGGTCACGCCCTTCCGGAGCTTGAACACCCACTTCGTGGGCGCGTCCTTGCGGACCTCCCACGACTCGGCGAGCCCGGGCACCAGCGGGGCCAGCCGGTCCCCTCGCGTGAGGTCCCACGCGATCAGGGACTCGTAGATCTGGTAGCCGACGAAGCGGAACCCCTCGAAGCCGTTGTCGGTCTGACCGCCCGTGTAAGGAATGTCGCTGGCGGTCATGCCGATTCGCAGCGCGCCCTGAGCGGAGGCCAGCCCAGCCAGCGAGCATGACAGCGCGAGGGCGAGTAGCACGATGATCACGCGTCTCATGACATCCTCCTAGGTGATGAGGTGGCAGCGGGCCGTGTGGCCGGAGGCCACGGGATGGGACACGGGCTCGGTGGTGGTGCATATCGGCTGCACGGACGGACACCGCGGGGCGAAGGCGCACCCGACGGGCAGGGCGACGAGATTCGGCGGCGCGCCGGTGATGGGGACGAGGGGACGGCCCTTCTGGCCGCGGCGCACCGTCGCCTGCATCAACCCGGCGGTGTACGGATGCGCGGGACGGCGGAAGAGCTCGCGGATGGGCGCCTGCTCCACGATGCGGCCGGCATACATGACGGCGGCGTCGTCCGCGATCTCCGCGGCGACCCCGAGATCGTGGGTGACGAAGATGACGGCCAGATCGAGGCGCTTCTGGAGGTCGCGCAGGAGCCAGAGGATCTGGGCCTGCACGGTCACGTCGAGGGCGGTAGTCGGCTCGTCGGCGAGGAGCAGCTCGGGCTCGCAAGCCAGCGCGATGGCGATCATGGCGCGCTGACGCATGCCCCCGGAGATCTCGTGCGGGTAGCTGGCCAGGCAGCGCTCCGGCGACGGCACCTGGACGAGATCGAGCAGCTCGCGCGCGCGCCGGCGCACCGCGGCCCGGTCGAGCTGGGGGCGGTGCTGCACGAGCGTCTCGGCAATCTGCTCGCCGACGGTGTAGACAGGATCGAGCGCGGTCATGGGCTCCTGGAACACCAGGGAGACGACGCCGCCGCGGAGCGCCTCGCGCGCCCGCTCGTCGAGGCGGTTCACGTCCTGTCCCTTCACGATGACTTCGCCCTTCGCGTGGGCGCTCGCGCCATGATGAAGCCCGAGGATCGCCCGGAGGGTCACGCTCTTCCCGGAGCCAGACTCGCCGAGGAGCGCGAGCACCTTCCCCGCCTCGAGCGAGAAGGAGATGTCGTTCACCGCGCGCAACTTGCCGTCACGCGTTTCAAACGACACGCTGAGGTCGCGGACGGTCAGCAAAGGCATGCGGTTGGTCTCCGAGTGCCGGCGATCATAGCGGGATTGCCGATCGAGCGCCAGCAGAACGGCTTCAACCACATCTCCTCCGTGTGGCATGATCCCGCCATGGCTTCGCTCCGCCGTGCGCCGAAAGCGGGCACGTGCCGCCAATGTGGGCAGGCGAGGCTGTCGAGCCACCACACCACCGTTCACGGAGGATGGTCATGATGCGAGTCTTCGGCCGCTTCTCTCTCCCCCTGCTTGCCGCCGCTCTCGCCGTCAGCCTCCTCGTCCCGCTGATCGGTGGGGCGCAGCCGAAGCCGCTCAAGCCCTACACGCTGATCCTCGACTTCGTGCCCACCGGCGAGTACGTCCCGCACTACACCGCGCTGGAGAAGGGCTTCTACCGCGAGGAAGGCCTCGACGTGAAGATCGTCCGCGGCCAGGGATCGGGGGACACCGTGAAGCGCATCGCCGCCGGCCAGGGTGACGTCGGCATCGCGGACATCTCCGCGCTGATCGCGGCCCGGGCGAACACCGACGTGAAGGTGAAGGCCATCGCGCTCTGGTACCGCCGGCCTCCGCACGGCATCTTCGTGCGCAGCGACTCGCCCATCAAGACGCCGAAGGATCTCGAGGGCAAGAAGCTGGCGATCTCGCCCGGCAACAGCCACCAGATCCTCTGGCCGGTGTTCGAGAAGCTCTCGGGGCTCAAGCCCAACTCGGTCACCTGGGTCACCATGGACGCGGCCTCGATGCCTCCCGCTCTCATCAAGGGCGCTACCGACGCGGTGCCCTTCTTCGTCGTGCACGAGGCGCGCATCCGCAAGGTCGCGCAGCAGCAGGGTGCCGACATCAAGGTCCTCGCGGCCTGGTCCGATCTCGGATTCGACGTGGCCTCCACTTCCCTCGTGGCGCGCGAGGACTCCATCGCCAAGGACCCCGACTCCCTCAAGGCGTTCCTGCGCGCCACGCTCAAGGGCGCGGACTACGCGTTCCGCGCCAAGCACTTCGAGGAGGGCGTG
>DATIXG010000142.1:0-11358 GCA_035518815.1 Gemmatimonadales bacterium | reverse complement strand
GGCGCCGTCATCCTCGCCGTCGTGGTCATCCAACGTGTGGTGCGACATCCGCAGACGGACGACGCCGTCGTGACGGCCGACATCATCGGCGTCGTGCCCCAGGTGAGCGGTACGATCACTGAGTTGCACGTCAAGGACAATCAACGCGTGAAGCGCGGCGACCTTCTCTTCGTCATCGACCCGCGTCCGTACGAGTTCGCGCTCCAGCGCGCGCGTGCCGACGTGGCGTCGCTCGACGGTGAGATCGAGGTCACCGAACGCCGCATCGAGGGCCAACGTTTCGCCGTGGCTGCAGCCAAGGCAACCGTGCAGCGCATGGAAGCCCAGCTCAAGAACGCCACCGACACCCTGAACCGGCTCCAGCCACTTTTGTCCCGGGAGTTCGTGACCCCGGACAAGATCGACCAGGCCCGCACCGCGAAGCTCGCCGCCGCAGCCGGCCTCGACGAGGCGCACCAGAGGATGGATCAGGCCGAGAAGGACGTCGGTGACCTCGAGGCGCTGCGCGCGAAGCGGGACGCGGCGCTCGCGGCGCGTGGCAAGGCGGAGCTGGACCTGGACTTCTGCTACGTGCGTGCCCAGTTCGACGCGCTCGTCGTCAACCTACACACGGCGATCGGCGGGTTCGTGGCGCCCGGCCCCGTGCCGGTCTTCTCGCTCGTGGATGCGAGCACCTGGTACGTCCTTGCGGACTATCGCGAGACCGAGCTCGCCCACATCGCGCCCGGGATGGAGGCCGAAGTCTACGTGCTCACAAACCCCCACTACAGGTTTCGCGGCATAGTCCAGGGGATCGGGTGGGCGGTGAATCCCGAGGATCAACCGATCTCCCCCGGCGTGCCGCAGATCAAGCGGGAGCTCAACTGGGTGCACATCGCACAGCGATTCCCCGTGCGCATCCGGGTGGAGAACCCCGACCCACCGGACGTCTTCCGCGTCGGCGCCTCCGCGGTCGCCATCATCCGCGGCTGGCCCGCCGGCGGCGCCGCACGCGCGCCGGACTGAGGCGACGCGCCGGACTCCGAGAGCCATGCCTGCGCAGACCGCCTCGCTTCCGCTGCCCGTCCGCACGTCGTCCGAGCGCATTCCGCTGCTCCACTTCCTCCGCGCAGAGCTGGCACCGTTCCCTGGGCGAGCCATCGCGACGGTCCGCGTCGTGGTCGCATGCGCCGTGGTGGTGGTTCTTTGCATGGCGCTCCGGATCCCCGAGCCGCACCTCGCCGTCTGGGTCGTGACCAGGGTCGCAATGGAGGAGTCCAGTGAGTCTCTACTCCTCGGTCTCGTCTTCCTGCTGGCGCTCACGATCGGGATCGCCATCCCGCTCGTCCTGTTCACGTTCGCCTTGGATCAGGCGTCGCTGCGCTTCTGTCTGATGGCAGCGATGGCCGCCCTCGGCCTCTTCTTGAGACAGACGTTCGTCATCGGCGCGCTCGGCTTCGTGATAGGTCTCATCGGCGCCGTGCTGATGACCGCGCCGGACTTCATCCCGAGCCCGGAGCTGGTGGTGCGGGGAAGCCTCTGGCTCTGGCCGGTCTTCGCGCTCGGCATCACCGCGGCGGTCGCCGCCAATCTGCTCATTGCCCCGACCGATCCCAAGACGTTGCTCCGTGAAGAGCTTGCGGCACGCGTGCGAGCAACGGAGGACGCGATCGCCCGCTACCTGGGGAAGCGGAGCGAAGAAGCGGGGGCGGCGCGGCTCGCCGGGGCGGGGGTCGCGAGACTGCTCGTGCTCCTCAAGAGCGCGGAGGTCGCGCACCCATCTCTCAAGGCGCGACACCCGCAGCAGAGCGCGCTGATCACGCTCGTCGACCGTCTCGTCACCAGCGCCGCGGCGCTGGAGCTGCTCCCTCGTAGGGTGCCGGATGCGGACGAGCGCGCACGGTTCCAGCGCGTCGCGGAGAGCTGCGCACCATTGCGAAGTGCGCTCGGGGAGGGGCGCCTACTCGGGCGCGTCCCGCCCGTCGATGGGCCGCCGCCCCGAGGTGGCGGTTCGGCGGCGTTCCCCGTGCTCGTCGAGCTCGAGCACGTCGTGGACTTGATGCAGCAGGCACTCGGGCCGGAGGGCGGCGCCGGGGAAGTCGCCTCATCCGAATCCGGACGCCTCTTCGTGCCCGACGCATTCACGAACCCGGACTACATCCGCTACGCACTCAAAGGCGCGCTCGCGGTCATGATCTGCTACACGCTGCAGAGCGCCCTCGACTGGCCCGGGATCAGGACGTGTCTCATCACCTGTCTGATCGTCGGGCTCGGCAGCGAGGGCGCGACGATCCAGAAGGGCACGTTGCGCATCTCGGGCGCGCTGGTCGGCGCGTCAATGGGCTTCCTCGCCATCCTGCTGTTCGTCCCTGGCATGGAGTCGATCACCTCGCTGACGCTCCTGGTCGCCGCCGGCACGGCGGTCGCCGCGTGGGTCGTGCTCGGGAGCCCGCGCATCGCGTACGCCGGTGTGCAGATCGCCTTCGCGTTCTACGTGTGCGTGATCCAGGGATTCGAGCCCACCTGGCATTTCTACACCATCCGCGACCGCCTGATCGGCATTTTGCTCGGCAACACGGTCATCACGCTGGTCTTCCACTACATCTGGCCGATGCCGGCGTCGGGTGCGATGTGGACGAGTCTCGGGTCGGCACTGCGTGCCATGGCACGGCTCGCAACCGTCGGGAGCCACGGTGATGACCAGGCCGCCGCCAGCGCGGCCGCGGGCCTCCGCCTGCAAGCTTCTCACGACTTCGCGGTCGCGCAGCAGCTGGCGGACCAGGCGGCCTTCGAGCTGGGCGATCCGAGCCGCGAAGGCCTCGCGGCCCGCGAGCGGCTGCAACGTGCGGCGGCCGACGCCCAGGCGATATTCCTGACGCAGCTCGCGATTGTGCACCAGCCGAGCGAAATCGTTCCGGCCCTTCCGGGTGCGCTCGGTGCCGGCATGCGCCGCTTCGATGCCGCCGTCGCCGACGGCCTTGAGGCGATCGCCGAGCGGGCGCAGGGCGCCGCGCAGCGCCCGCTTCCGGACCTCCGGCTGCAGCTCGCGGCGGTCACCGCCCTCACGAAAGAGAGCGTCCCAGGCATTGCGAGCCGGGAGGTGGTCCGTCACGTCGAGGGGCGCCTGGCGCTGTACGGCGAGCTCGTGCCGCGCATCGAGCGGCTCGGGACGGATTTCAGCGAGTGATGTCGGAAGAGTATCGCGTCCACGCGCGTGCCCTTCTCCTGGCGTTCCCAATGACGCTGCTCGCGGCATGTGCCGCGCTGCAGCCTTTCGAAAATGCGCCCCCGTCCTCCGCTCGCCCGTGGAGGGCTCCGGACTTGGCGGCCTATTCGGCGGCGCTGTCCGAGACCGAGCACGCACGCGAGCCCGGGACAGTGCCCATCGATCCGCAGAAGACCTACGAGCTGAGCGAGCTGATCGACATCGCGCAGCGCACCAACCCGGAGACGCGCGTCGCCTGGGAACGTGCCCGCCAGGCCGCCATCGCCATCGGCCTTGCGGAGGGCACCTACTATCCCGCTCTCGCAGCAGCGGCGACCGGCGCCGTGGCCCACGTCCCGCTCCCGATCCCCACGACGGTCGTTCCCGGCGGCGTCTTCACGGCCGACACGCAGTTCGTCATCCCCACGCTCAGCCTGGAGTGGGTGCTGCTCGACTTCGGCCGCCGCCGTGCCCTCGTGGACGCGGCGCGAGCGCTGACCATGGAGGCGACCGCCGGCTTCAACGCCACGCACCAGCAGGTTGTCTTCGGCGTCACGCGCGAGTTCCATGCCCTGACCGCCGTACGCGGCAAGGTGGCCGCCGCCCGCGCGGCCCTTGCCGCCGCGCGCAGCCTTGAGGACGCGGCCGCCGCGCGCAAGCAGAACGGGCTCGCCACGCTGCCCGAGGTGCTGCAGGCGCAGGAAGAGACCGCGCGGGCGACCTACGACCTCGAAGATGCGATCGCGGCTGAACACGATGCCCGCATGGCGCTGCTCGAGACCATCGGCATCCGTCCCGGAACGCCGATCGAGATTGCCGACACTTCACAGCAGCCGCTGCCGCCCGCCCTGGAGGAGTCGGTGGACGAAGCGATCGACCGGACGCTGACGCAGCGCCCGGACCTGATCGCGCGGCTTGCGAACGTGCGAGCCAAGGAGGCCGAGGTGCGGAGAGCCCGCGCGGACTACTGGCCGCGCCTGGCGGCGCGGACGGCGGTCGCCGGCAACATCGGAGAGCTGAAGGTCGAGAACAGCCCGTACCAGGGCGTTCACGAGCTACAGTACGACGCCGGCTTCCGGTTCGAGTGGTCGCTGTTCGAGGGGTTCGAGCGTCGGAACAAGGTGCACCTCGCCGAGTCGATGCAGCAGGAAGCGGAAGACGAGCTGGAGCACGCCAAGGACAAGGCGGTGCGCGAGGTCTGGAAGGCGTACGACGACACGAAGGTGGCGCTGGTGAAGCATCAGGCCGCCGCGGCGCTGCTCGCCGCTTCCGAGAAGTCATGGGCGGCCACGCTGGAGTCCTACCAGCACGGCCTCGCGACGTTCCCCGACGTGCGTGAGTCCGAGCGCAACCTGGCGCGTGCGCGGACCCTGGCCCAGGCGGCGCGCGCGGAGGTTCTGACACGGGCCGCCGCGTTCGCGTTCAGCACCGGCGATCTGGCACGACCGTGAGCCCCGAAGCCGTGCTCCACGCCGCCACGCGGAGTACGGTAGGGCGACGCCGGGCCGACCGATGCGTCCTCCGCCGTGGTCGCTTCGGGGACGATGGCGAGTCGCTGTGCACCCATCGGCAAATGCGGCGTCATCGGCGACCTCTATACCGTCGCCCTGGTGCGGCGGGCGAAGACGGTGCGGGGCGAGGTACGCCTCCGGATGCGCTGTGCTCTGCGCTTCGACTATGCGCGCGCCGGCCAAACGGCCGAGCGCCGGAGCGAGACCGAGGCGCGCTTCATCGCGCCCTCCGACGACGGCGAGATGGTGTTGCGTCTGCGATCGTCGGTCCCAGTGCGTCTCGAGCACCGCGCGCCCGCGAGGCACCCATCCGCGACGCCCGCTTCGCGCCGCCCTGCCCTCGTCATATCTGCCGATATCCGGGCACGCAGACATCGGAGACCACCTCCGCCGCCCGTTCCGCGTGGTCCTTTCCCGCGCGCTATCCCTCCTGCCCAGGGCACACCAGTTGCTTACGGAGGGCGCCATGACTGGTCGAGGCCACGTGACGTGAGTGTTGCTGGCCAGAGGGCGATGGGCATTCCCGTTCGCCAGCGCGAGGTGTCCCTCTCCGTCGTGACGGTGGCGATTGTCGCCGCGATCGGCGGCGGCCTCTTCGGCTACGACACCGGCGTCATCTCGGGGGCGATCCTCTACATCAAGAGGGAGTTCCCGATCGACGACACCACCGAGGGCCTTGTCGTGAGCGCCGTCACCGTGGGGGCGCTGGCCGCCGCGATGTTCGCGGGCGTCCTCGCCGACCGGGCCGGACGACGCTTCACGAACATCGCGGCGGGTCTGGTGTTCGCCGCCGCATCGCTCCTCTGCGCGGTGGCGAACAGCGTACCGACTCTCGTCGCCGGCCGGTTCCTCGTGGGCTGCGGTATCGGGCTCACCTCGGTGGGCGGTCCCATGTACATCGCGGAGGCGGCGCCACCCCGCGTCCGCGGTACCCTGGTCTCGCTCTTCCAGCTCGCGGTGACCATCGGCATCCTGCTGGCGTACGTCGCCTGCGCCATCCTCGCCCCGGCGGCGGCGTGGCGCTGGATGCTCGGTCTTGCCGCCATCCCCGGCCTGCTGCTCGCCGTCGGCATGCTGTTCATGCCCGAGAGCCCACGCTGGCTCGTTCGGCGAGGGCACCGGACCGATGCCCGGGCCGTGCTGGCCCAGATCGACCCCCACGAGGACCCGGACGCCGCACTCGCCCAGATGGAGCGAGACCTCGCCGCCGAGGGACACGGGACCTGGGGCGAGCTCTTGCAGCCGGCGCTTCGCCCGGCGCTCCTCGTCGGCATCGGCCTGGCCGTATTCCAGCAGGTGACGGGGATCAACGCCGTCATCTACTATGCGCCCCAGATCTTTCAGGCCGCCGGCTTCACGTCGGACCTGACTTCCCTCGCAGCCACCACCGGCATCGGCGTGATCAACGTCCTCGCGACGTTCATCGCCATCGGGCTGGTCGACCGTGTGGGCCGTAGGCCGCTCCTCATCGCCGGCGTTCTCGGAATGGTTGCGATGCTGGCGGTCCTGGGACTCGCCTTCCATGCCGGCGCGGCAGGAACGGGGGCGTCCAGCCTGGGCGTCATCACCGCGTTCTGCCTGGCGGTGTACATCGTCTCCTTCGCCTTCTCGCTCGGCCCGATCGTGTGGCTCATGATCGCCGAGATCTACCCGCTGCGAAACCGTGCCCAGGCGATGGCCGTATCCACGGCGTCCAACTGGGGGGCGAACTTCCTCGTGAGCCTCTCCTTCCCAGTCATGGCCGGTCGTCTCGGCTCGACCGCGACCTCCTTCACCTACGCCGCCTTCGGCGTGCTGACCCTGGTCTTCATCATCGCGAAGGTGCCCGAGACCAAGGGGAGGACGTTGGAGGAGATCAGCAAGCTCTGGCGGTGACGGCCGGAGCCTCGACGTGAGGACCTCGCGTTCGACGCCGGCGGTGGGGCTGCTCGCCACCATGCTTCTCGGCGCCGCTCCCGTCCTCGCCTCGCAACGCTCGGGATGGATGATGGCACCGCAGGAGGAGAATGACACCAGCTGGGGCATCATCGACCCCCATAGCCTCTTCGAGTGGAATGCGTTGCGGGAGGAGAACACGCTCACCGGAGGGTGGGGAGGGGAACGGAGCCGCCTCAGCCATGCAGGCATCGGATTCGCGGGCGGGTATGTGACGGAGGTGGCCGGCAACCCGGTCGGCGGCACGACGCAGACAGCGCGGTACACCCACAACATTTCTCTAGCCGTGTTCGTCGACCTCGGGCGCGTGGTCGGATTGACCGACACCTACGCACTCGTCTCGGCGTCGAACCGGGCTGGAAACAGCCTGTCCCGCGACATTCCCAACTTCTTTGCCGTACAGGAGATCTTCGGCGGCCAGACGACCAGGCTCGTGCACTTGGCGCTCGAGAAGATCACGGCGGGTGGACATCTCGACCTGGTCGGCGGCCGGATCGATGCCCTCGACGACTTCGCCACCTCCCCCCTCTACTGCTACGCGCAGAACCTCGGCTTCTGCGGAAACCCCCTGAGCATTCCGGTCAACGCCTCCGTCTCGAGCTACCCGAATACCGCCTGGGGTCTGCGCGCGCGCTGGTCCTTCACGGACAACATCTATGCCATGACGGGCGTCTACGACGCGTTCTCGGAATTCCGCGCGAACCGCTACCACGGCGTCGACTTCAGCATCCGACACGACTCCGGCGTCGCCGTGATTCAGGAGTTCGGGTGGCAGCCGCTGATCGCACGCCGATTGGGTCTTCCCGGCACTGTGAAGGTCGGTGGCGTGTACACCTCCGAGCCCAAGGTGAAATTCGAGAGCGGGAACCGACGATCGGGCACGTACGACGTGTACGCGACGATCCAGCAGAAGCTGTGGCAGGGACCCGGGCCGGCGGCGTACCAGGGACTGAGCGGATTCCTCGCCGTGACGTATGCCCCCGCAGACCTGAACACCCTCGAGCACTTCATAGACGCCGGCCTACTCTATACGGGGCTCGTGCCGGGACGGGACCGCGACGTGCTTGGCCTCTTCGGTCTCTACGGCCACTTCAGCCACGACCTGAGCCGCTCGCAGGTAGTCCAACACGCGCCCGGGCTCGACCACGAAGCGGTCCTGGAGCTGAACTATCAGTACAACGTGACGTCGTGGCTCTACCTGCAGCCGGACGTCCAGGGCGTTCTTCGACCGAGCGGGACTGGCCGCGTTCCGGATGCCCTCGTGCTGGCCATGCAGGTTGGAGTGACCTTCTGAACCACACCCTGCATGCCGGATCCCCGGCGCGCGCCGTCCTCTGGGACATGGACGGTACGCTGCTCGACTCGGCCGAGCACCACTGGCTCGCCTGGCGCGCGACGCTCGCGGCCGAGGGGATCGAGTTGTCGCACGACCGCTTCCTCGCTTCGTTTGGCCAGCGCAACGACACCATCCTGCGGGGCCATCTCGGTTCCGCCGTGCCGCTCGCCGAGATCGACCGGATCGGCGCCGCCAAGGAGGAGCGCTACCGCGCCCTCGTGCGGGAACGCGGCATCGCGCTCCTGCCGGGGGTCGAGCGCTGGCTGAAACGCCTTCGCGCGGAGGGCTGGCGCCAGGCGATCGCATCGGCGGCCCCGAGGCCGAACGTCGACGTGATCCTCGCGATCCTGGACCTGGCGGCATGCTTCCAGGCGATCGTGTCCGCCGAGGACGTCCGGCTCGGCAAGCCCGACCCACAGGTGTTCCTGTTGGCGGCGGACCGGCTGGCCGTCCCGCCCCGACGCTGCGTCGTCGTCGAGGATGCGCCGCAGGGAATCGAGGCCGCCCACCGGGGCGGGATGCGTGCGATCGGCGTACGCACCTCCCACCCAGCGCTCGAGGCGGACATCACGGTCGGGACACTCGCCGAGCTGCCCGACGATGCCTTCGAGGAGATCCTCCCATGATCCTGGCCGGTGACATTGGCGGCACGAAGACGAACATCGCCTTCTTCGAGGACGGCGGGCGACCGAAGGCCGTCGCCCAGCAGACGTTCCCCAGCCGCGAGCACGCGGGTCTGGAGGAGATCGTCGGGCAGTTCATCAGCCACCACGCGTTGCGCGTGCGACATGCGGCGTTCGGCGTCGCGGGACCCGTCCGCAACGGACGGTGCGAGGCGACGAACCTTCCGTGGGTGGTGGACGCCGCCACCCTGGCCGCGGAGCTCGGCATTCGGGACGTCTGGGTGATCAACGACCTCGAGGCCAGCGCCTACGGCATCGCTGCGTTGGCGCCAACGGACCTCGTGACGATCAGTTCGGGCGCAGCCGACGCCGCAGGCAACGCGGCCATCATCGCCGCGGGGACGGGACTCGGCGAAGCCGGCCTGTACTGGGACGGTCGCATGCATCACCCGTTCGCCACGGAAGGCGGCCACGCCAACTTCGGGGCCAGCGATGCGGTAGAGGCGGAGCTCCTGCACTGGCTGTCGGCCCAGTTCGGCCACGTGAGCTGGGAGCGGCTCGTGTCGGGCCCGGGCTTGCTCAACATCTACCGTTTTCTGCGCGACACCGGCCGCGGGGAGGAGCCAGCATGGCTGGCGGAGGAGATGCGAGCGGAGGATCCTGCGGCCGTCATCTCCCGCGCGGCGCAGAGCGGCAAGAGCCCCCTGTGTCTCGAGGCCCTCGACCGATTCATGGGACTCTACGGCAGCGAGGCGGGCAATCTCGCGCTGAAGACCATGGCGACGGGAGGCGTGTACGTGGGCGGTGGCATCGCCCCCAAGAACCTCGACAAGCTGAAGGACGGCACGTTCATGAAGCGGTTCGTCGCCAAGGGGCGCATGCAAAAGCTCCTCGAGGCGATGCCGGTCAACGTGATCCTGAACGACAAGACCGCGCTCCTCGGCGCCGCGCGCTGCGCCGCGGTGCGCTCCGGGTTGACGTAGCGCCGCGACGAGGACCGGTGCGGCGCGACGTTGTGGACCGTTCCTCCGCAGCTCAAGTCGGGAGCTCACGGCCGGCTGCGGCGCTCTCGCACGCGAGCTCAAGCACCCGCATCGACGCAACCGCCTCTTCGGGCGGCACGGGATTCGGGCCGCCGAAGAGAATCGCGTCGCGCAGGCCGGCGTAGTAGGCGCGGTAGTCGCCCGGCAGCGTGGCGATGAGCGCGCTCGTCGTCCCCTCCGGCGAGGCGCGAAGGAGCTCGCCGTCGTAGACGTCATGGCCCCACCCCGGTTCGCCGGGGCGCTCACCTCGCTTCAGCGCATCCTCCTGGGGGTCGGAGCCGCGCTTGACGTAGCTGGCGCTCGAGCCGTGCACGGCGAAACGCGGGCTGCCGCCGGAGACGAGGAGACTCCCTTGCAGGATCACGCGCAGCCGCTCGTAGTGCAGAAGCACGTGGAAGTAGTCGACGACCTCTGCGCCGACGCGTTGGCGCGCTAGGTCGGCATACACGCTGCGCGGCCGGCCGAAGAGCTGCAGCGCCTGATCTACGAGATGCGGCCCGAGGTCGTACCAGAGCCCCGTCCCGGGTCCCGGCTGCTCGCGCCAGCGCGCGCGCACCTTGGGCTGGTACCGGTCGAAGCGGGACTCGAAGTGGACCACCTCGCCCAGCTCGCCCGCGCCGATGAGGCTCCGTATCGTGAGAAAGTCGGCGTCCCAACGCCGGTTGTGGAACACGGAAAGCACCCGGTTTCTCGCCAGAGCCAGCTTCCCGAGCTCCTCTGCCTCGGCCGCGGTCACCGTGACTGGCTTGTCGACGACGACGTGCTTCCCCGCCAGCAGCGCGCGGCGAGCGAGGTCTGCGTGGGTGGTGTTTGGCGTCGCGATCACCACGACATCGACGTCTGGTGCGCCGAACACATCGTCTGCCGCATCGGTCACGAGCACGTCTGGCCAGTCAGCGCGGACTTTGCTCGGATCGCGAGACACGATCGCCCCGAGACGAAGGCCAGGTACGGCGGCGACGAGCGGCGCGTGGAAGGTCTTCCCCGAATAGCCGTACCCCACCACTGCCACGACGATCGGTGTATTGATCACCCGCTTCCCCCCGGGCTCGCGCCACATCGCGCGAGCGGGACCAGCTCATCGCCGCGGTGTCTCTCGAAGCTCTGCAGCGGCCGCGACGTCGACGAGCCAGGTGGTACTACCGTGGGGCATGATCGCCTGTGCCGGCAACGTGTCAGGCCGATGTGGGCCTTCGAGCACCCGCTGCAACATCGACGCCTTTCCCGACCCGGAGACCAGGAATACGACGTCGGCAGCGGCGTTGATGACCGGCGACGTGAGCGTCACGCGCCACATGGACACTTCCGAGACGTACTCTGCCACGACCCAGCGACTGCTCTCGTGCACGGCCGTGAGACCGGGGAACAGCGAGGCGGTGTGACCGTTGTCACCCATCCCGAGGAGGACGACGGCGAGGCACGCGCCCGGTGCATCCCGCGGAGGCCCCTCGGGGGTCAAGAAGACGCTGCGCAGCTCGTCCTCATAGCCGGCTGCGGCGGCAGCCGGCCGGTCCTCGCCGCGGATGCGGTGGACATTCGACGGTGGCACCGGAACGTGATCGAGCAGCGTCTCGCGGGCCATCCCGTAGTTGCTGGCGGGATCATCCGGTGGGACGCAACGCTCGTCGCCCCAGAACACGTGCACGCGCGGCCAATCGATTCGACGCGCATAGCGAGGGGTCGCGAGCAGCTCGTACAGACCCTTCGGCGTCGAGCCACCAGCCAA
>DATIXG010000141.1:0-2837 GCA_035518815.1 Gemmatimonadales bacterium | reverse complement strand
GAGGCGGGCGCGCAGCACGTGCTCTGCCAGCTCAGCACCGGGCACCTGCCGCACGACCGCGTGATGGAGTCGACGCGGCGCTTCGGGTCCGAGGTCATCCCGCGCTGCCGCTGAGGGTGCTGGCCTCCGCTACTGCGTTCTCACTGCCACGCTCGTGGCTCCGCGCGTCGCTCCCCCCGCGTCCTTGAAGCGCACGAACACCCGGTTGGTGGCCGGGGCGAATGACACCGCGTCCGTGCCCGTGACGAAGATGCCGAAGGTCGGCGTGTCCCCGCCGTTGATCTGCGTCACCACGCTGCCTCCGGGTGACGCCAGGCATCCCCCGGTCGTCGGGTTCGTCTGGCACAGCGAGATGCTGACGGGGAGGCCGGCGCCATCCGTGTCCGCCGAGACCGTGATGCTGGCGCCGGCCCCCACGTTCACCGTCGCGACCGCGAAGACCCCGGTGCCGGTCGGCCCCGGGATGTCCACGATCCCGGGATCCCCGCTCGCGCCGAGCGCGACGATGTCCGGCACGGGCGCGGGCGAGGCCGACACCAGCAGCGTGTTGAGCCCGGGGACACTGGGGGCGGCGAAGGCACTGCTGCACGTGAAATCGATCCGCGCATCGGTCGGCGGGAACGCGGCCCCGGGGGTCAGCGCCACGACGAAGCTCTGCGCCGCCCCGGCCGCGATGCTGGCCGGCGTGTTGGGCGCGCCGATCAGCGCGTTGGTGACGGGATCGGTCGTCTGGTAGGTGAAGGTGCCGGGGAGCGCCGTCACGAGCCTCGGCGCGCAGCCGGCCGCCGCGCTCGGGCCGGCGTTGATCATCGTGCCGAAGGCGGTCGCGGTCGCGCCGAGCTGCACCGAGCGGCTCGCCGGCAGTACGGACGAGACGAGCGCGATCGAGGGGCAGGAGCCGCTGTCGCAATAGCGAGCCAGGTAGACCGTGGTCTGGCCCGGCGGCGTGCCCGGGAAGATGCCGTTGCCGGAGATGAACTGTCCGTCCTGTGTGATCGCGGTGGCGCTGATCAGGGTGATGCCGGTCATGTCGACACCCGAGGCGCTCAGCAGGCTGCCCAGATCCTGGAGCCCGGTGGCCTGCGTCCAGCGGAACGCGCGTGAATCCATCGTCCCGGCGAGCCCGTTGAGGCCGGCCGGCAGGTTCGAGGGGATGTTTCCCCCCGAGAGGCCCACGACAATCGAGCCGTCGCCGCTCACCCCGGCCGCCGCCGATTGCGATTGCCCGGGCAGCACGCCGAGCGGGACCATCCCGGTCGCCTGCGTCCAGCGGAAGGCCTGCGCGACGCCGAGGTGCCCGGCCGCCCCCACCACGACCGAGCCGTCGGGCGTGACCATGGTGGCCGCCGACGGCTGGTCCGAGGGATCCAGGTCGGTCAGGACGCCGCCCGTCGTCCCCGGCGTCAGCACCCAGCGGAACGCGTGCATCGGGAAGCTGAACGGGGCATTGGCGGCGAGCTCCGATTGGCCGACGACCACCGAGCCGTCGCCATTGGCGGCGAACGCGACCGACCGTCCACCCGCGCCGTTGAGCGCGCCGAGGTCGCGCATCGTGGCGTCGGCGGCCGTCCAGCGAAATGCGGTCTGAAGCGACGTCGCCGACGTGCTCAGGCCGACGATCACCGCGGCGTCTTGGCTGATGCCGAACGCCTGCGAGGTCGGCGGAAGGTCCTGGCTCGCCCCGGGCGCGCGGGGGGGATTGCCGGGCAGCGTTCCGAGATCGATCGTGCCCCCGGAGAGCGTCCACTTGATGGCGTGAAAGGGGCCCAGATCGGTGTCGCTGTAGCCCGCGACCGTCACTTCCGCGCCCACGCCAATCCCGAGGCCGAAGGTCGAGTTGTCGAGGTTTGCGCCCAGCGGAGCGATCGTCCCGTAGAGGGGATCGATCCCCTCTGATTGGAAAGTGATGAGGGACCGTATATGGGTGCTGTGGCGTATAAGATCATCGACTTCTACCTGGAGGCTTTGAAATGTCATCGGGCCATCCTTGGCTATGAGGCCCGCAAGCGGCGAGAGCGCCAACTCGAATGACAAGTCCTGGAGCTCCTGCATCTGCTTCTGGAGGTCAAGGATCTCACTCGTAGCCGTTGCAACCGTGCTCCACGGCATCAGCGCCAGCGCGACGAGATGGGCGGTGACGAGCGGCCTCCAGCGATGGCTCGGATGCGCACAAGCCGACATTTCCTGGCTTCCGGCCCTCGATGAGCGCCAGGGTCTGGTCATGTCCGTGCGACGGCACGTCGAATCCATCTGCGCTCTCCCGTAGGTTGAAAGCTGCCCGCTCCCGCTCCCGAAGTCGGTCACATTGGCCCGGTCGCGAGTGGTCGACTGGACAACCGCTAGACACTATCACGCGATACGAAAGTGTCTCATTGGGTCCGATCTGCGTATGAGGTTGCCACCGAGCGTCCCCGACGGCGGCGAGCACCGAGCGCGCCTTGACAGGGCGGCCCGGCGGGACGAGTATCAGCATCGCCGGCCATGCTCGACATTCCGTTCCGATCCGCCCGGCAGCTCGCCGCCGACATCCGGAAGAAGAAGATCGGCTGCCTCGAGCTGCTCGATCTCTATCTCGCGCGGGTCGACAAGTACGATCCCGCGATCAACGCGGTCGTCGTCCGCGACGCCGACCGCGCGCGCCGCCGGGCGCGCGCCGCCGACCGGGCGCTCGCCAAAGGTGACGTGTGGGGCCCGCTCCACGGCGTGCCGGTGACGATCAAGGAGTCCTACGACGTGGCCGGTCTCCCCACGACGTGGGGACTGCCCGCCCTCAAGGACAATGTCGCGGCCAAGAACGCCGTGGCCGTCGACCGCCTGCTCGGCGCGGGCGCCGTGCT
>DATIXG010000140.1:0-2803 GCA_035518815.1 Gemmatimonadales bacterium | reverse complement strand
GATGCGGTCGAGCTTCACGGCGCTCGCCGGCGGGATGGTGCTGGCGGTGGTGCTCGTCTACCTACTCATGGCGGTCAACTTCCAGTCGTGGCTCGACCCGCTCATCATCCTGATGGCGCTGCCCGGCGCGATGTCTGGCGTCCTCTGGATGCTGTTCGTCACCCAGACGAACATCTCGATTCCGGCGCTGATGGGCGCGATCATGTGTATCGGGGTTGCCACCAGTAACTCCATCCTGGTCGTCCAGTTCGCGAACGAGGAGCGTGAGGAAAAGACGCTCGACGCCCACGACGCTGCACTCGCCGCAGGGACGACGCGGCTCCGCCCAGTCGTCATGACCGCGCTGGCGATGATCCTCGGCATGCTGCCAATGTCCCTCGGCCTCGGCGAGGGCGGGGAGCAGAACGCGCCCCTCGGCCGCGTCGTCATCGGCGGACTCACGCTCGCGACGTTCGCCACGCTGGTCTTCGTGCCGGTCGTCTACAGCGTGCTCCGCCGCAAACCGGCGGTCACCGAAGTGCCGCCGGAGCTCCGCGAATGAGTACCTCCCGGCCCGGCGCCATGCCCGCGCCCGATACGCACCGCCTCCGCCGCATCTTGCTCTCCGCTGGAGCGGTCTTCGCCGCCCTCTTCGTCGTGGGGATCCTGCCGCGCCTCGTGCTGCGCCACCGGCTGCGGACGGACGCGGATGCAGTGGGCGCCCGGCTTCCGCCGGTCTCCACCGCGAATCCACGCCGCGCGCCCGAGGTGCTCGAGGTCCCGCTGCCCGGAAGCATGGAGGCGATCCTTGAGACGGGCATCTGGGCACGCACCGACGGGTACCTGACGGCGCGGTTCGTCGACATCGGCGACCGCGTCAGGAAGGGTCAGCAGCTCGCCGACATCGAGACGCCGGAGGTGGACCAGCAGCTCATGCAGGCGATCGCGACGATGTCCCAGGACAAGGCCAACGTCGTGAAGTTCGAGGCGGACCTGGCGCTCGCCCGGACGACGCTCCAGCGCTACGTCATCGCCGGACCAGGCACCGTCTCGAAGCAACAGATCGATGAGCGGACCTCGGCCGTGACCGACGCCGAGAAGGTCGTCGACGCCGCGCGCGCCACCGTGAACGCCGACGAGGCGAACGTGCACCGCCTGCTCGATCTGCAGAGCTTCCAGAAGGTGTACGCGCCCTTCGACGGGGTCATCACGGCACGTAACGTCGATCCCGGCTCCCTCATCTCCGCGGGCTCGACCACCGGCACACGCGAGCTCTTCCGCCTCGCCCAGGTCGACGTCCTCCGCATCTTCGTCTACGTGCCGCAGTCTTACGCGCCCGACATCAAGGCGGGGCAGACGGCGGACGTGAGCGTGCGGGAGCTTCCCGGCCGCGTCTTCCAGGGCACGGTGACCCGCACCGCGGGCGCAATCGATCCGACGTCGCGCACGCTGCTCACGGAGGTGCAGGTGGAGAACCGCAACGGGCTGCTGCTCTCGGGGAGCTATGCCACGGTACGGTTCAAGGTGCAGCGGCCCGATCCCCCGCTCGTCGTCCCGCAGACCGCCCTTCTCATCGACGCCAGCGGCACGCGCGTAGCGCTGGTCGATGCGGACGGCACCCTCCACTACCGGTCGATCCAGATCGGCCGCGACTTCGGGAACGACGTCGAGGTGCTCTCCGGCGTGGACGCGACCGACGTGCTCGCCACGGGACTGGCGGCGAATATCGCCGAAGGCAGCCGGGTCGAGACTGCGAAGCCGGCCGACACCGCGCCCGGCGCGGCCAGACCATGATGACCCGCACGCCAATCGCGGTCCTGGTCCTCCTGTCCGCGGCCGGATGCATGGTCGGACCGGACTACCGCCCCCCGGACGTCGTTACACCACCGACGTGGGGCGAGCTCGCGCCGACGGCGCCGCCGGCGGGGCGCAGTGACACCATCGCGGACGGCACCCCGACGGCATGGTGGACGACCTTCGACGACCAGCTCCTGACGTCGCTCATCCAGCGCACCGTGCAGTCGAACCTCACCCTGCAGCAGGCCGAGGCCCGGGTGCGCGAGGCCCGAGCGTCGCGCCGCATTGCGGCGGCCGATCTCTGGCCGCAGGTCGAGGCGTCGGGGTCCTACACTCGAGAGCGATCGAGCAAGAACGGCCTGGCCACATCGACCGCGGGAAAGTGGTTCAATCTCTTCCAGGCGGGCTTCGACGCGAACTGGGAGGTCGATGTCTTCGGCGGCAACCGCCGGTCCGTGGAAGCCGCCGACGCGGGCCTCCAAGCGGCGGAGGACGACCGCAATGCGGTCCTCATCTCGCTCCTGGGCGAGGTGGGCCTCGAGTACGTCACCTACCGGAGCCTCCAGCAGCGGATCGCGCTGGCGAACCAGAACCTGACGGCGCAGCAGGGGACGCTCGACCTGACGCGACGGCTCTTCAATGCCGGGCTCGCGCCGGAGCTGGACGTCCAGCGCGCCGCCGCCCAGGCCGCGACCACCGCCTCGACGATCCCGCTCCTCGAGCAGCAGAGGGCGCAGGCCATGCACGTCCTCGGCGTCCTGATCGGGCAGCCGCCGATGGCGCTCCAGCAGGATCTCGCGGCCGTCAGACCGATTCCAAAGCCGCCCGCGCAGGTGGCCGTGGGGCTACCATCCGAGCTTCTCCTCCGCCGGCCGGACGTCGCCCGGTCGGAACGGCAGCTCGCATCGCAGACCGCGGAGATCGGCGTCGCCACCCGCGACCTCTTCCCGCGCTTCTTCATCTCCGGCGCGGCGGACCTGCAGAGCGTCCGCGCTTCCGACTTCTTCAACTGGCAGAGCCGGGCCCT
>DATIXG010000139.1:0-88882 GCA_035518815.1 Gemmatimonadales bacterium | reverse complement strand
CACGGCGGCGAGCCTGGTGCGCAGCGGGGTCTGGTCGCAGATCGCGGCGGGCGGCTCACCGGCGGAACGACTGTTCGAGAGCCCGTACCTCGTCTCCACGGTCACGATGTCGCCGGACCGCAAGTGGCTGCTCATCCAGTCCTTCCAGAATACCTGGGACATCTTCCGCGTCCGCCTCGACTCGGGACGGGCGGCCGAACCGTACCTCACGTCGCCCGCGAATGAGCTGGCCCCGACGTTCGCGCCGAACGGGAGGTGGGCGGCCGTCGTGTCGGACGAGTCGGGCCGTTCGGAGGTGTACGTGCGTTCTTTCCCCGATCCGTCGTCGCGGATTCAGATTTCGGTGGCGGGCGGGGGAGAGCCGGTCTGGTCCCGCGATGGCACGCGCCTGTACTACCGGGCGGGCGCGTCCCTGCTCGCGGCCCGGGTGTCGATCGCGCCGAACTTCACGCTGCTCGCGCGCGATACCATCGTGCCGAATCTGACGGCGGCCGCCTCACGGGTGGCGGACTACGACATCACGCGGGACGGCAGGCGGGTGCTCGCGATCATCTCGGACGCGGACGACTTTCAGCTCGTGGTGTCGCCTACCTGGATCACGGAGCTGCGCCGCCGCGTGGCGGAGAGCAACCGCGGCAGATAGCCCGGCCCGACCCCCGACGCCTAGTGCGGCGTGAAGCCGAACAAGACGCCCAGGTAGTACGGCCACAGCACGATCGCCAGCACACCTTTCCAGAAGGTCAGGTGTACGAAGCCGAGCGTGAAGAGCCAGCCGCCGAACCAGAGCAGTCCCACGGAGCCGTGCTGCTCAACGCGAATTCTTTCCATGGCGGGTAGTATAGCGGCCGGACCCGATGCGGGCAGGACCACACAGCATGGAGGAAATGAAATCAATGAAGGCACTTTGGGAATTGACGGGCGTCCTGGCCCTGTGCGGCGCCATCGCCGCGGCCCGGCCGAGCGCCGCGAAAGACGGTTGCTGGTTTCGTGAAGAGCCAGCCCAGCTCGTGAAACGCGCCAGTCCGCCCGACTCTGCGGTCGGCACGCTTGGTGGCGCCGAAGTAAAGGTCTGCTACGGCCGGCCGAGCGCGAAGGGGCGCACGATCATGGGCGGCCTGGTGCCGTTCGATCAGCCCTGGCGCCTCGGCGCCAACGAGGCCACGACCATTCACCTCCCGGTCGCGGCCAAGCTCGGCGACATCAGTTTGAAGCCAGGGGTGTATTCACTCTACGCGATTCCGGGCGCCAAGTCGTGGCAGCTCGTGGCGAATTCGGCGGCCGAGCGCTGGGGGATCGCGATCGACGAGAACGTGCGCAAGCAGGACGTAGGTGCGGTGACCGTGCCCGTGGAACAGACGCAGGCCCCGGTCGAAAAGCTCACGATTCGCCTCGAGCCGGCCGGTGCGAACGCCCTGTCCCTGGTCATCGAATGGGAGCGGACGCGCGTCCGTGCAACCCTGAAGCAGGGTTAGCCTTGCGCACGCAAACCCGCGCCGTACTGTTAAACAGCCCTCGAACCCATCCGGAGCCGCATGACTCGGAGCACTGAAGACTTCGCCTTCTCGAATGCGCCGGAGCCGCACCGCGCGCGCACCAAGGAAATCCTGCGGCGGCACCCCGAGATTCGTGCGCTCATCGGTCACAACCCCACCACGTTCTGGTGGACGGTGGGGATTGTGTCGCTGCAGATGGTGATGGCGTGGACTGCCTCACGGCAGCCCTGGTGGGCGATCGTGCTCCTCGCGTATTGCGTGGGCGCATTCGCGAATCACGCGCTGTTCGTCATGATCCACGACTGCACGCATCGGCTCGCGTTCAAGCGCAAAGTGCCGAACATGATCACCGAGCTGATCGCGAATCTGCCCCTGTTCCTCCCCGGCTCCGTCTCGTTCCACAAGTACCACCTGAAGCATCACGCGTTTCAGGGCGTATACGAGCTGGACGCCGACATTCCGGGCCGCTGGGAGGCGCGCCTGGTCGGGCACTCGGCCCTCGGGAAGGCGCTCTGGCTCCTGTTCTATCCGATCTTCCAGATCGTTCGGCCGATCCGGGTGAAGGAAGTGTCCCTGCTCGATCCGTGGAGCCTGACGAATCTCGGGATCATGATCGTGTTCGACACCGCGATGTACTTCGCGCTCGGTCCGAAGGCCCTGCTGTACTTCTGCCTCTCGCTGTTCTTTGCGATCGGCCTGCACCCGCTCGGCGCGCGGTGGATCCAGCGTCACTACATGACCACCCCGGGAGAACAGGAGACCTTCAGTTACTACGGGATCCTGAACACGCTGGCGTTCAATGTGGGCTACCACAACGAGCACCACGACTTCCCGTCGGTCCCCTGGAACCGGCTGCCCAAGATCCGCGCGATCGCGCCCGAGTTCTACAACAATCTCTTCTACCACACGTCGTGGACGCGACTGCTCTTCCGCTTCCTGTTCGATCACGACCTGTCGCTCTTCTCCCGCATGGTGCGCCGCGATCGGAACAACGTGCCGCTGGAAGACCAAGTGCGCCCGGACGTGGCATTGCTGGTGAGCGAGGGGAAGCTCTCGGCTCAGGTCGCGGGGACGGACTTCTCCTAGGCGTCGTCCTCAGCGACCCGGACTACCACCCGTAGCGCAACACCCCGTATACGGTCCGCGGCTGACCTGGCGAGACGAATCCGCCCGCCTCGAGCTCCCGATACGCCTGGTCGAGCAGGTTTCTCACTCCGACTTGAAGAAGCGCACCGCCAAACCTGAACCCTCCGCTAAGGTGGACCAGGGCGTAGGCGGGGCGTACCACGCCCGGTTCGTCAAAGGGGCTGTAGGGACCCACCACGTTCGAGCTGACCCCCAGGCGCCAGGCGGCTGCTGGCGGCGCGACCTCCAGTCCCACGATGCCCACGTACCTGGCCGTGTTGTAGACACGCGCGTCATTGAGGGTATCCCCATCCTCCGTGATCAACTCACGGTATCGCGCGTCATTGAACGTCCAGTCCGTGCTCACCGATACACCCGTGCCGGCACGGGCCACGAGCCCAGCCTCGACGCCGCGGCGCCGGCTGCTCCCGCCACTGAAGGACGTAAGCGTCACGGGGTCGAAGGTCTGCTCGTTGCTGACGTCCATTTGAAACAGCGCGATGCTCGCGGCTACGCGCCGCGTATCCACCTTGATCCCCGTCTCATAGGCCCACTCGGTAATGAACGGCAGGGTGGGGTCTTCTATGACGCCATCGGTCTGGCGAAAGCCCTTCGACACATTGGCGTACCAGTCGGCCGGGAACCCCAGGTGGTAGAGCACGCCCAGCTTGGGTGAGAACACCGTCTTCCCGGCGCTCGCGGCAACCGCGCTGTCGGGTTCCGAGCGCGTGTCCAGCGCGTCCAGGCGGCCCCCCACGGTCAGGCGCATGTGCCGGGTGACATCGGTGGCCGATTCGACAAAGAGCGCGCCCGAGGCCTGCCGGGCCGACACCAATGTCTGCGCGGAGTCGCGGGAACGGTCGGTGGTAAGCCAATTCTCGTAGTCGGAATGGTCCCACCGCCCTTCGGTCCCGACCGTAAGGTCAAGGCGTGGCAGCGCCCAAGTCAGGGCGCTCGTCAGACCGAACCCGTAGCGGTGATCCTCTTCCTCAGTCTGGCTGCCGGAGCCCTCGCCGCTCCCCGGCTCGGGCGGGATAGTCAGGTAGAGCTGCCACCGACCTTGGGTCGCGTACGCCGTCGTACGCCACAACAATGATGAGTTGACAAACACCCGCAGGCTGGCGCGCTCCTGCGCGCGCCGCTTGAAGCCCCCGTCGGAGGCATTCGCGACGACGTCGTAGAGCCCCGCGGTGTACTGGCTGTCGGTCAAGAACCCGGGCGAGTCCCATCGCGTCGCATAGAACTCGGTTCCGAGGTCGAGCGTGGTGCTGGGGCTCAGCGAGGTCACGTACCGCCCGTGAGCCTGAGCAAGGTCGTAGCCGCTGTTGGGACGCCATCCGTCTTCCCGTACTGCACGAATGCCGAACACACCGCTCTTCGTATCGTGATCGAAGCCGGTGAGTAGCGTCCCCGCAACCCGCCCGTAGGAGCCAGGCTCAACCAAGACCGACGTGCCGTGCATTCGCTCGAGGGTGCGCACGTTCACTATGCCCGCCATCGCGAAGTTGCCGTACAGCGCGCTCGTCGGCCCCTTGATCACGTCGATGTCCTGCACGCCTTGGGGGAACAGCAGGCTCCAGTCGTTGTAGCCCTCTGCATGCCCATTCACTGGCTCGTTGATGGGAACGCCGTCAACCCACAGAGCCAAATCGGTTGAGTGGTCCGAACTGAACCCGCGCACCGAGGCGTCCGAGGCGAATCCGGGTCCTTGGCCCTGGTCGTGGACTTCCAGACCTGCGGTCTGACGGAGCAGGTCGTACGCGTTGGTAGCGGGGGCTTGTTGGATCGCGGCGGCCGAGACCCGTACAGAGGTGCGGGGATCCTCGCGCTGTACGGCGGTTGCGGTGACCGTCACCGGTTGCAGGGTAATCGGTGTCCGGGTCAGAGAGTCGCCGTGCTGATGGGCGGAATCCTGCGCCGGCGGTTGCTGGGCATACACCATGGCCGGGAGGCAGCCAAGAAGGAGTACTGCGAGGCGTGGAGACATCATGCACTCCGCGTGTGAGGTCGCGCGCGGCGGCGCTCGGCCGCCGTACCAACACAGGCGACGCAAAGGGCGCGAACCGCGGCCCGGCGCTCGGAAAGCGCCGCGCACGTTCCCCAAACGTCGCGCCCAGGCTGAAACGAACCGTCTTGGCCTACGCGAGAATCGGGGGCGGAGTCTCCGGGACGAACGAAGGGGACGGAGGAAGGGGCAGGGCGGACGGTTCTGGAGTGCTACCGACCGGCGTGACGACTCCCGCGCCGGGGACAGCGAACGCCGGCATGGCGGACGAGACCGTCTGGTCGAACGCGCCCACCATCTGGCTACAGAAGCAAGACCCTGATTGAGGCATGTGGTGATGGTGCGCGGGCATCCCCATCGCGTCGCGGCAGGCCAAGGCCTGACGCAGCACGAGTCCACCAGGCCCCGCAGCCAGCCAACACACGGCGGCGAGAGCGATGATCGAGCGGAACGCAACGCGGTGGGCGCGCATCGGGCCATAGTCTACGGCACCGGGTTCGGCTGGCGCAACCCTGCCGCTGTCATGTAGACTGCACGCGTTCCAGATCGGCATTCGCTACCCTGTCCACTCACGTGCGGCCGCCCCCCCGGTGGCCGGGAGCCTGCTCCAGATGGGCGATCGCATCGACTTCCGGCACGACCGCTGGGTGGTGCCAGACCAGCCCATCATCCCCTTCATCGAGGGCGACGGCACGGGTCCGGACATCTGGCGCGCCGCGCGGCGCGTGTTCGATGCCGCGGTCCAGAAGACCTCCGGCGGCAAGCGCAAGGTCGAATGGCTCGAGGTCCTGGCCGGCGAGAAGGCGTTCAAGCAGACCGGCACCTGGCTGCCCGATGCCACGCTCGAGACCATCCGCCAGCACCGCGTCGCCATCAAGGGGCCCCTCACGACCCCGGTCGGCGGCGGGATCCGCTCCCTCAACGTCGCCCTGCGCCAGCTGCTCGATCTGTACGCCTGCATCCGTCCGGTGCGCTACTTCCCCGGCGTGCCGAGCCCGATGCGCGAGCCGCAAAAGCTCGACGTCGTGATCTTTCGCGAAAACATCGAGGACGTATACTCGGGGGTCGAGTACCGCGCCGGTGGACCCGAAGCGGACGCAATAATCCAGTTTCTCTCGGAACGCTTCGGTGCCAAGATCCGGCCGGGAAGCGCTATCGGTATCAAGCCGATGTCCAAGTTCGGCAGCCAGCGCCTGGTCGCCAAGGCGATCCAGTACGCCATTCAGGCCGGCCGGAGCTCCGTGACGCTCGTGCACAAAGGCAACATCATGAAGTTCACCGAGGGCGGCTTCCGGGAATGGGGCTATGAGATCGCGAAGGAGAAGTTCGGCGACAAGACCATTCCCGAGAGTGAAGTGGGAGGGGGGACGGGGAAGGCGGGACGTGTGGTCATCAAGGACCGCATCACTGATGCGATGTTCGCGCAGCTCGTGCTTCGGCCCGATGAATATTCGGTGATCGCGGCGCCGAACCTGAACGGCGACCTCTTGTCCGACGCGGCGGCGGCGCAGGTGGGCGGCCTGGGCTTGGCACCCGGCGGCAACGTCGGCGACGGGTATGCCGTCTACGAGGCGACCCACGGCACGGCACCGAAGTACGCGGGGCAGGACAAGGTGAACCCGGGCAGCGTGATCCTCTCCGGCGCCATGATGTTCGAGGAGCTGGGCTGGCACGACGTAGCGGCGGCGGTCGAGCGGGGCATTGCCGCCGCGATTCTGGGCGGGCGCGTCACCTACGACCTCGCGCGGCTGTTGCCCGCCGCGAAGCAGGTTTCGACCTCCACCTTTGCCGAGTGTATCGTCGAGCATGTCTAGCCCGATGACGAGCAGCGTCGTCACGACCCCAGCGGCCAGCCTCGACCTGCCGCTCGTCGCCGTGGCGCTCACCGAAGCGAAGACGCTCCCTCCCTCGCTCGGCCCGCTCGATCAGGTGAGCGGCGGCGCGCTGGGCCGCGCGGTCGCGAGCGGCGATTTCAAGGGCAAGCGCGACGAAACGTGCCTCGTCTATCCCCCGGGCGCCAAACCCCAGCGCATCCTGCTCGTCGGCCTGGGGAAGCCGGGCGACGTCGCGCGGGGCACCATCCGCCGCGCGGCCGGCGTGGCCGCGAAGCGGGCGCGTGCCGTGGGCGCGAAGCAGTTCGCCTTCGCCGTCGCGACCGAGGCCCGGAACGGCGTCGCCGCGCGCGACCTGGGCCAGGTCGTGGTCGAAGGCGCGGTGCAGGGCGCCTGGACCTTCACGGACATGAAGACGTCGTCCGACGAGCCGCGCCCCGAAGTCGAATCGGTCGCGATCGTGTGCGACGCGAGCGAAGCCAAGGAGGTGACGGCCGGCCAGAGGATCGGCGACGCCATCGCCGCCGGGCACCGGCTGGCCCGCTTCCTCCAGGTGCAACCGGGGAACGTGTGCACGCCGGCCTATCTCGCGGAGCAGGCCAAACGCCTCGCCGACGCGTACGGGTTCACCCTCACCGTCCTCGACCGCCCGCAGCTCGAGCGCGAGGGGATGCGTACCCTTCTCGCGGTGGCGCAGGGCAGCGTGCAGGAGCCTCGCTTCATCGTGCTCGAGCACCGCGGCGGCAAGACCGACGCGTCCCCGATCGCGCTCGTCGGCAAGGGCGTCACCTTCGATTCCGGGGGGATCTCCATCAAGCCGGCCCAGAACATGGAGGACATGAAGTTCGACATGTCGGGCGCGGCGGCGGTGCTCGGGACGTTCGAGATGCTGGGCAGGCTGAAGCCCGCCATCAACGTGGTCGGCCTCATTCCGGCAACGGAAAACCTGCCCTCGGGGACGGCGGTAAAACCCGGCGATGTCATCAAGAGCCATGCGGGGAAGACGATCGAGATCATCAATACGGACGCCGAGGGGCGCCTGATCCTGTGCGATGCGCTGTCGTACGTCCGGCGTTTCAAGCCGGTGGCCGTCGTAGACGCCGCCACCCTCACCGGCGCCGTGGTCGTGGCGCTCGGCCACGCGGCGATCGGCCTCATGGGTACTGACGACGCGCTCACGAACGAGGTCCGCGACGCTGGCGAGCGCGCCGGCGAGCGCTGCTGGCAGCTGCCGCTGTGGGAGGAGTACCGCGACCTCCTGCGGTCGGACATCGCCGACCTGAAGAACTCGGCGGGGCGGGGCGCGGGCACGATCGCGGGCGGCTGGTTCCTGCGGGAGTTCGCGACGGGGTATCCGTGGGTGCATCTCGATATCGCGGGCACCGCCTACACCGACAGCGAGGCGCCGCACCAGGCCAAGGGTCCCACGGCGATCGGCGTGCGCCTGTTCAGCGAATTCGTCCTCAAGCGCGCGGGGGCGTGACCCGCACGGTCCTGCTCGCGGCCGCGCTGTGCGCGGCTGCCCAGGCCGCCGCGGGCCAGGGTCTGGCCCAGGCGGACACGACCGCAACCGACTCCACGACCCGGGACAGCCTGCCCGTCCTCGTCGTCCTTCCGCCCGTTCCCGTTCCGCAGGGCCCGTTGCCGCGCGGCACCCGCTACAGCTTCACGACCGACTCCATTGTCTTCTCCGCAACCAAGACCCTCGCTGACCTCCTGGAGCGGGTCCCAGGCGTGTACGTCGCGCGCGGCGGTCTGTACGGCCAATCCGAGGTCGTGCTGTACGGCGGGCGGGGACCCGCCGCGCTCGAAGTGTACTGGGACGGCCTGCCGTATCTGCCCGTGGGACGAGATTCCGTGTATCTCGATCCCGCGCGCATTCCCCTCGCCCCGCTCGAGCGCGTCGACGTGATCCTGCTGCCCGCCACGCTCCGGGTCTACCTCGTATCGTGTCGCCAAAGCTCCACGGCCGCCACGAGCGAGATCGGCGTGTCCACGGGGCAGGCCGACATGCGGGGGTACCGGGCGGCGTTCCTCAAACGCTGGCGCTCGGGCTTGGGGCTTTCCGTCGTGGCCGACTGGAACGACTTGAGCGGCATCGGGGGCACCACGTCCACGCCGTTCCACAGCACCGACCTCTGGTTTCAGGCCGATTACATGCGGCCCAACCTGGGCGCTTCGCTGCAGATCGTGAGCGCGGACTGGCACCGCACCGCGGTGGACACGCCGCTGGTGGCCGGGCGCGCCTCGAAGCGCGTGGACGAGATCGCGCGCTTCTTTGTCGGGGGGCGGCCCGACGGCCGCGGCACGAGACTCGACCTGATGCTCGCGACGGCGTCTGTGACGAACGATCAACTGGTGGGCGATCGCAGCGTGTCGCAGGCGAGTCTCACCCTCTCGAACATTGGGCGGCACACGTCAGCGGCATTGATCGCCCGCTACGGGCTCGACCAAACGCCGTGGCAATTCGAGGCGCAGGCGGCGTGGAATTTCCTTCGTCCGTTCACTCTCGCCGGCGACGCCCGGCACAGTGAGTACTCGAACGACCGGAAGGGCGACCGCGCCCACCTCACGCTCGGGATCACGCTGCCCCTCGGCTTCTATGCGCACGGCGACGTGGTATGGACCAATGAGGTGGGGGCGCCGATTTTGCCGACCGATACCGTGCAGCGAACCCGGGACCTGGAAGGGGGCATCCGCCTTGAGCATCGCTGGGTAACGATCGACGTCGGCGCCGCGCGGCGGGACGCGTACGCGCCGGCGGAAGGCGCGCTGCCGAGCCTGGGGGCGATCAGCGGGCTCTCGCCCACGCCGTCGACCAACTATTTCACCATCTACGGCGGCCTCCATTTGGCACCGGGCCTCACGGTGTCCGGGTGGTACTTCGATCCTGTCCACAACGGCGGGGACTTCGAGCCGCCGCGTCACGGCCGCTACTCGCTGACCTTCTACTCGAAGTTCTGGCGGGTGTACCGCAGTGGGATCTTCGCGCTGCGCGCGGAAGCGGCGGTCGAATCGTGGAGCGCGGGCGGCACGGCCGGGTTCGTCCGGGACAGTCTGAGCGGCGCGATCACCACCTTCGAGCTGGCGCCCGCGACGTTCATCGACATCAACGCGCAGATCCGCATTGCGGGCGTCACGATTTTCTGGGAGACGCGAAACGCTCGCGCGTTCCGCGGCGGCTACGTGCCCGGGATCGAGTACCCGCGCAACTTCCAGTACTACGGAGTGAGATGGCGGTTTACCAACTGAGCCCGATTGACCTAAGTCTGTTGAACGACTAGGCTTAAAGATTGTGCCCCGGAGCATGACGGGCTTCGGCTCAGCCGAAGGCAACGTGCTGGGCGGACGGCTGCGGATCGAGATCCGCACCGTGAACCACCGCTATTACAGTCCGCAGCTGCGCCTGCCGGCGGAGCTCGCGACCGCGGAGCATCAGCTGCGCGAGCACCTGCACAAGCTGCTCGAGCGCGGGCACGTGTCGGTCTCGGTGCGCTGGGTCGAGGCGCCGCGCGCCGACGGTGGGATCGCGGTGGACCTCGCCCGGGCGCGCCAGGTGGTGGCGGCGCTGAAGGAGCTGAAGAAGAAGCTCCGGTTGAAAGGGGAGCCCGAGCTGGGCTTCGTGGCCCGGCATCCGGACGTGCTCCACGCGGCCGGCAACGATGAGGTTGAGGAGCCGCTGAGCTGGGCGGCGCTCGAGCCGATCGTGGACGTCGCCGCCCGCGAGGTGCTCGCGATGCGCGAGCGGGAGGGCGAGGCGCTCGCCGTCGACCTGCGGGCGCGGCTCGACGCCCTCGAGGCCGGGGCGCAGGTGGTCGAGGGCCGCGCGCCCGCCCGCCTGGCCGCGGAATACGAGCGGTTGAAGCGCGCCGTCGCCGAGCTCGCGGCAGGGGTGAAGGTGGACGACCAGCGGCTCGCGCTCGAGGTGGCGCTGCTCGCCGACCGCGTAGACATCACCGAGGAGCTGGTGCGGCTGCGGACTCACCTCGCCGCCTGCCGCGAAGCGCTCCGCACGGAGGGCCGGTCGGGCAAGCAGCTCGGGTTTCTCGCGCAGGAGCTATTGCGCGAGGTGAACACGATCGGGTCCAAGGCGAACGACGCGACCATCACGCAGACGGTGATCGCGATGAAGGGCGAGCTCGAGCGCGTCCGCGAACAGATCGAGAACCTCGAGTGACCCCGCGGGTCGTCATTGTCTCAGCACCCTCTGGTGCGGGGAAGACGACCATCACGCGGAGGCTCGTCGAAACGCACCCGGACCGGTACGCGATCTCCGTGTCGGCGACGACGCGAATGCCACGGACGGGGGAGAGGGACGGGGAGGCGTACCACTTCCTGGATCGCGCCGAGTTCGAGCGCTGGAAACGAGACGGGCGCTTTCTCGAGACGGCGGAATATGCGGGCGAGTGGTACGGAACGCCGAGAAGTGAAATCGACCGAATCTTGGGAAGCGGCAAGCACGCGCTGCTCGATATCGAGGTGGTCGGCGCGGAGCAGATTCGCAAGTCCTGGCAGGGGGACAACCTCGTCAGCGTGTTCGTGTTGCCGTCGTCGCCCCAGGTCCTGGTTGCCCGCCTCCACGGGCGGGGGACGGAGACGGTGAAGCAGCTCGAGGCTCGCCTGTCGCGAGCTCAAGAGGAACTCAGACATTGTTCGGCGTTTGACTACATCGTGAAGAACGACGATCTGGATCAGGCAGTGGGTACCCTTCGCGAGATCGTCGAGCTGGGCCGTGGACCGAGGCGCGACATGCCTCAGTTGAACAGGTGGATCGAGGAGTTCGCCGCCGGCTTCCAGGAGGCGAAGGTGGAACTCTACACTCAGTTGAAAGGCAAGCACTAGATGCGCATCGTTACCCCCACTGAAGTCGCGACGCAGACCGGCAACAAGTATCTCGGGATGCTCGTCGCCGCGAAGTTCGCGCGCTTTGTCAACGACTTTCCGCGCGATCGCTCGGTCGATTTCGAGAAGAAGCTCACGACCCGGGCGCTGGACGAGCTGGTCGCGGGCCGGCTCACTTACCGGCTGGTCCGGCGGCGGCGCCAGGAAGGCTGATGCCGTTCGCCGGCCGGCACGTCGTCCTCGGCGTGTCGGGCGGGATCGCCTGCTACAAGAGCTGTATCCTCGCCCGGCGGCTCACCGAGGGCGGTGCGCGGGTGGATGTCGTGCTGACGGCCGCCGCCGCGGAATTCGTGGGGGCCCCGACCTTCGAGGCGCTCACCGGGCGCCCGGTCCTGGGCTCGCTGTGGGAGCCCGGCCGGGCGCTCGCTCACATCGAACTCGCCAAGACCGCTGACCTCGTCGTCATCGCGCCGGCCACGGCCAATCTGCTCGCCCGCGCGGCGCAGGGCCTGGCCGACGACCTGCTCACCACGCTCCTCCTCGCCCGTACGGGGCCGGTCTTGTGCGCCCCCGCCATGAACGACGCCATGTATGCCCATCCCGCGACGCAGGCCAACTTGAAGACCCTGGTCCAGCGCGGCTGGCACATGATCGGTCCCGATGTCGGGGCGCTCGCCGAGGGTCCGAGCGAGCGGCCGGGCAGGATGAGCGAGCCCGAGGCGATCCTCGGCGCGGCGGGCCGGCTGCTCGCGCCCGCGAGCCCGCTGCGCGGCAAGCACGTCATCGTCACCGCCGGTCCCACGCGCGAGCACATCGATCCGGTGCGCGTGATCACGAATCCGTCGAGCGGCCAGATGGGATACGCGCTCGCCGAAGCCGCGAGCGAGCGCGGCGCCGAGGTGGTGCTCGTGTCCGGACCGACCAGCCTGCCTCTGCCTGCGGGCGTGACGGCTCATCGCGTGGAAACGACCGCGGAGCTGCAGCGCGCGCTGCAGGCATTGATCAAGAAGGCGGACGTGCTGATCATGGCGGCGGCGCCGGCGGACTTTCGACCGGCCGCGCCGGCGACGACAAAGCAGGCCCGCGGCGCGGGACACCTCACCCTCGAGCTGGAAGCGACGCCCGACGTCGTGGGGACGCTCGAACGGCCGAAGGGGTGCGTGGTGGTGGGCTTCGCGCTCGAAGCGGGCGGCGACATTGTTGCGCGCGCGAAGCAGAAGCTGCAAGATAAAGCGCTCGATTTGGTCATCTTGAACGACGCGCTCGAGCCCGGCGCGGGGTTCGAGGTCGCCACGAATCGTGTGACCATCGTGCGCCGGAGCGGTGAGCCGACAGCGCTGCCGCTCCTGTCCAAGCGCGACGTGGCGGAACGAATCCTCGACGAGGTGGAGCACGTGCTCTTGTGAGCGACGGGCGGGCTCTGGCGCGGCAGTACCTGGAACAACAACGGTTGCTCGGCGGTGACCCGGTGGTGCTGACGCCAGCGGAGCCGGCTTCCGGTTATCCCCGGGGCGACGCCCCGGGGCTGCCGGAGCCTAACCCTGCCCCCGCTCCGCTCCCTCCACCCGGCGTTTTCTACGACCCCCCCGCGGGCGATCTCTTCGCCACCGATCCGATCTCCCGGTGCGGGACGATCGAAGCGGTCGCCAGTCTCGTCGCCCAGTGCACGAGGTGCCGCTTGTGCGAAGGCCGGACGCACACCGTCCCCGGAGAGGGCCCGAGCGACGCGCGGCTGGCGGTCGTGGGAGAGGGTCCCGGGCGCGTGGAAGACGAGACGGGGCGCCCGTTCGTCGGGCCGGCCGGCGAGCTGCTCACCAAGATCCTCGCGGCGATCGATCTGCCGCGCGAGCAGGTGTTCATCTGCAACATCGTGAAGTGCCGCCCGCCCGAGAACCGGCAGCCGCTCTACGACGAGATCGCGACCTGTCTGCCGTATCTGCATCGCCAGCTCGAGCTGCTCAAGCCGAAGGTGATCCTGGCGATGGGCAACACGGCGGCGCAGTCCCTGCTCAACACGAAACAGTCATTGGGCTCGATGCGGGACCACATTCACCGCTTCCGCGGCATCCCGGTTATCGTTACGTACCATCCGGCCGCCCTGCTCCGGAATCCCAATTGGAAGAGACCTACCTGGCATGACGTCAACATCGCGCGTCGAATCCTCAGCGACTAGCCGCGAGTACGCGGGCCGGCAAGTCCCGTTCAGCGACGAGGCCGAACAGGCCGTCCTGTGCGCGATGATGCTCGACCAGAACGCGGCGCTGCGCGCCGCCGAGCACCTCGACGACACGATGTTTTACAAGGAGCGCCATCGCATGCTGTACAGAGCGATGGTCGCCCTGATCGAGCGCTCGGACGTCATCGATCCCATCACCCTGAAGAACGAGCTGCAGCAACGGGGCGATCTCGATCGTGCCGGGGGCTTGGAGTACATCAGCGCCCTGATCGATGCCGTACCAACCTCGGCCAATATCGAGTTTCACGCCTCGATTGTTCGCGACAAGGCCATTCAGCGGCGGCTGATCGAAGCGGCCACCAACATCGTGACGGAGGTGTACGAGTCGCGCGGCAGCACGACTGAGGTCCTCGATCAGGCCGAGCGACGGGTCTTCGAGGTCGTGCAGCTGCGGCGGGCCGAAGAGTTCATTCGGATCAAGGAGCTGATCTGGCCCGCCATGGAGCGGATCGAGCAGCTGCAGCAGGGGGGTGGTGGCGCCACCGGGGTCGTGACCGGATTCACGGAGCTGGACACCTACACCGCGGGCTTTCAACCCGGAGATCTCATCGTGCTCGCCGCCCGGCCGTCGATGGGCAAGACGGCGCTGGCGCTCAACATCGTGCAGCACGCGGCGATCGAGCACCGGGTCGGCATCGGGCTCTTCTCGCTCGAAATGTCGAAGGACCAGCTGGTCCAACGACTCCTGTGCTCCGAAGGCATGGTCAACGGCGAGCGGTTGCGACGCGGCCAGCTCCGAGACGAGGACTATCCCAAGCTGGCGCGCGCGGCCGGGCTCCTAGGCACCGCTCCCATTTGGATCGACGATAGCGCGATGATCTCTCCGCTGGCCATGCGCTCCAAGGCCAGACGCCTGAAGGCAGAGCACGACATCGGGCTGGTCGTCGTGGACTACCTGCAGCTGATGCAGGGGCCCAAGGACTCCGAGAACCGTCAGCAGGAGATCTCCTACATCTCCCGGTCCCTCAAGGCCCTGGCAAAGGAGCTGAATGTGCCGCTCGTGGCACTGTCCCAGCTCTCCCGGGCGCCGGAGCAACGTGGCGGGGAACACCGCCGTCCCCAGCTGGCCGACTTGCGCGAGTCGGGCGCGATCGAACAGGACGCCGACGTCGTCCTCTTCATCTACCGGCAGGAGATGTACGACGGTCCCACCGACAAGGATGGCAACAGCCTCGAGGGCATGGCGGAGCTGATCGTGGGCAAGCAACGCAATGGGCCCACCGGCACCATCAAGCTCGTCTTCAAGAAGGAATGGACCCGGTTCGACAACTACACGTCACGCGAAGCCCCGGCGGAGGCGGTGCGTGCCCGCTAAGGACCGTTCCGTCTTCCGCTGTGCCGAGTGCGGCGCCGAGCAGCCGAAATGGGGCGGGCGCTGCGAGGCGTGTGGCGCGTGGAACAGCCTCGTGGAGGAGCCGCTAGGGCGGTCAAGCAGTCGGGCGGTCAGGCGTTCGAGTGATGCGACGGGTAGCCCCCCGGTGCGGTTGGCAACCGTCGCGAGCGACGCCCTCGCGCGGTGGCAGACCGGTCTCCCGGAGCTCGACTTCGTGCTCGGTGGCGGCATCGTCCCCGGTTCCGTGGTGCTGGTGGGCGGCGAGCCCGGGATCGGGAAGTCCACCCTCCTGCTGCAATGCGCCGCCCGCCTCGAGCGGGCCGGGGTGCCGACGCTCTACGTGTCCGGCGAGGAGTCGCCGCACCAGCTGCGCCTGCGCGCCGACCGCCTGGCCGATGACGCGGGCGCGGTGCACGTCCTGGGCGAGACCAACGTCGAAGCCATGGTGCACCACGCGCGCGGCGTGGGTGCGCGGGTCGTGTTCGTCGACTCGATCCAGACGAGCTACACCGATACCCTCGAGGGCGCGCCGGGCAACGTGGGGCAGGTGCGCGAGTGCGCGGCCCGCCTGATGCGCTTCGCCAAGGAGTCGGGGCCCGCCGTGTTCGTCGTGGGACACGTCACCAAGGGCGGCGCGATCGCGGGGCCCCGCACCCTCGAGCACATCGTCGACACGGTTCTCTACTTCGAGGGCGAGCCGAGTTACGATCACCGCATCCTGCGCGCCGTGAAGAACCGGTTCGGCTCGGTGGATGAAGTCGGCGTGTTCCGCATGACCGGCGATGGTCTCGAGCCGGTGCTCGATCCGGGCGCAGCGTTCCTCGCGAGCCGCGTGACCGGCGTGCCGGGCTCGGCCGTCGCGGCGCTGATCGAAGGCACGCGCCCTATGCTGGTCGAGATCCAGGCGCTCGCGACCAAGGCTGGCTTCGGCACGCCGCAGCGGGTCACCACGGGGCTCGATCATCGGCGTCTCGCGCTGCTGCTCGCCGTACTCGAGAGGCGGGGTGGGGTGCCCTGTGGGAGCCTGGACGTCTTTGTGAATGTCACAGGCGGTGTCCGGGCGATCGAGCCGTCCACCGATCTGGCGGTGGTCGCGGCGCTCGTGTCGAGCGTGCGCGATCGGCCCCTGCCGTCGGACGCCGTGTTCCTTGGCGAGGTGGGGCTGGGGGGAGAAGTCCGGCCCGTGACGGCGGTGGAGCGGCGGCTCGCCGAGGCCGGACGCCAGGGATTCCACCGCGCGTTTGTCTCTGCGCGCTCGCGAGTGGCCGCCGCAGGAATCGAGGTCGTCGGGGTGGAGGGAATCAGTGACCTCGCGCAGCGCCTCGCAGCCTGAGGTCGGCGTGATCGTCGTCGCGGCCGGCGCCGGCGTGCGCGCGGGCCCCGGCGAGCCAAAACAGTTCCGGTCCGTCGGCGGCGTCCCGTTGCTGCTGCGCGCGTTGCGCCCCTTCACCTCCCATCCCGCCGTCGGTCGCGTGGTCGTGACGCTGCCAGCGGACTTCGTCGCCCACCCCCCCGAATGGCTGAGCGGCCTGCGCGGCGAGCGGCTCACCTGGGTGGCCGGCGGCGCGACACGCACCGAATCGGTCCGTGCGGGGCTGGCGGCGCTGGGCACGGCCCTGCCGGTCGTGCTGGTGCACGACGCGGCCCGACCCTTCGTGCGGCGGGAGACGATCGACGCCGTGATCGCGCGCGCGCAGAGCGGCGTCGGAGCCGTGGCGGCGGTGCCCGTGAGCGATACGGTGAAAGAGGTGAACGACGGCCCGCGCGTCGCGCGCACCGTGCCCCGCGAACGCCTGTGGCGAGCGCAGACCCCGCAAGGCTTCCCCCGCGAAATGTTGGCGCAGGCGTACGCGCGGCTGCGCCAGGGCGACGCACCGCCCACCGACGACGCCGAGCTGTGCGAGCGGGCCGGATTCCCCGTGGACGTCGTGGCCGACGCGGCCGACAATCTCAAGGTGACGACGGCGGATGACTTTCGCCTCGCGGAAGCGTTGGCGCGTGCGCTCGAGTGACGCCCGTCCGCTCGCCTTCACCAGTCCCCCTGAAATCGCCGCCGCGATCCCTATTGTCGTGGCGCACCTGCGGAGCGGCGGCATGCTCGCCTACCCGACGGAGACGGTGTATGGCCTCGGTTCGCGCGCGCGGACGGAGGACGTGCGCGCGCTCGCCCGCCTCAAGGGCCGGCGCGCGGGCAAGCCGTTTCTCCTGCTCGTGAGCAGCCGCGACATGGCCGAGGCTCAGGGGTTAGCGTTCACCGAGGGAGCCAACGCGCTGGCCCGCGCCTTCTGGCCCGGCCCGCTGACGCTGGTGCTGGCCGGCGGCGGGGGCCGATTGCCGGACGAGCTGCGTGGGCCCGAGGGAGGATTCGCAGTGCGGTGGACATCGCATCGAGGCATGGCCGGCCTGATCGCCGCGCTGGGCGAGCCGCTCACCTCCACGTCGGCGAACCTGCCCGGCCAACCGCCCGCACCGGGCGCCGCGGCCATCGTGCGGGATTTCGCCGCCGCCGTCGAGCGGAGGACGCTCCTCGTACTGGATGGGGGCGTGCTCGGGAACTCACCTGCCTCCACGGTAGTTGATTGCACACAACCCGGGGCGCGGATCGTACGGGAAGGCGCCGTCACGCTGGCGGAGCTGCGCCGGGCCGCGGGACCGCTCGCACCGTGAGACCATGAAGAAGATCCTCCTCGTCTGCACCGGAAACATCTGCCGCAGCCCCCTCGCCGCGGCGTTGCTGCAGCGCGCCCTCGGTGAGCGTCACGCGGAGGGCATCGAGGTGTCGTCAGCGGGCACCGGGGCGTGGGACGGCGCTCCGGTCTCGGAAGGGGCATACCTCGTCGGCCTCGAGCAGAACCTCGATCTCTCGGCGCACCGGGCGCGCCTGCTGACGCGCGACGTCGTGGAGGAGTCGGATCTGATTCTCACCATGGCGCGCCACCACCGCGCCCGCGTGGACGAGTTGGGCGGCGAGGGTCGCGTGTTCGTGCTCGGGGAGTACGCCGGCCGCGAAGGGGAAGCCGTGGAAGTGAGCGATCCGTTCGGCGGCGACCTCGACGTGTATCGCGATACCTGCGCCGAGCTCGCCGGCCTTGTCGCCGCGGCCGTAGACCGCATTGTGACCGAGGCCGGGCGTGGAGATCAGCGCTAGGACCCGCCTGCTCGCCGTCCTCGGCGACCCGGTCGACCATTCGCTCTCACCCGCGATGCACAACGCCGCGTGCCAGGCACTCGGCATCGACGCGGTCTACGTCGCGCTCCGCTGTCCCGAGGGAGCGCTCCCCGCGCTCCTGTCGGCCTGGGCCGCCGTGGGGGGGGCGGGGAACGTGACGGTCCCCCACAAAGAAGCGGTGGAACGATTGGTCGCGCGGAAAACGGATCTGTGCGCGCGGGTCGGCGCGTGCAATACGTTCTGGACCGAGCGCGGCGAGCTGGTGGGTGACAACACCGACGTGGCGGGCGTTGCCGCCGCCCTCCGCGAAATCGGCGTGGACGGCGGAGGACGCTGGCTGCTCATCGGGACGGGGGGCGCGGCCCGCGCCGTCGCGATCGCCGCGGCCGAAGCGCGTGCCGAGCTGCAAGTGCTGTCGCGCGATGCCGAGCGGGCGCAGCGGTTCGCCGACTGGGCCAGGGGACGGGGCGCGGACGCGCAACCGGCTCGCGGCACCTTGGCGCCCGACGTCGCCATCAACTCGACTCCCATGGGGTTGAAGGAGTCCGATCCGTTGCCGTTCGATCCCGCCCGCGCGCCCGGCCTGCGCGCCGCGCTCGACCTGGTCTATGCACCCCGAGAGACGCGCTGGGTGCGCGCCCTCCGCGGGGCGGGCGTGCGCGCGGGCGATGGGCGCGAGATGCTCGTCCAGCAGGGGGCCGCGGCGTTCGCCCGCTTCTTCCCGGGCGCGCTCCCTCCCCTCGAGGTGATGCGGGCGGCCGTCGCGCGCGCCCTCCGTGGCTAGCGCGCTCGAACAGCTCCTCCTGCCCGCCGAGTGCGTGGTGTGTCACGCGCTCCTCCCCTCCGAACGGGCACTCGACCTGGTCTGCCCGCTCTGCCGGTACCGCTGGCGACCCCTGGTGCCGCCGTGGTGCGAGCGGTGCGGGAACCCCGAGCCGTTGTTTGGTACGTGCCGCATCTGTAACGAATGGCCAACAGTGCTGCAGTGCGTGCGCTCCGCCGTCTGGCTCGACCCGGCAGCTCGGCGCGCCGTGCACCTCCTCAAGTATGGGGGCTTCTCCCGCCTCGCCGAGGACCTCGTGGAGGCCCTGGCCCGGGTCCGGCTCGACGACCGGGGGGCGGCACGACTCGTGCCTGTACCGCTGAGTCCGGCGCGCCTCCGTGCCCGCGGGTACAACCAGAGCGAGCGGCTGGCACAGGCATTGGGCCGGCGTTGGGACTCGCCGGTGGCCGACATCCTGGTCCGGACACGGGACACGGTAACCCAAACGGCGTTGACACCGGTCGCGCGGCTAGCGAATGTGGCGGGGGCATTTTCAGTAGGGAAGGCGGAAGCCGGAACGCGGAACGGGGGTGACCCGCGCTGTTCGGCGTTCCCACTTCCGACTTGTACCCTGGTTCTCGTGGACGACGTCTTCACCACGGGCGCGACCCTCGCGGCAGCCGCCCAGGCCCTCGAGAGCGCGGGCGCGACGTGCGTCATGGGCATCACCTTCGGGCGGGCAGTCATTCCAGACTTCATCTAAGAGGAGAGCAGCATGGGCGTGCGTGTCGGGATCAACGGATTCGGGCGGATCGGCCGCAACGTATTGCGCGCCGCGGTCATGACCAAACAGACCGCGGTGGAATTCGTCGCGGTCAACGACATCACCGACCCCCCGACGCTTGCGCACCTGCTCCGATACGACTCGGTGCACCGCCGCTTCCCCGGCACGGTCGAGGTGAGCGGAGACGGCCTCGTCGTCAACGGCAAGCCCATCAAGGTGACGGCGATCCGGGAGCCGGAGAAACTGCCCTGGCGCGACCTGGGCGTCGACATCGTGCTCGAGAGCACGGGCCGCTTCACCGACCGCGACGCCGCGTGCAAGCACATCGCCGCCGGCGCCAAGACCGTCGTGATTTCGGCGCCCGCCAAGGGCGAGGACATCACAATCGTGATGGGCGTGAATCACCAGAAGTTTGACAAGAGCAAGCACCAGATCATCTCGAACGCGTCGTGCACCACGAACTGTCTCGTGCCGGTGGTGAAGGTCGTCATGGACAACTGGGGATTTCGCCACGGCTTCATGACCACGGTACACAGCTATACCAATGACCAGCAGATCCTCGACCTGCCCCACAAGGACCTGCGGCGCGCGCGCGCCGCGGCCATGAGCATCATCCCCACGTCGACCGGCGCGGCGAAGGCCACGAGCCTGGTCATCCCCGAGGTGAAGGGGAAGATCGACGGCATCTCGCTCCGCGTCCCCACACCCGACGTGTCGGTCGTCGACCTGACCGCCGAGGTCGAGAAGAAGACGACGATCGAGGAGGTCAATGCCGCGTTCAAGGCCGCCGCCCAGGGCGCCCTGAAGGGCATTCTCGACGTGAGCGACGAGCCGCTCGTGTCCGTGGACTACATCGGGAGCCTCTACTCGAGCGTGGTCGACTCGCTGTCGACGAACGTGATCGACGGAACGTACGTGCACATCTCGTCCTGGTACGACAACGAAATGGGGTACTCGGCGCGCTGCCTGGACTTGCTCGCCCACATCGCCGCGGCGCGGTGACCAAGCGAACCCTGCGGGACCTCCCCGCGGCGGCGCTCGACGGCAAGCGCGCGCTCGTCCGCGTCGACTTCAACGTCCCGCTCAAAGACGGCGCGGTCACCGACGATACGCGGATCCGCGCCGCGCTCCCCACCATTCGCTACCTGCGCGACAAGGGCGCGCGCGTGGTGCTGTTGTCCCATTTGGGGCGCCCCAAGGGAGGCCCCGAGCCAAAGTACTCGTTGAAGCAGGTCGTGCCGGCGTTCGAGAAGCTCCTCGGCAGCCCCGTGGAGTTCATCGCCGACCTGGATGCCGGGGCAGCGGCCACCAAGCGCCTGCCGCGCGGCGGCGTGGCGCTCGTCGAGAACACGCGATTCTGGCCGGGGGAGGAGCAGAACGCGCCGGACCTGGCGCGCCGCTTCGCGGCGCTGGGTGACCTCTACGTCAACGATGCGTTCGGCAGCGCGCACCGCGCCCATGCCTCGACCGAAGCGGTCGCGCATCTCTTGAAACCGGCCGTGTCCGGGTTCCTGGTCGAGCGAGAGCTGCAGTACCTGGGCGACGCGCTCCAGACCCCCAAGCGCCCCTTTGTCGCGGTCCTCGGGGGCGCCAAGATCTCCGGCAAGATCGACGTCATCGAGGCCCTGCTGCCCCGCGTGGACGAGATTCTGATCGGGGGCGCCATGGCGAGCACATTCTTCCTCGCCCTTGGCTTCGGCGTCGGCAAGTCGCTGGTCGAACGGGACAAGCTCGAGCTCGCCAAATCCCTGATGCAAAAGGCCGGCGCGAAACTGATCCTGCCCCGGGGCGCCGTGGTGGCACCCAGCCTCGAGCGCGCCTCCGAGCGACAGGAATGCACGGCGGACAAGATTCCGGCCGACTTCGCGGTCTTCGACATCGATCGGGCCACCCAGCACGACTTCCGCGCCCGCGTCCTCAAGGGGAAGACGGTGTTCTGGAACGGTCCCATGGGGGTGTTCGAGACCCCGCCGTTCGACCAGGGCACGCGCGCCGTCGCCGAGGCCCTCGCCGAGGCGGGCGGTCGCGGCGCGATCACCATCGTGGGTGGCGGCGACTCGGCCGCCGCAGTGCACGGCTTCGAGGACCGGCTGAGCCACGTCTCCACGGGCGGTGGAGCGTCGCTTGAATTCCTCGAAGGAAAAGAGCTGCCGGGCGTCGCGGCCCTCGACAACGCGTGAGGCCGCTGCTCTTCGCCGCCAACTGGAAGATGAACGTCGGCCCGGAGGAAGCCCGGGCCTACTTCAAGACCTTCCGAGCCCGCTACCAGCGCCACGACGGCCGCGACGTCTGGTTCTTTCCCCCCGCCGTCTCGGTCGAAACCGCCGCGCAGGCGGTGCGCGAGCGCGCCGACATGCTGGTCGGGGTGCAGGACATCTATTGGGAGCCCAAAGGCGCGTTCACGGGCGCGATCTCGACGGCCCTGGCCGTGCAGGCCGGCGCCCGGGCGGCGTTGATCGGGCACTCGGAGCGGCGCCACGTGTTCGGGGAGACCGATGACGATACGCGCCGCAAGGTAGCCGCCGCGTTCGCCGCCGATCTCGTGCCGGTGCTCTGCGTGGGGGAGACGCTCGCCGAACGGGACGCGGGGCACACGCTGGCGGTGGTAAACAGGCAGCTCGCGGGCGCCCTGGGGGGCGTGAACGCCGCCATGCTGGCCAAGGTCACGCTCGCCTACGAGCCCGTGTGGGCAATCGGCACCGGCCGGAATGCGACGCCTGCGGACGCGGCGGCCGTCCACAAGGAGATCCGCGCGTGGCTCACGGGCCGCGGCGCGACCCGCACGCGCGTGTTGTACGGCGGCAGTGTGAACCTGAAGAATGCCGCCGAGCTGCTCGCCGAGGTCGAGCTGGACGGCGTCCTCGTGGGCGGCGCGTCGCTCGATCCCGAAGCGTGGGCGCAACTTGTGCTGACCGCCGTGCCCTGACTATTTTCCCCGCGACATGTACACGCTCCTGCTCGTCATCCTCGTGATCGATTCGGTGTTCCTCCTTGCCGCCGTGCTGCTCCAGGCGGGGCAGGGTGGCGGGCTCGCGTCGCTCGGTGGGGGCGCGGGCACCGAGATGTTCATGGGCGGCCGCCAGGCGGTCACGCTGCTCACGAAGATCACCTGGTGGTGCGCGGGCGTCTTCCTGATCCTCGCGCTCACGCTCGCCATCATGTCGTCGCACAGCGGCGCGCCGCGGTCGGTGCTCCAGGGCAATATCCCCGCGCCCGAGCCCATTCAGAACACGCCGCTGCCGCTGCCCGTCCAGGGTGCCCAGCCCGGCGGCACACCGCCGCCGGCAAGCCCAAGCCAGCCTACCAATCCCTAGCGCGCACCCCGCTTACGTGCTGCTCGAGGACGGAGCCTGGTTCCGCGGAACCACGCCTTTCCCGTTCGAGCCGGCCTATGCGGAAGTAGTCTTCACGACGAACCTCTCGGGCTACCAGGAGGTGTTCACTGACCCCTCCTATCTCGGGCAGCTCGTCGTCATGACGGCACCCATGATCGGCAACTACGGCATCAATCCCGAAGACCTCGAGTCCGACCGGCCTCGCGTCGCCGGCGTGGTGGTGCGGGAGCTGTCCGTCAAACCGTCCAACTGGCGATCCACGGGCGCGCTCGCGGACTGGTTGTCCAGCGCCCACGTACCGATCGTCGCCGACGTGGACACGCGGCAGCTCACGCGCCACATCCGTTCGCGCGGCGCGATGCGCGGCGTGGTCGCCACCGGCGCCGAGCCCACCCCTGAGGTGCGCGACGCGCTCGCCGCCAGTCCTTCAATGGACGGCCTCGACCTCGCCTCGCGGGCCACGGTGGAGTCGGAGTACGTGGTCGGACCGGTGGCGGGACGCCACCACGTTGTGGCGTATGACTATGGGATGAAGCGGAATATCCTCCGCCTGTTCGAGGAAAACGGCTGCCGCGTTACGGTCGTGCCCGCGGAGACGCCCGCGGCGCGCGCCCGTGAGCTCAAACCCGACGGCATCTTCCTGTCGAATGGCCCGGGGGACCCGGCGGCGGTGGACTACGCCGTTCGCACCATCCGCGAGCTGGCCGACGGCTCCCTGCCGATCTTTGGAATCTGCCTGGGGCACCAGTTGCTGGGCCTCGCGCTGGGCGGCACGACGGTAAAGCTCCCGTACGGACACCGCGGCGGCAACCATCCGGTGCGGGATCTCGCTACAGGCCAAGTACTTATCACGTCACAGAACCACGGGTTCGCGGTGCAGGGCGACACTTCGGGTGTGCCGGGCGCTGCGGCGCTCGAAGTCACGCACCTCAACCTCAATGATGGCACCGTAGAAGGGGTGCGGCACCGGGAGTATCCAATCTTCGCCGTCCAATACCATCCCGAGGCGTCACCGGGCCCACACGACGCACAGGGCCACTTTCGCCAATTTCTCCAAGCCCTTGACACTCAATAGGTAAGCCCGTATGTTGGCCCCCGGCTTGGCTACCCTTGGAGCTCTTCAGGGGGACGACGGGATGACGAAGGCCGACCTAGTAGAAAAAGTCACCGCACAAATAGCACGCACCGCAGGTCCCCTCATCTCCAAAAAGGACTGCGCGCGTGTGGTGGACTCATTCCTGGACGCGGTGAAGGCCGCGCTCGCCGAGCAGCATAACATTGAGATACGTGGGTTTGGAACGTTCAAGATTCGCCAGCGTAAGACCCGCATGGCGCGTAACCCGCGCACCGGTGATCCGGTCGAGGTGGCAGCGCGCCCCGTGCCTGTCTTCAAGCCCAGCAAGGAGTTGCGCGCGATGGTGGCGGACGCAAGCGAACGCGTCAGCCCTTAAGAAGCGGCCTGGCGCGCATTAACCACCTGCGGCTCCGACGGTTCCGTTGGAGCCGCGCGTCGTATCGGGAGGTCGGTCATGCCGGTCGGTGTGCTGCGCCCCGCGCTGCTCGTGGCAATCGCCTTCACCCTCCCCGCTCCCCCTGTGGCCGCACAGGCCGTCAAGTACGAAGTCTCGGTGATCCTGGCGAGCGCGCGGCTGTTTCATGTGAAGGCCGAATTCCCCACCAAGGACCAGGACACCCTGTACGTCTCGCTACCGGCGTGGAGCCCGGGTAATTACGAGATCCAGAACTACGCGCGCTACGTGCGCCATTTCAGCGCCTCAGCCGGCGGCCAGTCGCTCCCGTGGGACCGGCTCGACAAGGACACCTGGCGTGTTGCGACCAACAAGCAGGAGCGTGTGACGGTCGCGTTCGACTGTCTCGCCGATACGATCGACCTCTCGCTCGCGCGCCTGCTCCCCGATTTCGGCCAGTTCCTGGGCACCAATCTGTTCCTGTACGAAGAGGGGAAGCTCGACCGGCCCGCCGAGGTGCGGTTCGCGTTGCCTGCGGCGTGGCAGGTGACGACGGCCCTCAAGGGATCGGGCAGCGGCCCGTACACAGCCGCGGACTACCATGAGCTCGCGGACGCCCAGACGTTCGTCGGGAAGTACACCCTCGACTCGATTCAGGTGGATAAGAAGTGGTTGCGGCTCGCCGTCTGGCCGGGGGACGCGTACGGACCGGGAGCGGCGCGCAACCTGCGCACGGCCCTCGGCAAGATCGCCCAGACGGAGAACCGGCTCATGGGCAAGGCCCCCTACGACAACTACACGGTCTTCCTGAACGTCATCCGCGAGCCCATCTCGTTCGGGGGCGGGCTCGAGCATGCGTCGTCGCAGTACGACATCATGCCGACGGTCGCGTTCGCCGATCCCGCCGGCAACCTGGGCGACTTCATGGAGCCGCTGCTCGCGCACGAGTACTTCCACCTCTGGAATGTGAAGCGCATCCGACCGGCCGAGATGTGGCCCTACGACTACCACGCGGAGCAGTACACACCGCTGCTGTGGTGGTCGGAAGGGGTGACGGACTACTACGCGGACCTGACGGCGTTGCGATCGGGTCTGTGGACCGGCGACCAGTTCCTGCGGAACGCGACGACCGATATCCAGCAGGTCGAGTCGGCCCCCGAGCCGTGGAGCGAGGAGGACGGCAGCGTCGCGACCTGGATCAACGAAGTGTTCGTGAACAGCTCGCAGCTGTACTATCCGAAGGGCGCACTCACCGGCATGCTGCTCGACATCGCGATGCGCGACGCGACCGACAATGCGCACAGTCTCGACGACGTCATGCGGGCGCTGTACACGCGCTACTACCAGGCGGGGAAGGGGTTCACCACCGATCAGCTCCTGGCGCTGCTGCGCGAGTTCGGCATGCCGGACGCGGATGACTTCTATCGGCGCTACATCAATGGACGCGAGCCGCTGCCCTACGAAGCCCTGTTCCCCCGGGCAGGCATCGCGGTCGGCAAGCAGATGACGAGCGTACCGTTTCTTGGGATCAGCGCCCCGCCGGCCGAGGACGGCAAGTGGGTGGTGCAGATGGTCGAGCCATCGAGCGCTGCGGACGCCGCCGGCCTCCAGCCGGGCGACATCCTCCTGAAAGTCGGTGACATCGATATCCGCGGCCAGGACGACTGGGGTGCGGCGTTTCGACGCCGCTACCAGGGGCAGGCCGGCAGCCCGCTCGTCATCGTGGTCCAGCGCGGCGACCAGACGCTTTCCCTGTCCAGTCAGGTGCAGGAGCGCAGCGCCGCGAGCTATTCGCTCTCACGCGCGCCGTCGCCCACCCCCCGCCAGGAGAAGCTGTGGCGCGGGCTGTCGACCGGTGTCACGGGGCGGTGAGCCAGGCGCGGCGTCATGGGACTGCACGTCGCGCTGGTCGCGCCTGAGATTCCGCCGAACACCGGCAATATCGCGCGCCTCTGCGCGGCCACCGGCACCGCGCTCCATCTCATCGAGCCCCTCGGCTTCGCCATCGACGACGCGACGGTCAAGCGCGCGGGACTCGACTACTGGGATGCGGTGGATCTGTGGGTCCATCGCGATTTGGCAGCGTTCCGGCAGGCGGTGGAGGAGGAGCGCTGCCTCTACTTCTCCGCGCGCGGCGAGCAATCGTTCTGGAACGCCCCGTTTCGTAACCGGAGCGTGCTGGTGTTCGGCAACGAGACCGCCGGGCTGCCCGAGCAGATCCGGACGGACCACGCCGACCGGGTCTACCGCATCCCCATGCTCGATGGCATCCGCAGTCTGAACCTCGCGACCGCCGCGGGCATCGTCGTGTACGAAGCGCTGCGCCAGCTGCACGGCGCCAGCGATGCTTTGCGGGCGGCGCCGCCCGCCGTGTAAGTTGTAGCCACTCCGGAAGGCACCTCATGCTCAACAAGATCACCGTCGTCGGCGCGGGCAACGTGGGCGCCACCGTGGCGCAACGGCTCGCCGAGAAGCAGCTCGCCCGCACGGTCGTGATGACCGATGTGGTCGACGGCCTGCCCCAGGGGAAGGCGCTGGACCAGTGGCAGGCGGGGCCCATTGAGGGGTTCGATACGCGCGTGGTCGGTACGAACGACTACGCGGCCGCGGCGGAGAGCGATCTGGTCGTCGTCACGGCCGGGGTGGCCCGCAAACCGGGCATGAGCCGCGACGATCTGGTCCGCACCAACGCCAACATCGTGTCCCAGGTCGCCCGCCAGCTCAAGACGCACTGTCCCCGCGCCATTGTCGTCGTCGTCTCGAACCCCCTCGATGTGATGTGCTGGGTCACGAAGCAGGTGACCGGCTTTCCGCGGGAGCGCGTCATCGGCATGGCGGGCGTGCTCGACACGGCCCGCTTCCGCGCCTTTCTCGGCGATGCCCTGAAGGTCTCCGTGGCCGACATCGAGGCGATGGTGCTCGGCGGCCACGGCGATACCATGGTCCCGCTCCTGTCCCACGCGGCTGTCTCGGGCATCCCGGTCACGCAGCTGCTCGATCGTCAGACGCTCGACGCCATCGTGCAGCGCACGCGGGACGGCGGCGCGGAAATCGTGGAGCATCTGAAGACCGGCTCGGCCTTCTACGCCCCGTCGGCCGCGGTGACGCAGATGGTCGAGGCCATCACGCGCGATCGCCACCGCATTCTCCCATGCGCGGCGTGGCTCGAGGGCGAATACGGGCTGTCGGGCGTGTATGTAGGCGTCCCGTGCGCGCTGGGCCGCCGGGGCTTGGAGCGGATCGTCGAGATCGAGCTGTCGGCCAACGAGCGGGCGGCGCTGGGGGAATCCGCCCGCCATGTCGAGGAGATGATGGCGCTGGTGAAGCTCTAGCCTTCGGTCGGCTCCCCGGCGCCTTCGGACGGATACGCGCCGAAGGCCGCGCGCAGGTAGTCGCGGTTCAGTGCCGCGATGAAGTCGATGCTGATCTCCTTGGGGCAGGCCGCCATGCATTCGCCGTGGTTGGTGCACGCCCCGAATCCTTCCGCCTCCATCATCTCGACCATCTGCCGTGCGCGCTGGTAGCGCTCCGGTTGCCCCTGCGGCAGGAGGCCCAGGTGCGCGACTTTCGCCCCGACGAACAGCATCGCCGATGCGTTGGGACACGCCGCCACGCACGCGCCGCACCCGATGCACGCCGCCGCATCCATCGCGAGGTCCGCGTCGTGCTTTCGCACCGGGATGGCGTTGGCCTCGGGGGCGCTCCCGGTGCGCACGGAGACGAAGCCGCCCGCCTGAATGATCCGGTCGAACGCGCGCCGATCGACCACGAGATCCTTGATGACGGGGAAGGCCTTCGCGCGCCAGGGCTCGACCCAGATCTCGACGCCCGGGGGAAAGTGGCGCATGTGGAGCTGGCAGGCCGTGGTCGCGCGGCGCGGCCCGTGCGGCCGCCCGTTGATCACCATGCCGCAGGCGCCGCAGATGCCCTCGCGGCAGTCGTGGTCGAACGCGATCGGCTCCTCGTGGCGCGCCCGCAGCGTCTCGTTGAGCAGGTCCAGGACCTCGAGGAAGGACATCTCCGCCGTCACACCCTCCACCTGGTACCGCTCGAACCGGCCGGGCGTCGCGGGGGCCGCCTGGCGCCACACGTGGAGGACGACGCCGCTCACTTGTAGCTCCGCTGCGACGGGTGCACCACCTCGAAGCTCAGCGGCTCCTTGTGCAGCATCGGAGGTTTCCCCGCTCCCATGAACTGCCACGCGGCCACGTAGCTGAACCTCGCGTCGTCGCGCCTGGCTTCACCGTCGGGCGTCTGGTATTCGTCGCGGAAGTGGCAGCCGCACGATTCGTCACGATGCAGCGCGTCCTGGCACAACAGCTCCCCGACCTCGAGGAAGTCGGCCACGCGTCCCGCGTGCTCGAGCGACTGGTTCAACTCGGCGCCCGAGCCGCCCACGTACAGATCGGCCTGGAACTCCTCGCGCAGCGCGCGAATCCGCTCGATTGCAGCCTTCAGCCCCTCGGCGCGACGCGACATGCCGCACTCGTCCCACATGACCTTGCCCAGCTCGCGATGGAAGTGATCCGCGCCGTGCCGTCCTTTGCCCGCGAGCAGGGTGCGCAGCCGCTCGTCGACCTGCGCGTCCGTATCGCGCACCGCGGCGTGGCCGGCGTCCATCTTGGGCAGCGCCGCCTGCGCGAGGTAATGGCCAATGGTGTAGGGAAGCACGAAGTAGCCGTCGGCCAACCCCTGCATCAGCGCGCTCGCGCCGAGCCGGTTCGCGCCATGGTCTGAGAAGTTGGCCTCTCCGATCACGAAGAGGCCCGGGACCGTGCTCATCAGGTGATAGTCCACCCAGAGCCCGCCCATGGTGTAGTGGGGCGCGGGATAGATGCGCATGGGCACCTGGTAGGGGTCCTCGCCCGTGATCCGCTCGTACATCTCGAACAGGTTGCCGTACCGTTCGACGATCACGTGCCGGCCAAGCCTGGCCATCGCGTCGCGGAGATCGAGGTATACGCCGCGCCCTCCGGGCCCGACGCCCCGGCCCTGATCGCACACGTCTTTGGCGCGGCGCGAGGCGACGTCGCGGGGAACGAGGTTGCCGTAGCTGGGATACTGCCGCTCGAGATAGTAGTCCCGCTCCGCATCGGGAATCTGGTCGGCGGCGCGCGTGTCGCCGGCCTGGAGCGGCACCCAGATGCGGCCGTCGTTCCGCAGCGACTCGCTCATGAGCGTGAGCTTCGACTGATGGTGGCCCGCCGGTGGAATACAGGTCGGGTGAATCTGCGTGAAGCAGGGATTCGCAAACGCGGCGCCGCGCCGATAGGCGCGCCAGATGGCCGTGGCGTTGCACCCGCGGGCGTTGGTGGACAGGTAGTAGACGTTCGCGTACCCACCCGTGGCGAGGACGACGGCGTCGGCGACGTGTGCGGTGCGCGCTCCGCTCACCAAGTCGCGCGCGATGATGCCGCGCGCCGCGCCCTGCGCCACCACGAGGTCGAGCATCTCGTGGCGGGCGTACATCCTCACCTTGCCGCGCCCGATCTGTCGCGAGAGGGCCTGGTAGGCGCCAAGCAGCAGCTGCTGGCCCGTCTGGCCGCGGGCGTAGAAGGTTCGCGACACCTGCACGCCGCCGAACGACCGGTTCGCGAGCAAGCCGCCGTACTCGCGGGCGAACGGCACCCCCTGCGCCACGCATTGATCGATGATCTGGGTCGAGATCTCCGCGAGGCGATACACGTTGGCCTCGCGCGCCCGGAAGTCGCCGCCCTTGATCGTGTCGTGGAACAGCCGAAACACCGAGTCGCCGTCGTTCTGGTAGTTCTTGGCCGCGTTGATCCCGCCCTGAGCGGCAATGGAGTGGGCGCGGCGGGGCGAATCCTGGAAGCAGAAGCACGAGACCTCATAGCCCAGCTCGGCCAGCGAGGCCGCCGCGGAGGCCCCCGCCAGGCCCGAGCCGACCACGATGATGTGATGCTTGGGCTTGTTCGCCGGCGCCACGAGCTGGATCTCCGACCGGTGGCGGGTCCAGCGCTCCTCGAGCGGGCCGGACGGGACCTGCGCGCGCAGCTCCATGTCAGTGCAGCAGCCCGGCGAGCACGGCAACCGGGATGGTGATGTACGCGCCCACGATGAGGGCGGCGATCACGCCCGCCGTGCCGCGGCGCCAGTGTGCGGTGGGGGAGCGATTGAGCCCCAGCGTCTGGAACGCGCTCCACAGCCCGTGGTAGATGTGCAGCCCGAGCACGAGCAACGCGGCGATGTACGCGCCCGCCACCGGCCACGCCCGGAAGCTCGCCAGCACGTTGTGGTAGACGTTACCCGGCTCATACGCCGGGTTCACGCGGCCGAAGGTGAAGTCGAGGAGGTGATACACCACGTAGAGCGCGAGCAGCACGCCGCCCCAGCGCATCGTCCGCGCGGCATAAGTCGTGTCGTTCGCCGCGAGGAGCCGATACCCCTGCGGGCGTGCCCGCCAGCTCGCCCGGCTGACCTCGAGCGCCGCCCACGCATGAACCAGGACCGCGGCCACGAGCACCAGCCGCACGGCCCAGAGGAGCTCGCCACGTTGGAAGAACGGTGCCCCGACCGTGCGCAGGCCCTCCGCGTAGGCGTTGAACTTGTCCGGCCCCTGGAAGACCTTGAGATTCCCGAACAGATGCGCGATGACGAACAGGAACAGGACCAGGCCGGTCACGGCCATGAGCATCTTCTTGCCGACCAGCGAGCGCGACAGGCGCAGCAGCCGCCGCATGCAGGCTCCGGGGTGAGGGCGCGACGAAGGGGAGATGATACGTGAGCGACGGGGACGCTAGCAAGCCACGTTGCTCGTACCGCTCGGCGAGGCGCGCGCGCCGCACCTCGTCAGGAACGAGGAGGTCCCTGGGGCGTGGTGCGGGGCGAGCGAGGCGTGGTGCCGCTCGGCGTACGGGCGGCGCGGATCCGGCGCGTCACGCCGTTCCACCCGCACTCCAAGCACCAGCGCCGCTGCAGCATGGGCAGGAACGTGTCCACGAACCGATTGCGGATCGGAACCATATCGATCTTGCAGTGGGGGCACAGCGGACCCGCGGGCAGCAGGAGATACACCACCACGGTGATGATGATCAACCGCAGCAGCACCGTGAACAACAGCACCGCGACGATCAGCATGCTTCATCCTAGCGCCTTCCGGCAGGCAAGGCCAGCTACCCGCCGCGCCTCCACTAGCCCCGGCTTGCCGCCCTCGGCTACCTTTACCGTACCCGCATACGTCGCTAGGACCCCCGTGCGCCCGCAACCATCCGCGTGAAGGCCTCCCCGCTCGCGATCGGCAGCATCGCGCTTGCCCTCGTCGTTGTGGCGGCGCGCGGCCACGATCCGGTGCGCCCGCACACGGGGTTCTCGCCGCGTTCGGCGGCGACCGAGGGGGCGATCGAGCACCGGCTGCTCTCGAGCGCGGACGCCGCCCGGGCCAGGATCATGACGCGGGATCTCGCCGCGCAGCCACACATGGCTGGCACCCCGGCGCAGGCGGCCGTTCGCGACTACATCCTCGACAAGTTCCGGTCCTTCGGCCTCGAGCCTTGGACCAAGGAATACGTCCTCTACCTGCCGCAGCCCGAGATCGTGCACGCCTGGCTGTACGCCTCGCCCAGCGCCGACGGCGAGCGCCTCGCCCTGGCCGAGCCGCCGGTCGGGCCGAAGGGGAGCGCGTCCGGTCCCCAGCCGCTGCCCTTCAACGCCTTCAGTGGCAACGGCGATGTCACGGCCCCCGTCGTCTACGTGAACTACGGCCTCAGTCAGGATTACCACGTCCTCGATTCGCTCGGCGTGACGGTGCGGGGCAGCATCGTGATCGCCCGGTACGGGCACTCGTTTCGCGGGATCAAAGTTCGCGAAGCCGAGGAGCGCGGCGCGGCCGGCGTGGTGCTGTATTCGGACCCGCGGGACGACGGCTACCTCCGCGGCGAGGCGTATCCGGATGGGCCGATGCGTCCCCTGGGTGGAATTCAACGAGGCAGCGTCCTGAACCTGAACGGCGATCCGACGACGCCCAGTGAAGCCTCGATCCCCGGCGCGCACCGGCTACCCGAGGAGTCTCTCGCCGTCCCGCACATTCCGGTGGTCCCCATGGGGTACGCGAACGCCCGGCGCGTGTTGTCCCGCCTTGCGGAGACCCCGCTGCCCGGGAGCTGGGACGGCCCCGGCTCGCTGCGATTCGGGGTTGGCCCCGGGCCTGCGCGCCTCCGGCTCCAGGTCCGCGCCGAGCGAGGCGCCCGTGCGATGCACCCCGCGTGGGACACGTTCGCGATGATCCGGGGCAGGACCTTCCCGGACGAGTGGATCGTGGTCGGGGCCCACAGCGACGCGTGGTCGCCGGGCGCGGCGGACAACGTGAGCGGCACGGTCACGGTGCTCGAAACAGCCCGCGCGTTCGCCGCCCTGGCGCGCGACGGGGCGCGGCCCGCGCGCACCGTGCTGTTCGCAACCTGGGATGCCGAAGAGTGGGGACTGATGGGCTCGACCGAGTGGGTGGAAGAGCTCGAGGACGAGGTGGGCGCCCATGTCGTCGCCTACATCAACGAGGACGATGTGGCAAATGGTCTCCGGTTCGGCGGCACCGGCTCTCCCTCGCTCAAGCCGTTCATCCGCGACCTGACGCGGATGGTCGCCGACCCGGGGGGCGTCGGGACGGTATACGACGGGTGGCGGCGCTACGCGGTGGCCGACACGCAGGGTCCCGCGATCGAGAACCCGGGTGGGGGCTCCGATTTCGCGGTGTTCGCGCACCACATGGGCATTCCGATGATGGGAGTGGGCTTCGGCGGGCCGAGCGGCGTGTACCACTCCGTGTACGATACGTACGACTGGATGGCGCGCTTCGGCGATCCGGGGTTTCGCGCGCACCGCGTCGTCACGCAGCTCGTAAGCCTCGCGGTCGCCAGGCTGGCCAATGCCGAGATCCTCCCCTTCGACTACGTCGCCTTCGGCGTGGAAATGCGCCAGCTGGCGACCGATCTGTCGGCGACCATCGAGGGCCAGGCGTGGCCCGTGTCCATCGTTCCGCTCCAGTCGGCCCTGACCCACTTCACCGACGCCGCCCGGGCCTTCAGTGCCGCGCGTGACACCGCCCTCGCCGCGGGCCTCGACTCGGGACGCGCCTCGCAGGTCAACAGGTGGTTGATGCAGGTCGAGCGCCGGCTCACGCGTCCGGCGGGCCTCGCGGGCCGGCCCTGGTACCGCAGCCTCCAGTTTGCGCCGGACGTGGACAACGGCTACGCCACGATGGCATTCCCGTCGGTTGGCGAGGCGATCCGCTACGCGGACGCGGCGAGCGCCGAGCGGGAAGTGCTCGACGTCGCGGCGCACGTCGATCTGGCGCGCGACGCGATCGAGCGCGCGACTGCCGTCCTGCGCTAGCGACTGGCGCGACCACGCGCCAGATTGTGGGCTCGCGGAGGCTCGATGAGTCCCGACGCCGGCAGCCACATGCGAATCGTCATCTACTACGCGGCGTGGACCATCGTCTGCGCCGCGGTCGCCGGCGTCCTCATCGTGCTGATCCATACGCTGGCCTTCAGCGACATCTCGACTCGCTCCGGTCTGCTCGCCACTTTGTTCGGGGACGTGATGACGGTGCTGGCCGTCGCGGCCGGGCAGGGCGCGGTCGCGCTCGCCACCGGCAGCGTGCTGGCGCAGTACGGACGCCCGCTGGCGCGCACGGTGCTGCTCGGGCTCCTCATCGGGGCCTTCGACTTCGTGATGACCTTCCTGCAAATGGCAGTGCCGCGATTGGAGCTGGGCTGGGGTGCGGATATCGTGATCCTGGCCGCCGCCACGGCGCTCATCACCGTGTACGGCGCGGAGCGCCGCCGCGTCGCCTAAGCCGTCCGGGCCGCGACCCTTCGATGCCGCCGTGGAGCGGCGTGTCGCGCAGCTCGCCGCCGATCGCGTGCCCCAGCGGATCTGGGCGCGCGACCCCACGGTTTGGAAACCCGATCCCGCCACTCCCGAAATCCGCGATCGCCTTGGTTGGCTCACCTCGAGCGAGATGATGCGCGCCCAGGCGGTGGACCTCCAGGCGTTCACCGCGGACCTCCGGCACGACTACCCCCACGTCGTCCTGCTCGGCATGGGTGGGTCGAGTCTGGCCGCGATCATGCTGCGCGACACGTTCGGCTCTGCCGCTGGTCATCCGTCCCTCACCGTGCTCGACAGCACGGACCCGCGCGCCGTGGCCGACGCCGCGCGCGTCGGCGCCGGGACGCCGAAGCTCTACCTGCTCTCGAGCAAGTCGGGCACCACCCTCGAGACCGATTGCATGTTCCGCTACTTCTGGGGCCTGCACCGCGACCGGGAGCGCGACTCGGGCTTCGTCGCCATCACGGACCCTGGCACCGCCCTCGCCGCCCTCGCCGACGCGCGCAGGTTCCGCCGGACCTTCCTCAACCCGGCGGACATCGGCGGCCGCTATGCGGCGCTGTCGTACTTTGGCCTCGTCCCGGCAGCCCTGCTCGGCATCGACGTGGCGCGGCTCGTCGACCGCGCCCTGGCGATGGCGCGCGCGTGCGGGCCGGAGGCTGCGCCCGCCGACCATCCCGGGTTGCGGCTCGGCGCCGTGCTCGGCGAGGCAGCGCTCGCCGGCCGGGACAAGGTTACGCTCGTCTTGTCCCGCGGCATCGCGAGCTTCGGACTCTGGTTGGAGCAGCTGATCGCTGAAAGCACCGGCAAGGAGGGGAAGGGCCTCGTGCCGGTCGCTGACGAGCCGCTCGGGCCGCCCGCCGCGTACGGTCCCGATCGGCTGTTCGTCGCGCTCACCCTCGCCGACGAGCGCGATGACGCCACCGCCGGGCGTCTCACGGCGCTCGAAGCGGCGGGGCACCCCGTCGTCCGGATCGAGCTGCGCGACCGTTACGACGTCGGGGCCGAGCTGTTTCGCTGGCCGTTCGCGGTGGCTGTCGCGGGGGCCGTCCTGGGCATCAATCCCTTCGACCAGCCCGATGTGGCCGCCGCCAAGGCGAACACGGACGCGGTGCTGGCGCGCGGCGCGTCTGCGGGCCGCTCGCCTGCGGCGAGCGCCGCCGACCTCGAGCGATTTCTCAAGGGAGTCGGACCCGGTGACTACCTGGGGCTGCTCGCGTATCTCCCGCCCACCCCCGGCTCCGACCAGCGGCTGGCAGCGGTCCAACTACGCTTGCGGGACCGCTTGGGCGCCGCGGTCACGGTCGGCTACGGACCGCGCTACCTCCACTCGACCGGCCAGCTGCACAAGGGAGGACCGCCGAGCGGACGGTTCGTGCTGATCACGACGCCCGGGCTCGACGATCTGCCGATTCCGGGGAAGCCATTCGGGTTCGCGACGCTCGAGTGGGCGCAGGCCGAGGCCGATCTCCTGACCTTGCAGGTCCGCGGCCGGCCGGCCCTGCGTATCGAGAGCCTCGATCTCCTGGAAACTACAGCTTCGGCAGGGTGATCCCCGTCTGCGCCTGGTACTTGCCCTTCTTGTCGGCGTAACTCTGCTCGCACTCGTCCCCTTCGTCGGCCGTGAAGAACAGCACCTGCGCGATTCCCTCATTGGCGTAGATCTTGGCGGGGAGCGGGGTGGTGTTCGAGATCTCGAGGGTCACGAACCCTTCCCACTCCGGCTCGAAGGGCGTGACGTTCGTGATGATCCCGCAGCGCGCGTAGGTACTCTTGCCCACGCAGAGGGTCAGCACATTGCGGGGGATACGGAAATACTCGACCGAGCGAGCCAGGGCGAAGGAATTGGGGGGGACGATGCATACGTCGCCCATGAACTCGACGAATGAGCGGGAATCGAAGTTCTTGGGGTCCACCACCGCAGACAGCACGTTCGTGAAGATCCGAAACTCCGGGGCGACCCGCATGTCGTAGCCATAAGATGACACACCGAAGGAGATCGCGCCCGAGCGAACCTGGGTGTCGGCGAACGGCTCGATCATCCTGTGCTCGCGCGCCATCCGGCGGATCCAGCGGTCGGATTTGATGGACATCGGCGCGCAATATACCGGCCACACCGATACTTACGCCACTTCGTTCGGTTGACAACCCTCCAGACGGCGGGTACGTTTTCGGCTACGAACCCGAATTTTTCGCGAACCCATGCATCAACCGTATGTATCGTTCCTGTTGCTGCTGGCGTTCGTTGCGGCGAACGCCGCGCTGCTGATCGTGCTGTCGCACCTCGCTGCGCCGACTCGGCCGACCCCCCTGAAGCAGGCGCCTTACGAGAGCGGCATGCCGCCCTTGGGCGACGCGCACGAGCGGTTTTCGGTCAAGTTCTACCTGGTCGCGATGCTGTTCATCGTCTTCGATATCGAGACGGTGTTCCTCATCCCTTGGGGCGCCATCTACTTCGCGGCTGGGGGTTCGGGGTTGGGGAGTGGGGAGGCGGGGGTGAGCGGGGGCGCGGCAGCGCTGGCGGCGGCGCCCGCCGCAGGACCCACGATGGGGTTCCTGCTCGTCGAGATGCTGGTGTTTCTGGTCATCCTGTTCGTCGGCTACATCTACGTCTGGCGCCGTGGCGCGTTCCAGTGGGAGTGAGGGACTGAGAAGGAATGAAGCACGTCGTGGAGACCCAGGAGATCGCGGGCCAGAGCCCCAACTGGATGTTGGCGCGGCTCGACGACCTGGTGAACTGGGCGCGAGCGAACTCGCTGTGGCCCATGCCGTTCGGGACCGCGTGCTGCGCGATCGAGTTCATGGCGACCGCGGCCAGCCGTTTTGACTTCGCCCGTTTCGGCATGGAACGACAAGCGTTCAGCCCGCGACAGGCGGATGTGCTGATTTGCGCCGGCCGCCTCCCGTTCAAGCTCGCCCCGGTGATTCGCCGCGTCTACGACCAGATGCCGCAGCCCAAATGGGTGATCTCGATGGGCGCCTGCGCTTCGACCGGCGGCATCTTCGACAACTACGCGATGGTGCAGGGGATCGACACGGTCGTTCCCGTAGACGTGTACGTCCCCGGCTGCCCGCCTCGGCCCGAAGGACTGTTGTACGGCGTGCTGCTCCTCCACAAGAAGATCAAGGGTGAGTCGCTCGGCGATCGCGCGCTCCGCGAGGAGCATCTGCTCGACGACAGCGGCCTCCGCCTCCCTCCCGACGAGATCGAGACTATCTCGGAGCCCTTCGGCAACTCGGTTCACCAGTTCCGGTCCGCGTGAATCCTTCGGTTGACGCCTTGCGAGCGACCTTCGGCAACGCCATCGGCCGCGCCGCGGTAGCGCGCGACGGCGAGACGGTTGTATACGTGCGAGCCGACGGGTTGCGGGACGTCATGCAGTGGCTCCGCGACACGCCGGGGCAGGCCTATCACTACCTGGTCGACGTCACCGCCGTGGAGCATCGCGACCGCGAGCTGCCCCTCGAGGTCGTGTACTTCCTCCGGTCGCTCGACCGCCGCGCGGATCTCCGCGTGAAGGTAGAGCTCGACGCCGACGCGGATCTCACCGTGGACTCGGTGACGCCGCTCTGGAGCGGCGCCAACTGGCTCGAGCGCGAGGTGTTCGACCTGTTCGGGATCACGTTTCGCGGACACCCCGACCTGCGCCGCATCCTGATGTGGGAGACCTACGCCGAGGGGCACCCGTTGCGGAAGGATTTTCCGCTGCGAGGGCGGTTCAGCCGCGCCGAACAGGTGCGCCAGGCGCTCGCGGCCAACCCCGAGGCCCACTATTCCCTCGAAGAGCTGTCCATCGCCGACGCGCAGGATGACCTGCCGCCCGACATGAAAGAACGTCTGCAGCGCGGTGAGCGCGGCAAGCTGTCGCGCGACGAATGAGCACCCGGACCGTCGAGTTTAACCTCGCGACCCCCGGGGTTGACGCGCAGGGCCAGCCCGTGCGCGTCCCGCTCGGCGTTGCCGACGAGGCGCCCGACCTGGGCGGCGAGCACATGCTCATCAATCTCGGGCCCCAGCATCCGGCGACGCACGGCGTGCTTCGCCTCGTCGTCGAGCTCGATGGCGAGACCGTCGTGCGGGTCATCCCGCACATCGGGTATCTGCATTCCGGGTTCGAGAAGCTGGGCGAGTACCGGCACTACAATCAGATCGTCCCGCTCTCCGACCGCACCGACTACCTCTCGCCAATGTCGAACAACGTCGGCGTGGCGCTCGCGGCCGAGCGCCTCATGGGGATCGAAATCACGCCACGCTGCACGGTCCTGCGGGTCATCGCGTGCGAGCTGAGCCGGATCATCTCACACCTGGTGTGGCTCGGCACCACGTCCATCGATTTGGGCGCGTTCACGCCGTTCCTGTGGGCGTTTCAGCAGCGCGAGCGCGTCTACAACCTCCAGGAGATGTGGACGGGCGCCCGCCTCACTACGAGCCTCACCCGCGTCGGCGGTCTCATGGCCGACATCCCGGACCGATTCCCCGCGGCGCTGCGCGAGTTCACGGACACGTTTCCCGACACGCTGAGCGAGATCGACCGGGTGCTCACGCGCAACGCCGTGTGGGCCGGACGGACCCAGGGCGTCGGGGTGCTCACCGCGGCGGAGGCGATCGACTGCTCGCTGTCGGGACCGATGCTGCGCGCGAGCGGCGTCCCGTACGACGTGCGCAAAGACAAGCCGTACCTCGACTACGAGACCTACGACTTCGACGTCCCGGTGGGCGAGCACGGCGACGTGTACGACCGGTATCTCGTGCGCCTCGAGGAGTGCCACCAGTCAACCCGAATCCTCAAGCAGGCCTTGGCGCGGCTTCCCGATGGCCCGATCAATGTCTCCGACCCGCGCGTGATCCTCCCCTCCAAGACGCGCGCGATGAGCGACATGGAAGCCATGATCTATCACTTCAAGCAGGTGATGGAGGGCGTGCAGGCGCCGGTGGGCGAGGCCTACGTCGGGATCGAGAACCCCAAGGGCGAGCTCGGCAACTACTTCGTGTCCGATGGGACGGCCAAGCCCGTGCGGTGGCGCATCCGGCCGCCGTCGTTCATCAACCTGTCCGCGCTCCCGCGCATGGCCGAGGGCCATCTGCTCTCGGACTTGATCGCGATCAATGCATCGGTGGACATCGTGATGGGCGAGGTGGATCGATGAGCCGGCCCGCGATGACGCCCGCGCCGGCGGCGCACGCGGCCGGAGCCGCCGATGAGCGGATCTTCACCGGGGAGACGCTCGCGCGCCTCCAGCAGATCTTCACGCGCTACCCCACGAAGCAGGCCGCCCTGTTGCCCGCGTTGTGGCTCGCGCAGGAGGCCGACGGCTGGGTCTCCGACCGCGCGATCGTCGAAGTGGCGGACATTCTGGGACTGACGCCGGCGTACGTGCGCGGGGTGATCACGTTCTACACGATGTACCACCAGCACCCCGTGGGGCGGTACTTCGTGCAGGTGTGCACGACGTCGCCCTGCAACATCTGCGGCGCGGAGGACGTGGTGAAGGCGCTGCTCGACCACACCGGTGCCACAGACCTCGGCGCCACGAGCCCCGACGACCGCTGGACCGTGGTCGAGGTCGAATGCCTCGGCGCCTGCGGGTTCGCGACCCCGATCCTCATCAACGACGACTTCATTGAGAGTGTGACGCCGGAGCAGGTGCCGGAGATTCTGGCGAGGTATCGGTGAGGTGGTACCACGAAACACGGAAGTTGGAACGCGGAACGGAATGGACGGCTCCGCGTTCCGCGTTCCGCGTTGAGATTCTCTGATGGGATTTCCCCACAAGCCGCACGCCCGTGAGACGCTCGTCCTCTCCAAGCACTTCGGGGACGCGGAGGCGCCCACCTACAAAGGCTGGGTCAAGCGCGGCGGCTATGAGGGATTGAAGAAGGCCATCGCCCTGAGTCCTGCCGCGGTGATCGACGAGGTGAAGAATTCCGGGTTGCGCGGCCGTGGCGGCGCCGGGTTCCCCACGGGACTCAAGTGGTCGTTCATGCCGAAGGAGAAGAAGAAGACGCACTACCTCTGCGTGAACGCCGACGAGTCCGAGCCGGGCACCTTCAAGGACCGCGAGATCATGCGCTGGACCCCGCACGCGCTGCTCGAAGGCACGCTCATCGCCATGCACGCGATTCAGGCCGAGGTGGGTTACATCTACATCCGCGGCGAGTTCACCGAGCCGCTCGCCGTCATGGAACGCGCCCTCGCGGACGCGCAGGCCGCGGGGGTCCTCGGCCACTTCAAGATCCATCTGCATCGCGGGGCCGGCGCCTACATCTGCGGCGAAGAAACCGCGCTGATGAATTCCCTCGAGGGAAAGCGGGGCAACCCGCGGATCAAGCCGCCGTTCCCGGCGGCCTTCGGCGTGTTCGGCATGCCCACCACGATTAACAACGTGGAGACGCTCGCGGCCGTGCCGCACATCATGAAAGAGGGCGCGGCGTGGTACAAGGCGATGTGCATGTCCAATCCCAAGAGCACGGGCACCAAGCTCTTCTCGGTGTGCGGCCACGTGCGGATGCCCGGCAACTACGAAGTCACCCTCGGTTTCCCGTTGAAGGACCTGATCCACGAGCTGGCGGGCGGGATGCGCCCCGGACGCACCCTCAAGGCCTGCATCCCCGGCGGCTCCTCGGTGCCGATGCTCAACCGCGAGGAAGTCGAGAGCTGCCTGCTCGACTACGAGGGCTGCGTCCAGCAGGGCACGATGCTCGGCTCGGGCGGCGTGATCGTATTCGACGATACGGCCGACATGGTCTATCAGACCATGCGCCTCGCCCGGTTCTACGCGCACGAGTCGTGCTCGCAGTGCACGCAGTGCCGCGAGGGCACCGCCTGGACCACGAAGATTCTCGAGCGCATTCTCGCGGGCCAGGGCAAGATGCAGGACCTGGACCTCCTCCTCGACCTCGCCGAGAACATGACCGGCAAGACTATCTGCGTGCTGTCGGATTCCTGCGCCGCGCCGGTGGTGTCGGCCATCAAGCGGTTCCGCGGTGAGTTCGAAGACTACATCGCGGGGCGGAGACGCCCGGTCCTGGTCGCGTAATGACGGACGAGCTCGTCCATCTGACGATCGACGGCGCGGCCGTGAGCGTTCCGAAGGGGACGCTCGTGATCGAGGCCGCCAAGCAGGCCGGCGTCCTCGTGCCGCACTACTGCTATCACCCCGGGCTTCCGGTCGCCGGCGTGTGCCGCATGTGCCTGGTCGAGATCGAAAAGACGCCCAAGCTCCAGATCGCCTGCAACACGCAGGTCACCGACGGCATGGTCGTCCATACGCAGTCCGCGCAGGCCAAGGCCGGCCGGACGGGCGTGCTCGAGCTGCTGCTGATCAATCACCCGCTCGACTGCCCCATCTGCGACCAGGCGGGCGAGTGCGAGCTGCAGGACTTCACGTTCCAGGAAGGCCGGCCCGCGTCGCGCTTCAGCCCCGAGTTCGCCAAGCGCTTCAACCCGGTCGAAGACTTCGGGCCCGACGTGCTCTACGTGCCGAACCGGTGCATCCTCTGTACGCGCTGCGTCCGGTTCATGGAGGACGTGGCCAAGGAACCGGTCCTGAACGTGTCCGAGCGGGGCGACCGCGCATTCATCGGCATCCATCCCGACGCCCGGCTCGATCATCCCTGGGGCGGCAACGTGGTGGATCTCTGCCCGGTCGGGTCGCTCCTGTCCAAGGATTTTCTGCACAAGGCGCGCGCGTGGGAGCTCGACAAGACCGCGTCGGTCTGCACGGGGTGCTCGCAAGGGTGCAACGTGACGCTGGACGCGCGGCAGAGCGTGGTGGTGCGGGTGCGTCCGCGCCCCAATCTCGCGGTCAACCGCTACTTCATGTGCGACCACGGGCGGATGCACTACCGCTGGATGAACCGTGGCGACCGGGTGGAGGCGCCGCTCGTGCGGGCCCCCGACGGCGGGCATCGCGCGGTGGGCTGGGACGAGGCGCTCGAGCGCGCGGCGGGAATCCTGCGCGGCGCGGCGGGTCGCGCCGTGGCTCTCGTTTCGCCGGGCGCCTCGACCGAGGCGCTGTTCCTCGCGCGCGAGCTCCTGAACCGGTTCGAGTGGCGCGGGGCGTTCCAGGTCGTGATGGGCGATGAGGCGCCGCTTGCAGGGGTGCCCAATCTCGCGCTCCGCGCCGAGCGGGCGCCGAACGTGCGCGGCGCGGAGCTGCTCGGCTATACCCGCGACTACGCCGCTGCCCTCGAGGCCGCCGAGCGCGCGGCCGTCGTCCTCGTGCTCGACGAGCCGCGCATCGCGCTGCGGACCGCGGGGGCGCTGCTCTATCTCGGCACCGTGCTCCCGGACGACGCCGACCCGTCGCTGCGCGCCGCCGAGGTCGTTCTCCCGACGGCCAACGTCGCGGAGGAAGAGGGCACGTTCGTCAATCGCGACGGGCGGGTGCAGCGCTACGCGCCGGCCAAGCCGGCGCCGGGCATGGCGCAGCCCGCGTGGTGGGTGCTGAGCGAGCTGGTGGCGCTGCTCGCGGGTGGGGAAGCGGCGCCCGACAGCGCCTCGGACGCCTTCGACCGGATGGCGCGAACCGTGGACGCCTTCCAGGGCCTGAGCTACGCCCGCCTGGGCTTCGGCGGCGAGGTCGCGAGCCGGGATGGCGCCCGGGTGCCCGCGTGACCTTCTTCCTGATCGCGTCGGTCGCCAAGATCATCTTCGTCTTCACGGTGATCATGGTCGGGGTCGCCCTGCTGACGCTGGCGGAGCGGCGGATCTGCGCGTGGATGCAGGATCGCCTGGGGCCCAACCGGGTCGGACCGCAGGGGTTGCTGCAGCCGGCGGCGGACGGGCTCAAGAATCTGCTGAAGGAAGAGACGCTCCCGGCAAACGCCGACCGCACACTTTTCATGCTGGCGCCCGCCATCGCCTTCGTGCCGGCGCTCGTGGCGAGCGCGGTCATCCCGTTCGGCACGCCGCTCCCCACGCCGTGGGGCGACGTGCCGCTGATCGTGGCGGATCTGCCTGTCGGCTTCCTCTACATCCTCGCGATCGGCTCGCTCGGCGTGTACGGCATCGTGCTCGCGGGCTGGTCGTCGAACAACAAGTACTCCCTCCTGGGCGGCCTGCGCGCGTCCGCGCAGATGATCTCCTACGAGATCGCCCTGGGTATGAGCTCCGTCGCCGTGCTCCTGCTCGCGGGGAACGTCACGCTCTCGGAGGTCGTGATCCGCCAGCAACAGTCGCTGTTGACCTGGAACGTGTTTCCGCTCGGGCTCGCGTATTTCATCTTCACCGTCGCGGCGTTCGCGGAGACCAATCGGTTGCCTTTCGACCTCCCGGAGGCGGAGGGCGAGTTGATCGCCGGGTATCACACCGAGTACAGCGCGATGAAGTTCTCCATGTTCTACATCGCGGAGTACGCGAACATGGTGACGGCGTCGGCGATGATGGCGACGCTCTTCTTCGGTGGCTGGGACATTCCCTTCACCCACTGGGACGATGCGCCCCCCTGGACGGTGGTGAAGGCGCTGGTCACGATGCTCGTCTTCGCGCTCAAGGTGACGTTCTTTCTGTTCCTCTACATCTGGGTGCGCTGGACGCTGCCCCGGTTTCGCTACGACCAGCTGATGGCGCTCGGGTGGAAGGTCATGCTGCCCCTCGCGCTCGCGTATCTCACGGTGCTCGCGACCGCCATCTGGGTCCTGCACGAGCGTATGGGCTGGGCGTACGACACCCGGTTCGCCCTCGCGCTGTGCGGGTTGAACGTGGCGCTCGCCATCCCCCTGTTCCTCGTGCTCGATCGCGGGAACCTCATTGCGGGCTCCGAAGCCCGCCTCGGACGGGAAGGGCCGGCCTGATGACGATCGGCGTGAAGATCATGAAGCGGCCGGTCCGCGAAACGTCGTACGTGCGGGCGACCTTGAAGGGCATGGCGCTGACGCTCCGGCACATCTTCCGCCCGAAGGTCACGATGCAATATCCGGAGGAGAAGAGCAGCAAGGACTGGACGATCTCCGGGCGCTGGCGGGGCACGCATCGCATGCTCACGGACGAGCAGGGCCGGGCCAAGTGCGTGGCCTGCGGGCTGTGCCCGCAGATCTGCCCGGCGAACTGCATCAAGCTCGTGCCCGGAGAGGACGAGCAGGGAAACCGCTATCCCCTGATCTACGAGATCGACGAGTTCCGCTGCGTGTTCTGCGGCTACTGCCAGGAAGTCTGCCCCGAAGAGGCGATTCACGTGGGCGTGCACTACGAGAACTCGGAGTACTCGCGGGACCGGTTCGTGTACGACCTCGAGCGCCTGTGCGCGCAAACGCACCCCGTCTCGACCCTGTGGGATCCCTCGGATCCCGCGGGCGAATAGCGCGTGCCGCTTCCCCTGCTGCTGTTCTGGGCCTTTGCCGGCGTCGCCGTGGTGAGCGCGTTGCTGTGCATCACGCGCCGCAATCCGGTGGCGAGCGCCTTGTGGCTCGTGGTGACGATGTTCCAGATCGCCGCGCTGTTCGTGCTGCTCGACGCCCAGTTCATCGCCGTGCTGCAGGTCCTGGTCTATGCCGGGGCCATCATGGTCCTGTTCCTCTTCGTAATCATGCTGCTCAACCTGGGGCGGAACAGCGTCTCGGACATCCGCGGGCCCGCGGGCCTCGCCGTGGCCACGCTGCTCGCCGGCGCGGTGGGCCTCCAGCTGTTCATCGTCGCCCGGAGCGCGCCGCCCGGCAGCCCGGCCGGCGCGAGCCCACTCGCCCTCGCCGAGCAGACGGAGGGGATGGTGGGCGTCGTGGCGCGGCCGCTCTTCACCACGTACCTCGTCCCCTTCGAGATCACGAGCGTGCTCTTGCTCGTGGCGATCGTCGGCGCCGTCGTGCTCGCGAAGCGTCAACTCTGATGCTGCTCGGTCCCGCCCTGTCCGTCTCGGCCGTCCTGTTCGCCCTCGGCGTCGCCGGCGTGCTGGTCCGCCGCAACGCCATCGTGATCTTCATGTGCGTGGAGCTCATGCTCAACGCCGTGAACCTCACCTTCATCGCGCTCGCGCAGACCCTCGGTGTCGCCGGACAGATCTTCGTGTTCTTCGTGATGGCGGTGGCGGCGGCGGAAGCGGCCGTGGGCCTGGCGATCATCCTCGCGATCTTCCGCCACGGCCGGACGGTCAACCTGCAGAACATCACCCTGCTCAAAGGCTGAGCGCCTTGGCCGCCCTGGCCGTCACCTGGCTCCTGCCCGCCCTGCCGCTCGCGGGGTTCGCCGTCAACGGGATGCTGGCGTTGACGGGCTCGAAGAACAAGCGCGCCGTTTCGGTGATTGGCGTCGGCGCGCTGTTTGCCGCCTTCGCGCTCGCTGCGGCCATCGTCGCGCAATTCATTCGCACCCACGCGGAAGCCCCGATCATCCTGCGCTACTGGTCGTGGATGCCGGTCGGGAGCCTGCAGGTCGACTTCGCGCTCCAGGTCGATCAGCTGAGCGCCGTCATGATCCTGATCGTGACCGGCGTCGGCGCGCTCATCCACCTGTACAGCGTCGGGTACATGCACGAGGACCCGGGATACGCCCGCTACTTCGCGTATCTCAACCTTTTCGTCTTCTTCATGCTGATTCTGGTGCTCGGCGCGAGCTTCCCGGTCATGTTCGTCGGGTGGGAAGGCGTGGGGCTGTGCTCGTACCTGCTGATCGGTTTCTGGTTCAACGAGAAGATCAACGCGGACGCCGGGCTCAAGGCGTTCATCGTGAACCGGATCGGGGATTTTGGGTTCCTCGTCGCGATGTTCCTGATCTTCCAGCACACCGGTGCCCTCGACTTTACGACCGTGTTCGGGAAGGCTCCCACCGCGTTCGCCCCGGGCGACGCGGCGGTCACCGCGATCGCGCTGTTCCTCTTCCTCGGTTGCACTGGCAAGTCGGCCCAGATCCCTCTTTACACGTGGCTGCCGGACGCCATGCAGGGACCCACGCCTGTTTCAGCGCTCATCCACGCGGCCACGATGGTAACGGCCGGAGTCTATCTCGTGGCGCGGTGCTCGATCCTGTTCGCGCTGTCGCCGCTCGCGTGCCTCGTGGTCGCGGGCATCGGCGCGCTCACCGCGGTCTTTGCCGCGACGATCGGCTTGAAGCAGTGGGACGTGAAGAAGGTCCTCGCGTACTCCACGATCTCCCAGCTCGGCTACATGTTCCTGGGCGTGGGCACGGGCGCGTATGCCGCCGGGATCTTCCACCTCGCGACGCACGCCTTCTTCAAGGCGCTGCTGTTCCTCGGCGCGGGCAGCGTCATCCACGCGATGCACGTCGCCTACCACGCCACCCATGCGCACGACGACGCGCAGGACATGCGCAACATGGGCGGCCTGCGCGCGTTCCTGCCGCGCACGGCCGCGCTGATGTGGATCGCGACCCTCGCGATCGCCGGGATCCCCCCGCTCGCGGGGTTCTTCTCGAAGGATGAGATCCTGAATGCGGCCTACGCGCGCGGCGCCTCGCAGCCGCTGTGGTATGTGTTCTGGGCGCTTGGCATCGTCACGGCGCTCTTGACGGCGTTCTACATGACGCGCCTGATGCTCTACACCTTCCACGGGCCGAACCGCACCGGTGAGAAGGAGCGCGCTCACCTGCGGGAGGCGCCCAATGTGATGACCGGGCCGCTGACGGTGCTCGGGGTGTTGACGCTCCTGGGCGGCGCGCTCAATGTGCCTCACCTCTTCGGCGGGCACGCCATGCTCGAACACTGGCTCGAGCCCATCACGCACGGCGCCGCCGGTCTGCGCGGGCTGCCCGAGCTGGGCCGCGCCACGCAGTGGTTCCTGGTGGTGGTGGCCGTGGCCGTGGCGGCCGCCGGCATGGTGGCGGCCTGGCGCCTGCTGCCGTTCGAACGGCTCGTCCCCGCCCGCGTCGCACCTCCCGAGACGGGGCTCGGCCGGCTGCTCTGGAAGAAGTTCTACGTGGATGAGATCTACGACGCTCTGATTGTGCGCCCCATCGTCTGGTTCTCGCGTGACGTACTGTGGCGGTTCGTGGATCAGGAGCTGATCGACGGCGTCGTGGTGAACGGGGCCGCACGCGTGTCCATGGCGTTCGGGTGGATCGGAAGCAAGCTCCAGACGGGGGAAGTGGGCGTGTACGTCGCCTTGTTCGTGGTAGGCGTGGTCTTGGTCCTCGGCGCGGCGCTGCGCTGACCGTGTACCAGCACTGGGTCCTCACCGCGCTGCTCGCGTGGCCCGCCGCCGGGGCGGTCGCCGTGCTGCTGGCACCGCCGCGCTGGGCCAAGCACCTCGCGCTCGCCTGGTCGCTCATGGAATTCGCGATCTCCATTCCCATGTGGTGGACGTTCGTGCCGAGCGGCGGCATGCAATTCCCGTTCGATGCGCCCTGGATGCCCGACTGGGGGATCCGCTACACGGTGGGCGTGGACGGGATCTCGCTGTTCCTCGTTCTGCTCACCACGCTGCTCGTGCCGCTGTCGGTGCTGGGGAGCTACTCCTACATCACGACGCGCGAGCGGCCCTACTACGCGCTGCTCCTGGTGCTGACCTCGGGCATGGTGGGCGTCTTCGTGGCGCTCGACCTGTTCCTCTTCTACGTCATGTGGGAAGTGATGCTGATCCCGATGTACTTCATCATCGGGGTGTGGGGCGGAGAGCAGCGGCTGTATGCCGCGATCAAGTTCTTCGTCTACACCATGCTCGGCTCGCTGCTGATGCTGCTCGCTATCCTGGCCCTCGTGCACGTCGTGTGGCAGAAGACGGGCGTGTACTCGTTCTCCTACGATCACGTGATGAGCGGATTGGGAGACCTGGGCCCGGCCGCCTACTGGCTGTTCGGCGCCTTCTTCCTCGCCTTCGCCATCAAGGTTCCGGTCTTCCCGTTCCACACGTGGCTGCCCGACGCGCACACGGAGGCGCCCACGGCAGGGTCGGTGATCCTGGCCGGCATTCTCCTGAAGATGGGCACGTACGGCTTCCTGCGGTTCGCGTTCCCGTTCTTCCCGGCCGTGGCACTGCACCCCGCGGTCCAGACGGCGATCGTCGGGCTCTCGCTCGTCGGCATCATCTACGGCGGCCTTGTCGCCATGGTGCAGCCGGACTTCAAGCGCCTCATTGCGTATTCCTCGGTGGCCCACCTCGGATTCGTGATGCTCGGGATCTGGGCGCTCACGGTCCAGAGCGTCACGGGCGCGCTGCTCGTGATGATCAGCCACGGGATATCGACCGGCGCGCTGTTCTTTCTCGTGGGCATGCTGTACGAGCGGCGGCATAGCCGTCTCATCGCGGCGTACGGCGGCATCGCGCGGGTGGTGCCCCTCTTCGCCGCCGTCCTGACGATGGCCTCGCTCTCGTCCATCGGCCTCCCGGGCACGAACGGGTTCACGGGCGAGTTCCTCGTGCTGCTGGGTGCCTTCCAGACGTACCCGGTCGCGACCACCGTGGCGACGCTGGGCGTGATCGTAGCCGCCGCGTACCTCCTCTGGGCCGTGCAGCGGCTGATCTACAACCCGCTCGACAAGCCGGAGAACGAAAGGCTGCTCGATCTCACGCCGCGCGAGCTGGCCGTGCTGCTGCCCTTGCTCGCGTGCATCCTGTGGATCGGCGTGTATCCGAAGCCCTTCCTCGAGCGCTTGGAGCCGTCGGCGCAGCGGTTCATCACCACCGTCAAGCCTCGATGAGCCTCGATCTCTCGCTGTCGCGCGACCTCCTCGTGGCCCTGCTGCCCGAGCTTGTGCTCACCGCGTGGGGGCTGGTCGTGCTGCTCGTCGTCGCGGCCCGTCACCGCACGGAGAGCGACCGCCGCGTTGCCGGCTGGCTGACGCTCGCCGCCCTGGTCTCGACGGCCGCCGTCGTGTTCTGGCTCTGGTGGCACAGCGCCCAGCCGGCGGGCATTCCCGCGATGATCGCGGTCGACGACTTCCGATTCGTCACCGACTGGCTGTTCCTGGGCACCGCCGCGCTCACCGTGCTCTTGTCCTTCGACTACCTGGAGCGCGAGCAACTGCGCACCCCTGAGTACTACGTCCTCCTGCTCTTCGCGACGCTCGGGATGATGTTCATGAGCGGCGGCGAAGACTTGATGGTCGTCTTCCTCGGACTCGAAGTCATGTCCGTGGCTGTCTACGTGCTCGCGGGCATCAACCGGCGGAATCCGGCCAGCGCCGAAGCGGCGCTCAAGTACTTCCTGCTGGGCGCGTTCGCGACCGCCTTTCTGTTGTACGGGATCGCGCTGACCTACGGGGCCACCGGCACCACGAACCTGACGTTGATCGGCGCCCAGGTCGCGACGCAGCCGCTCGCGCACAACACCATGCTGCTGATCGGCCTCGGGATGCTCCTGGTCGGGTTTGGGTTCAAGGTCGCGGCGGTGCCATTCCATATGTGGGCGCCGGACGTGTACGACGGCGCGCCGACCCCCATCGCGGGGTTCATGGCTGCGGGCGTCAAGGCTGCCGCGTTCGCCGCCTTGTTCCGCGTGCTCACCGAAGGATTCGCGGGCGTCCCAGCGTGGCACCACATCGTGGGGGGACTCGCGGCCGCGACGATGATCGCCGGTAACTTCATCGCGCTCGCGCAGCGCACGGTGAAGCGGATGCTCGCATACTCCTCCGTCGCGCACGCCGGCTACCTGCTGGTCGCGGTGAGCGCGGGCGCGCGTCCGGGGGGCGGGGGAGGGGGCGCGTTCGTCTTCTACCTGGCCGCGTACACGCTCACGACGCTCGCGGCGTTCGCCCTGCTCGCCGCCAAGGGGCGGAACGGGGAGCGCGACGTCCTGATCGACGACTTCGCGGGACTCGCCTCCCGCCGCCCCGCCCTCGCGGCCGCGCTCGCCGTGTGCATGCTCTCGCTGCTTGGCTTCCCGGGCACCGCGGGCTTCATCGGCAAGTGGTACATCCTGCTCTCCGCCACGGGCGCGGGCCAGACCCTGCTCGCCGTACTGCTCGTCCTCACGAGCGTCGTGTCCGCGGGCTACTATCTGCCCGTCGTGATGGCCATGTACATGAAGGCCGAGCCTTCCGCGGAGACGCACGCCGCGGTGCGCATGGGCAGGCTGGCGGGAGCCGTCGTCGCGGCGGCGGTTGCCGGCCTCGTGGCCTTTGGCGTCCAGCCCAGCCGCCTGCTCGATCTGGCGCGCGTGAGCGGCGCGAGCGTGCGCCCCCCGAATGCCGCGCCCCTCTCGCCTCCTCCTCCCGCCGCCGAGCCCCCGAGGGAAATGGGCGAGGCCGGCCGTTAACCCGGGGAGATGACGTGGCTGCTCCACACGAACCCCTTCCGCCGGTCATTTTCCGGGAATACGACATCCGCGGCACGGTGGGCGACCAGCTCACCGGCGAGGCCGCGTATCTCATCGGCGCCGCCTTCGCGACATTCGCCGCCCAGCGCTTGGGCCGCACGCCCCGCATCGCCGTGGGGCGGGACAACCGGCCCTCCGGATCGGATCTCATGGCCCGTGTCCTCGCCGGGATCGAGGACGCGGGCGGCGTCTCGCTCTCCGTGGGCGAGGTGCCCACCCCGGCGCTGTATTTCGCAACGCACACGCTCGCAGTGGACGGAGGTCTCCAGGTCACGGGATCGCACAATCCTCCGGAGTTCAACGGGTTCAAGATGGTTCTTGCCGGTGAAGCGGTGTACGGTGAGGACATTCAGCAGCTGCGCCGCCTGATCGCAAAGGGCCTTCCCCAAGCGGGGGCCAAGCGGGCGAGTCACCCGCGCGAATCGGACGACGGGGTGCTGGCGCGGTACCGCGACGCGATCGTCCAGCACAATGCGCCGCTCGCGCGCCCGATCAAGGTCGTGGTGGACTGCGGCAACGGCGTCACCAGCCTCGTGGCGGTCGAGACCCTCGAGCACCTCGGCGCCACGGTCGTCCCGCTGTTCGCGGATTCCGACGGCACGTTCCCCAATCACCATCCCGATCCCACGGTGGTCGAGAACCTGCGCGACCTGCAGGCCGCGGTGCGGCGCGAGCGCGCGGAGCTGGGCGTGGGGTTCGATGGCGACGGGGACCGCATCGGCGCGGTGGACGAGCAGGGGCGGGTCGTCTTCGGGGATCAACTGCTCGTGCTCTTCGCGCGAGACCTGGTCGAGAGGCAGGGGAAGGGGACGAAGGGAAGTCCGGTGATCTTCGATGTGAAGTGCTCGGAGATTCTCGTCGAGGAGCTGCAGCGGGCCGGGCTCGAGCCGGTGATGTGGAAGACGGGACACTCGCTCATCAAGCAGAAGATGAAGGAGCTGCACGCACCGCTCGCGGGCGAGATGAGCGGCCACATGTTCTTCGGCGGCGACTGGTACGGCTTCGACGACGCCTTGTTCGGGGCGGCGCGCCTGCTGCGTTACGTCGCCGCGCACGAGGGGCCGCTGTCGCGCCTGCTGGCGGACCTTCCCGCGACCGTGTCGACACCCGAGATCCGGATCGAGTGCCCCGACGATCGCAAATTTGCGGTCGTCGAGGAAGCCGCGCGCCACTTCGGCGCGAAGTACCCGGTCTCGCGCCTCGACGGCGTCCGCATCACGTTCCCGGATGGATGGGGGCTGTTGCGCGCATCGAACACGCAGCCCGTGCTGGTGATGCGCTTCGAGGCGCAGCGCGACGCGAGCCTCGCAGCCAATCGGCGCGAAGTCGAGGACTGGCTCCGCGCCTCGGGCGTCACCGTTTGAATCCCGCGCGGGGCCGGCGCGCGTTCGTCGTCGGACTCGCCATCCTGGTGACGCTGCTGGTGGGCGGCCGCTGGCTCGCGGTCGAGACCGCGGAGCGCGCCTGGGCGGCCACGGTGCCCCATGGCGACGTCTACCTCTCCATGCGCGACCTGTCGCGCCTCGTGCACGGGCTCGTGCTGCTGGTCGCGATCGCCTGGGGCACGGCCAACCTCTACTACGTCTACTCCTCGATCGGTTCGGTGCAGCTGCCGCGCCGGCTCGGCGATCTGGAAATCGTGGAAGCGGTACCGCAACGGGTGCTCCTCGCCGCGACGCTCGGGAGCGGGATGGTCTACGGGCTGCTGCTCACGCTCGGAACGGGCGACTGGTGGCTGCAGGCACTGCTCGCGTCCCAGCCGCCGCGCTTCGGGGTCTCCGATCCCGTCCTCCAGCGCGACCTCGGCTACTACGTCGGGACGCTTCCCTGGGCCACCACGTGCAAGAACTTCGCACTCCTCGCGACGACGACCGGAACGCTCGTCATCGCCCTCTTGTACGCGGGCATCGGGTCGCTGCGGTTTGCCGGTTGGCGGCCCGTGGCGAGCCCCCACGCCCGCGTCCACCTCAGCGTGTTGCTGGCGCTCCTGGCCCTGGCGCTGGCCCGGGCCGCGTTCCTCGATCCGGCGGAGGCCGTGGCGGGGCTGCACCGCGGCGCGGCGGGGTGGCCCCTGGGCGTCCGCATCTCGGGAGCGCATGTCGTCGCCGGTCTCGCCATGCTCACGGCGCTCGCGACGCTCGTATGGGGTGTGCGCGAGCGGCCACGACTCCTCGCTTTGAGCTGGGGTGCGCTGCTCGCCGTGTCGCTCGCGGTGTACGGCGTCGTGCCCGCGCTGGCCCACACCGGGCCCGCGACGGCCGAGCGGTCCGGCGACCGCGTGGAGGCGCTCGCGCTGGCGGCGGGCTGGCGCGTCGGGCGGGCCACGGGGTTCTCGAGCCCCGCAGCGGCGCTCAGCACGCTTCCCGTGTGGGACCTGAGCCGGATCGCGGCCGTCGCGCGCGGCACGCCCTTGTGGCCGACGCACGCGTCGGCCGCAGGGGGGGCGCTCGTGCCCCCCGGGGCGGGGCACTCCGGGCTGCCGTTGCGGCGGCCGACGTGGCTCGTCGTCCCGGCCCCCGAGGCGCCGCCGCGCGGCGCCGATCCCGCCGCCACCGCCCCCGGCTGGACCGACCTGCACCGTGGGCGTTTCGCGCGCGCCGGTCGCCCGGTCCTCGGCGTGGAAGCCGACTCCGGGCTCGAGCTGCGCCCCGCCGCAACGCGCGACTCGGTGTACTGGTTCGGGTCCCAGTTCCGGGAGTTCGCGCTGGCCCGGCCCGACACATGGCCCGCGCTCCGCGCCCACGCCGTGCCACTCAATGGATGGTGGCAGCGCACAGCGCTCGCGTGGACGTTGCAGAGCCCCGAGCTGGTACGGGGCGAGACCGACGGGCTGGTGTTGCTGTGGCGGCGCGACGTGCGCGAGCGCCTTACGAGGCTCGCTCCCTTCGCCCAATTCGACGACGCGACACCCGCGCTGGTCGATGGAAACCTCTGGTGGGTGTCCTACGGATATGCCACCGGGCGCCGGCCCGGCTGGGACACGCCGCCTCGATACCTGCGCGCGAGTCTCGTCGGCCTCGTGAGCGCCGCCACGGGCGACACGCGCCTGTTCGTGGCGCCGGGCGCCGACTCACTCGCGACCGCGTGGGCGCGGCTCTTCGCGCCGTTGATCCGCCCCGGCGACAGCCTCCCCGCCGGGCTGCGCGACGGCCTGCCGTTTCCGCGCAGCGGATTCCGGGCCGCGGCGAGCCGGATCGCCCGCGGCGACGGCGACACGGCCATCTGGCGGGCTCGTCCCCGGGACCCCTATGAGATCGTCGCTCCGCCGCCCACTGCCGACGTCGACACCGCCCCTCGCCTGTGGCTCGCCCAGGCGTTCGACACGGGATCGCCGGGCGTGTTCGCCGGTCTGCTCGCGGGCACGATGTCGGCGGCGGGGCCCGTGCTGTGCCTTTGGAGGAGCGCGGACACGGTGCGCCTGCCCACCGAGCTGCTCGGTTCGCCCGAGACGGCGCCGGGCGTGATGCGCTTATGGGCAGCGGACGGCAAGCTCCTGACTGAGCAGGGCCTCTTTCTCGAGCCCGCGGCGAGCGGCGCTCCCAAGCGGCTGGCGCGCGCGTACGTCACGTGGGCCGAGCGCACCGCCGACGGCGCCACGCCCGGCGCGGCGCTCCGAGCCCTGTTGGCGTCGCCCGCCGCCGCGCCGGAGGACACATCGCTGGCGGCGCACCTCGAGGTCGCCCGGCGGCTCGCCGTGGAGGCCGACAGCGCGCTCGCCGCAGGCGACCTCGAAACCTTCGGACGGCTGTACGCCGAGCTGAAGCGCCTGCTCGGGGTGGGGGGCGGGAAGCTTGCTCCCAGCCAGCCCCGCCGCTAGGTTCGCCCGCGCGTGAACCTGCACGAATTCCAGGCGCGCGAGCTCTTCGGCCGCTACGGCATTCCGTTCGTCGCCGGGGAAGTCGCCGAGACGCCCGCGGCCGTGCGGGCCATCGCCGAGCGCCTCGCGGGTCCCGTCGTCGTGAAAGCACAGGTCCATTCGGGGGGCCGGGGGAAAGCGGGTGGCGTGAAGGTCGCCCGCGACGCCGCCGACGCGGCCGCGCACGCGGCCCGCATCTTCAGCCTGACCATCCAGGGTTTGCCGGTGCGACGAGTCCTGGTCGTCCCGGCGGTCGACATCGCCTCCGAATGCTATCTCGGTGTGATCATCGACCGCGCCGCGCAGCGACCCGTCGTGATCGCGAGCGCCGCGGGCGGCGTGGATATCGAAGAGGTCGCGGCCCGCACGCCGGACCGAATTCACCGTGTCACGGTGGACCCGCGCTACGGCCTGCTGCCGCATCAGGCGATGGCCCTGGCCTTCAGGCTGTACGACGATCTCGCCAAAGTACGCGCCGCCGCGGAAATCGCTCGACAGCTGTACGCGGCCTTCACGGGGCTCGGCGCCTCGCTCGCAGAGATCAATCCGCTCGCGATGACGACAGATGGCCGGGTCGTGGCCCTCGATGCCAAGCTCGTCGTGGACGACAACGAGCTTCCGGCGCGGCCGGACATCGCCGCGCTGCGGGACAGCTCGGCCGAAGCGCCGTCGGAGCAACGCGCGCGCGACGCCGGCCTGTCGTTCATCCAGCTCAAGGGCACCGTCGGCTGCTGCGTCAACGGGGCGGGGCTCGCCATGGCGACCATGGACCTGGTGAAGTTCTACGGTGGCGAGCCCGCAAACTTTCTCGACATCGGCGGCAGCTCGAACCCGCAGAAGGTGGTCGACGCGCTCGAGATCATCACCGCCGATCCGGCCGTGCGGGCGATCCTGTTCAACATCTTCGGCGGCATCACGCGTTGCGACGACGTCGCGAACGGCATCGTCGAAGCCACGGGCCGGTTGTCGCTCACGGTGCCGCTCGTCATCCGCCTGACCGGAACGAACGAGGAGGCGGCGATCGAGATCCTCACCCGTGCCGGGTTCTCCGCGCTCACCGATATGGATCAAGCGGTCGAGCGCGCGGTGGCGCTGGCGAGCCGATGAGCATCTTCCTCGACCGCGATACGAGGCTCGTCGTCCAGGGCATCACCGGGCGCGACGGCTCGTTCCACACACGCCAGATGATGAGTTATGGCACCCGCGTCGTCGCCGGGGTGACACCCGGCAAGGGCGGGACGCTCTTCGACGGAGTGCCCGTGTTCAACACGATGGCGGACGCGGTGCAGGACACGCATCCCACCGCGAGCGTCATCTACGTGCCGGCTGCGGCTGCCGCCGCCGCGATCTTCGAGGCCGCCGACGCCGGCCTGCCTTTGGTGGTCTGCATCACGGAAGGTATTCCGGTGCTCGACATGAGCCGGGTGATCCCGTTCCTGCGCGAGCGCGGCGTGCGGCTCATCGGGCCCAACTGCCCGGGGCTGATCACGCCCGGCCAGAGCAAGGTCGGCATCATCCCGGGTCCCATCTGCCGGCCCGGGCGCATCGGCGTGGTGTCCCGCAGCGGCACCCTGACCTACGAAATCGTGCATCAGTTGTCGCGCCACGACTTCGGGCAGTCCACTTGCGTGGGCATCGGTGGCGACCCCATCATCGGGACGAGCTTCGTGGACTGTCTGGCGGCGTTTCAATCCGATCCCCAGACGGATGCGGTGGTGTTGATCGGCGAGATCGGCGGCACGGATGAGCAGCAGGCCGCGGCGTTCGTACAGAGCGACATGACCAAGCCAGTCGTCGGGTTCATCGCCGGACAGACCGCGCCCCCGGGCCGCCGCATGGGTCACGCCGGCGCGATCGCCGCCGGGGCGGGGGGAACGGCGGCGGAAAAGGTCGCGGCCCTCGCGGCTGCCGGCATCCCGGTCATGCAGCGCCCGGCGGACGTCGTGCCCCTCCTCAAGGAGCGGCTGTGAAGCTGCACGACGTCCTGCATTCCCAGCATATCATCGTCCCCCTGCACGCCACGACCGTCCGTGAAGCCACCGAGCAGCTGGCGCGCCGCCTGGTGGACACGGGGGCCGTGGCGGACCCGAAGCGGCTCTATGCCGTGATCCAGAACGCCTGGCCGGAAGACCTGGCGACTGTCGGGGAGGAAGCGTTCCTGCCCCACTTCCGGACCGAAGCCGTTCGCAGCCTGCTCGCCGCGGTCGGCGTCGCCCGGACGCCCGTTGCTTCGGAGCGCGATCGCCAGCGGACCGCCCGGATCGTCATCTTCGTCGTCGCGCCGCCGCGCGAAACCCCCACCTACCTCCAGGTGATGGGCGCGTTCGCGCGGGCGCTCTCGGACCCCGGCACCGTGCAGGGACTGCACGACGCGCGGAGCCCCGCGGACGTGATGGCCCTGCCGGCGCTCGGAGCCATCGATCTGCCCAGCCATCTGCTGGTGCGCGACCTGATGACGCCGGGCGTCCTGAGCATCCGGCCGGACACGACCATGGGCGAGGCCGCGCGCCTCATGGTCGAGCGCGACGTGCGGGCGCTGCCGGTCGTGGACGACACCGGGGCCCTGCTCGGCATGGTGACGCATCGCGAGCTGGTGCGGTACCTGATCCCCGACTACCTGCAGCGCACCAAGAGCGGCGAGTTCCGCGCCCCTACGAGGGCGCAGGTGCAGCGCGGCTCCGCCGACCCGCAGCTGATTCCCGTGCGGGAAGCCATGGCGCGCTCGGTGCTCTGCCTCGCCGAGGACCAGACCCTGTCGGATGTCGCCAATCTGATGAACAGCAAGGACGTCGATCGCTTTCCTGTCGTGCGGGAGGGAAAGGTGGTAGGGTTTCTGACTCGCGCCGACCTGATCCGCCGTCTCATCGCTCCACCCTCAGCCCCAAACCCCTAACCCCGAGCCCCTAGCCCCTACTTCATGCTCACTCTCGCGATCATCAAACCAGACGCCGTTCAGGCGCGCCGCGCCGGCAAGATCCTGGCGCACCTCGAGGACGCGGGCTTTCGCCTGCGGGGCGCACGGCTGGTCCGCCTGACGCAGGCCCAGGCCGAGTCCTTCTACGCGGTGCACCGCGAGCGTCCGTTCTTCCGCTCGCTCGTCACCTTCATGACGTCCGGTCCGGCCCTCGCCTTGGCGCTCGAGCGTGACCAGGCGGTGACGGTGTTGCGCGACGTCATCGGCGCCACCGACCCCGCGGAGGCCAAACCGGGCACCATCCGCAAGCTGTACGCCGAATCCAAGGAGCGGAACGCGATTCACGCCTCCGATTCCCCGGAAAATGCTACCCGGGAGGTGGCATTCTTCTTCCCCGGGCCGGAGTTGCTTGACGCAAGTGCCACAAGGGTTTAGGTTCGCTGCGCATGCTCCGAGTCGATCTCCGGGAGCTGGCCCGTGGACCCGTGGACACGCGAGGCGAGATCCCCGTCACTGACCCCCTGTTCGAGGGATTAGGCTACACACTGGACGAGCCCGTGCGGGTGGCGGGCCGCCTGCAGGATGCGGGGGAAGGGCGGTTCTATTGGCGGGGGACGCTCACGACCCGGGCTGCCGCGGCCTGCCGGCGCTGTCTGGAGCCAGTCGTGACGCCAATCCACGCGGACGTACGGGCCCTGTTCGCGCAGGACCCGGACGCCCTCGAGGACCCGGACTCCTACCCGCTCGAGGCCGATGCCAAAGAGATCGACCTCACGGCGGCGGTCCGCGAGGAGCTCATTCTTGCCGTGCCGCAGTACGTACTGTGCCGCGACGACTGTCGCGGCCTGTGCCCGCGGTGTGGGAAGGATTTGAACGCGGGCCCCTGCGGCTGCGCGCCGGTCGCCGATGCCCGGTGGAGCGCGCTCGCAGCCATCAAAGAGAAACTGCGCGACTGAACGAGGCGAACAGCGATGGCCGTACCCAAGCGACGTACGTCAAAACGGAAGAAACGGGCACGCCGGACGCACTACAAGGCGGCCGCCACCCAGCTGCAACCCTGCCCGCGCTGTCAGGACCTGCGGCGCCCGCATCACGTGTGCCCGACTTGCGGCTATTACGGGGACGCACAACGCGTGGCGGTCGAGGACGCCTAGCGTGATCCGCATCGCGCTGGACGCGATGGGTGGGGACAACGCTCCGCAGGTCGAGGTCGAAGGCGCCGCGCTGGCGTTGCGGGACCTGCCTCCCACCTTTCGTATCCAGCTCGTGGGGCGCAGCGCGGAGGTGGAAGCCGCGCTCGCGCGGTACCCCACCATCGATCGCGCCCGGCTCGAGATCGTGGACGCTCCGGAAATCGTCGGCATGGGGGAGAAGCCCCTCGCCGCCGTGAAGGGCAAGCCGCGGTCTTCCATCGCGGTCGGGCTTGGCCTCCAGAAGGCTGGCGCCTCCGACGCGTTCATCTCGGCCGGCAACACGGGGGCCGTGATGGCCGCGGCTACCCTGCTGCTCCGCCTCCACCCCGGCGTCGAGCGCGCGGCCATCGGCGCGCCGTTCCCCACGCCGCACCACCCCGTGCTCGTGATCGACGGCGGGGCGAACGTGGACTGCGACGCACGGGAGCTCGTCAACTTCGCGCACCTCGGCTCGGTGTACGCCCGCGACGTGCTGGAGCAGGAGAACCCCGGCGTGGGGTTGCTGAACGTGGGCGAAGAAGATGAGAAGGGGAATGTGATCGTGAAGGAAGTGCACCAGCTCCTCAAGGCCGCGCACGGGCTGAACTTCATCGGCAACGTGGAAGGCCGCGACATCCTCGCAGGCCAGTGCCGCGGGCGCCGCATCGACGTCGTCGTGTGCGACGGCTTCGTGGGGAATGCGATCCTCAAGTTCTACGAGTCGGCGGGCCGCATGTTCGCCGGGATGCTGCAGACGTCGTTTCCCGACGTCCTGGGGAGCCCTGCGGCGCGAGAGCTGCTCCAGTTCCTCGACTACTCCTCCTACGGCGGGGCGCCGCTCCTGGGAGTCAGGGGCGTCGCGATCATCTGCCACGGCGCGTCGCCGGCGCGCGCCATCATGAACGCGGTCCGGGTTGCCGCGCAAATGGTGCGGAGCAACCTGACCCAGGACATCGGCGCCCAGATGGCGGGCGGAGGCGCGGTCGCGTGAAGCGGCCGTTCGTCGAGTTCGTGGCAACGGGCAGCTATGCGCCGTCGCGCGTCGTCACCAATGACGAATTGTCGCAGCGGCTCGATACCTCGGACGAGTGGATCCGCGAGCGCACCGGGATCCGCGAGCGTCGCGTGGCGGGCCCCGGGGAGTCGAACGCCTGCATGGCGCAGGCTGCCGCCGAGCGGGCGTTGTGCGAAGCCGGGATCGATCCCCTGGCGGTGGACGCCCTCGTCGTGGCCACGTCGACGCCGGACCGCCTGCTGCCATCGCAAGCGTGCGACGTGCAGGCTCTCATTGGCGCCAAGAATGCCGCTGCATTCGACGTCGGCGCCGCGTGCACCGGCTTCATCTACGCCCTGAACATCGCCGAAGGATTGATCGCGGCGGACCAGGCACGCACGGTCCTCGTCGTCGCCTCCGAGAAGCTGACCAGCATCACGGACTGGACCGATCGGACCACCGCCGTGCTGTTCGGCGACGGTGCGGGCGCCGCCGTGCTTGGCCCGGCCACGAACGCCCGCGGGATCCTGTCGACCTATATGAAATCGGACGGGGCGCTGGCCGAGTTGTTGTACCGCCCCGGGGGCGGTGCCGCGCACCCGCCCGACGAGCAGATGCTCAAGGAGCGGTCGTACTACCTCCATATGGCGGGCCGCGAGGTGTTCAAAGCCGCGGTCCTGTCGATGGCCGACGCCTGCGAGGCAGCCCTCAAGCGCGCCGGCCTCACCGCCGGCGACATCGACCTCCTGATCCCCCATCAGGCGAACATCCGCATCATCGAGTCTACCGCGAAACACGCCGGGATTCCGATGGACAAGGTGTTCGTCAACGTGGAGCGGTACGGGAACACCTCGGCCGCCTCGGTCGCGATCGCGCTGGACGAAGCCGTGCGCACCGGCCGGCTCACCCCGGGGATGCGGGTGCTGCTGGTCGCCTTCGGCGCGGGGTTTACCTGGGCGAGCATGGTTGTGCAGTGGTAGCACCGCATGGCACCGTCTGGCTCTGTCCGGGCCAGGGCGCACAAAAAGTGGGGATGGGCAAGGATCTCGCCGCCCGCTTTCCGGCTGCCGCCCGCATGTTCGAGCGGATCGACGGCGCCCTGGGCTTCCCGCTCTCCAAGGTGATGTTCGAAGGGCCGGAAGCCGAGCTGACCGCCACGCACAACGCGCAGCCCGCGATCTTGGCGCATTCCCTCGCCGTGCACGCCGCGCTCGGCGAGCGCGCCGGCGCGCCGGCGGCCGCACTGGGGCACTCGCTCGGCGAGTACTCGGCCTATGTGACCGCCGGCACGATGACCGCCGATGAAGCCGCGAAGCTGGTGCGGCGCCGCGGCGAGCTGATGCAGGAGGCTGGCGCGGCGCGCCCGGGCACGATGGCCGTGATCCTCGGCCTCGCCGCTCCGGACGTCGCGGCCGCCTGCCAGGCCGCATCCGCGAACGGGGCGGTGGCCGTCCCCGCCAACCTGAACGCGCCGGACCAGACCGTGATCTCGGGCGATCCCGAGGCCGTGTCGAAGGCAGGCGATGCGTGTCTCGCGCGGGGGGCGAAGCGCGTCCTGCCGCTCAAGGTCAGCGGCGCGTTTCACTCGCCACTGATGGCGCCGGCGGCGAACGGGCTGCGGAGCGCCGTCGACCACGCCACGCTCGCCGACCCCGCGTTCCCCGTCATCGCCAATGCCACGGCAGAGGCCGTGACGACCGCGGCGCGTGCACGCCGCCTGCTCGTCGATCAGCTGACGGCGCCCGTGCGCTGGGTCGAGTGCGTCCAGCACGCTGCGCGGCTCGTCGGGAAGGACGCGCGCTTCATCGAGATCGGCCCCGGCGCCGTGCTCGCGGGCCTGCTCAAGCGCATCGTCTCCGAGCCGCGCGTGGTCTCGCTCGGCACGGCTGACGATGTGAGTCGTTTCCTCGAGGCGGCCTGAGCGTGAAGATCGATCTGAGCGGCCAGACGGCACTGGTGACCGGCGGCAGCCGGGGCATCGGGCAGGCGGTGGCGGCGGCGCTGCGCCAGGCCGGTGCGCGCGTGGCCATCCTCGGCCGTAACGGTGCCCGGGCCCAGGCCACCGCCCAGGCGCTCGGCCCCGCGGACACCGCGCGCGGTTACGCCTGCGACGTCGGCCAATCAGCCCAGGTCGAAGCCACGGTCAATGCGGTGGAGAATGATTTCGGACCGATCGACATTCTCGTCAACAACGCAGGAACCACGCGCGACGCGCTTGTGGTCCGCATCAGCGACGAGGATTGGGATGAGGTGCTCGAGACGAACCTGAAGGGCACCTTCTTGATGATCAAACATGCGGCGCGCGGCATGATCAAGAAGCGGGCTGGCCGGATCATCAACATCACGAGCGTGGTCGGGATCGCGGGGAACGCGGGGCAGGCGAATTACAGCGCGTCCAAGGCCGGGGTCATCGGCCTGACGAAGACGGTGGCCAAGGAGCTGGCGCGTCGCAACGTGCTGGTGAACGCGGTCGCGCCGGGGTTCGTCGATACCGAGCTGACGCGCGACATCACCCCGGATGCGCGGAAAGTGCTGCTCGCGGCAATTCCACTGGGCCGCCTGGGCGGTGGACAGGACGTGGCGTTCGCGGTCCTCTTTCTCGCCTCCGAGTTCGCAAGCTACATTACAGGTCAGGTCTTGGTCGTCGACGGCGGTATGGTGTTGTGAGCGGCTTTTCACACCTCCCTTAGAGGGCACTCATGGCAATGGACATGAAGCAACTGGAAGAGAAGGTCAAGGACATCATCGTCGAAGAGCTCGGCGTCGAGCGCGAAAAGCTCACGGCGGATGCCAGCTTCATGGAGGACCTCGGGGCCGACAGCCTCGATACCGTCGAGCTCGTCATGGCGTTCGAGAAGGAATTCGACATCGACATCCCGGACGAGGAAGCGGAGAAGCTGCGCACGGTCGGGCAGGCGATGCAGTACCTGCGCGACAAGATGGGGAAGTAGGGCAGATGCCGCGGCGCGTCGCGATCACCGGCCTCGGGCTCGTGACGCCCGTCGGGAACGACGTCCGAAGTACCTGGGAGGCCCTCCTCGCCGGCCGGTCGGGGGCGGGCCCCATCACCCGGTTCGATACCGCGAAGTCGTCGGTGCACTTCGCCTGCGAGGTGAAGGGGTTCGATCCCGGGCGGTTCCTCGAGAAGAAGGAAATCCGCCGCTACGATCTGTTCTCGCAACTCGCCATCGGTGCTGCCGAAGAGGCAATCGGCGACGCGTGCCTGAGCAACAACTGGGATGCCGTGGACCGGCGCCGCATCGGCGTCATCATCGGGACGGGCACCGGCGGGGTCATGACCTTCGAGGAGAACTGCCGGGCCCTGGTGGAGCACGGGCCGTCGCGCGTGTCGCCGTTCTTCATTCCCATGTACATGCCGAACGTGGCGGCCGCCCTGATCTCGATGCGCTACAACCTCCAGGGCCCCAACTACGCCACCGCGTCGGCGTGCGCCTCCTCGGCGCACTCGCTCGCGGACGCCGCCCAGCTGATCCGCAGTGGCGCCTCCGACCTGATGATCGCGGGTGGCGCGGAGGCGGCGATCACCGAGCTCGCGGTCGCGAGCTTCGCGAACATGAAAGCGCTGTCCGAGCGCAACGACGACCCCGCCACGGCCAGCCGTCCCTTCGACAAGGACCGGGACGGCTTCGTGATGGGTGACGGCGCGGCCGTCCTGGTGCTCGAGGAATGGGAGCACGCGCAGCGCCGGGGTGCGAAGATCCACGCTGAGCTCGCGGGATTCGGCATGACCGCGGATGCCTACCACATCACCGCGCCCGCTCCCGACGGCTCCGGCGCCCGGGAGGCGATGCGCCTGGCCATGCAGGATGCGGGAGTGACTCCCGACCGCGTCGCCTACATCAATGCGCACGGCACCTCCACCCCGCACGGCGATGCGGCCGAGACCAACGCCGTGAAGGCCGTGTTCGGCGAGCGCGCCCGCAGCCTGATCTTCGGCTCCACGAAGTCGATGACGGGGCACCTGCTCGGCGCCGCCGGCGCGCTGGAAGCCGCCATCTGCGCGCTCGTGATCCAATCCGGTACGGTCCCGCCGACCATCAACCAGTTCACCCCCGATCCCGCGTGCGATCTCGACTCCGCTCCCAATCGGGCGGTCAAGCGCACCGTCGACGTCGCCCTCTCCAACTCGTTCGGGTTCGGCGGACACAACGTGACGGTAGCGGTGAAGCGGGCGGCGTGAGGGATCCCGCGCTCGATCTCATCGCCGGGAAGGTCTCGCGCAACGAGCGGCTCACCGGCGACGATGCCCTGACCCTGTTCCGGTCGCCCGATCTCCTGACCATCGGGCGCCTCGCCGATCAGGCCAATCGCGCCAAGCACGGCAACCGCGTCTCCTTCGCCGCCAATCAGCACATCAATCCGACCAACGTGTGCGTGCTGCGCAACACGTGCGTGTTTTGCTCGTTCGCGCGGATGCCGCGCGAAGACGGCGCCTACACGCGGAGCCTGGACGAGGTCTTCGCCGAGGCCGACGCGGCGCGTGCGAATCCCACCCGCGAATTCCACATCGTGGGCGGCCTGCACCCTCAGCTCAAGCTGTCGTACTACCTCGACATGTTCCGCGGCCTCGCCGCCCGTCACCCGGGCGTGCACATCAAGGCGCTCACGGCGGTCGAGGTCGCGCACCTGGCGCGCATCGAAGACATGAGCGTGCGCGACGTGCTCGTCGCCATGCGCGATGCGGGCGTGACCAGCCTGCCCGGCGGGGGGGCGGAAGTCTTCTCGCCGGCCGCCCGCGCCACCATCGCCGACCGCAAGCTGTCGGGCGATGAGTGGCTCGCGGTGCACCGGGAGGCGCATCGCCTGGGAATCCCGTCCAACTGCACCATGCTCTACGGTCACGTCGAAACGCTCGAGGACCGGGTGAGCCACCTGCTCGCGCTCCGCGACCTGCAGGACGAGACCGGCGGATTCCTGACGTACATTCCGCTCGCCTACCACCCCGACCATAACGAGCTGGGCACCGCACTCGGCCGCACCGGCACGGCCACCACCGGCGTGGATGACCTGAAGAACATCGCGATCGGGCGCCTCTTCCTCGACAACATCCCGCACGTGAAGACACACTGGCCCATGGTGACGCCGTACCTGTCGCAGGTGGCGCTCACGTTCGGATGCGACGACCTCGAGGGCACAGTGGTGTTCGAGCGGGTCTACCATGAAGCCGGGGCGCCCACGCCCATGTGGCTGTCGTACGACGAGATCGTGTCCCTGATCCGCGGGGCAGGGAAGGAGCCGGTGGAGCGCGATTCGCTCTACCGGACCGTGCGAACCTTCGAGGACTACCAGCCGGGCCAGGCCATCGAGCCGGCCGCCGTGCGACCCGAGGGGCCCGAGGGGCCGACGTTCCGGATCGAGCATCGGGCCCGGGCGAGCGCCCGGGGCCGCAAGCTGCCGGTCGCGCAGGGCATCGGAACCGCAGAGTAGCTGTTGACCCCGGGGCGTTGCCCCGGGGCTCTAGGGAGCGAGTATGCGAGTAGGTCGGATCGGCTACATCAACTGCTATCCAGTCTATGCCGCGATCGACCGCGGGGCCGTTCGCATGCCCGCCGAGCTCGTCACCGGGACGCCCGCCGAGCTGAACGACCTCCTGGTGGCGGGCCAGCTCGACGTCAGCGTAATCAGCGCCATCGAGTATGCCCGCCACGCCAAGGATCTCGTGCTCCTCCCCGGCCTCGCGATTTCGTGCGACGGCCCCGTCCGGAGCGTCGCGCTGTTCAGCCGGGTTCCGGTGAGCGGGCTCGACCAGGCGACGATTCTCGTGACTGCCTCCTCGCGCACCTCCATCGCGCTGCTCGACCTGCTGTGCCGCGATGTGTGGCACGTGCGTCCACAGTTCGTACAGGCCCGCGCCGAGGCTAGCGACCTGGACGCGCTGGCCGCGCTGCCGCACGACGCGGTGCTCGTGATCGGCGACCCGGCGCTGCTGCTTGCGGCCCGCGGGCTGTACCCGCATCACATCGATCTCGGCGACGCCTGGAAACGGTGGACGGGGTTGCCGTTCGTGTTCGCGGTGTGGGCCGCGCGCCGCCAGGCCTCCGCGGTCGCTGTCCGCGCCGTGCACGCCGCTCTGCTCGAGGCGCGCACCTGGGGCCTCGCCCACCTGGATGCGCTCGCCCTCGCGGCCGCCGCCGCGACGGGCGTCCCGGCCCAGGAGTGCCGCAGCTACTTCGGAGGCCTCGACTACGCCTTCAGCGAGGCGCATCTCGCCGGGCTCACCGAGTTCCTGCGCCGTCTCGCGGCGAAGGGCATGGTGCCCGACGGGTCGCTGCAGTTCCTCCAGGTCGCGTGACGATGGTCGACCGGAGCAGTCCCGAATTCAAGTCCTACCTCGAGCTGTACGAGCGCGCGCCCCTGCTCGAGCTCGGCGCCGCGGCCGATGAGGCGCGCTGGTCGCTCCACCCCGAGCCCGTCGTCACCTACATCGTGGATCGCAACATCAACTACACGAATGTCTGCGTGGCCGACTGCAAGTTCTGCGCGTTCTATCGCCGCCCCAAGGACCGGGAGGGCTACGTCCTCTCGTTCGAGGAGATCGGGCGCAAGATCGACGCGGTGAAAGCACTCGGCGGCGTGCAGATCCTGATGCAGGGCGGACACAACCCCTACATCCCGTTCGCGTGGTACCTGGACCTGCTGCGCTACATCAAGCGCAACCACCCGATTCACATCCACGGATTCTCGCCCTCCGAAGTCGATTTCTTCGCGGGCCGGTTCGGCATGAGCATCGAGGACGTCATCAAGCAGCTCGTGGAAGCGGGCCTCGACTCCATCCCGGGCGGGGGCGGGGAAATCCTCGTCCAGGAGGTCCGGGACCGCGTGGCGAAGAAGAAGGCCGGCGCCGACCGCTGGCTCGAGGTCATGGAGATCGCGCACGGCCTCGGCCTCAAGACCTCAGTGACCATGATGTACGGCCTCGGCGAGTCGTCCGAGGACCGCCTGGAGCACCTGTTCCGGGTGCGCGAGGTCCAGCGGCGCACCGGCGGGTTCACCGCGTTCATCTGCTGGCCGCTCCAGCCCGAAAACACCGCGATGGCCGACATGCCGAAGACCGACGCGGTGACCTACCTGCGGACACAGGCCCTCGCCCGCATCGTGCTCGAGGAGATACCGAACATCCAGGCCTCCTGGGTCACGATGGGCCCGAAGATCGGACAGGTGGCGCTGCGGTTCGGTGCCAATGATTTCGGCTCCCTTATGATGGAGGAGAACGTCGTGTCGGCCGCCGGGACCACGTACCGGATGACGCTCGAGGAGATGCGCCGCCTCATTGCCGGCGCGGGCTACACCCCGAAGCAGCGCCGGCAGGATTACACCATTCTCGAGGACGCCGCCTGATGGCTGACGTGCTCATCGTCGTGGGCTCCGAGAGCGACACGCCTCGGATCGAGCCTGCCTTCGAGATACTGACCAAGGCGGGCGTGACGTATGAGTTTAAGGTGTCCTCCGCGCACCGCCAGGCGGACGAAACCGCGGCGCTGATCAAGAACGCGCGGAAGAACGGCTTCAAGGTCGTCATCGCCGGAGCGGGGCTGTCGGCCGCCTTGCCCGGCTTTGCCGCGGCGAACACCGACCTCCCTGTGATCGGCGTCCCGTTCGCCGTCGGCCCGCTGAACGGCTTCGATGCGCTGCTCGCAACGGTGCAGGTGCCGCCGGGCGTTCCCGTGGCCACCGTGGGCATCGACAATGCGAAGAACGCGGCCCACCTGGCACTTCGAATTCTGAAGGGCTAAATGCGGATCGGCATCGGGTACGACTCGCACCGCTTCGTCGACGGACGCAAGCTGGTGCTGGGAGGCGTGACCATTCCCCACGCGCGCGGCCTCGCCGGGCATTCGGACGCTGACGCCGTCGCGCACGCCCTCACCGATGCGATCCTCGGCGCCGCCGGGCTGGGCGACATTGGCGGGCTCTACCCCGACACCGATCCTCAGTGGCAGAACGCGGACTCCATCTACCTCCTGAAACAGGCCTATATCCAGGTGATCGAGGAGCGCCTGAACTTCGTCAATGCCGACATCACGGTGATCGCGGAGCAGCCGCCGATCGCGCTGTACGTGGAGGAGATGCGCGAAAGGTTGGCCGGCGCTCTCATCGCCCGGCCGTCGCAGGTCTCGATCAAGGGCAAGACGAACGAAAAGATGGGGTTCATCGGGCGGGGCGAGGGGATCGCCGCGATCGCCGTCGCGCTGCTCGAGTAGCTTGCACGAATTCCTGCAGACCCTCGAGGGTCTCTCCGCCGGCTCGCTGTACGCGCTCATCGCCCTGTTCGCCGCTGTCGAGAACTTCTTCCCGCCGGTCCCCGCCGACACCGTCATCGCGCTCGGCGCGTTCCTCGCCGGGCGGGGGAAGCTCGATGCCTGGACCGTGTTCGGGATCGGATGGGCCGCCAATGTCGGGGGAGCGGCCGCCCTGTACGGCCTGGCCCGCCGCTACGGACGGCCGCTGTTTCGCGGGCGCTTCGGACGTCGTCTGCTGCCGGAGGCGGTGCTCGAGCATCTCGAGCGGGAGTATCACCGACACGGCGCCTATGGCATCTTCCTCTCGCGCCTCTTGCCGGTATGGCGGGGCGTGGTGACGCCGTTCGCAGGGATAGCGGGCCTGTCGCCGGGCCGGGCGCTCCCGCCGGTCGCCCTCGCGTCAGCGCTCTGGTACGGGGGCCTCACGGTCCTGATCGTGCGTCTGGCGCCGAGTCTCGACACCGTGCTGCGGCACCTGGGACGGGTGAACCGCGTCCTTGGGGCCGTGGCCCTGCTCGCGATCGTCGTGCTGGTGGTCGTCGTCTTGCGGAGACTGAAGCGATAACGACAAAGGATGGCCGCATGGCCGCAATCACCCGCGCCGCACTCCTCGAGTTCATGCGCAGCCACCGCTTCGCCGTTGCCGCGTCCGTGAACCCCGCCGGGGGCCCGCAGGGCGCCGTGGTGGGCATCGCTGTGTCCGATACGTTCGAGATCGTGTTCGATACGCTGGCCAGCACGCGCAAGGCGCAGAGCCTGCGCCGCGAGCCTCGCATCGCGCTCGTCATCGGCAGTCTGGCCGGAGACGACGAACGTACGGTGCAGTACGAGGGGGTCGCGGACGAGCCACGCGGGGCCGACCTGGTCCGCCTGACGGACCTGTACCTCGCTGCATTCCCGGACGGTCGCGAGCGGCAGCAGTGGCCCGGGCTGATCTACGTGCGGGCGACCCCCACCTGGCTCAGGTACTCGGACTACGGGAAGAGTGAGCCCGATATCATCGAGCTCGATCGGGCTGCGCTCGAGCGGTTGACCTAGGCTGTGCGGTTGCGGACCTCCACGCCGGCCGGTAGCATTCACGTGGAGGCACCAGATGCGACACGTGCGGTTCCTGGCGCTCACCGGCGCTCTGCTGGTCCTGACCGAGTGCGGTCAACCGGAGGGCCCGTCCGCAAGCGGGCACCCCTTCTTCACGGCCACTCTGGACGGGGCAACGTGGGTCGCAGATTTCTCGGACGGCTTCATGCTGGGCTCCTCAACGGTCATCTCTGGGAGACGCTACGTCTCTCCCCAGGAGACTGAGGACATTTGGATACAGATCGCAGGGCCTCCGTCAGTAGGGAAGTTCGCTCTCCGTGGCCTCTTTAGTCCGGCGACGGGGTTCTTCTCCAAGCAGACAATCGGCGCGCCGTCTCTACCGCTCCCCTATCTCAGCAGTGATGCGAACCCCGGTGTTGCATCGGTCGACGGCGTGAATAGGAGCGACAGCCTGATTGCCGGAACCTTTGCCTTTGAGGCAGCCCAGATCCCAGACACGGGCGCGCACCACGTGTTGAGCGGCGCGTTTCTCGTGCGATACACGGCATTCTAACGTCGTTCAGGCAGGGTTGTGCGTCCGGGTTCGCTCACTATCGTTGAGCGAGACCGCGCGCGAGCGACAGCAGTGCCCCGGTCGGGTTGCGCACGCCTCAGCGCTCCGGTAGGGTTTGGCTGGAGGTGCAATATGCGGCGTCTCCAGCTTCTCACTCTCCCGGTGGTCCTCCTCGCGAGCGCCAGCAATGGCCCGGGCTGATCTATGTCCGGGCAACGCAATCCGCCGGAGATCGTCGAGCTCGATCGCTCCGCGCTGGAGCGGCTCGCCTAGCGACCGCTGCCGATCGCCGCTAGGATTCGCATGGGAGGCGCGCCCTCATGCCACACCTGCGGTTCTTGGCGCTGGCTGGAATCCTGCTCGGGCTGACGAGCTGCGCTCAGTCCGACGGTCCCACCGCGGTCAAAGGCGGGACGACCCTCGACGGCCCACCGTATTTCCAAGCCACGCTCGATGGGGCGCCGTGGCCTGCCGACACCGTCGGAGCCGTTGTTCTCACCCCCACGGCGGGGGGCGTTGCTACCCTCATCTCTGCAACCCGCCGAGTTTCGTCCCATGAGCTGCAGAGGATCACACTCGGGCTTGCCACCTTCCCAGCGGAAGGCCATTTCGCGCTCGGCGGCATTTTCAGCCAGCACGTTGGATTCTTTGATATCGACACGACGTCCGCGCAAATTTCCTATTTCAGTGTAGATGCGCGCCCAGGGATGGTGACCGTCGACGCCGTCAGTACGACCGATAGCGTCCTTGTCGGCACCTTTGCCTTCGAGGCCGCGCCGATGCCCGATACGAGCGCCCACCGGATGTTGACCGGCCAGTTTCGCGTCCGGTACACACACCCAGCGCTTTAGGGCGGGTTTCGTCCCATGGAAGCCCTGCTCGACCGCTGGTCCAGAAGCGTCGCTGACGCACACGCGGGCCTCCGCAGACTCCCCGACTCCAAGGTTCGCGTCCGCCCAGCCCCGGGCAAATGGTCGGTCAAGGAGATTATCGGCCACCTGATCGACTCGGCGACGAACAATCATCGCCGCTTTGTGCTGGCACAGCTCGAAGAGGGACTCACGTTTCCGGGGTACGCGCAGGATGAGTGGGTCAGCCGGCAGCGCTATCAAGACAGCGCCTGGCCGGCGCTGGCCACCCTTTGGTCGGACTACAACGAGCACCTCATCCACGTCGTGCGCGCGATCCCAGGAGCGGTCCTAACCCGCCCCCGTGCCAACCACACCCTCGACCAGATCGCGTGGCGTCCCGTGCCGCGCGACCAACCTGCGACGCTCGCGTACTTGATTGACGACTACGTCGAGCACCTCGACCACCACCTGGGCCAGGTTCGCCATCTGATGGCCCTATCCGATTGAGCACCCCCATCCCTGAGTCCGATAGCCCGGGCGTCGTCGCCCTCCCGCCGTTGATCTACGGCCTGCCTTGGCTCGTGGGCTTGGGGCTGCACCTGCTGTTCCCGGTGCACCTCCTTCCGAGCGCCGCGGCGCACCTCGCCGGTGCCGTGCTCCTCGGGCTCGCCGTGGGGCTCGCCGTGTGGGGCCGCCTCACGATGGCTCGCGCCGGGACCGACCCGAATCCCATGCACCCGGCGACGGCGCTCGTGGTCGATGGTCCGTTCCGGTTCTCGCGGAATCCCCTCTACGTCTCGCTTACCCTGTTCTACCTCGGCCTCACGCTCGCGGTGAACACGCTCTGGCCGCTCCTCGGCCTCCCGGCGGTGCTGTTCGTCATCCAGCGCGGCGTGGTCGAGCGGGAGGAGCGATATATGGAGCTCAAGTTCGGCGACGGGTATCGGGCGTACCGAGCGCGGGTGCGGCGATGGGTTTGACCCGGGCTGAGAGCCCGGGCTCGGCTCAGCGTGCGCCCTGTAAGGGCGCACCACCCGCCGAGCGCGCCCGCTCAGGGCGCGTGATTGGGATGCCCGGCGCGGTGGTGGGGTACCCCCCGACGCGCACCCGCGCAGGAAACTCCATCAATGCCGGTGCGACTCTACGCACTCCTGACGTGGACCACCATCCGACGTCTCCCCCTGATCCATCCGGCTTGCGCAGCATTCTTGCGACGGGCCCTTCCGGTGATCGCCGCTCGGCGCAGCACGAGAGTGATCGAGATTGGCATCGTCCGGAACCACGTCCACCTGATTCTCGAGCTTCCATCCCGCTTCGACGTGCCGCTCCTGGTGCAGGGCCTGAAGGGCGCGAGTGCGCGGATTGCGAATCGCGATGGGATCATGCCCCGCGCGAAACTCCGCTGGGCGACCGGGTACGACCTGCGTTCGCTCGGCGTCCGGGATCTCCGCGCCGCCATCCGGTACGTGCGCACCCAGTCCGAGCGGCATCCAGAGATCGCTCTGGAGGATGCGATCGCGGAGAACTCGGGCTGAGAGCCCGGGCTCGGCTCGGAGTGCGCCCTGTTAGGGCGCACCCCCGGCCGAGCGCGCCCTCTCAGGGCGCGAACTCGTGACAACCAAGCCCCGTCGCCCTGAGAAGACCGGCGATCTCGATCGCGCCTTTTATCTCGAGCGCTTCCGCGACTACCTCGCGTTGGAAGCCGGGCACAGCCGGCACACCGTGGACGCGTACCTCCGGGATCTCCGACGCCTCGCCGCCCATGCCGCGGCGTGTGGCGCGCGGAGTCCCGACGCCCTCACCGCCGCCCAGCTCCGCGAATTCGTCTACGCCCTGAAGGACGTCGGGCTCGCCGCCGCGACCATTCGCCGCCAGATCTCCGGTCTCAGGACCTACTACCGCTTCCTCGTGGGCGAGGCCCTCGCCACCCGCGATCCGACCGAGCGGCTCGAATCCCCCAAGCTCTGGCGCGCCCTGCCGACAGTGCTCACCGTCGCCGAAGTGGAGCGGCTCCTCACCGCGCCGAATCCGGATGAGCGGCTTGGGTTGCGCGACCGCGCCCTGCTCGAGTTCGCGTACGCCACGGGCGGCCGGGTATCGGAGCTGGTGGGCCTGCGGCTGCTCGATGTGCTGTACGACGAAGGGCTGGCGCGGGTGTTCGGCAAGGGTGCGAAGCAGCGCGTGGTCCCCGTCGGGCGGCGCGCCCTCGGGGCCGTGGCGCTGTACGTACGCGAGATCCGGCCAGGCCTCGATCGGGGCCACGGCCGTGGACTCGTGTTCCTGAACGCGCGGGGCACGCCGCTCTCCCGCGTAGGGGCCTGGGGAGTGATCAAGCGCGCCGCGCGCAGCGCCGGCCTGGGCAAGCGGGTCACCCCCCACACCCTCCGCCACACCTTCGCCACCCACCTCCTCGAGGGCGGGGCCGATCTCCGGGCGGTGCAGGAGATGCTGGGCCACGCGGACCTCTCGACCACCCAGCTGTACACGCACGTGGATCGAGACTACCTGCGCACCGTGCACCGGCAGTATCATCCGCGCGCCTGACACCGACGAATCGTCGGTGGCGCGCATCTCCCGCGCGCCCGGGCGCTCTTGCTATTATCCGCCGAAATGGCCCACGCGCCCGACCTGCTTGCTCCGCTCGCCACCGCGCTCGAGCCGCGCTATCACATCGAGCGCGAGCTGGGGCGTGGCGCGACCGCCACGGTCTACCTCGCCGAAGACACCAAGCACCACCGCCATGTCGCCATCAAGGCCCTGCGTCCCGAGCTGGCGGTGCAGCTCGGCGCCGAGCGGTTTCTGCGCGAGATCGGCATCGCGGCGTTGCTCACGCATCCCCACATCGTCGCCCTCATCGATTCCGGCGAGGCCGGCGGGTCGCTGTACTACGTCATGCCGTATGTGCCCGGGGAGTCGTTGCGTCACCGGCTGCAGCGCGAGCGCCGCCTGTCGATTCGTGACGCCTTGCGCGCCGCGCGCGACGCGGGCGCGGCCCTCGACTACGCGCACCGCCAGGGGTTCGTGCATCGCGACATCAAGCCCGAGAACATCCTGCTGGCGGACGGGCACGCCATGGTGGCGGATTTCGGCATCGCGCGCGCGATCACGGCGGCGGGAACGGATGCGGTGACGGAGGCGGGGCTCGCGATCGGCACACCCGCGTACATGAGCCCGGAGCAGGCGAGCGCCGAGCGCGAGCTCGATGCGAGGAGCGACCTCTACAGTCTGGCGTGCGTGCTGTTCGAGACGCTCGCCGGCGAGCCGCCGTTCGCCGGTCCGAACGCCCGCGCCATCCTCGCGCGCCATCTCACCGAGCTGCCTCGCCCGGTGCGCGCGCTCCGGCCGGAGACGCCGGTAGCGGTCGAGCGCGCCATCAACCGGGCGCTCGCCAAGAATCCGGCCGACCGCTTCGCGACGGTCGCCGCGTTCCTCGCCGCGCTCGAGGCGACGGAGGCGCCTGAGCCCTCGCCGTCCGGGTTCGCTACCCGCTCCATCGCGGTGCTGCCGTTCGTCAATACGAGCCCCGACCCGGAGACGGACTACTTCTCGGACGGCGTGACCGATGAGCTGATCAACGCGCTCACCAAGGTGACGGGCCTGCGGGTCGCATCGCGGACGTCGGTGTTCGCCCTCAAGAACAAGCCGCAGGATGTCCGCGCGATCGGGGCGCTGCTGGGAGTCTCCGCCGTCCTCGAAGGCACGGTGCGCAAGGCGGCTGACCGGCTGCGCATCACCGCGCGACTCACCGCGGCCGATGACGGCCGTCATCTCTGGTCTGAGCGCTACGACCGGAAGCTCGACGACGTCTTTGCGATTCAGGATGAGATCTCTATGACGATCGTGAGTACGCTGCGGACGACGTTTCTCGCCGCCGTGGCCGATCCCACGCCCCGCCGCTACACCGACAACGTCGTCGCCTACGGCCTCTATCTGCGGGGGCGATTCTGCTGGAACAAGCGCTCCGCCGAGGGCGTGGCGGAATCGATTCAGTATTTCGAGCAGGCCATCGCCGCCGACCCCAATTACGCGCTCGCGTATTCCGGGCTGTCGGACGCCTACGCGCTGCAGGTGGACTACCGGCGCGTGCCAGTGGCCGAAGGGTTATCGCGGGCGCGCGAATACGCCCAGAAGGCCCTCGCGCTCGACAATACACTCGCCGAAGCGCACACTTCGCTCGGCTGGGTGCTGTTCATCTACGACTGGGATTGGGAAGCGGGTGCTGCCGCATTCCGCCGCGCGGTGGAGCTGAATCCCGCGTACGCGACGGGACATCAGTGGTACAGCTTTACACTCGCCTCCCTCGACCGGATCGAGCAGGCACTCATCGAGGGACACACCGCGCTCGAGCTCGATCCCGGCTCTGTCTCGATCCGGCGCTCGCTCGGCTGGCTCTACTACTATGCCCGCCGCTTCGAGACTGCACTTGAACACCTGCGGCGTGCGATCGCGATGAATCCCACCGCGCAGGAAAACTACAGGCTGCTGGGAATGGCGCTCACGCAGATCGGTGCCTACGAGGAGGCTGAGCGCGCCCTCCGGGAAGCGATGTCGATCCCCGAGGAGTCCGCCTATGCGGCAGCCAGCATGGGCTACCTCCTCGGCCGCCTGGGCCGTCGCGAGGAAGCCCTCGCGATCCTCCAGGACCTCGAGAACCTCGCCACGACCGCATATGTCTCTCCGGTCGCGTTCCACTTCATCCACCTGGGGCTCGGCGATCACGAGCAGGCATTTGCCTGGCTCGAGCGCTGCTACGCCGAGCGCCGTGGCTGGCTCGCGTATCTGAAGGTCGAGCCGATGCTCGATCCGCTGCGGGAAGATCCGCGCTTCGCGCAGTTCGTCAGGCGGATGAAGCTCTAGCGCGGCACCGGCTGCAACGACATCACCGGGGCGTACGCGCCGAGCAGGCGCCGCTCCCACCACGCGCCGCTGGCGCGCCGTTCGGCCGGCGTCGTAAAGCGATAGTCGTACAGCGCCGCCCGGAGCAGCCGGGGCGGTGCGTCGGGGAAGGGATTGGTCGCAAACAGGTCGAGCACGGCGGGCGAGCCTTCGAGCAAGCGAGCGGCCAGCGGCTCGAACCACGGCGTCGTTTCGATGCGCTCGAGCGCCGCGAACCACATCTGCCAGTCGAGCCGCGGTTGATGCGGCTCCACGAAGCCGGGCCGGCGCGCCGGATCCCCGGGCTTGTACTTGAACTCATACGCGCGCCACGTTGCGCCGTCGTTGCTTCCCTCGAGCACGATCTCGTGCCGCACCGTCGTCATCACGCGGAACAGCCCGTAACTGTTGATGCTCCGGAACGGATCCACCCAGCGCGCGAACCCGGCGGCAGCGCCTGACACGGACGTTCGCGGCGACAGGTTGTCCCAGAACTTGATGGCTGAAACCACGAGCACGAGCGCGGCGAGGGCGACGCGGCCCGCTCCCATGAGCGTCCCCCCCGATCCTCCCCCTGCCGTGAAGCCCGCCACGAGCCGGCTCGGCAGCACGCGTGTCCAACTCGCGTCGTCCACCAGCGTGAGCGCGAGCGCGATCGTCAGCAGATTGAAGAAGTTGTAGTTGCCGGTGACCATGATGCCCAGCTGGAGACACACCGTCGCGGCGCACGCCACGAGGCGCATCTCGCGCGTCCCGAAGATCAGCAGCGGCGCGCCGATTTCCAGCACGTACATCACCACCACCACCAGCTTCTTGAGCAGCGGCGGGGCCTGCTGCGCGAACCAGGCGGTCCAGGTCGGGAGCGGCTGCGTGTAGAAGTGGTAGTCGAGCGCTGTCAGATCACGCCACGGCGGGTCGCCCCAGGTGAGCTTCACGAGCCCTGACTGAAATGTCAGGCGAAACAGGAGCCACCACACGAGCCACAGCACGATTGCGGACGGGCCGCTGCCACCGGCGCCAGCCATCCGGCCAGGCGCCAGGCCGCCCGGCGCGAGGAAGATCGCGAGGAACCCCGTCTCGAGCAGCAGCACGTCCCACTGGAACGCCAGGAAATCGCGCCCCACAGACGAGACCGACAGGTAGAGAACCCACAGCAGGGCCAGGGCAGGGACCGGCATCAGGTTGGCGATCACGAGCAGCGCGCACGCTGCTCCCAGCAGGCAGACGGCCTGAAGCGCCGCATCGCTCGCGCCCCACCAGAACACCGTCGGTACGAGGCGGTACCGCTCAGGCCCCAGATACCCTTTCAGCTCGTCCAGGTACTCGGCTGCCGGAAGGATGCCCTGGCTTCCGATGAGGCCGCGGATCTGCACCCACAGCGACAGGAACGCGATCAGATAGATGATGCCCAGCGCCCGCAGAAACACCCAGCGGGTGACGTCGTAGCCGGCGCGGCCTTCTGACGCCCCGACGAGCCACTGGAACCACCCGGTCACCTGCGCGATGAGACGCTCGAACGATTCCACGGCTGGTATCTTATCGCTTTTTCCGACTGCCTGACCGCCTGACCGCCGCAGTTTACATTTGTTTCATGCTTTTCGTCCTCGACAACTACGACTCGTTCACCTACAACCTCGTGCAGTACTTTGGCGAGCTGGGGGCCGAGCCCGTGGTGCACAGGAACGACGCGCTCACCGTCGACGACGTGATCGCCATGCAGCCCAAGGCCGCGGTGCTATCGCCCGGGCCGTGCACGCCCAGCGACGCGGGCATCCTCGTACCGCTCGTCCGGGCGCTCGTCGAGCAGGGCGGGGTACCGATACTGGGGGTGTGCCTCGGCCATCAGGCAATCGGGGAGGCGCTGGGGGGCCGGGTGGTGCGCGCCGATCGCCTCATGCACGGCAAGACATGCCCGGTGCAACACGACGACGACGGGCTCTTCGCCGGGATTCCGAGCCCGTTCACGGGCATGCGCTACCACTCACTCGTCGTGGAGCGCGCGTCGCTCCCCGCGGATCTGGTCGTCACGGCCTGGAGCGGCGATCGGCCCAAGGACCCCGAAATCATGGCCATGCGGCACCGAACCCGGCCGATTTTCGGCGTCCAATTCCATCCCGAGTCGATCGGAACGGAACACGGCAAACGCTTGCTGGAGAACTTCTTGAGGCTTGCGAACGTCTTGGTCTAGACGTCGCGGCACGACTCTTGTATCTTCCCACGTGCCTGTCCTTGGTGTGATCCCCGCTCGGCTCGGTTCGAGCCGCCTCCCCCGCAAGCCGCTTCTTCCCCTCGTGGGCGAGCCTTTGATCGTTTGGGTCGCCAGACGCCTTGCCGAGGCGCGCGTGTGTGACTCCTTCGTGATCGCGACCGATGCCCGCGAGATCGCGGCTGTGGTCGAGCGCGCCGGCTTCGAGGCAGTGCTCACGTCGCAGGCCCCGCGCACCGGGACGGAGCGGGTGGCGGAAGTCGCTGCAAAACATGCGTTTGACGGGTTCGAGGTCATCCTGAACGTCCAGGGGGACGAGCCGCTCGTGCCCCAAGACGCCCTGCGCGGAGCCCTGGCTCGCGTGGAGGCGGGCGACCCCATCGGCACCGCGGCGGCCCCGCTCGATCCGCGCTACGCCGCCGACCCCAACCGCGTGAAGGTCGTCGTCAATCCGGCCGGACGCGCCGTCTACTTCTCCCGCGCGCCCATCCCCTTCGATCGGGACGGGACGGGGCAGGTGGCCTGTCGCCAGCACGTCGGCGTGTACGCCTACACACGTGACGCGCTCGAGCGCTGGATGACCCTGCCCAGCGTGCCCGAAGAAGACTGGGAGCGGCTCGAGCAGCTGCGGCCGTTGCTGCATGGCATTCCCATCGGTGTCTCCATGTGCGACGCCCCGGCTCCCCCGGGCGTCGATACGCCCGAGGATCTCCGCTCGGTCGAAATCGCCCTGACTCGACAGCTGAGGGAGGTGAGTCCGTGAGCTCGACGAAGTACATCTTCGTGACCGGCGGCGTGGTCTCGTCACTCGGGAAGGGCATTGCGGCGGCTTCGCTCGGACGCCTCCTGGTGGAGCGTGGCCTCAAGGTGACGATTCAGAAATTCGATCCGTATATCAACGTGGACCCGGGCACGATGTCGCCGTTTCAGCACGGCGAGGTCTATGTGACCGATGACGGCGCGGAAACCGATCTCGACCTCGGACACTACGAGCGGTTCATCGACCGTTCGCTTTCCCAGATGAACAACGTGACCACGGGCCGCATCTACCTGTCCGTGATCACGAAGGAGCGGCGCGGCGAGTATCTGGGCTCCACGGTGCAGGTGATCCCGCATATCACGGACGAGATCAAGTCGGCCATTCGCCGCCTCGCGCCTGACCACGAAGTCGTCATCACGGAGATCGGAGGCACGGTCGGCGACATCGAGTCGCTGCCGTTTCTCGAGGCCATCCGCCAGTTCCGCCAGGAAGTGGGCCGCGACAACACCCTGTTCATCCACCTCACGCTGGTCCCCTACATCGCCGCGACGGCCGAGCTCAAGACCAAGCCCACGCAGCACTCCGTCCGCGAGCTCATGGAGATCGGGATCCAGCCCGACATTCTGATCTGCCGCACCGAGCGGCCGCTGTCCGAAGAGATCAAGCGCAAGATCGCCCTGTTCTGCAACGTCGACTTCGGCTGCGTGGTGGAGAGTCCCGACGTGAAGTCGATCTACGAGGTCCCCCTCACACTGCACGACCAGGGTCTCGACAAGGAAGTGTGCCAGCGGCTGCGCCTCGAGACCAAAGAGCCGGACCTGCGCAGCTGGGGCGCGATGGTGGACCGTATCCTGAACGCCTCGGAGCGGGTCAAGGTCGCGGTCGTGGGCAAGTACACCGAGCTCGCCGACAGCTACAAGAGCATTCACGAAGCGCTCGTGCACGGCGGCATCGCCAACGAGTGCGGCGTGGACGTGCAGTGGATCTCCTCCGATCGCTTCACCGATCAGGAGGCGGCGGGCGAGCTGCTCGGGTCCTACGACGGCCTGCTCGTCCCGGGAGGATTCGGCGTGCGCGGCGTGGAAGGGATGGTCGAGGCGATCCGCTGGGCGCGCGAAAACAAGCTGCCCTTCTTCGGCATCTGCCTGGGCCTCCAGACCGCGATCGTCGAGTTCGCCCGGAACGTCTGCAAGCTCGCCAACACGAACTCGAGCGAGTTCGAGCCCGAGTGCGAGAATCCCGTGATCTCGCTGATGCGCTCCCAGGAAGGGATCCAGGAGATGGGTGGCACCATGCGGCTCGGCGCCTACCCCTGCAAGCTCCGGCCCGGCTCCCGAGTGGCGCAGATCTACAGCACCGTGGAGGTGAGCGAGCGCCATCGCCACCGCTACGAGGTCTCGAACGCCTACCGGGACGTGCTCGCGGAGTTCGGCATGCGCTGCTCCGGCCTCTCGCCCGACGGCTCCCTGGTCGAGATGATCGAGCTGCCCGAGCACCCGTGGTTCGTGGGCTGCCAGTTCCATCCCGAGCTCAAGTCACGCCCCACGCGCCCGCACCCGCTGTTTGCCGGCTTCGTCGGCGCGGCCCGCCAGCATCGGCGCGCCGCACCGCCCGCGACGGGCCGGCAACCCAAGCCCTCGAGCCTCGCGAGCCTGCTGGACTGAACATGAGCCGACACTTCGCCGCGGCCCCGTTCCTGATTGCGGGGCCCTGTGTGGTCGAATCGGATGACCTGAACCTGCGCGTGGCCGAATCGCTCGCGGAGCTGGGTGCGAAGCTCGGCATCCACGTGGTCTTCAAAGCCTCCTACGACAAGGCGAACCGCTCGCGCCTGAAGGCGCCGCGCGGCCCGGGGGTGGATGGCGGCCTCCGCGCGCTCGAGCGGGTCCGGGACGCCACCGGCCTCCCCATCCTCACCGACGTCCACGACGTCGCGCAGGTCGCCGCCGCCGCCCGCGTCGCCGACGTGCTCCAGGTGCCCGCGTTTCTCTGCCGCCAGACGGATCTGCTCGTCGCCGCGGGACGCGCCAACCGGGCGGTGAACGTCAAGAAGGGGCAGTGGATGGCGGCCGATGCGATGGCCGGCTCGATCGAGAAGGTGCGGGCCGGGGGAGCGCCGGAGATCGCCGTCACCGAGCGCGGGACGTTCTTTGGCTACGGTGATCTCGTGGTGGACATGCGCAATTTCGCGCGGATGCGCGCCGCCTGCGGCGTCCCCACCATCTTCGACGCGACGCACTCGGTCCAGCAGCCGGGGCTGGGCAGCGAGGGCTCGAGCGGCGGGCTCCGCGACTTCGTGCCCCCGCTCCTCTATGCCGCCGCCGCCGCCGGCGCCGATGGCTTCTTTCTCGAGACCCACCCCGACCCCGAACACGCCCCGAGCGACGGGGCGACCATGATCCCGCTCGACCAGCTTCCCGGACTGCTCGGCGTGGCGCTCGACGTCTGGCAGCGCGCCCGCGACACGGTTCGGGCGTGACACTCCCCCTTCGCTGAGGACACTGCATTGGCTCGCATGACGCTCAGCGTTGCCCTCGCCAAACGCATCAAGGTGGTCGGGCTCGACGTGGACGGAGTGTTGACCGACGGCGGGATCTATATCGGCCTCGTCGCGCACACGCCGCTCGAGTTCAAGCGCTTCAACGTGCAGGACGGCCTCGGCATCAAGCTGCTGCGGTCGGTGGGCCTCGCCGTCATCCTCGTGAGCGCGCGGCCGTCGGAGGCATCCGAGGTCCGGGCCGAGGAGCTCGAGGTCGATGCCCTGCTGCAGGTGCCGCCCGACAAGAAGCGGCCCGCGCTGGCCGCCGAGCTCGAGAAGCGGGGCTTCTCGCTCGACCAGTGCGCGTTCGTGGGCGACGACTTGGCGGACCTGCCGGTCCTGCGGTCGGTCGCGCTGCCCATTGCCGTCGCGAACGCGACGGAGGAGGTGAAGCGGGCCGCCCGGTTCGTCACCTCCGCCCGGGGAGGCTGGGGGGCAGTGCGCGAAGTCGCCGAGGGCCTGTTGAAGGCGCGCGGGGAGTGGAAGGGACTCGTGGCTCGCTACTTTGAGGTCCAGGATGTCGCACAGCGACGCACCGGAACTGGTTGAGCGCGGGCGCCGCGTCCTGAGCCTCGAGGCGGAGGCGATCCGCCAGGTGGCGGCGCGCCTCGGGCCCAGTTTTGCCGCCGCCGTGGAGCTCCTCCAGCGGACCCGGGGACGCATCATCGTCTCCGGACTCGGCAAGTCCGGCCTCGTCGCGCAGAAGATCGCCGCGACACTCACGTCGACCGGCACCCCGGCGAGCTTCCTGCACCCCGTCGACTCCCTCCACGGAGATCTCGGCATCGTAGGCGCCGGGGACGCCGCCGTCCTCCTCTCGAAGAGCGGTGCCTCTGACGAGCTGTTCGGGCTCGTGGGTCAGCTCAAGCGCCTCAGCGTGCCGATCATCGCCATCACGGGCGCGCTCGACTCGCTGCTCGCTCGCCAGGCCGACATCGTCCTCGACGCGGCGGTGTCCGAGGAGGCGTGCGACGAGACCCTCGTGCCCACCACGAGCACGAGCGCCGCGCTGGCCCTCGGCGATGCCCTCGCGGTGGCGTTGCTCGAAGTCAAAGGCTTCGGTCGCGAGCAGTTCGCCGCGCTCCACCCGGGCGGCTCGCTTGGACGCCAGCTGCTCCTGCGCGTGCGCGACGTGATGCTGACCGACGAGCTGCCGACGCTCCCGCCGGACCGGCCCATGCGGGAGTGCGTCGTGCTCCTGGCCCGGAAGCGGGGCACCGTGGCCGTCGTCAACGGCACCGGCAGCCTCCAGGGCGTGGTCACGGCGGGCGATCTCACGCGCCTGATGGAGCGCACCAGAGAGTTCCTCGATACGCCCGTGCGGGACGTGATGACGCGCGCGCCCAAGACCACCACGCCCGACGAGATGGCCGCCGCGGCCGTGGGCCTGATGGAGCGGCACGGGATCATGGCGCTGCCGGTGCTCGACGGCGGGGCCCGGCTCGTGGGCATGGTGCACCTGCACGACCTGATGCGCGCGGGTGCCGCATGAGCGGGTGGGCCCTGTTCGCCGCGGCTCCGCTGGTCGCCGCCCTCGCCTGCCGCGACGGCGGCCGCCCGATGGCGACCGTCTCGCCGGCCGATTCAGCGGATCAGGTCCTCATCGGGATGTCGCACTACGTCACCAACAACGGCGTGCAGCGCGCGCGGGTGCGGGCCGACACCGCGTATTTCTATTCGGCGACCCAGTCGGCGCTGTTGCGCAACGTGCACATCACCTTCTACGGCCTGGCCGGCAACGAGACCTCGTCCCTCACGTCCAAGGAGGGGACCTACGACTGGCGGACGAGCGACATGGAGGCGCGCGGGAGCGTCGTCGTCGTGACGACGGACGGCCGCACCCTCCGCACCGCGCAGATGCACTTCAACGAAGCCAAGAACGAGGTGACGAGCGACGGGGCATTCGTGTTCGACAGTCCTGACCGCCACATCGAGGGCGAAGGGTTCACGTCCGACCCCGAGTTCAAGAACGTCGTCGCCAAGCACCCGAAGGGCACGGGCGGCGGGTTCACGCTCCCCGACCAATGATCGGTGCCATGCTCACGCTCGCCCTTCTCCAGCACCCGTCAGGCCGCTCGCAGGCGCCCCCCCGTCCCGTCCAGGGGCGGGACACGACCGCGGGCCGGCCCTGCAAGATCGTGGTCGACACGGTCGGCCACTACGGGCGGCAGGTGGAAGTGCGGCCGGGCGAGACGAACCTGTTCGCCGGCGGCGGCGTGCGCGGCCACTGCCAGGGAACGGCCAGTACCATCACCGCGGACAGTCTGGCCTGGTACGCCGGGGAGGGGCGGCTCGACCTGCTGGGCGGCGTACAGATCCGCGATTCCGCCATGTCGCTCGACGCCGTGACGGTCAACTACTTCGTGCGGCAGGAGCGGCTCGACGCGCACAAGAACGTCGTCGCCGTGAGCCGCGCGAACGGGTCGGTACTGCGCGGACCGAACCTCGTCTACTACCGCGTGGTCCGCGGTGTCCGGGATACGATGGAGATGTACGCCTCGTCGCGACCCACGATCGAGTACCGCAGCGTCGGTGACTCGGGCGAGCCGTACATCATCGTCGGCGATCGGGTGCGCACGAAGGGCAACGACCGGATGTGGGCGGGCGGCAGCGTGACCATCGACCGCAGCGACTTTGCCGCGAGCGCCGACTCCATGATGCGTGACGAAGCGGCCGGACGCAGCGTGCTGGTCGGCAAACCCCGCGTGCAGGGGAAGGGCCCGCGTGGCTACGTCCTCACCGGCCGCCGCATCGAGCTCGGCTTGAATGGCCGCGAGGTCCGTGTGATCAAGGCGCTCGGCGCCGGATCGGCCACCTCGACCGACTGGCACCTCACGGCCGACACGATCCACTTCCTCATGGAGCGCCGCAAGCTGCAGCGCGCCTTTGCCTGGGGAGACTCGACGCGCCCCCGCGCGGTCTCCACCCGCCACACCATCGAGGCCGATTCGCTCGCGCTCGATGCGCCGGACGAGGTCCTGACGGAGGCGCGGGCCTTCGGGCATGCGCTGTCCACCTCGCAGGGGGATACGACCGGCGACCCCTCGGCCGGACGCAACTGGATGACCGGGGACACGATCACCGCGCATTGGGCGACCGCACCCACCCGCTCCACGGCGACCAAGACCACGGCGACTCAGCTCCAGCATCTCGTGGCGCGGGGCTCCGCCCGGGCGCTGACCCACATGCGCAACGCGCACGATTCCACGGTGAGCGCGCCATCGCTCAACTACTCGCGCGGTACCGTCATCGACGTCACGTTCCGGGGCGACAGCATCCGGCAAGTGCTCGTCACCGGACGCGCCGACGGCATCGAGCTCGAGCCCGTGCCGCCACCTCCGCCACCGACGGACAGTACGAAACGGGCCAAGCCGGCGACGCGGCCGCCCGCGTCGTCTCCTCCTCCATCACCGCGCCGGGGGCGCTCATGACGAGCGGCCGCGACGACCTCTCGACCCGCGACGCGTCGCTCGCGCTCGTGTCAGCGGCGCTCGCCCGCATCGCGGACGAGCACGGGGAGGCTCGCTTCCACGACCTCGCCATCGCATACCGCGAGGAGTTTCTCCGACTCCGCGCGCACACACTCGGCGACGCAGCTCCCGATCCGGGCAGCCTCTCGGTGGATGAGGTTCGGACCAACCTGGCCAATTCCGTGCTTCCCCGGCTCGCCGTGCTCCAGCTCGTTGCGCTGCCTCCCGAGCCGCTGTCGAGCGACGCCCGGGTGGCGTTCTATCCCCACGTCTGGGCTCAGATCGCGCACGATCGCCAGGCCGCCGCGCAGCACTTCGCCATGGTGGCCGAGCGCGCCAGCTCGCGCGCAGAACACTCGAGCGGCGAGTACCCCCGCATGGGGAGCGGCACCGTCCTCGACGCCCATCATCTCGCGAAGGTGTACAAGGGCCGGCGCGTGGTGAACGACGTCAGTCTGCACCTCGAGCAGGGCGAGATCGTCGGCCTGCTCGGCCCGAACGGCGCGGGGAAGACCACCACCTTCTACATGATGACGGGTCTCGTCCGCGCCGACGAAGGCAAAATCACGCTCGACGGGCAGGATATCACCGACGACCCGATGTACCGACGCGCGCGCTCCGGGCTGGGCTATCTCGCGCAGGAACCGTCGGTGTTCCGCAAGCTCACGGTCGAGGAGAACGTGCTGGCCATCCTCGAGATGCTCCCGCTGTCCGACGGGGAGCGGGCGACCCGCCTCGAGCGGGTGCTCGACGACCTGGCGATCAAGCACCTGCGCCACCAGAAGGGCTTCCAGCTTTCGGGCGGCGAGCGGCGCCGGCTCGAGATCACCCGCGCGCTCGTCACGGAGCCCAAGTTCATGCTGCTCGATGAGCCCTTCGCGGGCGTGGACCCGATTGCGGTCCACGACATCCAGACCATCGTGGCCGGCCTGCGCCACCGCGGCATCGGCGTGCTCATCACGGATCACAGCGTGGAGCAGACGCTGGACATCGTTGACCGCGCCTACATCATGTTCGAAGGCAAGGTGCAGGTCTCGGGCACGGTGCGGGAGCTGGTGTTCGACGACCGCGTCTCCGACGCGTATCTCGGTCCCACCTTGACGGCGCGCCTGCGCTCGCGTCTCACGGCCGCGGCATGAAGACCGGCCTGCATCAGCACACGTCGCTCCGCCAGGAGCTGCGGATCAATCCTCGCCTGTACCAGGCGATGGACCTCCTGTACATGCCGCTGCTCGATTTGCAGCAGCACCTGAAGCAGGAGCTGCTGGGGAATCCTTTCCTCGAGATGGAGGAGCCGGAGGAGGAGACGGAAGTCCCGGTCGCCGAGGAGAAGCCGGCCGAGCCCGAGAAGACCGGGGACGACGAGCCCAACTGGGAAGATATCCTGCTCGATGATGGCGCCGACATGATGGTCCCGTCCCGCGACATGAGCGAGGCCAAGGAATACGTCGAGCCCGTTTCGGTCGAGGGCCGCGACTTGATCGATTACCTGCGCGAGCAGGTGCGCATGCTCGACCTCACGCCGCGCCAGCAGTTGCTCGCGGAAGAATTCCTCGGCAACATCGCGGAGGACGGCTACCTGGGCGCCACGCTCGAGGAGATCGCCGCGGGAGCGAACCGGCTGCTCACCGAGCACGCAGCACACGCCGCGACCCCCGAAACGGGCGGCGGGGAGGAGCACAACACGACGGAGCCCGCCCAGCACGAGGGGGAAGATGCGCCCGCAGCTGTCGCCGGGGCGCCGGCCGTCCCGCTCTATACCGTCGCGGAGGCCGAGGAGCTGCTGCGCATCATTCAGCACCTCGATCCCCCCGGCATCGCTGCTCGGGACCTCCGGGAGTGCGTGCTGCTCCAGCTCGAGGACCAGAAGAAGACGGACACCCTCGTCTACCGCCTCGTGCGGGACGCCTGGGACGACTTGAAGGGGCACCGCTGGAGCGAGCTGGGCAAGCGGTTCGGCCTCGATCCGACGGAGGTCCAGCGCGTCGCGGACGAGCTCGCGAAGCTCGATCCCAAGCCCGGCCTGCAGTACTCCGCGGCGAGCGAGTCCTACATCACGCCCGATCTGATCGTGGAGAAGATCGACGGCAAGTATCACGTCTTCCTGAACGACGTCGGACTGCCGCGCCTCCGCATCTCGAAGGTCTATCAGGAGATCGCGCGCGACAAAAAGAGCTTCCAGGGAGAGAACAAGGACTTCATCAACCAGCGCTTGAACAGCGCGCACTGGATGATCCAGGCGATCGAGCAGCGGCGCCAGACCATGCTCAAGGTGATGAACTTCATCGTGGACCGGCAGCGGGACTTCTTCGAGAAGGGCGTCGAGTACCTGAAGCCGCTCACGCTCCGCGAGGTCGCCGACGTCATCAACATGCACGAGAGCACGGTCAGCCGAGTGACCAACGAGAAATACGTCCAGACCCCCCGCGGACTCCTGCCGCTCAAGTTCTTCTTCTCGAGCGGCCTGGCCACGACCACGGGCGAGGATGCGAGCGCCCGCTCCATCAAGGCGCAGATCCGCAAGCTCGTGGCGGACGAGGACCCGAAGAACCCCCTGACGGACCAGCAGATCGTCGAGCTGTTCGAGCAGAAGGGCGTGAAGATCGCGCGACGCACGGTCGCCAAGTACCGCGACCAGCTCACCATTCTCCCGGCCCGCATGCGCCGCCGCGTATGACCCTGGTCGCGCTCGACACGAGTCCGGAGGTGAGCATCCTCGTACCGGCCAAGGACGAGGCGGAAAACCTGCCCGAGTTCGTCCGCCAGGTCGCCGACGCGCTGAAGGCGGTGCCCTATACGTGCGAGCTGGTCGTCGTGAACGATGGGAGCGAAGATGGGTCGGCGCAGGTGCTCGAGGAGCTGCAGACGACCTATCCATTCCTGCATGTTGTGACGCACCGCAGCCAGCGGGGGATCGCGGACGCGCTCCGGTCCGGCACCGATGAGGCGCGCGGCCGCGTGCTGGTGTTCTATCCGGCCGATCTGCAGTACGCGCCGGCCGACATCCCGTCGCTCGTCGCCCCTATCCTGGCGGGGAAGGCCGACATCGTAACCGGGACCAAGCAGGGTCACTACGAGAAGCGGCTCGTGTCGTGGGTCTACAACACGCTGTGCCGCTGGTTGTTCGGCGTGCGCGTCACGGACCTGAATTCGGTGAAGGCCTATCGCCGCGAAGTGATGGACGCGGTGCCGATGCGGCCCGATTGGCATCGATTCATGGTTGTGATCGCCGCGGCTGAGGGCTTTCGGCTGCTCGAACAGCCCGTGCCGTTGTATCCGCGCCGCGCCGGCCGCTCCAAGTTCGGCCTGAGCCGGATCCCCGTGGGCGTCCTCGATCTGCTGTCCGTGTGGTTCCAGCTGCGGTTCGGGCGCAAACCGATGCTCTTCTTCGGGCTCTCCGGCGCCGTGCTCGTCCTGCTCGGCACGCTGGTCGGCGTGTATGCGCTCGTCGAGCGCTACCTGTTCGGGGCAGGGTTCAGGCCGCTGCTCAACCTCATCATGCTGCTCGTCCTGTCGGGCCTGATTCTGTTCGGCTTCGGGTTCGTGGGAGAGCTGGTGGCGGGGATCCGCGAGCAGGTGCGCGCATTGGAACAGGAGGTCGAGCGGCTGCGGCAGGGAGGGGACCGGGAGTCCTAACTCCCCCGCTGCACCGCGGCCGCGTAACACTCCTCCCATCGCGCTACGATCGTCGACCAGCTGAACTCCTCCCGCACCATCCGCTGGCCCGCCTTTCCGAGCCGGGCCGCCAGGGCGGGATCGCCCGCCAACCGCTCGATGGCCGCCGCCAGCGTCGCGGCGTCACCCGGCGGAACGAGCAGCCCGGTCTCGCCGTTCGTCACAATGTCCGTAATGCCACCGAGATCGCTCCCGATCACCGGGACGCCGTAGGTCATCGCTTCGAGCAGGACCACACCCAGCCCTTCCGTATCCCCGCGCGCATCGACGATCGCGGGGAGCACGAAGACGTCGGCGCCGGCGTACGCCCGCTTGAGGTCTTCCCCGGTCACCCGGCCTCGAAACTCGACCTGCGCGGCCACCCCGTCGCGTCGAGCCTGGTCTTCGAGCGCGGCGCGCTCGGGCCCGTCTCCGATCACCACGAGCCGCGCGTGGCGGGAGGCGGGCAGGCGACGCATCGCGTCGATGAGATGCCGCACACCCTTCCGCTCGACCAATCGGCCCACGAACAGCACGACCAGGCTGTTCTTCTGGTGGGAGCGGGTGTCGCCAGGCTCGGGCGCACCAAACCCGACGGTATAGGGAATGACCCGCGCCTCGACGGGCCGGAACGCCGCGATCTCCCCGGCGGTGTGCGCCGAAATCGCGACGACCTCGTCCGAGGTCGCGAGCGCCCACGCCACGAACCGCCGGAGCCAGGGGAGGGAGCCCTTCACCCAACGGAGCTCCGCCCCGTACCAGGTGGTGACCATTCGCGTGCGGCTCCCCGACGCCCGCCTGACCGCCCAGCCGAAGAGGGCGTGTGGGACGGGCCAGTGCACGTGCACGATGTCGTAGGGGGGACGGCGCCGCCCCAGGCGCCACGCGGCCCACAAGCCACCCAGGACGTAGAACGCCGGCATCACGCGCGCCACGAGCGAGCGGCGCAGCCGGTCCGGTGCCGCTTCGTCGTGCGTGAGATCCTCCCAGCGGGCGGGGAAGTATCGAAAGCGATGCACGGGAATTCCCGCGAATTCCCGGTTGCCGCCGCCGCGATACGCCGACGTCAGCACTTCGACTTCGTGTCCCGCCGCGCGCAGGTGCTTCAGCAGCTCGACCAGCCAGGGCACGATGACGTCGTCGGAGGAGCGCGGAAAGGCAGTGAGCACGTGGAGGATGCGCATCGGCGCTGTACTATACTATGTTACCGACCGCTTGACGACGCGCACGAAGCGGGTGCTCCGGGCCGCCGGCCAAATCCTCGTCCTGGGCGGGGCTCTCTGGTTTCTGGTCCGCACCGCG
>DATIXG010000138.1:0-9374 GCA_035518815.1 Gemmatimonadales bacterium | reverse complement strand
ATGCTTGGCGCTCGCCAGCACGCCATGGTCCTGGCAGCTCGCGATCCAGGCCACCGCATGCTGACTCACCATTGCCGGGTCCGCGCCGAACGAGCGGGTGCCGACAATGGGGTTCTTGGGCTCGATGTCGAGATCGCACACCGGCGCGAAGGCCCAGTTCACGCCGACCGAGCGGGCTTCGATCGCCGTGATCAGCGCGGCGGTGCCCGTCACCTCGAGGTCGCCGAGCGACCCCAGCGCCGCCGGCGGTGGCAGCTCGGTCAGCCCTTCCACCTGTTGCGCGGGACCGCGCTCGAAATCGGCACCGATCAGAAGCGGCCGGCCCGCCGCCTGCCGCAGCTCGGCCGTGAGCGTCGTGACGGCGGCCCGGGGCGCTCCGAAAATGATGAATCCTCCGACGCCCGCCGTGAGCGCAGCATCGATCTTCGCCCGCTCGTGGTCGAAGCCGCCGCTCGAGGGGCGATAGCGCAACGAGGGAAACACGAGCCGCGCGAGCGACGTCTTCACGCCGGCGTGATCCGGCCCAGCACGCGGGGGCCGCGGGCGCCCGTCGCCGCCGGCAGATTGCCGGGCCGACCGTGCAGCGTGAGGTAGCCAAGAAACGCGAACACCAGCGCTTCTTTCGCTTCACCATCGAAGAACAGCTTGTCGAACTGCTCGACCGGCCTGGGGTGGAGGCGCTTCGCCAGGCCCTCCACGAGAGCCGGGTTGCGCGCCCCGCCACCCGAGATGACGAGCGCATCGTCTTTGGCGGCCGGCATCCAGCGCGCGATCGCAGCAGTCACAGTTTCGATTGTGAGCGTAGTCGCCGTCGCGATGACGTCGTCGTCCGAGCCTCCGGCCTGCTGCGTCAGCGAGATGAGCCGGTCGGCGAACTCGGGGCCGAATCGCTCTCTCCCCGTACTCTTCGGCGGCTGTGCCGCGAAGTATGCGTCTGCGAGGAGGGCGTCGAGAACCGCGGGCAGCGCGCGCCCCCGGCGGGCCCGCGCGCCGTCGCGGTCGAATGGCAGGCTCGGATCGAGCCGCCGCGTCACGGCGTCGATGATGCCGACGCCCGGTCCCGTATCGAACGCCATGGCTCCGTCCGTAACGCCACGGCGCGGCACCCAGGTCACGTTGGCGATGCCGCCGAGGTTCAGGAGCAACCGCCCGCGGTCGGGATGGCCGAACAAGAGGACGTCCGCGAGGGGCACGAGGGGGGCTCCCTGCCCTCCCGCGGCGACGTCGCGCGCGCGGAAATCGCTGACCACCTGGACCCCGACCCGCTCGGCGATCACGGCGGGGTCGCCGAGCTGGAGCGTGGCGCGGCCCGGCTCGTGCCAGACCGTTTGACCGTGGGACGCGACGAAGCCCAGGTCGCGCGGCGCGACGCGGGCCCGCGCCAGCAGCTGCAGCACGGCGCCCGCGAAGCGCTCGCCGAGCGCCACGTGGAGCATCGCCACGTCCCGCGTGTTGCCCCGCGCGATGGTATCGAGGATCTGACCCCGCTCGGCCGCGCTATACGGCTCGCTGCGAAACGCAACCAGCTCGGCGTGTGGTGGTGTGTCGCTGAGGCGCACCAGCGCCGTCGAGACCCCATCGAGCGAGGTGCCCGACATCACGCCGACGGCGAGCGTCACGCCGTCACGGGTGGAGGATCGCCGATCGCGCGCCGCACCGACCCGCCCGCCACCTCGAGCGCGCGCCTGGCCTCCGCCGGTCCCTGCTTCAGTCGCGCCATCACGATCGCGAGCTTCACGCTCCCTCCGGCGTGCTCGATCACGGCGCGCGCGCGCTCGCGGTCCACGCCCGCGCACTCCATCACGATGCGCTCGCCGCGGTCGCGCAGCTTTGCGCTCGTGGCCATCAGGTCCACCATGAGATTCCCGTAGACCTTGCCGAGCCGGATCATCGCCCCGGTCGTGATGGTGTTGAGGACGAGCTTGGTCGCCGTACCGGCCTTCATTCTCGTGGAGCCGGTCACGACTTCCGGGCCCACCTTGGGGAGGACCAGCACGTCGCAGGTGTCGGCGAGCTGCTTGGGAGGATCGGTGCAAGAGACGAGACCGGTGCTCGCTCCGATCTTCTGGGCTCGTTCCAGGGCGGCGCGCACGTATGGCGTCGTGCCGCTCGCCGCGATGCCGACCACAAAGTCGGCCGCTTGCACGCTGGCGTGATCCATGGCCGCGGCGCCCGCGGTAACGTCGTCCTCAGCTCCTTCGATGCTCCGCACCAGCGCTTGATTACCGCCCGCGATGATCCCCACCACCATGGTGGGAGGGACCCCGAAGGTCGGCGGGCACTCGCTCGCGTCGAGCACGCCGAGCCGGCCTGAGGTGCCAGCGCCCACGTACAGGAGCCGTCCCCCGCGCTCGAACGCCTGCACGGCGAGGTCGATCGCCCGCGCCAGCGTCTCACGCTCGAGCCGCACGGCGGGGGCGACGTGAGCGTCTTCGGTGTTGATCAGGTCCACGATTTCGAGACTCGAGGCGACGTCTATTCGCTCGGTCCCCGGGTTGCGTTGCTCGGTGAGGCGCGGATCGCGGTAGCCGGAGGCGGTCATGGCGGGCCGTCAGACCCCGACCGCGTCGAGGCCGAGCGCCCGCGCGGCCAGTCCGAGCTGCGCGTCGTGGGTCGCCACGGTGAGATCGGTGTTATTGGCGTCGCGCCAGGCGAGGGCGGTCGCGAGGTGGATGGCGTCGAGCGTGCCGAGGCTGACGGGCAGCGGCTGGGACGCACGCCGCAGGATTAGCCGGGTGGGCTCGACGATCTCGAGCGTTTCCATCAGGCGATAGACCGCGGCGCGGCGCTCGACCAGCTCGGGCTCCGCCAGCCCCTCCGCCAGCCGGAGGCGGTCGAGGGTGCGGAGCGTCTCGACCTCGACCAGCGCGCTCGCGACCCCGCGGTCCAGCGTGCGCCACTCCCGCAGCGCGCCGGCCTGACCGAGCACGAGGCGCAACACGACGGACGAGTCGATGTACGCAATCACCGTGCGCCACGCTCGTCGGCCAGCAGGCGCTGCACGTCGGTGCGCAGCTTCAAGGGCCCGGGGAGCCGCACGTCCCGCGGCCTCGGCGCGTCGGGCGAGGGTTTGCGGACCACGAGCGCCGCCGGACCTGCCGACACCGGCTCGAGCTGGGCCACGGGCGTATCGCGGTCGAGAACCGTAATCCGCGCCCCGCCGCGAACCCGCCGGAGATACTCGCTCAAGCGGCTCTTCAGCTCAGCGATGCGGACGGTATCCTTCATGGTCACATGATAGTCATAAATGGTCAGATTTGGTAGAGATCCTACTTCAGCGCGTCGGCAGGAGATCCGAGAGCTCGATCGCCAGCGCGTCCCGCGCCCCCCCGGGATGCCACACCAACCGTTCCCGTTCGACCGTCGGGAACGTGGCGTCGGGGGTCCACACCTCGGCCGCGCGAGCCTCTATATCGATGATCCAGTAGGTAGGCACGCCGAATTCCTGATAGAGTCTGCGCTTGGTGAAACGGTCCGCGCGACCGGTGGACGGGCTCAGGACCTCGACCGCGAGCAAGAGCGTTCTCAACTGCGCCCAGTCGTTGGTCCGAGCTTCCTCTCTCGAAACAACGAACAGGTCGGGCTGCACGAGAACGTCCTCCCGCCCCCAGGAGATGTCGGCCGGCGAGATCAGAACTCGGCCCACGGGATGTGCGGAAAGGTAGTTGGCGATTCGGACCGTGAGCTCGGTAACCACGTACTGGTGAGGGAGTCGCGGCGACGGGGTCACGAGCAGCTCCCCGTGCACCGTCTCGTAGCGCTTTCCGTCCTCGGGGAGCGCCCGCACCATCTCGGCGCTGTAGTACGTCGACGCAGCCATACCCATATGATCGGCTCGGCGGTTAAGGGGGCGCAAGGTGGCACGCGACTGCTGCGCGAGGCCAGCCCGTGACCCTAAATTGTGTGAACATGCGCATATCGTCTGTTTGCAAACCGCTGCTCCTGCCGCTGTCCCTGGCGCTGCTCGCCTCGTGCGGCAGCGCCAAGCGCGCGACGCCCGTCGCCAGCGTGCCCGCCCCAGCCGCCGCCCCGACGCCCAGTCCATCAGCTCCTGACTCCACCCCGCCCATTGCTGCCGCGCTGGCCCCACGCCCCGGGATCTCTGCCGAGTGGCCGCTCTCAAGCCGCGTCAGCGTCACGCAGAGCGCGCACGCGATGGTCGCCTCGGCTCACGAGCTGGCGAGCGCGGTGGGAGCCGACGTCCTCCAGCGCGGCGGGAACGCCATCGACGCGGCGGTCGCCGTGGGGTTCGCGCTGGCGGTGGTCCAGCCGGTCGCGGGCAATATCGGCGGGGGCGGGTTCATGGTGATCCGCCTGAAGGACGGCGCAGTGCATGCCCTCGACTATCGCGAGGTCGCGCCCGCCCGCGCGCGCGCCGACATGTACGTCGACTCCGCGGGCAACGTCTCGGCGAGCTCGCTCACGGGGCATCTCTCGGTCGGCGTGCCCGGGAGCGTCGCGGGGATGTTCGAGGCGCACAAACGATTCGGCCGCCTCCCCTGGGCGGATCTCATCGCGCCCGCGGCGAAGCTCGCGCGGGACGGCCACACCCTCGATGAAATGCGCAGCAAGAACATCGGGCTCGAAGCGCACCGGCTGGTCCTCTTCCCCGCCTCTCGCGCGCAGTTCCTGGCCCCGGACAGCGGTCCGCTCCCCCCCGGCCGGCCGTTCGTCCAGGCCGACCTCGCCCGCACTTTGCAGCTCATTGCCGACAGCGGTCCAGCGGCATTCTACCGCGGCTCGATCGCGAAACTGATCGTGGCGGAGATGAAACGGGGAGGCGGCCTGGTCACGAAGGAGGACCTCGCCCGCTATCAGCCCAAATGGCGCGAGCCGCTCCGGATCGTGTACCGGCGCGACACGGTGTACACCATGCCGCTCCCGAGTGGCGGCGGTGTCACCCTCGCCGAAATCCTGAACATCATGGAGGGCTATCCCACGCTCCCGCCCTTCGGCAGCACGGCCCTCATGCACCTCGAGGCGGAAGCGATGCGCCGCGCGTTCATGGACCGGAACGCCTTCCTCGGCGACCCGGATTTCGTCACCGCGCCGCTCGACCGGCTGCTCTCCAAGGCCTACGCCGCCGAGCTGCGCCAGAGCATCGACCCCGACCGCGCGACGCCCACGCCCGTCAATCCGGCGATCCGCTCCGAAGGAACGGAAACCACGCACTACTCCGTAGTGGACGGGGACGGCAACGCCGTGGCGTGCACCACCACGCTCAACAACGATTTCGGGAGCGCGGTCACCGTGACCGGCGCCGGGTTCCTCCTGAACGACGAGATGGACGATTTCACGTCGGCGCCGGGGAGACCCAACCTGTACGGCCTGGTGCAGAGCGCCGCGAACGCGATCGCACCGGGCAAACGCATGCTCTCGGCCATGACTCCGACGATCGTCGTGGACTCGGCCGGTCAGCTGCTCCTCGTGGTGGGCACGCCGGGCGGGTCCCGGATCACGACCGCCGTCTATCAGGTGTTGACCAACGTCGTCGATCAGGGCATGCCGCTCGGCGAGGCCGTCGCCGCGCCGCGACTGCATCAGCAGGGGCTGCCCGACATCCTCTACCTCGAGAACAACGGTTTCCCCACTGCGACCGCCGACTCCCTCGCCGCGATGGGCTACAAGATCGAGTGGTGGCGTTACAAGACGGGTGTCAACGCGATCGGGCGCGTCGCTGGCGGATGGGTAGGCGTCGCCGACCCGCGGCGCGGGGGTGGCGCCGCAGGATATTGATTGGAGACGCCGCCGTGGGGCGCGTACCCGAGTGCGCACCCAGCCGCGGGGTGTCCTCGTCCAATCGGGGTCACTACACGCGGAATGCTGCGCACGCATATCTGGGCAGTCGCATTGAAAGCGGTGATCGGCGTCCAGACCAACGGGCATGTCCAATCAATCGTGCGTAGCAAACACGTAGAGAAAAAGCGCGATAAGGGCGGCTGCAGCGAGGCCGTTGTAGAACTGCTCGCGTTTCTGTTCTCTTGTTAGCGGCGTAGGGTCGCCGACTAGAATGGAGTCGATCGACGCTAATGGAATGCTCACGCGTCGATCAGGATACCAGTCGGATAGGTGAACCGACTTGCAACCCTGCTGACACTTGCCGATGACCGAGTCTTCCGTGATGGTCACAGCTCGCCACCTAGATGCCTTGCCGTGGCACCAGATGCGGACATCCGTGTTCTCTGGGAAGGTGTGGGGTGTCAGGTCGACCTTTTTTTGAATCCGCGCACATCCGGCTCCGAGTAGGAGCGTCAGGAAGAAGACAGCGGATCTAGCGTCCATCAACACGTTTCCTCCCTGCGCTTGAGCCGCCGGGCGGCCGCTATTCTCTAGGGGTTCGAATCCTTTGCCCTCGGCCTTGCTCGATCACAATTGTATGGTAACATGTTCCAACCTCAGGCCACTGAGTCCCCAGAGCCCTAAAGGAGCGCACGCGCTAACTGCGGACTCCCAAGCAGACGCAATCCACCAATCAACGCACCTTCCAATGCGTCGTGCACGCCGGGCAACTGGTTGGCGAGTGGGACCGGGATGAATGCAATGAAATCCTCGAACCCCTTCCAGAACCCCTCAGCCCAGTCGACCGCGCCGCCACCGACACCGCCCAAGCAGGTCGACCGGGCGCTCGCGCGCCTCGCGGACAACGCCCGCCGTTTCACCCAATTGTCCTTCGCTGCTCGCACCGCGCTCGTGCGCGCCATGCGCGACGGCTATCTCGCGGTCGCCGCCGAGAGCGTGGCCGCGGCGTGCGCCGCCAAAGGCATCCCCATGGACAGCCCGCTCGTGGCGGAAGAGTGGTGCCTCGGTCCCTGGATCGTCGTCCGGCACCTGCGGCTGATCGAGCGATCGCTCACTGCTCTAGCGCGGCGCGGTGACACCCTCTTCGGCCCCATGGTCCCGACGCCGGACGGCGGTTTCACGACCCGGGTCTTCCCGACGAACGCCCTCGACGCCGTGCTGTTTCGCGGGCTCCACATCGATGTGCGCCTGCGGGATGCATCGCGCGCACGCTTCTATCACTCGCCCGATCACGAGGGTCGCGTCGTGGCCATCCTCGGTGCCGGGAACGTCAACGCCATCGCGGCGCAGGACGTGATCACGAAGCTGTTCAACGAGGGCAAGGTCTGCGCCCTGAAAATGAATCCCGTGAACGCCTACCTCGGCCCATTTCTCGAGCGGGCGTTCGCGCAACTCATCGCCCGGGGGTTTCTCGCAATCCTGTACGGCGGCGGAGAAGAGGGAGCGTATCTCGTCGAGCATCCCCTCGTCAGCGAGGTGCACATCACGGGCTCCGACGCGACGTACAATCGCATCCGACCTCGGCTCACGAAGCCGATCACCGCCGAGCTGGGCAATGTCTCGCCGGTGATCGTCGTGCCCGGCGAATACAGTGACCGCGAGCTGACCCACCAGGCTCGGGACGTCGCGGGCGCGCTCACCTACAATGCGTCATTCGACTGCAACGCGGCCAAAGTCGTGGTGACGGCGAGCGGCTGGGCGCAGCGCGCGGCGTTCCTCGCGGCCCTCGAGGCGGCATTCGCGCGAGCGGCGCCGCGCGTCCCCTACTACCCGGGCGCCGAGGAGCGCTGCGAGCGCTTCACGCGCGGCCGACCGGACGTGCGGCGGATCGGCGCAACGAGCGGCGGGACGCTGCCGTGGGCCTTCTGTCCCAACCTCGACCCCGCTGGGCAGGACGAGGGCTTCCGCCGTGAATCGTTCTGTCCCGTGCTGTTCGAGACTGCCCTGCCCGCGACCGACCCCGTGGAGTTCCTCGACAAGGCGGTCGAGCTTGCGAACACGAGGCTCTGGGGCACGCTGAATGCGACGCTGGTCGCCCCTCGGGCGACGGAGAGGGATCCCGACCTGGCAGGAGCGCTCGAGCGAGCCATCGGCGGACTACGCTACGGTACGGTCGCGGTGAATTGTTTTGCCGGGCTGGGCTACGCGTTCTCGAGCCCGCCGTGGGGTGCGTATCCGGGTGCGGACCCAGCCGACATCCAGAGCGGCGTCGGCTGGGTCCACAACACGGCGATGCTCGAAGGAATCGAGAAGGTGGTGCTACGTCATCCACTCACGACCGCGCCGCGGCCGGCCTACCATCCGGGCAACCGTGGCGGCGCGGCGCTGGGCCGGCGCCTCACGGCGCTCGACGCGCGCGGGAGCTGGTTCCGGCTCCCGGGCGTCGTCGCGGCAGCGCTCCGCGGCTAGCGGGCGCTGACGGTTGACGTGACCCCAATCGCTGCGCCAATTATTCGTACCGATTCTCGGGTTTAGGGTGAAGCTGCAGTGCCAGATGCTCCTCCGCAAATGCTGCGGGAGTTCGTCCGTTCAAACTGAAATGGGGTCGCGCGGTGTTGTACTCGATCCGCCAGGCTTCGATCGATTGCTGTGCATCACGAAGATTCGTAAACCAGCTCTCGTTCAAACATTCGTCTCGCAGCCGGCCGTTGAAGCTCTCGACGTACGCATTGTCCACCGGCTTACCCGGCCGAATGAAATGCAGTGCGAGCCCGCGGTCGTGCGCCCACTGATCAAACGCCTGACTCGTAAACTCCGCCCCGTTGTCGCAGACCAGGGCTCGTGGGAGCGGCACCGCCCGCCCGACCTGATCGAGCAGCTCGGTCACGCGGCTCGCGGGCAAGGCGAAATCCACCGCGATGAGCGGACAGTGCCGTGTGAAGTCATCCACGACAGTGAAAATCCGAATGGCCCGGCCGTCGCCGAGCGTGTCGTGCACAAAGTCCATCGACCACCGCTGATTCGCCGTGACCGGGACCGGCCGAGGAATCCGGGCGACGCTGACCCGTTTGCGCTTCCGCCGCCGCACGTGCAGGCCCGCGGCACTATAGACGCGCTGTACGCGCTTGCGATTCACGGTCCAGCCTTCGCGCCGGAGCAGCCAGTGCAACCGTCGATAGCCCCAGCGTGGCTTGAGGACCGCTAGCGTCTCGAGGCCCTCCCGGAGTCCGCGATCATCCCGCCGCGCCTGGTAGCGCTGCGTTGAGCGGGAAAACCCCGTGAAGCGACAGGCTCGGCGCTCGGGGAGCTGCGCGGCGGCGATCGCCTCGTGGACCGCGTGCCGCCGCGCTGGCGCGGTCACGAGCCTTTTCCCAGGAGATCCTTCAGCACCTGGATGTTCAGCGCTTGATCCGCGACCACGCGTTTCAGTCGACGGTTCTCGTCCTCCAGCAGGCGCAGCCGCTTCGCTTCGTCGACCTGGAGGCCGCCGTACTTCCGACGCCATTTGTAGAAGGTTTCGCGGGAGATCCCGTGCCGCCGGATGAGCTCGCCCGTCTTGGCGCCGGCGGCACTCTCCTGCAGAATCGCGACGATCTGTTCTTCGGTGAATCGGCTGGTTCGCATCGGCCCTCCAC
>DATIXG010000137.1:0-9791 GCA_035518815.1 Gemmatimonadales bacterium | reverse complement strand
CTGGCTCTGGCTCACCACCAGCATGGTGACCAGGGAATGGGTGGCGATCCATCGGAAGCACCACGCCAGGGTCGAGACCGCCGCCGATCCGCACAGTCCGCAGATCTTCGGCATCGGCCGGGTGCTGGGGGCCGGCGTCCTTCTCTACGCCAGCGAGTCGCGTAACCGCGACACGATCGAAAAGTTCGGTCGCGGCACGCCCGACGATTGGATCGAGAAGCACCTCTACAGCGGGCGTCCCCTAGGCGGGGTCGTCCTCATGGGTCTCATCGACGTGGTCGCGTTCGGGCTCGGTCCGGGCAGCCTGATCTTCGGGGTCCAAATGATATGGATCCCGTTCTGGGCCGCCGGGGTGATCAACGGGGTCGGGCACTACTGGGGATATCGCAACTTCCCCGTCGAAGACGCCAGCACCAACATCGTCCCCTGGGGCATCCTGATCGGAGGCGAGGAGTTCCACAACAATCACCACGCCTATCCGACTTCGGCGAAACTTTCGAGCGCCTGGTACGAGTTCGACATCGGCTGGCTGTACATCCGCATCCTCGAGACGCTCGGCCTCGCCCGGGTGAGAAGGATTGCCCTGGCGCCCCGACTGAGTGCCGGGAAGACGGCATGCGACGCGGAAACCGTGAGGGCGATAGTCGCTCACCGCTACCACGTGCTTGCGCAGTATCACCGCTCGGTCGGAGACGCGTGCCGGCAGGAGATCCGCAGGCTCAAGCGGCACGCCGCGACGGCGGGCGGAGAAGGACTGGATGCGCTGTCCGCGAAGAGCCTCCTTCGCTGGCTCCGCTTGCACACCTGGGATTGGCGAGTGCGCCGCCCGATGACCCTCGAGTCGTCGGTGCGGAAGCACGAGCTGCTGCACACGGTGTACTCGATGCGGCGGGAGCTGAGCGAGCTCTGGAGCCGATCGAGCGCGTCCACCGACCAGTTGGTGAAGCAGCTTTCCGACTGGCGCGAGCAAGCGGAGACCAGCGGGATCGCCGCGCTGCGCGAGTTCGCGCGCCGGCTGCCGCACTACGTTTGATCGCAAAGCCGGCGCGATCGAATCATCCGTACGCCACCGCACCGACCCGGGGCGGCGTTGTCGATACCCTCTATCCACGAGGCAACGTCAGACGCGGAGGCATCATGACTACGGGAACCCTTATGTACTTCTACAAGACCAGAAAGTTCGGCTTCATCCGACCCGACGACGGCTCGAAGGACGTGTTCGTGCCCGTCACGGCCGTGCAACGCTCCGGCCTGGGCAGCGTCGACGAGGGCCAACGCCTCTCGTACGACCAGGACCGCGGCGCCGACGGCGAGCCGTTCGCATTCAATCTGAAGGCCGTCAGCCGCGAATGACGACACCACCGGGAACGACGTGAGGCGGGACCTGTACCGGGGACTCCTCGAGGGTGTCGCCTCGGCGGTTGCCTGGGGGCTCGCCAAGCAGATCGACCAGGTGGAACGGCACAGCCGGTCCCGGCAGCGCGCCCACGCGATGCAAATCTGGGAGGGCGAGGGCGGAAGCGCGACGGACCGGCCGACGCCGCGAGCCCTGCGGAGTCCCGTTTTCGAGTGAGGACCTGGCGCGGCAGGCGGCGCCAGCTCCGGCTCGTTCGAATCGCCGCAGGCGCCTGGGCCCGGAGCTGCTCGGCGCCAGCTAGCGTTCCGGTTCGTCTCGAAGGCGACGTCATCCGCGGCTTCGATGCGGCGCTGCTCCGACTCTTCCGTCAGGCGCGTGAAGCGCTGCTGCACCTCGGACGCAAACGGCAACCCTTCCAGCGCACGCCCCGGGCCCGAGCGCGTGAACACCCTCGCCGACGGCCTTCATGCGGCGGCGCGCGGCCGTATCATCGTTCCCATGAAAGCCCTCGTCGTGCGCTGCGTCGGCGGTGGAAGCAGCCCGCCCGGCAGGACCGCGACATGATGGATCCGGGATGAAGCTCGGTTCGCAGGACCTCGATCGGCTCGCCGCCCTCACGCTGGATCACTACAACCAGCGTGCCGAAGATTTCCGGGACGGCACGCAGGATCACGACGTCAGCCAGAACATCGCGGCGCTATTGCAATACATCGCGGGCGCGCCCCCCTTCGCCATACTCGATTTCGGGTGCGGGCCTGGGCGCGACCTCAAAGTGCTCGCCGGCCTCGGTCACGTCGCGGTCGGTCTGGAGGGCGCCGCCCGCTTCGCCGCGATGGCGCGAGCCCACTGCGGCTGTGAAGTGTGGCAGCAGGACTTCCTCAAGCTCGACCTGCCGGATGAGCGGTTCGATGGCGTCTTCGCCAACGCCGCCCTGTTCCACGTCCCCAGCCAGGAGCTGCCACGCGTCTTGCTGGAATTGCACGCCACGCTCAAGCCGGGCGGCGTGCTGTTCAGCTCGAACCCGCACGGCCATAACGAGGAGGGCTGGAAGTTCGGACGCTACGGCGCGTATCACGACCTCGAGAACTGGCGCCGCTACCTGTCGGCCGCGGGGTTCGCCGAGCTTACCCACTACTACCGCCCTCCCGGCCTGCCGCGCGAACGGCAGCCGTGGCTCGCGAGCGTCTGGCGGAGGCTTCCATGATGATCGAATCGCTGCTGCTGGCCGTCACCCGCGTCACGACGATGCTCGGGCAGCGGCACCTGACCAACGCGACCGGCTTTTTCTTCGAGCGGGACAGCCGGTTGTATCTGGTGACCAGCCGACACGTAGTGTTGGACGAGGCGAGCGATCATTACCCGGACCGGCTGGAGATCGAGCTGCACGTGGCGCCGGACAACGTCGCCATGACGCGGCAGTTCTCTATCCCGCTTTACCGGGAGCGGAAGTCGATCTGGCGGGAGGGGCGCGACTCGGCAGGCGCGATCGACGTCGTGGCCCTGGAACTCGAGCGGCCCGCCCTACCGGAAACGCTCCTTTACCACGCATTCACGCCCGCTCATCTGGTGAAGGAGCTCGACGAGATCGAAGTGGGAACGTCGGTGCTCATCGCCGGTTTCCCGCTGGGCTTCCACGACACGCTGCATCGTCTGCCGGTCGCGCGGCAGGCGGTGATCGCCTCGGCGTTCGGGATCCGGTTCCAGGGCCACGGCTACTTCCTGACGGATGCGCGGATGCATCGCGGCACGAGCGGCGCGCCGGTGGTCGCGCGCGACTCGACCCAGGGCGCCGGTCGGGTGGAGCTGCCGTGGATGCTGCTCGGCGTCCACGCGGGCCGGATGGACGTCGCCAACCGCGACGTCCAGCAGGACGAACGTCTCGACCTGAACTACGCCTGGTACGCCGACGTGCTCCTGACACTCACGCAGGACGCGGCGTCGGCCTAGCCGCGCTGCTTCCCGCTGTTCTTCGCCTTGTGGGCTCCACTGCTGGGCTTCGCGTTGTCCGCTTTCCTGTAATTGCCGATGACGCCTTTCACGGGACAGAGGCCGAAGACCGGACACTTCTTGCAGCCGACGGCTATGGCGATCGGACAAAGGGTCATTGGTACGCTCCTCCGCGCGGTATTCGACGGTCCGGTTAGCTGCTAGGCACGCTTGACCATGCGCACCAGGAATAGAACGAGCACGGCACCGATGGTCGCGACGATCAAGGCGCCGATCAACCCCCCGCCGGCGGACAGGCCCAGCTGGCGGAACAGAAACCCGCCGACCACCGCGCCCACGACGCCAAGCAGGATGTCGCCGACGGCGCCGTAGCCGCCGCCTTTCATGAACTGTCCTGCGAGCCATCCGGCCGCCAGGCCAATCAGTATGAACCAGAGGATTTCCATGTCGTCTCTTCCTTTTCCGGGTTAACGATCCGGTGTTGTCACCGGCCCGTGGTAGGCTGACTACCGTGCGCGCAGTAGGGACCGCGCGCTCAGGTAAAGCCTACTCGCTCAAGGGGCTGCGATCAGTTCGCTAGCGCACAGAAGCGCCGACGCGCACCGCATTGATGCGCCGAATATCCGCGTCGCTCTGTTCGCTAGCGCACAGTCATCGATCTCGATGCCCGGGTACGCTTTTCCCGTGCGATCCGTGTTTCCCCAACCCTGTAGCGGGCTTAGCGCGTCGATGACCGTAGTGCCAGCCTATCCGGCAAGGAGTCGCAATGAGCCGACCTAGGCTGCATTACATCTTCGATCCGCTGTGCGGCTGGTGCTATGGCGCGTCGTCGCTGATTGAAGCCGCGCGCAAGGTGAACGGCCTGGACGTCGCGCTGCACGCCGGCGGCTTGATGACGGGTCCCAACCGGCAGCCGGTCACAGCGGCGCTGCGCCGCTACGTGCTGGAGCATGACCAGCGCATCGCCTCGTCCACCGGGCAGCCGTTCGGGGAGGCTTATCTCAACGGCCTCCTGAACGATACCGGCGCGGTGTTCGACTCCGAGCCGCCGATCGACGCCATTCTCGCGGCCGAGGCGCTCGGCGGGTGCGGGCTCGACATGCTCAAGCGCATCCAGAAGGCCCACTATGTCGAGGGCCGGCGCGTTGCGGACCGCGCAGTGCTCGTCGAGCTCGCCGCGGACATCGGCCTGCCCGAGGCGACGTTCAAGCCGATGCTGGAAAAGGTCACCGGGCCCACCGCGGCGAAGCACATCGCCGCCAGCCGCGATCTGCTGCAGCGGGTCGGTGGCCAGGGCTTCCCAACCTTCGCGTTCGACGCGGGCCGAGGTCTCGAGACACTGGACGCCGCTCGGTACTTCGGCCACGTCGCCGCGTGGCAAGCGGCGCTGGTGGAACGGGTGGGCGTGAGCCGGGCATGCGGGAGCACGTGAACGCAGGCTGGGCCGTTAGCCGACGTCCCAGGCTTCAGCCTCGTCAATCGTCGTCTTTCGCGTCCGCGGCGTCGCTCCTGCACTGCGCCTGCAGCGCCGCCCATCCCTGCGGTCCCAGCGCCTGCAGCGTGCGGATGTTGCGCTCGTAGATCGTCCTGGCCTCCGGGAAGACGGCCACGGCCCGGTCGATGCTCTCTTCGCGCAGCAGGTGCAAGGTCGGATAAGGCGAGCGGTTGGTCGCGTTCGTCACGTCATCGGCGGCGGTGCCAGCGAACTGATACTGCGGGTGGAAGCTTGCCACCTGCAGCACGCGAGCGTAACCCAGTTCCTCGAGCGCAGCATCGGCGGTGCTCAGGAAGTCGTTGAAGTCGAGAAAGCTCATAAGCACGCAAGGATGGATCAAGAGCGTCGTCTCCACGCGTGCCGGCGCCGCGCCCGCAAGCAGATGGAGCTCCTCACGGAGGGTGGCGAGCAACGCGTCCGGATCGGTCGCGCCGCTGACGACGTACCGGATCTGGTTTTTGACCTGCACTGCCCTGGCGAACGGGCACAGATTCAATCCGATCACGGCGCGATCAACCCAGGCGCGGGTTTCGGCGATAACTGTGTCGGGTGCGAAGGTCATCGGGTGTGGCGACGTCGCCCGAGTACGGGCAATGTCATTATTGTCCAATGAGGGCGATCCATCGTGACCGTCACGGCCAATCCGGGCAGGCCGGTAGGCGCGCCCACGTCGCGGGCTTGATGCTGCGAAGCGGAGCGGCGGCAGAATTGGCCTGACGCTATCCGCCTCGAGGAGGCATCCGAGCATGGCTGTACGCCACATGGAACGTCACCGTACGTACCGCATCGGCTGGCTGCGCGCCGCCGTGCTTGGCGCCAACGACGGCATCGTCTCTACGGCCAGCTTGGTGGTCGGCGTCGCGGCTGCCGGTTCGAGCCAGGGCAACGTCCTGCTAAGCGGCGTCGCGGGGCTGGTGGCCGGGGCCATGTCGATGGCCGCTGGCGAATATGTCTCGGTGCATTCGCAGGCCGATACCGAGCGGGCCGACCTGACGCGCGAGCGCGCCGAGCTCGAGATGGATCCCGCTGCGGAACGGCGTGAGCTGACGGCCATCTACGTCGCCCGGGGCCTCGACCAAGGCCTGGCGCAGCAGGTGGCCGAGCAGCTGATGGCGCACAACGCCCTCGCTGCCCATGCGCGCGACGAGCTCGGCATCTCCGAGACCCTCAGCGCGCGGCCGGTTCAGGCCGCGTTGGCGTCGGCCGCTAGCTTCGCGGTCGGTGCGGTGCTACCGCTGGCCGTGGCGACGTTGGCACCCGCGCAGGGCCTGATTCCTTGGGTGTCGGGGACATCGCTCGTATTCCTCGCCTTGCTGGGCGGAATCGCCGCGCGGGTTGGCGGTGCCGGCGCTCTGATCGGCGCGTCGCGGGTCGCCTTCTGGGGTGCGATGGCGATGGCGATCACCGCGGGTGTCGGTGCACTATTCGGTGCAGTCGTGTGATGCCTGGGTCTGTCCGTACGCTACGCTATCGCACGCGAGGCGAGAAACTTCCGAGATGACTAGTGGCTGACCTGCGGAATACGTCGTGGATCGCCCGCTTCAGCGCAAAGCGCCGCCTGGGAATAGCGCTGCTCGTCGCAGCCGTCGCGTTCCTCGTGCAACCGGACTCGATCTCGTGGCACACGCGCGCCGTGGCGAGCTGGGATCTCGGCGCGCTGACCTACCTCGGCCTCGCGTGGATGCTCGTCGGGCGGACCGACGCTCGGGGCACGCGTGACCATGCACTCGCCCAGGATCAGAGTGGTTACGTGATATTCGTGTTCGTGGTGGGTGCGGCGTGCGCGAGCATCGTCGCCATCGGTTTCGTCGCCGGCACCATCCGGGACCTCCCGTTCTGGGGCCGCGCCTGGCACCTCACGCTGACCATCACCGCGCTGGTCTCGTCGTGGCTACTGATCCAGACGGTGTTCGCGCTCCACTATGCTCACCGCTATTACGCCGGCCCGCACGGTCAGCCCGCGGTCACTGCCTCGCTCGTGTTTCCGGGCGGACGCGAGCCCGACTTCCTCGACTTCGCGTACTACTCCTTCGTGGTCGGGATGACCTCGCAGGTATCGGACGTCGCGGTGGCATCGCGCAGCATGCGCCGGCTGACGATGATCCACGGCATCCTCGCGTTCATGTTCAACATCGCCGTGCTCGCGCTCAGCATCAACATCATCGCGAGCGTGATCTAGTACGAGGAGCTCGCGCGCCATCGGCCGCGACGGAGTTACCCCGGGCGCGATCCGAGAATCACGCGCACCTTGTGGACTCGATCGTCGTCGACGAGCGGAACCCGCGCCGTGCCGTCGGGCAGTCTCTCGCCGTCCAGTTCGGCGCGAGCGACACCACGGCAGACGCCGTCCGGATTCTTGACCTCGATCTCGTAGCTTGCAGAGCGATACTTGAACACGATCTCGAATCGCGGCCACGCTTTGGGGATGCAGGGCGCAAGGCGCAGGAACGCCCCCTGCAGACGCAAGCCTAGGATCGCCTCGATGCCGGCCCGGTAGAGCCACCCCGCCGAGCCGGTGTACCACGTCCACCCGCCGCGCCCGACGTGCGGCGCTACGGAATAGACATCCGCGGCAACGACGTAAGGCTCGACCTTGTAGCGCTGCACGTCTGCGCGCGTGGCGGCACGGTTGACCGGGTTCAGGAGCGAGAACAGCTCCGCGGCCTTGTCGCCATCGCCGAGGGCGGCGAATGCGATCGCCGACCAGGTGGCCGCATGGGTGTACTGGCCGCCGTTCTCCCGGATGCCGGGCGGATACCCCCTGATGTACCCGGGGTCGAGCGACGTGAGATCAAAGGGCGGTGCGAAGAGCAGCGCGAGCCCGTCGCCGCGACGGATGAGCCGCTCGTCCACGGCGGCCATCGCACGGGCGGCGCGCGCCGGGTCCGCCGCTTCGGAGATCACGCTCCAGGACTGCGCGATCGAGTCGATCCGGCACTCCTCGCTCGTGGACGAGCCGAGCGGCGTGCCGTTGTCGTAATAGCCGCGCCGGTACCAGTCCCCGTCCCAGGCCTCGCGCTCGAGCGCGCTGCGGACGCGCGCGGCGTGCGCGAGCCAGTCCGCGGCGCGCGCCGCTTCGCCACGCGCGGCGGCGAGCGGCGCGAACGCCATCAGCGTCGCATGCAGGAACCAGCCGAGCCAGACGCTCTCCCCCAGGCCCCGCTCGCCGACGCGGTTCATGCCGTCGTTCCAGTCGCCGGTGCCGATCAGCGGCAGGCCGTGCGCGCCGACGGCGAGACTCCGGTCGAGCCCGCGGGCGCAGTGCTCGAAGAGCGATCCGCTCTCTTCGGCGAGCATGGGTTGAAAGTAGGCGTCGTGCTCGAAGGCGCCGAGCGCCTGGCCCTCGAGGAACGGCAGGGGCTCGTCCAGCACCGCGCCGTCGCCCGTCGTCTCGACATAGTGAGCGGTGGCGTAGGCGAGCCACACCCGGTCGTCGGAGATGCGGGTGCGTACCCCTTGTCCGGACGGCGGCATCCACCAGTGCTGGACGTCGCCTTCGACGAACTGCCGGGCCGCGGCGCGCAGCAGATGCTCGCGCGTCATTGCCGGGCGCGACAGCGCGAGCGCCATTCCGTCCTGGAGCTGGTCGCGGAATCCGTAGGCGCCGCTCGCCTGGTAGAACGCCGAACGCGCCCAGACGCGGCACGCGAGCGTCTGGTAGAGCAGCCAGCGGTTGAGCATGAGGTCCATCGAGCGGTCCGGCGTTTTCACCTGGACCCTGCCGAGCACGTCGTCCCAGTAGTCGACGACGCGGCGCAGGACCACGTCGAGATCGGTCTCACGGTAGCGGGCGACCAGCGATTGCGCGTCGGCCGCCGTCGCCGCCTGCCCGAGGAGGAAAACGAGCTCCACCGTTTCCCCGGGTTCGAGCTCGACCGGCGCCTGCAGGGCGCCGCAGGGATCGAGGCCGGCACCCACCCGGCCCGACAGCGGTGTGCCCGCGGCCAGTGCCGCGGGATTGTCGAGCGTGCCGTTTCGCCCCAGGAACTCCCGCCGATCGCCGGTCCATGCAATCTGTCGGCCGCCGAGATCGGCGAAGGCGACATGGGCGCCGAACGCGCTGTTCCAGGGATTGCGCGCGAACATCGCGCCGGTTTCCGGGTCGATCTCGGTCACGACCGAAAACGCCGATGCGCCGCGCGACGGGCCGAGCACCCATTCGACATAGGCCGTGACCGAAAGCCGCCGGGCGCGCCGGGAGGTATTCCGGATCGTCAGGCGCGAAACCTTGACCGGATCGTCGAGCGGCACGCACTGAAGGAGATCGAGCGCAATGCCGTGGGCCGCGTGCTCGAACCGGCTGTAGCCCTGCCCGTGCCGGGTGACGTACGGCGCGGACTCGCCGCGGATCGGCTGGGCGGTCGGCCCCCACAGCAAACCGGAATCCTCGTCGCGCACGTAGAGCACTTCGCCCGGCCGGTCGGTGACCGGGTCGTTCGACCAGGGCGTCAGCTGGTTCTCGCGGCTCGATCCCGACCACGTGTATCCGCCGCCCTCGACCGCGACCTGGAATCCGAAGGCGTGATTGGCGACGACGTTGATCCACGGCGCCGGGACCGACCGCCCGGCGCCGAGGATCGTCACGTACTCGCGTCCGTCCGCGGCGAATCCACCCAGCCCATTGAAGAACTCGAGCTGCGGGACCGGAGCGGCCGGCCTCGCGCCCGCGGCAGGCACGCGCTGCGGCGGAGGCGGGACCGCGACGTCGGCTTCCTCGGGACGGGCGAGCTGCTCCGACAGCGTTCCGCGCCGCCCGACCAGCACGACGCGGGCCATGGCGAGCAGCAGGGCGCGCGTCGCCGCCGGAATGAGGTCCGCGCGCAGCACGAACACGGCGCCGCGCGCGGCGTTCGCTCCGATCTGCGGCCGCGACTGGCTCGTCCGGACCTGCGTCTCCAGGGCGACCTGGAGGTCCTGGATGTAGGAGGAGCCGCGTTCGTTCAGGATCACGAGATCGACGGCGAGCTGCTTCATCCGCCAGTACTCGTGCGC
>DATIXG010000136.1:0-2002 GCA_035518815.1 Gemmatimonadales bacterium | reverse complement strand
GCTCCCGTGAAGTCGTGGGTCTGGCTGTAGTCGGTGATCGTCACCACCGTGGTGAGACCGGCAGCGCGCGCGGAGCGCAGGCCGTTCTCCGAATCCTCGAAGGCGATGCATTCCGAGGCCGGGACGCCCAGCCGCTCGAGGACATAGTCGTAGATGTCGGGCGCCGGCTTCTTCCTGGCCACGACGTCCCCCGCCCCGATCACCGCGAACCATCGGTCCGCACCACGGGGGAGCGCATGTTGCAGCAGGGAGACCACGTTGTCCGCCGTCGTCGTCGTGACGATCGCGAGCAACACCCCGCGGGTCCGCGCCTCATCGAGCAGGCGGCGCACGCCCGGCCGCAGCGGAATTCCCGCTGCGCCCACGAGGGCCGTGTAGTGACGCGTCTTGGCTGCGTGCAGGCGCACGATCAAGTCGTCCAGGTCCTGGCGCCGTTGATCGGGGCGGTGCCGGTCGACGTAGTGCCGCATGCGCTCCTTGCCGCCCGTCACCGCCAACAGCTCGCCATAGAGCGGCACGTCCCACTCCCAATCCAGACCCGCTTCGGTGAACGCCCGGTTGAATGCCACCCGGTGCCCGTCACGCTCCGTATCGGCCAGAGTGCCGTCCACGTCGAACAGCAACGCCCGCGGTAGCCGAGCGACGGGCCCCTCCCCTTGTGATGGCATCAGGTACGAGCGATCAAGCGGTTCAAGTCCGCAACTTCGATGATCGGCCGTTCGTAGCCCCGCGCCGCGAGCTCGAGCATCGCTCGACCCAGGTCGGACGTGGTCGTCACGTAGCGCGGCAACAGTACGCGAAACACCGGATAGAGCGGCCCGAGCGCCGTGTAGAAGGCGTGGTACCACGCCGTCTTCGACCGCACGCCCCGGCGCGGCTGGATGAATCCGGGCCGCACCATGTAGCTCGCCTTGAATCCGAGGCCGAGGAGTGCGTTCTCGGTCTTGCCCTTGACGCGCGCCCACATCGCGCGTCCCTGCTCGGTCGAGTCGGTCCCCAAGCCCGACACATAGCAGAAGGTCATCCTTGGATTGACGGCGACCATCGCGCGGGCCGCGGCGAGGGTCAGATCATACGTCAGGTGATGATAGTCTTGTTCGCTCATCCCCACCGACGTCACGCCGAGACAGAAGAAGCACGCGTCGCACCTGGCGAAGCGATCGCGCAGCGAGTCGTACGAGAAAAAGTCGGCATGGATGACCTCGGTGACCTTGGGATGGCGGATACCGGTGCCGTGGCGGCCGACCACGAGCACCCCCTCGATGCGCGGATCATCGAGACACTCGAGCAGCACCCCTGCGCCGACCATCCCGGTGGCACCGAAGATCACGACCCTCATGCCGTCAGTCCCACCAGAAGTAGAGGTAGGTCTGCCCGCGGTCGCGCTCCGGGTCGAATCCCTCGTGCCGGGCTTCGCGCGCGTTCACCTCGAACAGGCGATCTCGCGCCGTCCGGTCGCCCGGCAACCGCAGCAGCAAGGCGTCGGCGTAGGGCCCGCCCTCCTGCGCCCGCCACGCCGAGTCCTGCTTGACGTCGACGACGTACACAGTCTCGGCGCCCAGCGCGTAGAGCGAATCGAAGAAGGCGGCGGTGGCCTGTTTGGTCTCGAACCGGTTTGGACGCGAATGGAGCGGGATTGGCGTTCACCGCCAGCCAGCCGCGGGCCTCGTAGCGGGGGCCGAGCGAAGCGTACTGGCGCGCCTCGTTGCGGCAAGCGACAGCCACGACGAGCAGCGCGGCGAGGATCGCCTGCAGCGTCATGTGATGCGAGGCTCCGCCATCAGCGCCACCGTGTCGCGGTAGAACCGGACCGCGCGGTCCAGGTCGCGCGCCCGCATCGAGACCTGGCCGATGGTGGAGAGACCGGTCACCGACCGTCGCGATACTTCACGTACACGGTCCGCCCGGGAGGGAGCGAGGACAGCTCCTTCATGCCGAGCTTGGCCGCAATCGTGCGTGCTCCGTCGTTCTGATCGTCGATGCACGCGATGACGCGGTCGAG
>DATIXG010000135.1:0-3813 GCA_035518815.1 Gemmatimonadales bacterium | reverse complement strand
CCGGGAGCGTTCGAGCCGTGTCCGTCAGCGTGGTGCGACGCGTGACCGGTCCGCGCCGGCGCGCTGGACTGGAAGCCGTCGTGCATCGGACAGCGGTGCGCGACGGCGGCCCCGCTGACCGCAATCGTGAACCACAGGCCGCAGACGAGGGCAACGAGCCGGCGAACAGGGGACCCGCGCATCACGAGGCGGCTCCCACCGCGCCTCGCCGCGACGCAGCGCGCTGTCGCGCCCCGCGCTTCTTCCACCAGATGTACACGCCGGTGATCGATAGCACCTGGATGAGGAGTCCTAGCAGGCAGACCAGGATTCGATACGGCATACCGAAGACGCGCGCCATGTGCAGGGCGTAGAGCCAACTTTCGATCGTGTTGCCGCTGCGTTCACCGGTGGGCTGGGAAAGCTCTCTCAGTGCGCCGGTGTCACCATCAAATACCACAGCGGTGCCTCCACCTTTTGGCGAGCGCTCAAAGACATCCCGGCTGCCTCGAACCTCATAGAGATAGGCGCCGATATCCGGGAAATACATCAGGCTCAGTGCCTTCCCGACCCTGAACTTGTGAAACGCGGCCTGCTCCGCCATCAGGCGCTCACCCGTCCGCAGGGCAGCGTGCCAATCGAGGTGCGGCACGGCGTTCGGGTGCTGCGTCTCCGTGAACGAGACCATGGATTGAAAGTCGAACAGAGCCCGCATCACAGGTTCGTAGACCGGCCGGATGTTCATCATCACGGCCGACCACGCGAAGACGAAGAGCATCGGCCATACCCAGAGGCCCGTCGCCCGATGCAAGTCGAAGTTCAGTCGAAAGGCACCGGCCCCACGCTTGATCAGCCATGCCCGTTGCCACCGCCGCCAGAAATGTGAGAAGGACACAGGCAGCGTGAGATAGAACCCCACGAAACAGTCCAGCGTCCAGATCAGTGCCAGGATGCCGAAGGTCCACTGTCCGACGGTTCCGAGCGTGAGCGTCCAATGCAGCTCGTAGATGAAGGGCATCAGGTTGATCAGGCCCTGTGAGAGATCGCCGCGGATGCGACGGCCGAGTTCCTCGCCCGTCCATGGGTTGACGAAGAACTCGGTGAAACCGAGGTCGCGCGGCCGCCCGGTCGCGGGGTCTGTACGGCCGGTGAAGTACACGCTTGCCTGATCGTCCTCGGTCATCAGCACTGCGTCCACCCTCGCCTGCGGAACCAGGGCCTGGACGTGTTCGGCCAGAGCGGCGAGATCGAGCCGTGCAACACCGGGTCTCGAGGCGGCGAAGAGTTGCGGAGCGAACATCCGCTCCAACTCGACGTTGAATGCGAGGAGACTGCCGGTCAGCCCGACAACGATGAGGAATCCCGTCAGGCAGAGACCGGTCCAGCGATGCTGCCAGACAAAGAAGGCGCGCGTCATCCGAATCCGCATGAAGCGCTCAGAAGCTTCGCGTCACCGCGAGCCTGACGCTTCGTGGGTCGCCCACCATGATCAGGACCCGCGAATAGTAGCCCCCGGGAAACCACTTTTGATCGAGCAGGTTGCTCCCGGCCGCGGTCATCGAATACCGGTGGAAGCGCAGGACGGCCGATGCGTCAAGAAGGGTATAGGCTGGGACCATGAACCACTTCTGATCCGTGATGTCACCTAATCGCTCGCTGACCACCCGGCCGCCGGCCCCGAGGGTCAGGAGCGTCCCGGGGGTGCTGACCACGTCGTAGGCGGCCCATAGGTTGGCGACGTGGTGTGGCGCGTTGGCGTACCAATCGCCTTTGTTGCCGAAAGAGCTGGCCTCGGTCAGCGTGGTGGCGTTGTACGCATAGCCGGCGACCAGGGCCAGGCGGTGCAGGTTCCCCTGGAGGGACACTTCGACCCCGCGACTGCGGGCCCCAGGCACCGGGATCTGGCGCAGCCCCGTTGTGTCCGCAGGATCCTGGGCCAGGATGTTCTTGTAGGCGATCGTGTAGGCGGCGATCGTGGCGGAGAGCCGCCCGCCCGCAAAGGCCGCTTTGCTCCCGATCTCGTACTGCTCTCCCGTCTGCGGCGGGAAGGGGCCCCCCGAACCGCGGCTGTTGGAGTACTGGGGCAGGAAAGACTGCGTGTAACTGCCGTACACCGAAACGCTCGGCCGAATCAGGTAGACCACCCCGAAGCGCGGCAGGAGCGCGTGGGCCGCGGAGGTGTCCGTGACTTGGCTGAAATCCAGCGAGTCGACGGGCCGGACCGTAGAGCGGTAGGTGTCGTACCGGAGAGCGGCGAGCAGGCGCAGGTTTCCCACCCGGGCCTGGTCCTGTATGTAGCCGCCAATCAGCCGGTTCCGCCTCTCGTCATGTTGGACGTAGTTGTTAGGGGGGTAGTTGCCAAAGGCGTCGTGCGAGTAGTCCGGATGATCCACATCGGGAAACGTGAAGGCCTGGCCGTTCTCGTACTCGTTGAGGTAGCTGCCAGCATTGCTCAGGTCGGTGCCCGCGAGGAGCGTGTGCGTCACGCCACCGGTTGCGAAGCCATAGGTCGCAAACGCGCTGGTTTGCACTATGAACCAGTCGTTGATCCAGGTGTCGAACGTGCGCGGTAGCGAATCGAGATTCATCGGGTCGGTGCCGAAGTCACCGTTGTGCTCACCCATGTCGATCGATTGGTAGATGTACCGCGCCATCGCCGTTACCCGCAGCCGGGGCGTCAGACGCTGATCCCAGGTGAGGGTTCCGCTGGCGTTGATCTGGGTCGAGTAGTCGTCAGGGCTCTGGTGGGAGTAGTTCAGTGGCACGTCGGCAAAGTCAAAAGTGCTGTCGGGCCGCTGCCGGATGAAGCTCCCCCGATCATACGCGAATCGGGCGCTCTCCCGGGCGTACGCAGTCTCCAGCGTGAGTCGGCCGTCGTGATTCAGCACGTACGCCAGCGATGGCGCAAGCATCAGGTTCTTCTGATACTGGAAGTCGCGGTAGCTGTCAGTGGTGGTGGTGTACTCTCCGACGAATCGATAAAGCAGCTTGCTCCCACTCGTGACCGGCCCCGTCAGATCCGCCTGTCCCTCGTATTGGCCCCACCGCCCGTATCCCAGCGTCAAGGCATGCGCGGCACGGGCCTGGGGTTGCTTGGTCACCACGTTCATCACGCCGCCGGGAGCGCCGGCGCTATACAGGGCCGAGGCCGGGCCCTTCAACACTTCCACGCGCTCGACGTTGGTGAGCTGGGCCTGCTGACTGTACTGGAACAGATTGCCGCGGAAGCCGTTGGTCATGATAGCGTCGTCATAGACGTCGAATCCACGCAGCGTAAACTGCGAATAGTTCGTCGCCGCGATCACGCCGGTCAGATAACGCGTGGCCTCGTTTACGGTCGTTAGCTGCTGGTCTTCAATCACCCTGCTCGTCACGGTCTGCACGGTCTGCGGTGTCTCGAGCAGTGGCGTGTCGGTCCGAGTCGCCACCTGCGATGTTGTGACGGCGACCGCGGACGGGACCTGCTCCGCAGTAACGGTGATCCCGGGAAGCTCTACGGGCCCGCCGAGCGTGATGGAGACGGTCACGGTGTCGCCGCCTCGCAGCGTGACGCGGGCAACACCGGCGTTGCGTCCTTCCAGGGCCGCCACGACATCGTGGTGGCCCGCAGGCACTCCTCCCAATATGAAGCGCCCCGTGGTATCCGTCGTCGTGCGAAGCACTGTCCCGCTGAGCGAGACCGCCGCATGGACGGCGGGTGACCCGGCTGCGAGCCACACGGTGCCGCGAATCGCGCCCTGGGTTTGCGCCCGGGCGGCGACGCTCACGCTCGCCAGCACGCCCAAGACCAGACCCAGGACGCGGAGCCTCGCGCCCTCGGACCGCAACGGCTGC
>DATIXG010000134.1:0-14558 GCA_035518815.1 Gemmatimonadales bacterium | reverse complement strand
GCGCGGATCTGCTCGGGCTTCTTCTGCTCGGCCACCTGGGCCTCGTAGACCTGTTTCTCGCGCTGCACCAGCTCGGCGGGGAGATCCTCGATCCGGACGGCGAGCGGCCGCGTGGCCGCGACGTGCACGGCCACGTCCTTCGCGAGCGCCTTGAAGTCCTCGGTGCGGGCGACGAAATCAGTCTCGCAGTTGAGCTCCACCAGCACGCCAATGGCGCCGTCGTGATGGATGTAGGAGCCGATGAGTCCCTCGGTCGCCTCCCGTCCCGCGCGCTTCTCGGCCTTGGCCACGCCCTTCTTGCGGAGCTGATCGATCGCTTTCTCGAGATCGCCGCCCGTTTCCTCCAGGGCGCGCTTGCAATCCATCATGCCGGCGCCCGTGCGCGCCCGCAGCTCTGCGACCAGCTTTGCCGGAATTTCCTTGGTAGCCACGCTTCCCGTTTCCCTTTCCCTCGTCCCGTTACAAGAACGCCGCCCTCACCCCGTGGGGCCGGAGGGCGGCGACAATAGTCGATCGGGCCACCGAGCCTGCGGCTAGGTGTCGCCCCCGCCCCCGCCGCTCGGATCCGCCGCCGCCGGCGACTCCTCGGGCTTCATGCGCGCGGCGATCGCCTCGGGCTTGGGCCGCCGCTTGCGACGTCCGGGCCGGCGCTTCTTGTCGCCTTCGGCCTCGGCCTCGACCCCGGTCTCGGTGGAGTACGTCGTGCCTTCGCCCTCTTCCGCCACCTCACGTAGCGGCGACTGCCGGCGCGCCTCGGCGATCACGTCGGACACGGCCCCCGTGATCAGGGAGACCGCCCGGATCGCATCGTCGTTGCCGGGGATCGGGACCGTGATCAGTTCGGGGTCGGCGTTCGTATCCACGATCGCCACCACCGGAATCCCGAGCTTGTTCGCCTCGGCGACCGCGATCCGCTCCTTCTTCGCGTCCACCACGAAGAGCGCGCCGGGGAGCCGGCCCATGTTCTTGATCCCCGACAGATACTTGTCGAGCTTGACGCGCTCGCGGTCGAACAGCAGCTGCTCCTTCTTCGTGTAGTTCTCGAACTCCCCTTCGCTCGCGCCCTGCTCCAGGTCCTTGAGCCGCTTGATTTGCTTCTTGATGGTCTGAAAGTTCGTGAGCGTGCCGCCCAGCCACCGCTCGGTGACGTAGAATGCGCCGCACCGCTGCGCTTCGCTCTGCAGGATGAGCTTGAGCTGGCGTTTGGTGCAGACGAACAACACGCCTTCGCCTTTCAGCACCACTCCGCGCACCAGCTCCTGCGCCATCTCCAGCTGCCGGAGCGTCTTCTGGAGATCGATGATGTAGATCCCGGAGCGCTCGGCGAAAATGAAGCGGCGCATCTTGGGGTTCCACCGGCGCGTTTGATGGCCGAAGTGGACCCCGGCTTCGAGGAGGTCCTGAAGCTGTGGCGGCGTCATGCCCTTCCTTGCGTGGGAGGTCTCACCGCTTGGAGAACTGGAAGCGCTTGCGCGCGCCCGCCCGGCCGGGCTTCTTGCGCTCGACCGCGCGGGGATCGCGCGTGAGGAGCCCTTGCTCGCGCAGCTTCTTGCGGTGGCGCTCGTCGGCAAGCACGAGGGCACGCCCGATCCCGAGCCGCAGCGCCCCGGCCTGCCCGGTCTGCCCGCCGCCCGCGCAGATCGCGCGCACGTCGAACGCGCCGAGGGTGTCCGTCGCGGTGAAAGGCTGCTGGATGTGGGAGACGAGGGACGGCCGGGGGAAGTAGTCGCCCAGCGTGCGGCCGTTCACATGCCATTTGCCGGAGCCGGGCGTGAGATACACACGCGCCACGCTGGTCTTCCGCCGCCCGATCGCGTGCCAGCGGAGCTCGGGGGTGATCGCGGTCATCCGGCCAGCACCGTCAGCGGCTGCGGCTGCTGCGCCGCGTGCGGGTGCTCCGGACCAGCGTACACCTTCAACATCTGCTTCACCTTCTGGCGCGAGAGCGTGGTCTTCGGCAACATCCCCCACACCGCGCGCTCGATCACGCGCTCGGGATGCTTCGCGAGCACCGTGGCGATCGGCGTGAAGCGCTCGTGCCCCATGTAACCCGTGTGACGGAAGTAGCGCTTCTGCTCGAGCTTCCTGCCCGTGAGTTTCACGCGTTCCGCGTTCACGACGATGACGGAGTCACCGCTGTTCATGTGCGGTGTGAAGGTCGGCTTGTGTTTTCCGCGCAGCACCTGCGCGATGCGGCTCGCGAGACGGCCGAGCGGTTGCCCGGCGGCGTCCACCACAAACCAGCGGCGCTCGATGTCGGCGGTCTTCAGCGTGAACGTGCTCATTACTCTCCGTCGGTCGTGTGTCTAAAGGAGCCGCGAACAATAGCACGAGCCGTAAGGCCCTGTCAACTTGAGGGTTCCGCTCACGGAGCCGGTTTCCAGACCGACGATTGCCACCCGAACAGGATGCCGAGACCCAAGCCCAAACCCACCGTGCTCAGAATGAACCTCTCTCGACCTTCTGCGCAATCCTCTTCACACGCGCCGCTTGCGACAAGCGCCAACGAACCCGCGACGGCCGCACCGATGAGGGTGCCGATCACGGCGCCTTTGAAGAGATGGTTGCCCTGGGCGACCTCGAGACGTGCCACTTCCCCTACGCCAATCGTCCGGACGTGAGGATCGGTGGCGCTCGCGCACGGAGTCCCTGGATAGCGACAGAAGATCAGCTGGGAACTCGCGGGCATGAATGCTTCCACCAGTCTCCCATCGACCGATGCCTTCGTCATGAGGTGTATGCGCACGACCTTCCCCGAGTCGATGCGGGTGGTGGCGTGTTGCTGAGCCACTACGGTCCCACTCGCCGCCGTCGCGACCGCGATACCGACCACGGTTCGCAGCGCCCGGCCGGTCATGGGTCACCACCTCCTGCGGGGTCGAGCGTGACAAGTGGCGCGCCTTTCTCCACGCCCTGGCCCTCGGTGACGTGGATTCGCCCCACGGTCCCCGCGCGCGGCGCGCGCAGCGCGTTTTCCATCTTCATCGCTTCGAGCACCACGAGGCGGGCACCGGCTTCGACCACTTCCAATTCCGCCACGAGAATCCGGACCACGAGCCCGGGCATCGGCGCCGCCACCGTCACCTCGCCGCCCGCCGCGGGCGCGGCGCTCGCCGCCTGCGCCATGGCGCGCCCGCGCGCGTCCAGCACCTCGACCTCGAGCCGCTCCCCGGCCGCGGCCAGCGCCCAGCGACCGACCCCGCTCCCGTCCTTCCCTGCGAGTTGTTCCGCCGTGACGGTCCACGCGTCGTCCCCCAGATACAACCGATACAGCGGCGTGCCGGGCATCGGCTCGAGGCGAGCCTCCACGGTCTCCCCGCCCACCACCAGGCGGTCCTCGGCGACGTCCACTTCGACGGTCTGGCCAGCGAGGGTCACGTAGTACTTCACGCCCCCTCCATCACCGCAACCGTCTCCACGTGTGCCGTCTGCGGGAACAGGTCGAACGCCCGAATGGCACCCACCCGGTAGGTCGCGCTCAGCCGCTCTAAATCGCGCGCGAGGGTCGCCGGGTCGCAGGCGAGATAGACCACGCGCGCGACGGGCCGCTCCCGGAGCCGCAACGTGACGTTCCAGTGCAGTCCCGCCCGCGGGGGATTCACCACCACGGCGTGCGCTTCCGGAAGTGTGGAGAGCACATCCTCGGCGCGCGCGGCGATGAATCGGATGTTGCCCGCGGCGCTCCGGCTCCGGGCCCACTCGATTGCCCGCTCGTCCGAGTCCACGCTTACCACCTGCGCGCCCCGCTCCGCGAGGAGGGCGGCCGTGTCACCCACGCCGCCGTACAGATCCCACACCACGCGCCCGGCCGGATCGCCCAGCTGCTCGACCGCCCAGCGGCGGGCCACCATGCCCATCTCCGGATTCACCTGCTCGAACGCGGTGGCGGGAAACCCTGCCGAGGGACCGGCCACGACGCGCGGCGCACCGTCCACCGGCTGCCACCAGCACACCACGGCGCCCGAGTCGGGGAGGGCGGCGCGCAAAGCGTCGGCCTGCCACGGCTCGCCGGCGGACTCGGCGATGACGTGCCGTCGCCCCTCGCGGTCGAGCCGCAACGTGAGCCGCACGAGGCGCGGCGGCAGGAGCGCGGCGTGCTGGCGCAGCTCCCGCCACAACGCCATCAGCTGAAAGTCGGCGATGTGACAGTCGGCCAGCGAGAACACTTGAGCCGGATGCCCATAGGGATGCAAGCCAATGACGGGCCCGTCCGCCTGCCCGCCCGTCCGCCGGTCCGCCCGCCCGGCCGCCAGACTGATCTTCTTTCGGTAGCGCCACTCATCGATCGCTTCGACGATTTCCGGGTCCGGGACGTCGAGCTTCCCGATCCGGCGCAGCGCGTCCCCCACGATGGCGCGTTTGGCCGCGAGCTGCGCGTCGTACGCCAGGTGCTGGAGCTGGCAGCCGCCGCAGTGGTCTGCGACGTAGTGCGCGCAGGCCGGCGTCACTCGCGCCGGACCCGCGGTGACGATCTCGCTCACCTCGCCGCGGGCGAAGCTCTTGTGCAGCTGCACGTCGCGCCGCAGCTCCACCGCGTCGCCCGGCACGGTGCGGGGCACGAACACCGCGCGCCCGTCCGCCAACCGGCCCACGCCGTCGCCCCCAGCGGCGATCCCCGCAATTGTGACCAGCTCGCTCACGGGCGCAGCCCCTCCCGCAACCCCTCCACCACCCAGGCGGACAGACGGTCAGGCGGTGGGGCGGCCTCCGGCGCCTTGGCGGGCGGCACGCGGGTGCGCTGCTGCTCGGCGAGCAGCGCGGCGACGATGGCCAGCGGACGCACGAGGTCGGCGCGCGGCTCGGGGGACAAGAGCTTGGCGCCGGCCCCGTCCAGGTAGGTCGCGTCCAGCTCTCCACGTATGAACGCGGGATCATCGAGGATGCGGAGGTGAAAGGCCTGCGACGTGGGGAGTCCCACGATCAGGAGCTCGCCCAGCGCGCGCCGCATGCGGGCGAGCGCCACCTCCCGCGTCTCGCCCCAGACGATCAGTTTCGCGAGCAACGAGTCATAGTGCAGCGTGACGTCGCTCCCCTCCTCCACCCCTGAGTCCCAACGGACGCCCGGGCCGGACGGCACCGACAGATACCGCACAGTGCCCGTGGCGGGCAGGAAGTCGGCGAGTGGGTCTTCGGCCGTGATGCGGCACTCGATCGCATGGCCTCGGGGATTGAGCGTGCCCCCGTGTACGCGCATCGGGCGGCCAGCCGCAATGCGCAGCTGCTCCCGCACCAGGTCCACGCCGTAGACCAGCTCGGTCACGGGATGCTCGACCTGGAGCCGCGTATTCATCTCCAGGAAATAGAACGCGCCCGTGGACGTCAGCAGGAATTCGATCGTGCCCGCCCCCGTGTAGCCCACCGCCCCGGCCGCCGCGGTTGCCACCTCGCTCAGCCGGCGGCGCAGCGCCGGGGTCACGGCGACGGAAGGCGCCTCCTCGATCAGCTTCTGGTAGCGGCGCTGCACGCTGCACTCGCGCTCCCCCAGCGCCACCACGCGGCCGTGGGCATCCGCGAGCACCTGGACCTCGATGTGCCGGGGACGCTCGATGTACCGCTCCACGTACAGCTCGGGGTCACCGAAGGCCTTCTCCGCTTCGTTCGCCGCGGACTCGTACGCGCCCGCGAGCTCGGGCTCCTCGCGCACGAGGCGCATTCCTCGCCCACCCCCGCCCGCCGCCGCTTTGAGCAGGATCGGATAGCCCACGCGCGCCGCCTCGTTCCTCGCCCGGATCGCGTCGCCGACCGGTTGGGTCGAGCCCGGGACGATGGGGACGCCCGCCGCCTGCATGCGCCGGCGCGCTTCGAGCTTGTCGCCCATGGCGCGGATCGCGGCCGCTGGCGGCCCCACGAACACGAGGCCCGCGCGCTCGAGCGCGTCCGCGAACGCGGCTCGCTCGGAGAGGAAACCGTATCCCGGATGGACAGCCTCGCAGGCGGTGGAGCGCGCGGCCGCGATCAACGCGCCGATGTTGAGATAGGAGTCGACAGCGGGCGCCGGGCCGATCGCGACGGCGTGGTCCGCGGCCCGCACGTGCGGCGCCAGGCGGTCCGCCTCCGAGTACACGGCGACCGCTTCGAGACCCTCCTCATGGCAGGCGCGGATGACCCGCAACGCGACTTCGCCGCGGTTCGCGACCAGCACGCGCTTGATCTCAGGCATCACGCCTCAGCGCCGGCAGGCGGCGACCGCGTCTGCAACCTGGAAGGCGGCGAGGGCTTCGCACAGGGCCGGCGCGAGCCCCGCGGCGCGTGCGTACAGCGCGAGCGCCGTGCCCGCAAACGGGTCCGCCTGGTCGAGCGCGGGCTTCAGCGCCACGAACACGAAGTCCCGCGACGACACCCGCTCGCCCTCCTCGCGGGCCGCCACCCAGACGAGCGGCCGTGCCTCCCACCGCACGTGGGCTTCCGGCGGAGCCGGGAACGCCATGCTCGCGCACGCGGGCCGCCGCTCGACGACCGCTTCAAGCGACGCAGGCGCGACGTCTCCCTTTCGCCTGCCGAGTTTCAGGTCCGCCAGGGCGCGCGCGCGCAGGGTCGAGTCCGATCGCCAGGTGGCCCAGGGCAGCACGAGCAAGTCCGGTCGGAGACCGCGTACGAACCGCATGTACCACGCGGCATACGAGTCCGCGTCCCCGGCGGTGAACAGGACGCCGCCCGAGGGGCAGGCACGGAGCAGATTCTCTCCCAGCTCCTCGAGCACGGATGAGAGCCGCAGGTCGCCGGGCAGCGGACCCCAGGCTTGCGCACCGAGCGCGAGCCCGCCGCGCTCCCACGCGGTGACCGCGCGTCCCGCCCAGACGCGCACGCGCAGGAGGCGCGCGGTGTCGCCCGCGGCGCTCGTGCCCGCCGTCCCCAGCAGGGCGGACGCCTGCGCCAGCGCGCGGTCCGCCGTGTCGAGGATCGCCCGGGTCCACACCGTATCGGACGCGTTGCGGCTGCTGCGCGAGGCGTCGAACACACCCAGATACGCCCGCCCCATGGCGAGCCAGCTCCGGGCCTCCGTCGAGTCGCGCGTGACGTCTGTCTGTGCCCTGGCGAGCGTATCGCCGCCGGGCGGCGGCGCGGTGGGCGTCCCCTGCGCCAGGAGCGCGAGGACGAGCGCTCTAGAGAGGAATATTGCCATGCTTCTTCGAGGGATTCCGGTCGCGCTTGGTCGCCAGCACGCCGAGCGCTTCGATCAGACGGGGGCGCGTGTCGCGGGGATCGATGACGTCGTCCAAGAATCCCCGCCCGGCCGCCACGTAGGGATGCGCGAACTTGTCCCGGTACTCGGCCTCCCGCTGCTCGGTCGCGTCGCCCTTGTCGAGGATCTCCACCGCGCCCTTCGGTCCCATCACGGCGATCTCGGCGGTCGGCCACGCCACGTTGTAGTCCCCGCGGATGTGTTTCGAGCTCATCACGTCGTACGCGCCGCCGTAGGCCTTGCGCGTGATCACCGTGAGCTTGGGGACCGTCGCTTCGCAGTACGCGTAGAGCAGCTTCGCGCCGTGCTTGATGATGCCGCCGTGCTCCTGCGCCACGCCCGGCAGGAAGCCCGGCACGTCCTCGAAGGTGACGAGCGGAATGTTGAACGCATCGCAGAAGCGGATGAACCGCGCGCCCTTCACGGAGGCGCTCAGGTCGAGCACCCCCGCAAGCACCGCGGGCTGGTTCGCGACCACGCCCACGGAACGTCCGCCCAGCCGCGCGAAGCCGACGAGCAGGCTGCCACCGAAATCCCGGTGGACCTCGAGCAGCGCGCCGCCGTCCACCACCCGGCGGATCACATCACGCATGTCGTAGGGCTGGTTCGGGCTGTCGGGGACCACCTCGAGCAGGGCTTCGTCGCGCCGGTACGCGGGGTCGTCGGACGGCACGACGGGCGGCAGCTCGAGGTTGTTCGACGGCAGGTAAGACATGAGGGCCCGGATCGCGCCGAGGGAGTCCGCTTCGGAGTCGTGCACGAAATGCGCGATCCCCGACACGCCCCCGTGCACCTCCGCGCCCCCCAGCTGCTCGAACGTCACGTCCTCGTGTGTCACCGTTTTCACGACGTTCGGCCCCGTGACGAACATGTAGGAGAGGCCGCGCACCATGAACACGAAGTCCGTGATGGCCGGGCTGTACACCGCGCCGCCGGCGCACGGCCCGAGCACGGCGCTGATCTGCGGCACGACTCCCGACGCGAGCGTATTGCGCAGGAAGATGTTGGCGTAGCCCCCGAGCGACGCCACGCCTTCCTGGATCCGCGCGCCGCCCGAGTCGTTCAGCCCGATGATCGGCGCGCCGACCTTCACGGCGTGGTCCATCACCTTGCAGATCTTCTCGGCATTCGCCTCGGAGAGCGAGCCGCCGAACACCGTGAAATCCTGCGCGAACACGAACACCAGGCGTCCGTCGATCTTGCCGTGCCCCGTCACGACCCCGTCACCCAGATACCGCTCGTTCTCGAGCCCGAAGTCGTTCGAGCGATGCGTGACGAAGCGGTCCAGCTCGACGAACGAGCCGGGATCGAGCAGCGCGTCGAGCCGCTCGCGCGCGGTCATTTTGTGCTTGCCGTGCTGCGCCGCGATGCGCTCGGCGCCGCCGCCCCGCTCGGCTTCGGCGCGTTTCTCTTCCAGTTCCTGGAGCTTCTCTCGCATGGACATAGTGGACAACAATTTAGGGACTAGGGGACAGGAGAGGCAAAGACGACCCGCCGCGCGCGGCGTGGTCAAAACGCACAAGGGGACAGGTCAATGGCCTGTCCCCTCGAGCGACTCCCCCGCGGCGCGCCGTCAGGCCTCCGGTATCGGCTCCTCCGGCTGGGGCGTGGGCGTGGGAAGCGGCGCCAGCCCGCCGTCTTCCGTCGGCCATCCGGTCGCCGCCAGGACGATGCGGTGGTGAATGGGATCCACCTCGAGGACCTTCATCTCTACGGCCTGGCCCTCCTTGACCGCGTCCGCCGGCTCTTGCACGTCCGGGATACCGAACTGCGACATGGGGATGAACCCCTCGATGTCGTGGCCCAGGTCGACCACGGCGCCCTTGTCCATCAGGCGCACCACCCGCCCCCGCAGCTCGGTGCCGACCGGATACGTCTCGCCGATCCGCAGCCAGGGGTCCTCTTCCGCCTGTTTCAGCCCGAGCGAAATGCGCTTGTTCTCGGCGTCCACGTTCAGGATGAGCACCTCGACTTCGTCGCCCTTCTTCACGACTTCGGAGGGGTGCTGCACCCGCTTGGTCCACGACATGTCGGAGATATGGATCAGGCCGTCGATGCCGGGCTCGATTTCCACGAACGCGCCGAACGAGGTCAGGTTGCGGACCTTCCCCTTGATCCTCGTGCCGACCGGATATTTCTGCGGCAGCGCCATCCAGGGGTCCTCCTCGGTCTGCTTCATGCCGAGGGACACCTTTTCCTCGGTCTCGTCCACCTTGAGAACGACCGCCTCGATGGTCTCGCCGATCGAGACGATCTTCGACGGGTGGCGCACGTTCCGGGTCCAGCTCATCTCGGAGATGTGCACGAGCCCCTCGATGCCGGGCTCGAGCTCGACGAACGCCCCGTAGTTGGTGATCGACACGACCTTACCCTGCACGCGCGTGCCGACGGGGTACTTCGCCGCGACGTTCTTCCAGGGATACGCCTGCAGCTGCTTCAGCCCGAGGCTGATGCGCTCGCGCTCCCAGTCGATGTCCAGCACCTTCACCTCGAGCTCCTGGCCAATGTGCACCATCTCGGTGGGATGCGACACCCGGCCGTAGCTCATGTCCGTGATGTGCAGGAGGCCGTCCACGCCGCCCAGGTCGATGAAGGCGCCGAAGTCGGTGATGTTCTTGACGACGCCTTTGCGCACCTGGGCCACCTGCAGCTCCTTCATGAGGACGTCGCGCTTGGTCTTGCGCTCGGCCTCGAGGAGCACGCGGCGACTCACCACGATGTTGCGGCGCCGCTTGTTCAGCTTGATGATCTTGAACTCGAACCCCTGCCCCAGGAGCTCGTCGATGTTGGGGACGCGCCGCAGGGCGATCTGGCTGCCCGGCAGGAAGGCGTCCACACCCATCAAGTCCACGACCACACCGCCCTTGATCTTCTTCACGAGCGTCCCCGTGACGGCCTCATCGCGCTCGTAGGCCTCGCGGATGCGTTCCCACACCCGCATGAAGTCGGCCTTCTTCTTCGACAGCACCACTGCGCCTTCCTGATCCTCGAGGTGCTCGAGGAAGACTTCGACCTCGTCTCCTTCCTTCAGCGAGTGCGGGTCCTTGAACTCGTCGATCGCCACCGCGCCCTCGGACTTGAACCCGACGTCGAGAATCACGGCGGTGTCCGTCACGCGCAGCACTTTGGATTTGACGATCTCACCCTCCTCGATGTTCGAGAGGGTGCCCTCATACAACTCCGTCATCATGGCGATTTCGTCCGACGAATACTCTTCGCTCAGATCGGCGCGGACGCGGAGTTGGGAGTGGGTGGTGGGGGTTGGGTTGGGGGTCGGCGTCGTGGGATCCTCGGGAGCGGACTCCTCGGGATCCCGAATGTCTACCAACATGCGAATGGTTGTCGCTCCTTGCGCGCGTTTTAGGTTGCCCCCGGCCTGCCTGCCCCGGGAATGAGGGCCGAAACCTATGCCGGGAAGCGCTGCTGCGCCAGCGCTACGACGCGGGCCACCTGATCCTCCGGAGCGAGGGCGGTCGTGTCGAGCAGGACGGCATCCCGCGCGGGCTTGAGCGGTGCCACGGGCCGCGACGAATCGGCCCGATCGCGAGCCGCGAGCGCCGCGGCTTCGCGCTCGAGCTCCGCCGGACTGATGGTGTTGCCGCGCTGCGACAGCCGCCGCCGGGCCCGCTCCTCGGGCGTGGCCGTGAGGAAGATCTTGAGGGGCGCATCGGGAAATACCACGGTCCCGATGTCCCGCCCGTCCACCACCACCCCGCGGGGATGCTCGCCGACGGCCCAGCGCTGCCGCGCGTTGACCCACAACCGGACCTCGGGAATCGCCGCGATCTCAGAGACCCGCTCGGTCACCCGCTCGGTGCGGATCGCCCGCCCCGCGTCCACACCCGCCACCTCGGGACGGAATTCGTCGCCGATCAAGACCAGACGGACCGGCAGATCCTCGGCCAGCGCCGTGAGGCGTTGCGGACTCCACCCCTCTCCCGTCCCTCGTCCCCCGTCCCCCAGGTTGTCCAACGCGCCCAGTGCGATCGCGCGATACAGCGCTCCCGAATCGAGATGCGCCCACCCGAGCTGCCGCGCCACGGCCTTCGCCGTGTAGGACTTGCCCGACGCGGCGGGGCCGTCGATGGCGATCACGCGGGGCGCCGTCACCCGCCCCTCGTCCCTCGTCTCCCGTCATTCATCGTCTTCAAATCCTTGAAGAATCCCGGATAACTGATCGCCACCGATTTCCGCTCCGACAGCCGCACGTCCGCCGCCGGCAGCGTCCCGAGCACCGCGAACGCCATCGCGAGCCGATGGTCGCGCGCCGTTTCCACTCGCCCGCGCGGCGCCCGCTCGGTACCGCGCACGTGCAAATCGTTGCCGCGCGCCTCGGCCTCCACGCCCACGGCGCGCAGATTCGCGGCGACGAGCTCGAGCCGGTCGCTCTCCTTCACGCGCAGCTCCCCGACATCGTGAAACACCGTCTCGCCCCCTCCCCCCGCACGGCTCGCGAGCACCGCGAGGATCGGCACTTCGTCCACGAGCGCCGGGATCTCGGCGGCGGTCACCTCCGTGGCGGACAGCCGGGCGGCGGGCCGGACGAGCAGATCGGCGACGGGCTCGCCGCCCGCATCGCGCAGGTTCAGGCGCTCCACGCGCGCGCCCATGCGCTCGAGCACGACCAGAAACCCGGTGCGGGTCGGGTTCACGCCGACATTCTCGATGAGCAGCTCGCCGGCCTGAGCCAGCAGCGCGGCCGCCACGAGAAAGGCCGCGGACGACGCGTCGCCGGGAACTGCAAGCGAAAACGGCGGACAGGCCGTCGGGCGGTCGGGGGGTTCGAAGACAATCACCCCGTTTCGTTCACGGAGGTTCAAACCGAGGTGCACGAACAGCCGCTCCGTGTGATCGCGCGAGCGGTGCGGCTCGGTGAGCCTGAGCCGCACGTTGCCCGTAAAGGCGGCGAGCAGCAGCGCGCTCTTCACCTGGGCGCTCGCTACCGGACTGGTATAGTCGAAGGCATGCAGCTTCCCGCCCCGGATCACGAGCGGCAGGGCGTCCCCGGCCTCTTCCTCTATATGGGCGCCCATGGCGCGCAGCGGCTCCGTCACACGGCGCATGGGCCGGCGCCGCAGCGACGCGTCACCGGTGAGGCGGGCCGCAAACCGCTGTCCGGCGAGGATGCCCATGAGGAGGCGGGTGGTCGTCCCGGAGTTTCCGCAATACAGCTGCGATGCGGGACGCGTGAGGCGGGATGGGGGACGCACCGTCACCCGGGAGCCCTCCCGCACGGGCGAGATGTCGGCCCCGAGCTGGCGCAGGACCCGCGCCGTGCTCTTCACATCCTCGCCCGCGAGTATCCCCGTGATCTCACTCGGGCCCCGGGCCAGCGCGCCCAGGAGCAGTGCCCGGTGTGAGATGCTCTTGTCGCCCGGCGGCCGGACCACACCGCGCAGCGTCATGGGTCGAGCCGGCGCCGCCACTCGGCGGCGCGGCCGAGCCACCCGCGGAGGGCGGTCGCATCGCCCGTCTCGAGCGCGCGCTCGAGCTCGCCCAACGGCTCCTCGAGCCGCCGCAGCGCCGGGAGCACTTTGTCGCGATTCATGAGGAGGATTTCCGTCCACAGCGCGGGATCGCTCGCCGCGAGCCGCGTGGTTCCTTTCGCCCCCGGGCCAAGGCTGGCCCCCTCGGGCAAGTGCACCGCCAGGTAGCCGCCGAGCAGCGACGCCAGGATCTGCGGGAGGTGACTGGTAACCGCGACGAGCGCGTCGTGCGCCTCGGCGGTCATCATCACCGGCTGCGCCCCATGCACGCCCTCCCACCAGTCCGCGATCTCGCGGGCCACGCGCTCCCCGCCGCGCGACGGTGTGACGTACACGACGGCGGCCCGCAGCAAGTCGGCGCGCGAGGCATGGAAGCCCTGCTCGTGCGTGCCGGCGAGGGGGTGGCTGCCGGCGAACCGGGCCCCGAGACCGAGCGCCTCGGCGCGAGCGACGATCGCGCGCTTCACGGAGCCTACATCGGTGACGAGCGCGCCCGGCGGCAGGTCGGCGTGGAGGTCCTCGAGGATCTGGAGGTTGGCGGCCGGAGGAGCGGCGAGCACGAGCAGATCGACCCGGCGCGCGATGTCGACCGCGCGGTCGGGCGCTTCGTCGAGCGCTCCCTGCGCGCGCGCCGCATCGCGCTCGGCCGCGTCGGGCGACCAGCCGAGCACCGTGGCGATGCCGGCCTGTTTGGCCCGACGCGCGACGGAGCCGCCGATCGCGCCCAGACCGATGACACCGAGGGTCGAAGGACGCACGGCATGGAAGCTAGCCGCGCCCCTCGACCCCGTAAACGACAATGGAATGGATTCGAGTCGCTAGAGCGCTACGCTATGCGCGGTCCGGCGGCCGGCCCGCATCGCGGATGGGGCCTTTAGTTGATTGGCGACCGTCGAGCACGCTTCCCGTTTCGAGCCCTCGAGCAGCCGCACCCAGGCGATCGCACCCGGCGAAGGACGACGGCCCGCGTCGATCGTGATCGGCGGGAGCTCACCGCCATACCACACTTCGGCCCGATCTGGCGCCGCGAGCTCCGTAGCATTCTCGGTCGCACCGCTCAAGCGCTCGAAGCCGCTCGAGCCCACCGCCAGGTGGAGCACAAAGGTCGAGCCACTGGTAAACAGGATCCCGAGGAGCAACGCGAAGTGGCGCATGTCGCCACCTATGACGAGACCTGCCGCGAAAAGGTTGCAGCGCGGTGAGGCGAGGTCGACTACTCCAGGCGGTAGGTCTCGTCCCAGCCAACCTCGAAACTCTGGTCGCAGCGGGGACAGTCCAGGGTGGCCGGTTTGCGCTCGAGCAGCACGCGCTCGCGGCAGGAGGGACAGACGGCGTAGCGCTTCCAGCTGGGCGGCAGACGGACCGCGTTGGCGGGCCGGTCGACGACCGTCCATTTGTGCGGAGGCTTCTCGACGATCTGGAGCAAAGCTCGGGGCAGCTGCAAGGCCGCCCGGTTCACCTCGAGCACGGCCTCGAGGGACCCCACTTCCCGGACCCGGTACCACGCACCGCGCCGCAGGCGCAGGTCCATGTCCACGCGTAACCTACCCCAGCGCATATCGTCGCTCCGGGCAAGGAGAGGTACCGCTACGATACGTCAGTCCGACTTTATCGCTGTGCCCTTTGTCACGCGGACCGCATCATTCCAGTGCGGCTGACCGTGGTGCGGGCGCGCAAAACTAGGAGGGTCGGGTCATTTTCGGGAACACCCACCCGGATATCGTGGTTATCCCCATGCGATCCATAGTGGTAGGTACCTGTGACAGCACCTAGACGAATGAAGTGGGCCAAGCCGCCGATCCGCGGGGCGCGCACGCGCTGCCGTCATCGCAAGGAGTACGAAACGGATTGGCTGGGACGGACCCTCGTGGGGTGCCCGCGGTGTAACA
>DATIXG010000133.1:0-86622 GCA_035518815.1 Gemmatimonadales bacterium | reverse complement strand
CAGGAGCTGCGGATCACGCCCGCACCCAGCCGAGGAGGCCCGAAATACTGACGGCAAACATCAGGCCTCCGAAGGCCACGTATTTCCAATGCGCCCACGTCGCTCCGGGCTCCAGAAGGGAGCGAGAGGGGTCCGCGGGATCAACGTATACCATGACGGTGGCACCGACGTCATAACGCCGCTGGCGTAGGCGCGCATTGTGAGCGGATTCGTAGCCTTCGCTTACGTCCTCAACGAAGACGCGACTCCCGACCCGTTGCTTCCCCTCAGCCGTGTAGGTGTACGTCACGGCGGCCCTGTATCGAGCGACTTGGACGATCCGTCCCGACGGTCGACCCTCGACGAGTGCGGAGTCGGTTATGCGTCCTTGGGTCGTTGGCCACGAGGCGCTGGCGGTCGCCTCGCGAACTTGACTCAGGCCGTACACGGTGGAGACGGTGCCCGCGATCGTGGCGGCGAGCATTCCGAAGGTCGATGTCGAGGTGTCGGCGATCATTCCACCTGCCGCCTAACGGCTCGCGCATGAGCCGCGGGCGACTCGCGCGCCGCGCCCACCGCAGCTGAACGTGAAGTGATGCCCACCTGGGCACAAACGCCCCGCTTCCTTCACAACGATAGTGCCCGACGGCTCCATGCGCTTGTTAGGCGGCGGCATCAGTTCGGGGGACTCGCGCGTACCATACGGAATCGACCCTCTGTGAGCACGTGGTCATACTTGCGGAAAAGGCCTTCGGCATCCACGCGGGTGTTACACGTCTCACCCCATGTACCCACGATCGAGTCGCCGTAGTAGTGCCCTCGCGCAAAGAGATTCTCGGGGTAGCGAGCGTCGATCGGCATGTACGGCGGAATCATGAGCGAGGCACTCTCGCCCTTTCGCGCCAGCCCGATCATGATGACGTCGGCCTTGTAGCAGATGAGGCTCAACAGCTGTCCGCCGGCGCGGGCGTAGACAGCTTCGCGATCCGGCGTCAGGCTGTCCAATACATGGAGGCTGCCGACCATGGCCAGTTTGCGGGCGCGATGGGCGACCGACCTGGTGGTGCTACCGTCGAGGACAAACACGTCGACGCTATCGACGAGTAACTCGAGGCTCCACATGCCCAGGAATTCGCGGCGACGGTCATGCACGGGAAGTGGGCCAGCCCGCGGCGTCCAGAATGGTTGAGACGTGCAGCCCGTTGCCAGCAGGCAGCCGAAGAGAACCTTTGCCGAGCGCATCATGGGCCGCCGCCTAACGGATTGCGCATGAGCCGCGGGCGACTCGCGTGCCGCGCCCACCGCTGTTGAACGTGAGTTCGTGCCCGCTAGGGCACAACGCTCCGCTTCCTTTAGAACGATAAGCGCCCGCCGGCTCCATGCGCTTGTTAGGCAGATGCGCCGTGGTCATTGTTCCTGACTACGCGATGTTTTCATCATTTCCAAAAGCCGACTTTCAAGAGTCTTAGAGAACGAAGGGTTGGTGTGGCCGCCCGGGAGCTCACTCTCTAGCCGCTGGACGAGCGGAAGGACTCGCTCCGTCGAGATGTTGTAGAACGTGCCTGATACGAGCGGGAACTCGCGCATGTGGGCGAACATCGCCCGATACATGGCGATGGCGACGCCCGGCGGCACTACGATCTGCCTTCTGCGCCATTCGGCCTCGATGGAATCCGCAGCTCCCTTCATGAACGCCGCGAATGCTGGGTCGTCCGCGTCAGGTGGGCGCATTCTGCCTAACGGATCGCGCATGAGCCGCGGGCGACTCGCGCGCCGCGCGCTCCGCTGTTGAACGATAGTTCGTGCCCGCCAGGGGACAACACTCCGCTTCCTCTAGAACGATAGGCGCCCGGCGGCTCCATGCGCTTGTTAGGCCGCAGCCCAACAGAACTCACCCTTCCTCCCCGTCGAGAAGAGCGTCGAGATCCTCCGGGCGTAAGCGCTTGACGATCGCTTCGACCTTGCGGTCGTACCGGCGATCGTTGGGGTCGGCGTTCTTCTGCGCCTTGCGGGCGTACTGCTTCAGAAAGAGCGTGAGTTCCTCGCGAAGTTTCTTGCCGCGTTTGCTCAAGGAGGACCTCGGAGGCTGTCTTGCGGCCTAACTAGTAAGTAGGATCTCAGCAACAGCACAGCCCGACGCCAGCACAGCGACCTATCGCTCTCCACCGACGCCGCGGCGCCCTGCCCCACCTCTTGGAATATCAGCATGATACCGCAGACGGGGCAGCCTGTGCGGAGTTCGCCATTGTCGCGTAGCTGGCGACCTAACGCGCTGATGATGCCCGAGGAGAGAGTCGAACTCTCACGGGGTTGCCCCCGGGGGATTTTGAGTCCCCTGCGTCTGCCATTCCGCCACTCGGGCTGGGGGGGGAGAATATAAGACGGGTAGACGGGTACACGGCTAGGGAATACAAAGGCGGCTGGCTCCGTTGCGCCAACCGCCCTACGGCTCCCGCATCTCCCGCCGCATGCGCCGCATCTCGAGAATCCTCTCCTGCAACCGCTGGCGCATGACCTGATACCGCGCCAGTTGTACCGCCGTCAAGTACCCCGCCATCTCGCGGCTCTCGTCGCGATCGAGGTCGAGCAACGCGGCGCGGTTCTGGTCGCGCGCGTCCATGAGCAGGCGCACGCTATCGGCATTCGCCGCCACACCAGGCTGGAGCTGAGCGCGCAACCCGGCAATCACTGCCCGCTGGCGTGACTGGACCGCCCGACGGCGCTCGAAGAACCGATCCTCCGTGGCCTGGAGCTTCGCTGCCTGCGCATCCGTCAGCTGCAGTTGCTCGCGCACGCGCGCATGCCAGCGCTCGCGGATCTGCCCCCGCAGCATCTCGATCTGCGGCGCCGCCTCGCCGGGTGGCGGGTTCTGCGCAGCGAGCGCCGGTGCGAACCCCACGAGCAGGAGCAACGCGAGGCGGTTCATCATCCCTCCAGCACGGCGAGCAGGTGGCGCAGCTCGGGCGCCGTGAGGTCATCCCAGGTCGTGTCGTCGGCCGTCACCGAGTCCACGTCGAGCGGCTGATCGATCACCTGGAGCAGCTGCCGCAGCTGGTCGGGCGAAAGGGTCTTCAAATCGTACCCGGCCGCTGCCACTGCCGGCGCAGGCGCCCGGTGCGTCGCGCGCCACACGACGCCCGCACCCAACAGCAGCACGAGCCCGGCGGCGATCGGAAGCCAGATCGGCATACGACGCCTGGCGGGAGCTTCGCGCAGCCGCTCGAGCACCGCCGCCGCCGTGCGCTCCACGTCGAGCGTGTCTGCGGCCCGCGCGCCCAGGCGCTGCGCGAGCTCGCGGAGCCGCGCGTCGTCCAAGTCGTCGCGATCGCCGAGATTCACCGTACAATCTCCTTCAAACGCTTGACGGCGTGGTGATAGTGCACGCGCGCGGCCCCCGGCGTCGTGCCGAGCGCCTGCGCGATGTCGTCGTAGTCCATGCCTTGCTGCGCCCGGAGCAGAAATACCTCACGCTGCATCGGCGACAACCCCTGCAAGCCGTCCTTGAGGCGCCGCTCGGTCTCGCCCGCGACAGCGTCCTCATGCGGGTCCCCGCCCTGCGCCTGGAGCTCCTCCTCGAGCGGCAACACCTGCGACCCTCCCCTGCTCTTCGCGCGCCGTGCGGCGTCCTTCAGCGCATTGCCGCCGATCGCGAGCAGCCACGTACGGAATTGACATTGTCCCCGGAAACGCGCCAGCGAGCGAAACGCCCGAATCAGCGTTTCCTGCACCAGATCGTCCAGGTCCGCCTCGGGCGCGCCGGCCGCCGCCAGAAAGCCCGCCAACGCGCGCGCGTGCCGGCGGACCAGCTCGGCCGCGGCCTGTTCCTCGCCACCCAGCCAGGCAGCGATCAGCGCCGCGTCGGTCGGCTGCACGGCGAGGGGCTCGGCCCGAGACATGCGTGTCGGTGGACGTGCAAGACGGGGGGAATATTAAGGGAAAGGCGGTCGCTTGAAGTTCCGCTGGGGAGCCCGTAGGTTCGGGCCCGTTGACCCGGCCCCTCATCATCGCACACCGGGGCGCCACCCGCTCGGCGCCCGAGAACTCCCTCGCCGCGTTTCGCGCCGCCGGCCCGGCAGGAGCGGATGCGGTGGAGCTGGACGTCCACAGCTCGGCGGACGGCGCGCTCATCGTTCATCATGACGAGACCGTGCCCGCGGCGGGTCCGATCGCCCATCTCAAGGGTGCCGAGGTGCGCACCGCTCATCTCGCGAACGGCGAACCGGTCCCGACTCTCGCCGAGGCACTCGACGCCGTGGGCCGCCTCGGCGCGTTCATCGAGGTGAAGGCGCTCGACCCCCGGTTCGACGACCACCTGCTCACGACGATCGCCCAGGGCCCGAACCCGGGGGGCTACGCCGTGCATAGCTTCGATCACCGCATCATCCAGCGCCTCGGCGCCCGCCAACCGACGCTCCCCCGCGGCGTCCTGTCGTCCTCCTATCCGGTGCGTCCCCTCGCCCTGCTCGAGGACACGGGCGCGACGATGCTGTGGCAGGAGCGGCGGCTGGTCGATCGCCAGTTGACGGACGTGTTGCACCGGGCGGGCGCTCGGCTCTACGTCTGGACCGTGGATCGCCCCGAGGAGATGAAACGCTTGGTCGAGCTGGGCGTCGACGGGCTGTGTAGCAATGTCCCCGAGGTCGCGCGAGGCGTTGTGGGCGAATGACGGAGCTCACCCGCATCACCGATATCCATGTCCACGTGCCCGGCTGGCGCGACGCGAAGCCCGCCGTGGTGGAGCTCATGCGCCGCGGCTGGGGCGGAGACCGGGACGCGGTGCAGCGGGCCACAGAGGACCCGCGCGCGTTGCTCGAGATGATGGACCACGCCGGGATCTGGCGCGTGGGGCTCGTGATCTACCCCGACCCCGAGGTCATGGGGTTCAGCGCGGCATCGCTCGCCTATGTCGCGCGCTACGCCCAGACCGACCCGATCCGGCTCATGCCCTACGGTGGCGTGCACCCGCGGGTCACGCGCGACCCCGCGGGCGACGTCGACCGGCTGATCGACACGGGCGTGCGGGTGCTCAAGATCCATCCGCCGCACCAGTTGTTCCCTGCCAACGCCTACACGGCGGGACTCGACGCGCTGGGCCAGATCTACCGGCGCTGCGAGGAACGAGGCCTGCCGGTGATGGTACATACCGGGACCAGCATCTTCCCGGGCGCGCGCTCGAAGTACGGCAACCCGCTCGAGCTGGACGACGTCGCGATCGACTTTCCCGATCTCACGATCCTGCTTGCGCACGGCGGCCGGCCGCTGTACATGGACGAGGCGTTCTTCGTGTTGCGGCGGCACAGGAACACCCGGCTCGACGTCTCCGGGATTCCGCCAGCCAAGCTGTTGGAGTACTTTCCGCGACTCGCCGAGCTGGCCGATCGCGTGCTCTGGGGGACGGATTGGCCGAGTCCCGGCGTTACGGACCTGAGGAAGAACATAGACCAGTTCCTGGCGCTGCCTCTCTCAGAGGCACACCGGAAGGCGATTCTCGAGACTAATGCGCTGTCTGTGCTTCCTCCTCTTGCTCGCTAGCCCGGTGCGTGCCCAGACGCGCGCCGTCAAGCCGCTGCGATTCGACGCGACCGCCATCCCCGCCACCCGGGACTCCTTCCTGTTCTTCGTAGACCGCACGCAGCGCGGGTACGCCGTCTGGCAGTACGAAGTCCGGAAGGCCGACAAGGGCGAGCAGGTGGTGTACACGCAGTTCTCCGAGCTGCAGCCGCTCGAGCAGGAGGAGCAGCGGGTCGTGATCGATCGTGCCACCGGACGCCCCGTATCCTTCTTCTATCATCTCGAGATGTTCTCGCCCGCGAGCGACACCATTCTCGTGGAGGTGGACGTGACCCTGAAACAGGGCGTGGTGGACGGACGCCGCAGCGCGAGCCTGAAAGCGGGCGGCAACCAGACGGTTCCGGTGCACCGCGAGCTGCCCGAGGATGCGGTGTTCGGCTCCTACGAGCTGCTCGCCGCCGCCGTGACCAACGCGAACCCGGGCGAGACGCTCGCCGTGCCCGCCTACCGCGAGACGCACGATTCGCTCGTCACGCTCACGATGACCGCGGGTCAACCAACGAGCGTGCGGGTGCCCGCGGGCCGCTTCGACGTCCTGCCGCTCTCGAGCGGCGACTTCCGGGTCTACGTGACCCGCGTGGCGCCACGCCGCGTGGTGAAAGGTGAGACGAGCGACGGACGCTTCACCTTCGAGCTGGCTCGCTCGGGTCCCGCGATCCCGTCCACTCCCTGACATGCGCACGCTGCCCATCGTCGGCGCTTTCGCCGCCCTCTGGCTTCTACCCTGCGCCGCTCAGGCGCCGCCCGCCACGCCGCCCCCCGCCCCCGCCCCGGCCCCGAGCGGGGCGATCGCGTACACGACGTTCACGCTGCCCAACGGTTTGCGTGTGATCGCAGCCGAAGACCACTCGGCGCCGATCGTGGCGGTGGACATCCGCTACGACGTGGGCTCGCGCAACGAGCGGCCGGGGCGCACGGGATTCGCGCACCTGTTCGAGCACATGATGTTCGAGGGATCGGCGCACGCGCCCAAGGGACTGCATTCGCACCTGATCGAGGCCGCGGGCGGGCAGGACAACGCGTCCACCGCCGAAGATCGGACGAACTACTTCGCGACGGTGCCGTCGAACTATCTGAACGTCGTCCTGTGGCTCGAGGCCGACCGGATGCGGGCCCTCGCCATCACGGATGAGACCTTCCACAACCAGCGCGAGACGGTGAAGGAAGAGCGGCGGTTGCGGGTGGACAACGAGCCCTACGGCGCGGCGTTCACGGACGCCCTGGTCTGGCCGTTCGACAGCGCGTCGTGTTTCCCGTACGCGCACACGGTGATCGGCTCGATGGCGGACCTCGATCGGGCCGAGGTGGCCGACGTGCATGCCTTCTTCGATACCTACTACGCGCCGAACAACGCCACGCTCGTCGTGAGCGGCGATTTCAAGGCGCTCGAGCTGCGGAGTCTCATCAACCAGTACTTCGCCACGATTCCGCGGCATCCCGACCCGCCGAAACCCGTCTGCGACTTCAAGTTCTCACCCGGCGCCGTGCGGCGGACGATCACGGACCCGCATGCGAACCTGCCGGCGGTGATGCGGCTCTATCGCATCCCGCCGCACCGCCATCCCGACACCTTCGCGCTCGGTGTGCTCCTGGTGATTCTCGGTACCGGGCAAAGCTCGCGGCTGAACGTGAGCGTGGTGCGGCACGATCAGGCGGCGCTCGCGGCCGACGTCACCATGAATCCCTATGACTCGCGGCGCGGGCCGGGGATCCTGGCGGTGTTCGCCATCGCCAACCGGGGAGTCACGACGGGCCGGTTGGACAGCCTCGTGGCCCGGCAGCTCGACAGCCTGCGCACGACCGAGGTCAGTGACGCCGAGCTGACCAAGGCCAAGAACATTTTCCGCGCCCGGTTCATCCGGTCGCGCGAAACGGCGTTGGGGCGCGCGCAGATGCTGCAGCACTACATCATGTTTCATGGATCGCTCGCCGAGGTAAACACGGACCTCGATCGCTACCTCGCGGTGACCGCGGCGGATGTGAAGCGCGTCGCGGCGACGTATCTCGATTCGGCAAACATGGTCCAGGCAACGATCGAAGTGGGCGGTGGAGGGAACCAGTGAGCCGCGTCCTCTCGCTCGCATTGGCCGTGCTCGTGGTGATCCCGGCGTGGGATCGCCTGGCCGCGCAGGATTCCTTCCCTCCCCGGCCGCCCAAACCCACCCGCCTCACGCCGTCGCGGTTTCCGCCCTACGAGGAGATGACGCTCCCGAACGGGCTCGCCATCGTCGTGGTCCCGCTGCACGGGGCACCGCTCGCGGCCGTGTCGCTCAGCTTTCGTGCCGGGAGCGTGTATGACCCCGCCGGCAAAGAGGGGCTGGCCGAGCTCGCCGCACAGGTCCTGACCAAGGGCACATCCACCCGCACGGCCGACGAAATTGCGATGACCATCGAAGGCTCGGGTGGCCGGATATCAGCGAGCTCGAGCGACGATTTCCTCACCGTGGCGGTCGAGGCGCTCTCCGATCAGCTCGAGGTGGGCTTCACGGTGCTCGGCGACGTGATCCAGCACGCGAGCTTCCCTGGGAACGAGCTGGACCTCGCCCGCAAGCGGCAACTCTCGACACTGCGCGTCGCGATGTCCGAGCCCGTGAGCGTGTCGCTGCGGTTCTTCCGGCGCGAGATCTTCGGGGCGAGCTCCTACGGCCGCTACGCCACCGAAGAAAGCTACGGGGCCATCACGCGGGACGACCTGGTCGCGTTCGCGCAGACCCGGTTGCGCCCGGGTGGGGCGCTGCTGGTCGTGGCCGGCGATGTCACCCTCCCGCAGGTGCAGGCGCTGGTGCAGCAGGCGTTCGCCGGTTGGACGGGGGCCGCGCCCACGTCACGCCCGCCGGCGTCTCCCGTCGCCCCGCACAAGCCTGAGATTATCCTGATCCACCGGCCGTCCTCGGTCCAGTCCTTCATCATCATGGGCAATACGACCATCGCGCCGACCGATCCCGTCTACTATGCGGCGCGGGTGGCGACCCACCTGCTCGGTGGCGGAGCGGACTCCCGGTTGTTTCGGGTGCTGCGGGAGCAAAAGAGCTGGACCTACAGCACCAGTACGGAGCTGCGCCGCTATCGCGTGCTGGGGTACTGGTCCGCCTCGGCCAGCATGCGCACCGAGGCGACGGACAGCGCACTCAACGAAATGGTGCACCAGGTAGAGCGCATGCGCACCGAGATCGTTCCCGATTCCGAGCTGGCGACGACGAAGGGGTTCCTCGTGGGCTCCTTCCCCCTGTCCATCGAGACGGCGGGCCAGGTCGCGAACCAGGTGGGGGCGACGAAATTCCTGGGTCTCGACGCCGACTACCTGCGACTCTATCGTGAGCGCGTCAGTGCCGTGACGGCGACCGAGACTCGCGCCGCGGCGGCGCGTCTGTACCGCACGGATGCCTGGACGATCGTCGTGGCGGGTGACGGGGCCAAGCTCTACTCCAAGCTCGTCGCCATCGCGCCTGTGCGCATTCTCGACACGGACGGCAATCCGCTCACCACCGACGCCTTCGCGCCCGCCGCCGTCGCCCCAACGCTCGACGCCGCCGGACTCGCCGTCGGGAGGGACAGCTTCGTCGCGACGTCGGGCGGCAACGCCATCGGGTCGCGGGTGGTCACGGTGCGGCATAGCGGGGATTCGCTGATCTTCTCCGACACGATGACGCTGCGGCAGAGCACGACGCGGGAAGTGGTGGCCGTGCTGGACGCGGCCACGCTCGCGCCGCGGAGCGTCGACCAGACCGGGACGAGCGCAGGGCAGCGCCTGGAAGTGCACCTCACCTACCAGGGCGGCCGGGTGCGGGGTATCGGGACCGTGCCCGGCCCGAACGGGCCCGCTCCTGTGAAGGTCGACACGACCATCGCGGCAGGCACCTACGACGGACATGCCCTCGCGCCACTCATCTCGGCCATCAAGCTGGCGGCCGGGCAGCCCGTGGCCCTGCCGGTGTTCTCCATCCAGACGGGGACGGTCCGCACCATCACGGTCGCGGCAGACTCGGTCCGCAGCGTCACGGTCCCGGCCGGGACATTCAAGGTTTTCAGGGTGCGCGGCATGGGAGGCGATGCGAACCTCGTGTGGTACGTGACGAGCGACAGCCCGCACCGCATCGTGCGCACGGAATTGGTCGGGACGCCGGTCGTGTTCGAGCTCGTGAAATAGGGACAGCCAGTGCGCCACGCGAGCGCTGCATTGCTCCTTGCGGCCGCCGCCGCCGTCGCCGCGCCGAACGCGACGCGCGCTCAGGCGCGGGTCGCCGATAGCATCAGCGCGGATCGCGCGCAGTACCCCTCCACCTATGCTCGGCACCCCAATCCGCCGGTTCTGATCACCGACGCCACGATCATGACCGCCGCCGGCCGTGAGATCGCACACGGCGCCATTCTGCTGCGGGACGGTCGGATTGCCGCGGTCGGCACAGCCGCCGAGGTCCCTGCTCCCCCCGAGGCGACGCGCGTAGACGGAGCCGGCAAGTGGGTCACGCCCGGGATCATCGACCCGCATTCGCACCTCGGCGTCTACGCTGCCCCGAACACGGATGCCGAGCAGGATGGGAACGAGATGACGAGCCCCGTCACCGCCGAGGTGTGGGCCGAGCATTCGTTCTGGCCGCAGGATCCGCAAATCGCGCTCGCGATCGCCGGCGGCATCACGACCATCGAGGTCCTGCCCGGCTCGGGGAACCTGATCGGCGGCCGCACCGTGGTCCTCAAAATGATCCCCGCCCGCACGGTCCAGGAGATGAAATTCCCGGGTGCCCGGTACGGATTGAAGATGGCGTGCGGCGAGAATCCCAAGCGCGTCTACGGGAAGCGCAATCAGTTTCCTTCGACCCGCATGGGCAACATGGCTGGCTACCGCGCCGCGTTCATCCAGGCGGAGGACTATCGGCGCCGTTGGGACAAGTGGCGCCAGGACCGCCGGGGCGACCCGCCGGAGCGCAACCTGCGCCTGGAAACCCTGGCCGAGGTGCTGCGCGGCAACATGTACGTGCAGGTGCATTGCTATCGCGCCGACGAGATGGCGCAGCTGCTCGACCTCGCGCGGGAGTTTGGCTTCCGCATCCGCGCGTTCCATCACGCCGTGGAGGCGTACAAAGTGGCCGACCTGCTCAGCCAGGCGGGCACCGCGGCGGTGGTGTGGGCGGACTGGTACGGGTTCAAGGAAGAAGCGATGGACGGCATCCAGCAGAACGCCGCGCTGCTCGAGCAGGGCGGCGCGCGGGTCTCGCTGCATTCCGACGATCCCGGCGGGATCCAGCACCTCAATCAGGAGGCCGCGAAGGCGATGTACGACGGGCAGCGCGCGGGGATCCCCGTTACGCGAGATCAGGCACTGCGCTGGATCACGGCGAACCCGGCCTGGGTGCTGGGCATCGATTCGACGGTCGGGACGCTCGAGCCCGGCAAGATGGCGGACGTCGTCGTGTGGTCGGGGGACCCCTTCTCGGTATACAGCCAGGCCGTGCAGGTCTACAACGACGGGTGGCTGGTCTACGACCGGGCGGATCCGAAGCATCAACCGCGCTCCGATTTCGAGCTGGGCCAGGAACCCGCCGCCGGTGCAGCGCGATGATCGCGCTGCTCCTCGCACAGACCCTCGTCATCAGCGGCGCCACGGTCTACCCCGTGTCGCGACCGAAGCTCGAGCGGGCGACCGTAATCATCAAGGACGGCCGCATCACCGCGGTCGGGACCCACGTCGCGGCGCCGGCGAACGCCACGCGTATCGACGCGACCGGCATGTGGGTGACGCCCGGGTTCATCGACGGCGCCGGGCAGCTGGGACTCACGGAGATCGGAAACGTGTCCGGCACGAACGACGCCGGGGTGAAGAGTGACACGGTCGCCGCCGCGTTCAACGTACTCGAGGCGATCAACCCGGCGTCAACGCTCATCCCCATCACGCGGATGGCGGGGGTGCTCACGACGCTCGCCACCCCTGAAACCGGGTTGATTCGCGGGCAGGCGGTCCTCATCGATCTCGACGGCACGACCGTCGAAGCGATGCTCGTCCGGTCGCCGGCCGCCATGGTGGTGGAGATCTCGGAGCAGACGAAGGATCTGAGCGGGGGCTCGCGCGCCAGCTCGGCGGCGCGGCTCCGCCAGATACTGGACGACGCGCAGGAGTTTCGGACGCGCCGGGCCGACTGGTCGCGGGCTCAGCTGCATCCGCTTGCGGCGTCCGCGGCGGACCTGACGGCGCTGGCCCCGGTGCTGCGCGCCGAGCTGCCGCTCGTCGTGATCGCGAACCGGCGGAGCGATCTCGAGACCGCGCTGCGGATCGCGCAGACCTATCGGCTCAAGCTGGTGCTGGCGAGCGCGGCGGAGGGGTGGCAGATCGCGGATCGGATCGCGCGGGCCCGCGTGCCGGTCCTCATCCAGCCGCTCGACAACATCCCATCCTACGACGAGCTGTCGCCGCGGCTTGACAACGCCGCCCTCCTCGCAAAGGCGGGTGTGCGGGTGGCGCTGCTCGAGCCCGACACCCACAACGCGCGCAACCTGCGCCAGCAGGCCGGCAACGCGGTCGCCAATGGCATGCCCTGGGACGGGGCGCTGCGGGCCGTGACCCTCACACCGGCCGAGATTTTTGGGGTGGCGAATCGCTACGGGTCGCTCGACTCCGGCAAGGTCGCGAACGTCGTCGTCTGGTCGGGAGACCCCTTCGAGTTCTCGACCCGCGTGACGCACGTGTTCATTCGTGGGAAGGAGATCCCGCTCACGAGCCGGCAGACGGAGCTGTTGGAGCGGTACAGGAAGTTGCCGCCGGAGTACTAGGACGGTCGAGGACGGACAAAGACGGACGAGGACGGTCAAGGTACACGAAGGCGGCCGGGGTGACGTTCACCTCGACCGCCTTTGTCCGTCGTTGACCGTCTTTGCCCGTCCTTGCCCGCCTACGCCTTCGGATACACACTCACCTTCTGTCTCTTCTTGTCCTTATGCTCGAACTTCACGATCCCGTCCACGACCGTGAACAAGGTGTCGTTGGACGCCCGGCGGACGTTCACGCCGGGGTGAAGCCGCGTTCCGCGCTGCTTGACCAGGATGCTGCCGGCAGTCACGAACTCGCCAGCGAAGCGCTTGACGCCGAGGTCCTTCGGGCCTGAGTCGCGGCCGTTGCGGGAGGAGCCTACGCCTTTCTTATGGGCCATCTGCTACTCCTCTTTGCCGATCTTCACGTCGGCGATCTTCACTTCGGTGAATTGCTGGCGATGGCCGGCGTGGCGGCGGTAGCCGCTGCGGCGCGCAAACCGGTAGATCTTGATCTTCCGGCCCTTGCCGTGGCGGACGACCTCGGCCGTGACCTTGGCCCCGTCGAGCGTCGGCTTGCCAGCCTGGACGCGCTTCCCGTCGCTCGCCAGCAGGACGCGGTCGAACACGACCTTCGCCCCGGGTTCTGCCGCGAGGAGCGGCACCTTGATGGTCACCCCGGGCTCGGCACGGAACTGCTTGCCGCCGGTCGAAAAGATGGCGTAGCTCATGGGCGGGGGAAGCTAAAACGGGACAGGGGACGAGGGAAGGGGGACGGGGCTGCCGCATGCCACCCGTCCCACGTCCCAGGTCCCACGTCCCCGCCTTCAGGCCACCGCATACTGCTCCGTCACATCCCGTCCCGCCGGCTGGGCCATCATTCTGAACTCATCCAACCGCATCATGGGATCGTCCCGGACTTCGAGCTCGAGCCCGGTCTGCTTGGCGAGCTGGCGGAGGAAGTTGGGCTCCTGCTCCACCAGGTAGAGCGCCACCTCGGGGTGCAGCCGGACCGCCAGCTGCCGCTCCTTGTGGTCGGCGCCCGCGCGCTTGAGCGACCGCTCCATGCGGCGCACGACGACTTCCGGCCGGAACACGCGCCCGGTGCCCGTACACGTCGGGCACTCGGTGGTCATGGACTGCCAGAGCGAGGGCCGCACGCGCTGGCGGGTCATCTCGATCAGCCCGAGCTCCGAAACGGCGAACGCCTTGGTACGCGCCCGGTCGCGGCCCAGGTAGCTGCGCAGCTCCTGGAGCACCTTGTCGCGGTTCGAGCGCGACTCCATGTCGATGAAATCCACCACGATGATTCCGCCGATATCGCGCAGGCGGAGCTGGCGGGCCACTTCGCGCGCCGCGTCGACATTGGTCTTGACGATCGTGCTCTCGGGATCCCTTTTGCCCGTGTAGCGCCCGGTGTTCACGTCGATCGACGTGAGCGCCTCGGTGGGCTGGATGATGATGTACCCCCCCGATGCGAGGTCCACGCGGGCCTTGAAGAGCTCGCGGATCTCCGACTCGATGTCGTACTCGTCGAACAGCGGCGCTTCCTTGCCGTACAGCGTCACGCGCTCGACGAGATCGGGATCGATCTGCTTCAGGTATTGCACGATCTCGTTGTGCAGCATCTTCGAGTCGACGAGCAGCGAATCGACCTTGTCGCTGAACAGATCGCGGATGATGCCCCGGGTGAGGCTCGTCTCGCGCTGCAACAGCACGGGCGCCCGCACCGACGTGGATTTGCGCTTGATCTTCTGCCACAAGCCGAACAGATGGTCGATTTCCCGCTTGCAGCTTTTCTCGGTGAGATCCTCCGCGACGGTGCGGATGATCCACCCGCCCTCGTCCTTGGGCACAAGATTCGTGACCATCTCGCGCAGCTTGGCGCGCTGGTCGCGCTGGTCGATGCGGCGGGAAACGCCGACCTTGGACGCGTGGGGCATGTAGACGAGGAACCGTCCGGCGAGCGAGACCTGGGCGGTGACGCGGGGGCCCTTGGTGCCGATCGGCTCCTTGGTGACCTGGACAATGATCGTCTGGCCACGTTCGAGGACGTCGGTGACGCTGGGAAGCTTCCGGCGGGACGCACGACGACCCCCAGATCCCCCGCCATCGCTCTGGGACTCGTCGTCTGCTTCGTCGTCTTCGCCGGATCGACCGTTGTCGCGCTCGTCCGGTTCCTCGTCGTCGTCGGACGCGATCAGGTCCGAAGCGTGGAGGAACGCGCTCTTTTCGGCGCCGATGTCGACGAAGGCTGCTTGAATCCCCGGCAGGACAGCCTCCACCTTGCCGAGGTAGATGTCGCCCACCATGCGGCGGGCGTCGGGACGATCGACCAGCAGCTCAACAAGACGGTCGTCCTCCAGGATGGCCACGCGGGTTTCGCGGACCGTCCCGCTGATTAGAATCTCGCGCTTCAAAGCATGATCCTTCGATTCCGAACGGCCAGCATCCGTCCGGGATCATGATGTTCGGCCAGCACAATGTCGCTGCGGATGGCAACGCAGAAGACGGCGTGAATCGATTGGTCCCGGCACGAGGCTCAGTCCAATGCATGGGGCCAAACCTAAGTGCCCTTGCGACTTACGTCAACAGGTCCGAGATTTCCCGGCCGTGCCGACGGCGCTCACCCGAACCGGACTCCTCTTGATCCTGCCCCTTTCCGCCCCATCCGGCGCCGGTGCCCAGCACCTCGCCTACCCTGCGCCCCCTCGGGGGGACGTCGTTGACGACTACCACGGGACCCCGGTGGCGGACCCGTACCGCACGCTTGAGAACCCGGACGCGCCGGAAACCAAGGCCTGGATCGAGGCCGAAAACCGCGTGACGGAGACCTATCTCGCCCAAATCCCCGCGCGCGCCGCGATCCGCCGCCGCCTCACGGTGCTGTGGGACTATCCGCGGTTCGGCACGCCCTTCCGGAAGGCCGGACGCTACTTCTTCGAGAAGAACGACGGTCTCCAGAACCAGGCTGTGCTGTACCAGCAACCGGCCCTGACCGCGCCGCCCGAGGTTCTGCTCGATCCCAACGGGTTATCCGCGGACGGGACCATCGCTCTATCAGCGCTGGCGGTGTCCGAGGACGGGAGGCGCCTGGCATACGGGACGTCCGCGAGTGGGTCGGACTGGCAGGAGTTCCGTGTGCGCGATGTGGCCAGCGGACGCGACCTGGACGACCGGCTCCGCTGGATCAAGTTCTCGGGCGCGAGCTGGACCCACGACGGTGCCGGGTTCTTCTACAGCCGTTACCCCGAACCCACCGGGACGCCTGGCGGCGAGCTGACGGCGGTCAACCGGTTCCAGAAGCTCTACTACCACCGCCTCGGCACGGATCAGGCCGCTGACGTGCTGGTATACGAGCGCCCGGACCAGCCCGACTGGGGGATCAGCGGCGATGTGACGGACGACGGCCGCTATCTCATCCTCACGATCTGGCTGGGCACCGACCGGCGGAACCGCGTCTACTATCTCGACCTGCGCGATCCCGTCCGCCCCACCGTGCCGGGCCCGGTGGTGCCGCTGCTCGACGAGTTCGATGCGAGCTACGGCGTGATCGGCAACGACGGCCCCATGTTCTACGTGCTCACGGACCTCGATGCGCCGCGGAAACGGGTGGTGGCGATCGACACGCGCCGGCCGGAGCGGGCGCGCTGGCGGGAAATCATCCCGCAGGGCGACGACGTCATCGAGAGCGTCCAGATCATCCATGACACGTTCGTCGCGAACTATCTGCACGACGCGCACTCGCGCATCCGCCTCTTGTCCCTCGACGGGCGGCTCCTGCGCGAGCTGTCGTTGCCGACGCTCGGCACCGTCGGCGGGATCACGGGCCAGCGGCGTGACGACGAGATGTTCTATGCCTTCACGTCGTTCCTCTATCCCACCACGATCTTTCGCTACGACTTCCGTGCGGGCGAAAGCGCGGTCTTCAAGGCACCGACGCTCGACTTCGACGCATCACGCTACGAGACCGAGCAGGTGTTCTACCAGAGCAAGGACGGCACCCGCATTCCGATGTTCCTCACGCACAAGAAGGGCATCGTCCTCGACGGCTCGAATCCCACGTATCTGTACGGATATGGTGGCTTCAATATCAACCTGACTCCGGCGTTCTCCGTGGGGCTGCTCGCGTGGCTCGAGATGGGTGGCGTGTTCGCCGAGGCGAACCTGCGCGGCGGAGGGGAGTACGGCGAGGAGTGGCATCAGGCCGGGATGCATGACAAGAAGCAGAACGTGTTCGATGATTTCATCGCCGGGGCGGAGTACCTGATCGCGCGCAAGTACACCTCGCCTGCCCGGCTCGCGATCGGCGGGGGTTCGAACGGCGGCCTCCTGGTCGGGGCCGTGATGACCCAGCGGCCCGACCTGTTCGGGGCCGTGCTGCCGGTGGTGGGCGTCATGGACATGCTGCGCTTCCACAAGTTCACGATCGGCTGGGCGTGGGTCACCGAGTACGGCTCGGCCGACAGCGCGCAGCAGTTCCCCTACCTCTACCGGTATTCCCCGCTCCACAACATCACGCCGGGAACGGCCTACCCCGCCACGTTCGTCACGACCGCCGACCACGACGACCGGGTGGTCCCGGGACATTCATTCAAGTTCACCGCAGCGCTCCAGGCAGCGCAGGCCGGCCCCCAGCCGATTCTCATTCAGATCGAGACCAAGGCGGGTCATGGGGCCGGGAAGCCGACGAGCAAGGTGATCGAGGAGCAGGCGGACCGGTGGGCGTTTTTGGTGGAGGTTTTTGGGATGCAGGTTCAGTAAGCGAGGACGGGCAAGGACGGTCGAGGGCGGTGGAAGGCGGTGGAGGGCGGCGAAGAGACACGCCCGGGATTGAAATGGTGCGTCTTCGGCTGGCGTCATGCCCATCTTGCCGCCATGGCACCCTACGAACGCTTCAAGGCTTGGCAGGAGTGTCACGTCTTGGCGCTTCAGGTTTATCGCGTGACTGCCAGCTTTCCGAAGGAGGAGCGCTACGGCCTCACATCCCAGGCTAGACGTGCGGCTTTCTCGGCGGTGGCGAACATCGTGGAAGGGTCGGCGAAGCGGGGGTCTGCGGAGTTCAGACGATTCCTGGACATCTCGCTAGGGTCCCTTATGGAGCTAGGCTACACGCTTCGCCTCGCTAGGGAGCTCGGGATCATTCAGGCAGCCGCTTGGAAGGAGTTGGACGATCAACAAAACCGCGCGCGCTTTCTGACCTGGAACCTGTACCGCTCGTTATCTCCCTCCACCGCCCTCCACCGCCGTCGCCCGCCCTCCACCGCCTAATCCACGAGATCTCCCAACAACGCCCTCCCGATCACGATCCGCTGAATCTCGCTCGTCCCCTCCCCGATCTCGCAAATCTTCGCATCCCGCATCATGCGCTCGACTGGAGCCTCGGTCGTGTAGCCGATCGCGCCGTGCAGCTGGACGGCCTTGGTGGTCGCGCGCATGGCGAGCTCTGAGGCGAAGAGCTTGGCCATGGCTGCCTCGGTCTTGAACGGGCGGCCGGTCTGCTTCAGCCAGGCCGCGTGGTAGACGAGATGCGTGGCCGCCTGGACGTCGGTCGCCATGTCGGCGATGGCAAAGTGCACGCCCTGAAAGCTCGCGACGGGCTTGCCGAATTGCCGGCGCGTACTCGTGTGGCGGACGGATTCGGCAAGCGCCCCCTCGGCGATGCCCAGCGCCAGGGCCCCAAGCCCGATACGTCCGCCGTCGAGCGTTTGGAGCATCTGCCGGAAACCCTCTCCCGGCGTCCCCAGAACGTTCGCGCTGGGTACGACGGCATCCTGGAAGACCAGCTCGCGGGTGTCAGAGGCGCGCCAGCCGAGCTTGTCCTCTTTCTTGCCGGCGTGAACGCCCTGGCACTTCGGGAGGCCGGGATCGTGGCCCATCCGCACGCGCGCCGCCTCCGCCATGTCGGTCGTGTCCTTCGTCACGATGAACGCCGTGATGCCGCGGGTGCCGCGCGCCGCCGCATCGGTACGGGCCGTGACGATGAAAACCTCGCCCACGCCGGCGTGCGTGATGAAAATCTTCGATCCGTTGAGGAGGTAGTGATCCCCGCGCTCGACGGCGGAGGTCTTGGTCCCGCCCGCATCCGATCCCGCGCCGGCCTCTGTAAGCCCGAACCCGCCCAACACTGTTCCCTTCGCGAGCAGGGGGACGTACCGCCGTTTCTGTTCCTCGGTCCCGAAGTCCACGATCGGCGAAGTGCCGAGGGTGGTGTGGGCGCTGACGGTGATGGCGTGGCTCGCGTCCACCTTGGCCAGCTCGTGAATCGCGATGATGTAGGAGAGATAGTCCAGCCCGCCGCCGCCCAGAGTCTGTGGCCACGGGATGCCGAACAGGCCGAGGTCCGCCATCTGCTTGACGTTGTCCCAGGGGAACTTGCTTTCGCGATCGTAGGCGCCGGCCGATGGACGAATGACCTGTTGGGCGAACTCGCGGATTTGGGCGCGAAAGGCCTCGTGTTGGTCGTTCAGGTAGGGGGATTCGCGCGTGTGTATAGGCGTACGCCTACCCTCAGATTTCCTCTGCTCGACGAATCGTCCACAGGTCGTCGGCGAGATTGCGGTTGGCAAGATAGTCGTAGGGCATGGTGAAGTACCCCTTCATGCCCCACGTCCCTCCCCAGGAATTGCGCACGATAAAGCGCCGCTCCGAATCGTTGTAGCCCACGGCGAGTACCGCGTGGCCACCGACCACTCGCTCGCCGGGCTGCGGGAGCTGCAGCACGCCGGTCTGCGCCACCTGCTGGGACTCGAAGCTCTCATACACGGTGAACCCGAAGACGAACGGGAATCCTTGCGCCAGGCAGGCGCGCATTTCCTCCACGGTGAGAATGCGCTGGTAGGACGTGACTTGATGGTCCGCGGCTTCCTTGTAGCAGGCGGCGGACGGCTTGACCGTGAACTTCGAGACGACGTACGGCCACTTTCGCTCCGAACAAACCCCTTGCTTGACGGCCGTCTTGATGCCGTCACGGATCATTGCCCCGGCATCGGATTTGGTCGTATGCTCGATCGCGCGCTCGTTGTAGTAAATGAAGAGCCGGCTCACGTTCACAAAGCGCACCTGATCCTTCCGCTCGAGGAACTCGACCGCCCCCGCGATCGCGTTGCCCGTGCAACTACCGAGGGGCCCCTGGTTCTCGACCGGTGAACACCCGGCGCGCAGGTCGGTGCTGGGTGGGAGGCGTGCGGGCACGGGTCGCACCGCACTGTACAGGACGTCCCGTTGATCCGGCAGATCGGGGACCCACCCGTACCCCGGTCGCTTGGCCTGCCGCTTCCGTGTAGCTCGTTTTCGTCCGGGCATGGAGACGCTCCTGATGGAGACTGGCGCTCGGCGAGACTACGTTGCGGCTCGGAATACGCGCTCGCTAGGGGCGTTCCTCTGGCGCGTTGGGGTGCGTGTGCGGCGCAGCGCGGGTCTACCCTGTCGTGCCGAACCCCGCGGCGACGCAGTTGATCGACAGGAGCAGGGGCGCCAGGTAGTCCTCCTGCTCCTTTCCGCTCGCGGCCCGATAGCGGCGCAGCAGCTCGATCTGCTGGCGGTTGACCTGCGCGAGCGTCGGCAGCCGGTGGGCGAGCCGGCGCCCGAACTGCGGGAAGCGGTCGGCGATGTGAGCGCCCTGGTTCACCCGGAGCACCGCGTCAACCGTGCGGCGATACTCCTCTTCGATTATAGGGAAGATCGCTTCCTGCACGCGCGCGTCACCGACGAGCCCGGCGTACTCGCGCGCGATGTCCATGTCGACGTAGGCGAGCGTCTTCTCCACCTCGTCGATGATCAGGCGGAACAGCCGGGAGTCGTTGAACATCCGCTGCAACAGCGTCTCGCCCCTCGTCCCGCGCACCTCGAGAAACGTGGCCAGTCCGCTCCCCACGCCGAACCAGCCGGGGACGAAATGGCGATTCTGTGTCCACGCGAACACCCAGGGGATCGCGCGAAGGTCGGCGAGGGTTTTCGCGCCGAATCGCCGTACCGGGCGCGAGCCGATGTTCAGCAGCGCGATCTCCTCGAGCGGGCTCGCGGCCTGGAAGTAGGCGACCAGGTCGGGGTGCTCGACCAGCTGGCGGTAGGCGGCATGCGCCGCGCCCGCCAGCGCCTCGAGGGCCTCATCGAACTCGCCCATCGGAGCGAGGGCCTCCTCGTGCTCCGACCGCAGCGAGTGCTCGAGGACGCTCGCGGCGAGCAGCTCGATCTGATACGCCGCCGAGCCGCGGCTCGCGTACTTGAACGACACCACCTCACCCTGCTCCGTGAGCCGCAGCCGGCCCCGGATGGATCCGGCCGGCTGCGCGGCGATGGCCCGCCCCGTGGGGGCGCCGCCCCGGCTGACCGAGCCGCCGCGCCCGTGGAAGAAGACGATCGGGACGCCGCACTCGCGGCCCAGACGGGTGAGCTTCACCTGCGTCTTGGACAGCTCCCAGTTCGACGTGAGAAAGCCGCCATCCTTGTTCGAATCCGAGTATCCGATCATCACCTCGTGCACCCCGCCCTGCGCGCGCACGCTGCGGCGCACGAGCGGGATCGCGAGCAGCTCGCGCATGATGTCGGGCGCGCGCCGCAAGTCTTCGATAGACTCGAACAGCGGCACGACCGGCAGCGTGCAGCTCTCGATCCCCGGGGCATCCGCGAACAGCCCGGCTTCCTTGGCCAGCACATAGGCCGCGAGCACGTCGTCGACCGAGTGCGTCATGCTGAGGATGAACGTCCCGATCGCCGCGCGATCGACGTGGTCGCGCACGTCGTGAATCAGACGGAACATCCCGAGCGTGTCGGCCGCTCCCTCCGGCAGCTCCGCGGGCATGTGGCCCGGCATGAGGGGTTGGGCCAGCTCGGCCAGCAACCACGGGCGCCACTCAGCCGAGCCCGGCAGCGGCATGTGCCCGCCGCGCCGCCAGCGCCCCAGCGCCACGACCGCCTCGTTGATCCGGACCGAGTTCTCCCGCATGTCCAGCCGGAAGGTGCTGAAGCGAAAGATCTCGACCTCGCGTCGCACCGGTCGCACGGTACTGATGGCGAGGCGTTCGCACCCGGCCTCGCTCAGGCCCTGCTCGACGACCCGCAGGTCCGCGATCAGCTCGTCGGCCACGGGGTAGCCGTCGGTCGCGGGCGCCGGGAGACCGTGGCTCGCGAAGTCGAGCGTCAAATCCAGCCGGCGCAACACGCAGGCGAGGTACTGCCGGAACACCTCGCCCGGGTTGCGCGCGACGATGCGCTCGGCATCCCGGCTCTCCTCGAGCTGCCGCGCCAGAGCCTGGCGGAACGCCTCCGGGATCACCAGGCTCCGCTCGGTGAGGCTCAGCGTCCGGACGAGCTGGCCGATGCGGTGCCGGTAGCGGCGCAGGCTCGCCAGCCGGTTGTCGTTCAGCGTCTGGCGCGTGACGTCGTTGGTGACGAACGGGTTCCCATCGCGATCCCCGCCGATCCAGGAGCCGAACTGGAAGAACGGCGGGACGGTGAACCGCTCCCCGGGATAGGTCTCGGCGAGCGCGCGCTCGAGCCTGCCCAGCATCTGGGGGACGACGTCGAACAGCAGCTCGTTGACGAAGTAGTGCCCCCACGCGAGCTCCTGGGCCACGGTGGGTTTCTCGAGGCGCAGCTCGCCGGTGAGCCAGAGCGTTTCGATGTCGTTCCGCAGATGGTCGATGAGCGCGTTCCGTTCGCGCGGCGTCCAGCGCGTCACCTCGAGGTCGAACAGTCCGAAATAGATCGAGCGGTGCCGCTCGAGCACGGTGACCCGTTTCGCTTCGGTCGGGTGCGCGGTGATGACCGGCTCGATGTGGAGATGCTCGATCAGCGCGCGCAGGTCCGCGGCGGGCACAGCCGCCGAGCGCACAACCTGCGCGAGCGTGCCGCGTACCTCGCCGTATCCCTTCTCCACCTCGCTGCGGCGGCGCTCGCGCATGGCGGAGTTCTGCTCCGCGATGCTCAAGAGCTGGAACCAGATGCCCTGTGCCTGGAGGGTCCGCCCCGCCAGCTCGGCACTGCGGCCGGGAGCCGCCGCCTGGCCGCGGATGACCGGCTCGATCTCCGGGTGATGGGCGTGGATCACGTCCAGCAGGAGGTCGAACAGGAGGTCCGCGAGCTGCTGCAGATACTCTGCAGCGCTCAGAGCGAAAAAGTCGCTGGTCACGCGACGCGATCGCGCGGGGCGGCGCCGGAGAAGAAAGCGCGGAGATTCTCGAGGGCGCGTTCGCCCATGGCGACGCGCGTTTCGCCGGTCGCGCTGCCCAGGTGGGGAAGGAGCACCACGTTATCCATGCTCAGGAGCTCCGGGCTGACCGTGGGCTCCCGCTCGTACACGTCGAGCCCCGCGCCGGCCAGGGTGCGGGCTCGCAAGGCGGCCACGAGCGCGGCCTCATCCACCACGTCGCCCCGCGCCGTGTTGATGAGAAACGCGGTCGGCTTCATGAGGGCGAGGCGCCGGGCATCCATCAAGTGGCGCGTTTCCGGCGTCGCGGGACAGTGCAACGACACGAAGTCGGACTCGCGCACCAGCGCATCGACGTCCGGGCACGGCTCGACACCCAGGTCGGCGACGATCCGGGCGGGCGGCGGAAACGGATCGTGGAACAGCACCCGCATGCCGAACCCGAAGCGCGCGCGTTTGGCCACCGCCCGTGCGATGCGCCCGAGGCCCACGAGACCCAGCGTCTTGCCGGTCACCTTCGTGCCAAGCATGTGGGTCGGACGCCACCCGGTCCAGGCGCCGCCCCGGACGTGGCGCTCCCCTTCCCCCGCGCGCCGCGCGACCATGAGCAGCAGCATGATCGCGTCATCCGCGGTATCGTCGGTGAGCACGTCCGGCGTGTTGGTCACGACGAGACCGCGGGCTTTCGCGGCAACGATGTCGATGTTGTTGAAGCCGACGCCGAAGTTGGCGATGATCCTGGCGCGCAGCGGCTCTGCTGCGAGCACGTCGGCGGTGACGCGGTCGGTGACCGTGGGGAGCAGCCCGTCGGCGTTACGCAGCGCCTCGACCAGCTCCGCCGCGCTGAAGGGGTGATCGTCCGTGTTCAGCTGGGCATCGAACGCCTGCCTCAGCTGGTCCTCGACCGCCGCCGGCAGCCGCCGCGTGACGATCACGCGAGGGCGTACCGGACCGCTCACCGCGACACCATCACCCGCCGCGAGGGCTTCTTGGCCAGGACCGAAGCGACGGTGGACCCGAGCTCCGCGGGGCTGGGCGCGACGACGAGGCCGGCGGACCGCATGATCTCCGCCTTCTCGGCCGCCGTGTCGCCGAACGCCGAAATGATCGCACCGGCGTGCCCCATGCGGCGGCCCTTCGGCGCCGTCATGCCCGCCACGTAGCCGATGACCGGCTTCGTCATATTCTCCTTGACAAACATGGCGGCGTCGGCTTCCTGCGGGCCGCCGATCTCCCCGATCATCATGACGGCTTCGGTTTCGGGATCCTGCTCGAACAAGGCCAGGATATCCACGAACGAGCTGCCGTTGATGGGATCGCCTCCGATCCCCACGCTCGTCGATTGCCCGATGCCGAGCGCGCACATCTGCGCCGCCGCCTCATAGCCGAGCGTGCCCGAGCGGGACACGAGCCCGACCGGGCCACGCTCGTAGATGTGTCCCGGCATGATGCCCATCATGGCCTTTCCGGGGCTGATCACGCCCGCCCCGTTGGGCCCGACCATTCGAGTCCGGCGCTCCTTGGGATAACGCCAGAGGTAGCGTTTGACGGTCATCATGTCCTGCGCCGGGACCCCATCGGTGATCGTGACGATCAGCCGGATGCCGGCATCCGCGGCTTCCATAATGGCGTCGGCGCAGAACGGGGCGGGAACAAGGATGAGCGTCGCGGTTGCACCCGCGTTCGCGACAGCTTCCTTCACCGTGTTGAACACCGGCTTGCCGAGGTGGCTCGTCCCGCCCTTCCCGGGCGTGACACCACCGACCAGGTTCGTCCCGTACGCCATCATCTCCCGGGCGTGGAACGTCCCCTTGTCGCCCGTGAATCCCTGGACGATGACTCGTGTCTTCTCGTCGAGCAGGACGCTCACGCGGCCCTCGATCCGTTGCGTGCCGCCACGACACGCTCCGCCGCCTCGGCGAGCGAGTCCGCGGTGAGGATGGGCAATCCGCTCTCATGGAGAATGCGTCGCCCTTCCTCGACATTCGTGCCGGCGAGTCGCACCACGAGCGGGACGGCGATCTGGACTTCCCGCACGGCCTGCACCACGCCTTTGGCGACCCAGTCGCACCGATTGATCCCGGCAAACACGTTCACGAGCACCGCCTTCACGTTGCGGTCCGAGAGCACGAGCCGGAAGGCCACCGCCACCCGGTCGGGCGACGCGCCTCCGCCGATGTCGAGGAAGTTGGCCGGTTCCCCGCCGGCATGCTTGATCATGTCCATGGTCGCCATCGCGAGGCCCGCGCCGTTGATGATGCAGCCGATGTCGCCGTCCAGGCCCACATAGTTCAAGCCGTGCTCGGCGGCCATGGCCTCGCGGGGGTCCTCCTGCGCGTGGTCGCGCAGCTCGGCGACGGCGGGACGGCGGAACAGCGCGTTGTCGTCGAAGCTCATTTTCACGTCCAGGACGAGCACCTGGCCGTCCCGCGTCACCACGAGCGGATTCATTTCCACCATCGTGGCGTCCAGATCGCGGAACGCGCGGTAGGCGCCCATGATCGCCGTCACGGTCTGATTCATCTGGGCGGGCGCGAGCCGCAGCCCGAACGTCAGCTCGCGCGCCTGAAACGACTGCATGCCGACCGCGGGCTCGACCACTTCGCGGACGATGGCATCGGGCTCGCGACGGACGATGTCTTCGATTTCCACGCCCCCGTGCGGGTGCGCGAGGACGGCGATCCTCTCCCGCTTGCGGTCGAGCACAAGGCCCACATACAGCTCGCGCTCGATTGGCAGCGCCTGCTCGATCAGTAGCCGATGCACGGGCAGGCCTTCGGCGCCGGTCTGCGCCGTGACGAGGGTCTTCCCCAGGAGATCCTTGGCCGCCACGCGGATCTCGGCGTCGCTCGCGCAGAGGCGCACACCCCCTGCCTTGCCGCGGCCGCCGGCATGGATCTGCGCCTTGACCACCCAGCGGTCGCCACCGATCTCTGCCGCACGATACACCGCTTGCTCGGCGCTGTAGGCCACGCCGCCCCGCGGCACGGGCACGCTGAATCCGGCGAGCAGTTCCTTCGCCTGGTACTCGTGGATGTCCATGGGTCAGGCTCGCGTGGCGGCGAGGGAAGCCGGCTTCGAGGGAGCGGGCGGCGCCGTGATGGCCTGGGCGATCTGCACGATGTTCTGCGCCATGCGCGCGGACGCGGCATCGATCATCCGGCCATCGAGCTGTGCCGCGCCCCGTCCCTGGCGCGCCGCATCGTCCAGAGCGGCGAGGATGCGCCGGGCGCGGTCAACCTCGGCTTCGGGTGGCGTGAAGACCTCGTTCGCGAGGGCGATCTGCGACGGATGAATGGCCCACTTCCCTTCGTAGCCGAGCGCGGCGGCGCGCCGCGCCGCCGCGCGGAACCCCTCGGAGTCCTTGAAATCGCCGTAGGGACCATCCAGCGCTCGCAGTCCATAGGCCCGACAGGCGGTCAGCATCCGGGACATGGCCGCGTGCCACTGGTCGCCCGGGTAGTCGGGGTTCAAGCCGCCGATGCTCACCGTCCGCGCGTGCATACTCGCGGCGAAGTCGGCGACCCCGAAGTGCATCGCCTCGAGGCGGCCGCTTGCCCGCGCGATCTCCTCCACGTTGGCGAGCCCCAGCGCTGTCTCGATGAGAATCTCGATCCCGATCCGGTGCGGAATCGCCTTCGCCGCCTCGATCTGGGTGAGCAGCGCGTCGACGAGGTAGACGTCTCCCGGCACGCCGACCTTGGGCACCAGCACCGTGTCCAGCCGGTGGCCCGCCTGCTCGACCACGTCGACGATGTCGCGGTAGAAGTAGTGGGTATCGATGCCGTTCACCCGCACCGAGATCGTCTTGCGACGCTCGCGCCAGCCGTGCTCGAGCAGCCCGGCGACCGTGTTCCTGCGGGCCTGCTCCTTGTCGGCCGGCGCGACGGCGTCCTCGAGATCGAGGAAGACGTAGTCCGCCGCGCTCTCCAGCGCCTTCGCGAATAGCGCCGGTTGTGAGCCCGGCACGGCAAGCTCGCTGCGCTGCAGCCGGTGCCGCACCGGCTCGAAGCGCGTCAGGCTCATGTGGCGACTTTGGCCCGGCCGGCCTTGGCCGCGGCCGCTGGCTGGGGCTCGGCGACCTGAGGCGCACCGGGGCGCGCGGCGAGAGGGCCCGCGGTTCGACGATAGTGCTCCGTGGCCGCGGCGACGCCGGTGCCGAGCGTGATCTGCATCCCGGCGTCCTTCATCGCGGCTTCCGCACCGGCGATCGCCCCGAGAAGCATCAGCTCGTTCAAGTCGCCAAGATGACCGATCCGGAACAGCTTGCCCGCCATTTTGCCCAGGCCTGCGCCCAGCGCCAGGTTGTAGCGCCGGTACGCGATGTCGATGATGTCCCCCCCGTTCGTGCCGTCGGGGACCATGATCGCGCTCACACTGTTCGAGTACCACTTGGGCGCCTTGGCACAGAGCGGCAGCCCCCACGCGCGAACCGCCGCCCGCACCCCATCGGCGAGGCGTTGGTGGCGCGCCAGGACGTTCTCCAGGCCTTCCTCGAACAGCATGTCGAGGGCCTCCCGCAATCCGTACAGGAGCAGGAGCGCCGGCGTGTAGGGGAAGTAGCCTGTAGCGTTGGACTTGATCATGTCCCCCAGATCGAAGAAAGCCCGGGGGCACTTCGCCTGCTCGCGGGCCGCGAGCGCCTTCGGGCTCGCGCAGAGGATACCGAGTCCCGCCGGCAGCATGAGCCCCTTCTGCGAGCCCGTGACCGCCATATCGACCTTCCACTCGTCCATCCGGAAGTCGATGCTCGCTACCGAGCTGACACCGTCCACGTACAGGAGAGCCGGATGCCCGGCGCTATCGAGCGCCCGGCGCACCGCCCCCACGTCGCTCGTGACGCCCGTCGCGGTTTCATTGTGGACGATCAGGACGCCCTTGATCTCATGCTGCTTGTCGGCGACCAGGATCTCCTGGATGCGATCGACCGGCGCCCCTTCCCCCCACTCGACCTCCAGAACATCCACCCGGATGCCCAGACGCTTCGCCAGCTCGATCCACAGGTGGCTGAACTGTCCGTAGCGGGGCGCGATCACCCGGTCCCCCGGTGACAGGGTGTTGACCAACGCGACCTCCCACGCACCCGTGCCGCTCGACGGGAAGATGAACGGCTGCCCGGTGGTGGTCTTGAAGACCTTCTTGAGGGCCGGAAACAGCGCGGCCGGCAGCTCGGGGAAGGCCGACGACCGGTGATCCTCCATGGCGCGGTGCATGGCGCGCAGGATGCGGTCCGGAACGTTGGTCGGACCCGGGACAAAGAGGAAATTGCGACCTGCCATGGTCTTGATCCTTAATGGAGGCTCGGTGGAATGCGGGGAAAAACAAAGCGAGAACCACAGGCTCTCGCTTAACTTACGCGCGGCCACCCGGTCCGCATCCCCTCCCGCTTCCCGATCGTGGGCCGCGAGCTAACGGGTTGCCCGCCATAATATTGGACTCAAGCACCCTACCTGCGCCAGCCCTCGAATCCCGAACGTTTCGTCAGGCATTGCAGCGGTCGCACCCCGCGCAGCGGACCAAACCTTCGCCGAAGTGCCCGAGCAGCTGCCGGCGCCGACATTCACGTCCCGTCACGTAGCGGCGCATCGCCGGGTCGTGCGCTCCCCAGGCGAAGTCGGCAGGGCGCCACAGCAAGTCGCAGGTTGCCGGTTGCCCGTCGCGACCGGCCCGGCCGGCCTCCTGATAGTACGCCTCGAGGGTCGGCGGCGGACCCCAGTGCAGCACCCGGCGCACGTCCGCCTTGTCGATCCCCATCCCAAACGCGCTGGTCGCGACGACCACGGGGAGCCGGCCGCCGAGGAACTCGAGCAACTGCGCTCGCCGCACCGTGGCGCTCAGGCCCGCGTGGTACGGCGCTACGCGTGCGCCGGCGAAATGCAGCGCGCGAGCGACGAGCTCCGTGAGGCGTCGCGTAGGGGTGTACACGACCGTGACGCCGGAGTCGTCCCGCGCACCAGCGCGGATGCGCGCGAACCGCTCGCGGTCATCGCGTACGCGCTCCACTCGAAACGTGAGATTCGGCCGGTCAAACGAGGTGACGACCACCTCGGCGCCCGGCATGCGAAGGACCTCGAGGATTTCGGCGCGCGTGGCGGGCGTCGCGCTTCCCGTGAGGGCCATCGTGACCGGCCCGCCCAGCCGATAGCGAAATTCGCCGAGGCGACGGTACACCGGGCGGAATTCGTTGCCCCATTCAGCGATGCAGTGCGCCTCGTCCACGGCGAGCAGGGTGACCCGGACGCGGTGCTCGAGGAGCCGGGGCACGAGGGTCGCCAGGCGCTCTGGAGCGCAGTACAGGAGCCGGAGGCGGCCCGTACACGTTGCCCGAAGGACGTCGGCACGCTCAGCGGGGGAGAGCAAGCTGTTCAGATAGGCGGCAGGAATGCCGCGACGTCTGAGTGCGCCGACCTGATCCTGCATCAGCGCGACAAGGGGCGACACCACCAGGGTGAGGCCGGCCGCCATGAGCGCCGGGACCTGATAACACAGCGACTTGCCCGCGCCGGTCGGGAGCACGGCGAGCACGTGCCGCCCGGTGAGCAGGGGCCCGAGGACCCGCGTCTGGTGAACGCGCAGCGTGGGGTGGCCGAAGTGACGCAACGCGAGCTCGCGCGCGCGGCTCAAACCCCCTTCGAAGACTGCCACGCCCCAAAAGCAAGCGGGCCCCGCAACAACTACGGGGCCCGATCCATGCTGCGTGGAGCGTTCTAGCGCGCTACGCCCGGTCCGCCCAGTCGACCTTGTAGCTGTTGCCGCAGTCGGGGCACTTGTGGTCCTTCACCTGCCCCGAAACAAAACGCCGCGCATGGCAGCCAGGGCAGACGAGGTACGGCGCATGGACCACGCTCCAGGCCGCGGGGCGCTCTTGGCGCATCTCCACGTCGTCCTTGGGAACGCGGATCTCGACGTGGTGGACATCGAGCACGACCCACGCCTGACCCTTGTCCTCGACCACGCGATACCACCCCCCGCGTCGCAAGCCGTCCCGCTCCGCCCGGTCGCCTTTGCTGCGGGCCCATCCAAGGCCTGGCACGGTCATTCCGCGGGTGGAGCCGCCGCGCGGTCCCGCACGAGGACCAGGATCGCGGCCTGGGGCACGACGAGATAGGTCTTCTTCTCGAAGGTCAGCTCGACAGCCGCCTTGCGAAAGAACAGCGCATAGTCGCCGAGCTCGGCCTGCATGGGGAGATAGCGAACCTCGGGCGAGCGAATCTTCCACGGTTCTTCGTCCATGTTCGCCGGCTCGGACACCGGCGTACCGGGACCCGTCGCTACGATGCGCCCGCCCTGGACCTGACGACTCTCCACGGCCGTCGCCGGCAGATAGAGGCCGACGTTGGTGCGCTCCTCGCCCACCTCAGGCGTGATGAGCACCCGGTCTCCGACAACGATGAGACGCTTCGGCGTTTCGTCCGGCATTACCGCCATGAGTAGCTCCGGGGTCGGGGTTTGCGCAAGTCGTGTGGAATGCGTGACCTGCGTCACGCTCGTGCTTGACAGGGGCAGGCGGGTCTTTATCAATGGGGCGCGGCTGAACGGCCCGTTGGAGCGTTTTCTTCTCGCGTCCGCGGAGGGGATAGAGACATGCAAGACCCCGTAAGCAGCGTCCAAAGCCAGCAGTGGAGCTGGATTCTTTCGACCCTATGGAGTTGGATCTGGGCCGGGTTGGCCTGGATCATCGACTGGCAGGCGCAGGTCTTCCAGACAATCCTCGGGGCCAGCACCCCGTGGGGCGTCGTGGGTGGCGCCGTGCTGCTCTTTCTCCCGGCGGCCGTCATGGTCGCCGGAATTTGGGGCACCATGGTGTCGCTCTACACGGTGCCGTTCCGCCTCGGGCGGGCGGGGTCGCTGCTCCAGGCGCTGTTGATGTCCTGGTGGGACGCGATGCGGATGGCGTGGTTCTATTGGGCCGGGCTGGTGCGCTTCGCCTTCGTGATGGTCGGGTGGGTATGGGGGCTGCTCAAGCTCATCGTGCAGCTGGTGTGGGGAACGCTCAAGGGGGCGGTCACTTCGCCGCTCGCCGTGCTCGACGCCACGTCGCGCCGCCCCGGTGTGCCCTGGCCGGCATTCTTCCTTTTGATCTTCTGGTCGGCCATCGAAGCGACGATCTTCACCTTCACGCTCAAGCCCACGATGAGTGAGCTCCTCGCCGATCTCACGGGCTACGAGGTGAACGCCTTCCTGCTCATCGTCATCCTCTGGATCTTCCTGTGGGTATTGATCGCGGGCAGCTTCGCCTGCATCCAGGTCTTGAATGACGCGATCCTGACCAAGCAGTGGGGACAGATCGTCTTCATGGTGCTGGTCGAAATCGCCGTCGCCCTGTTCGAGGTGCTGTTCCTCTATCGCGAGCTGGTCGACGCGATGACGCCGTGGCTCGCGCAGCAGGGCGTGGAGCTGGGGCTCGTCGGAACCATCGGGCTCGCGTTCTTCGGCTGGGTGGGCGTGCGCGGGATGACGTGGTTCCTGTTCGGCCGGTTCGGCGCACCTGCCATGATCGGGCTGCTGGGACGACGGGCGTTCGGCGAGGAGATGGGCGCCGCGCCCGGGCGAGGGCCGGCGCTCGACTACTGGAAGGGACCGATCAGTGCGCTCAAGACCGAGCGCGAGTGGTTCAGGAAGGAGGCGCAGGAGGCCTTCGAGCTCATATCGTTGCCGATCCTGCAGCTGCTCGCGGCGGGTTTCAATTTCGGCTTTGTGATATTCGCAGGACGGGCGCATTTCGCCCTGCCGTTCCGCTCCATCGAGGACGTGCTCGCCAGCACGCCCTTCACGGGGAGGGTGATAACCGAGGGAGGCCGCTGATGCCCCGGCACCTCATCGCCGCCGGCCTCGCCCTCGGCCTGCTCGGCTGCCAGCCACCCAAGGACGCGCCCCCGCCCCGATCGACCCTCGTGATCGGCATCGACGTCAGCGGCTCGTTCCGCGAGAACCCGGCGTTCAACGACGCGATTCAGTTCGCCGCGCTGTACATCTACGGCCATTTGAATGGCATGGACGGGCTCAAACCGGCGACCGACATCTTCGTCGGTTCCCTGGGCGGGGAGAAGCCGGACCAGCCGAAATCGTTCCACCCGATCCAGGACCTGTCGGGCAAGTCGCCGGACGAAATCGCCGCCGACCTGCGGCGCTGGTTCCCCGACGTGGACCCGCTCACCGACTTCAACGCGTTCTTTCAGCGCATTGCCGTCCACATCAAGCGTCAGAATCTCGTGATGGCGCCGCTCAACATCGTGATGTTCTCGGACGGGGTCCCCGACTTCCCCGGCGCCAAGCGGATGACGGCGAAGGAACTGTACGCCAAGATCGACCTCTCGCCGCTCGAGTTCCTGTCGCGCAGCGTGACGGTTCGGTTGCTGTACGGCACGCCCGGCGTGGCCCAGAACTGGGAACGCCTGGTCCCGCGCAATCGCGTGCGCATCTGGACGCAGGACACGGACGTGATGAAAGGCTGGCGCCGCCATTTTGTGGCGGGCGTCGAGCCCGCGGGTCAGGACTCGGTGTGGAGCTGGATTGCGAACATCGTGGACTTCAGGGTGCGGCGCGGGAAGATCATATAGGCGCTAGGGGTTCGGGGCTGGGGGTTGGGGCCCTGACCCCAAGCCCGAACCCCTAGTCCCCTAGCACCACTCATCAAATGCCGCCGTCAGGTCCGCCGCGATCTCCTGCGCGGGCCGGCCCTCGATGCGCTTGCGCTCGAGCATGAAGACGAGCTTGCCGTCCTTGAAGAGCGCCATCTGTGGCGACGAGGGCCCGTAGGGTGTGAAATAGCCGCGCGCCCGCGCGGTCGCATCGGCGTCCTGCCCGGCAAACACCGTGAGCAGATTGGCGGGTCGCTTGGCGTGCTGGAGCGCGAGCGTGGCGGCGGGGCGCGCGTTCCGGGCGGCGCAGCCACACACCGAGTTCACGACCACCAGCGTCGTCTCCCGCGCGGTGCCGAGCACGGCGTCGACCTGCTCGGCCGTGCGGAGCTCCCGGAACCCGATGCGCGTGAGCTCGTCGCGCATGGGCTGCACGAGCGTGGGATCGTACATCGAGACGTTCAGGTTGGGCATGCGTCCAACATAACTAGATCCACGTCCCGCGGTCGGCCTCTACCACATCGAGTTGGCGCTCTGTTGGCTCAGCGCAGCAGAACCATGGCTCGGTGAGTCGGGGAGCCTGGCCCGTGAGACGCGCCGAGCTTCCTGCCACCGTGCGCCGGAGCGGGGCACCCTCGGCCACGGTGCTCGCCACCTCGCGCACCCGCTCGAATATTCGACTCGCCCCCTCCCCGGCCGCCGTGGCCCGCTCGACCACGGCACGCACCTCTCGCTCGAGCCGATCCATCCGCGTGTCGGGATGCGTCCATCGATACGTGAACGCCGCCGGATCGAGGGCACCCAGGTAGGGACGGATCGCGGGCCGGGACAAGAGCGCCGATCCGGGCGGCACGAGCAGCCGAATCGCGTACTGCACCGGGTCGACCTCGTCGATCAGGCCTTCGGTCGCCACGAAGTCGAGCAGCTCGCGGTAGTCGTCCAGCGTGGTCCAGGGCGTGAATGCCACGAACGACGGCCGCAGCGCGATGCCGGCCGAGCGGACGATATCGAGCGCGACCGGCACGTCCGCCGCAGTGTGGCCCTTCTCGAGCGCGGCGAGCACGCCATCGCTCAAGGACTCGACCGCCGACACTACGAACGCGCACCCCGACGCGCCGAACTCCCTGAACAGGGCCCGATGCTGCAGGATATGCTCGACCTTGGCGGTGAAATCGTAGGTGATGTGCGGGAACTCGGCGTGCAGCGCCCGGGCGAGCTTGATGGCGTGACCGGGGCCGTTCAGGAAATCAGGGTCCCCGAACGTGATGTGCCCCGCCCCCGCGGCGATGAGCCGCCGGGCGTCCTCGAGCACCACGTCGCGGGGGACGGCGAAGAAGCGGCCCCCGTACACGGGCGGTATGGGACAATGCAGGCACAAATGGAGGCAGCCGCGGCTCGCCTCCACGTAGCCGGCGGGCGTGGTCCCGCCGGCGCGCGCCAGGTGCACGTAGCGGCTCAGTTCCGGCAAGCCGCTGCGGGCCGGTACCGGGAACGCGAGCCGTTCGAGGGCCGGCGCGGGCGGCACGTCGCCCGCGACGCCGCTGCGCTCGAGCCGCTCCAGCAGCTCGACGAGCGCCCCTTCGAATTCGCCGCCGAGCACCGCGTCGGCGACGTGCGCCCGCAGGTACTCCGCGTTCAGGAGCGCATAGAGGCCGTAGAAGCAAATGAAGCAGTCCGGATTCATGCTGCGGACGCGCTCGGCGACGCGGACGCCGATGCGCAGGGCCGTGTGCATCGGCACCGCTATTCCGATGAATCGTGCCCTGCGCACCATGGCGTCGTCGAACGGCTCTACGGCGAGGTCGAGCGCCGCCGGAGCAAACCCGGCGCGCTCGAGGAACGCCCGGGGCCAGGCGATCCCCAGGGGCTGGTGCCCCAGCTCATAACAGGAGATCAGCAGCACGGCACCCTGCTCGCGTAGCCCGTTCACAGATGGGCGCCCCCGCCCCCGCCTTCGCCCCCACCCCACGCCGTGCGCTCGGCGATCCGCAGCGCCACCGCTAGCGTGAGCAGCCCGATCGCAACCCAGACGAGCCAGCGCCGCTCAGTCGCAATGCCGGCGAGGCCCGTCAGGAGCCCGGCAGCACCCAGGGCCGCCTTCTGGACGAAGAAGCGCGTCACTTATTGAAGAAGGCCTTCAGCCCGGCCCGGAAATCCGGCGTCGCCCGCGCGAGCGCGCTGACGTCCGCACCCATCCGGAGCGCGTCGGTGAAGGGCACGCCGTCGAGATCGTAGAACTGGCGCTTGGTGAACGCGAGGGCCGACGCGCTGCTCCCAGCCAAGCCCCGCAACACCTCACCCACCTGCTCCTCCAGGTCTGAATCCTCGTAGACCCGCGTTACGAGCCCGGCGGCCATCGCTTCATCGGCCGTGAGAATGCGGCCCGTGGCCGCGAGGTCGAACGCGACCTTCTCTCCAACCGAGCGACGCAGCAGGGTCATGACGAGCGCGGGTACGAAACCGCGATGCACCTCGGGGAAGCCGAACCGCGCGGACTCCGCGGCGAGGACCATGTCGCATGCCGTGGCGAGCCCGCATCCGCCGGCGAGCGCATTGCCGCGCACCACCGCGACCACCGGCTTCGGCAGCCGGCGCATGCGCACGAAGATCTCGGCAAACCGCAACGCAGACAGGCGGTTCGACTCGGGCGACGCATCCGCCGACGCGAGCAGCTCCTGGAGGTCCATGCCCGCGCTGAAATCGTCTCCGGCCCCCCGCAGCGCGACCACCCGCACGGCGGCATCGAGCTCGGCCCGCTCGAGCATCGCGAGCAGCGCCTCGATCATGGGCGTATCGATGGCGTTCCGCTTCTCGGGACGGTTGAGCGCGGCGGTCAGCACGCCGTCCTCGACCGATACTTGAACGCGTGACGTGTCCGTCATCGGGGCACCTCGATTTCCATCCGGAGCAGCGCGGTCGACAACACCTTGCCCTGTGCGTCGGTCCTGAGCGAGATCGTTCCACCCCCGTCCAGTGCGCCGTGCAATAGAAAGTTGAGGGCGTGCAGGTTCGGGAGCGAGAACCGCTCGACCGGACCCTTAATCATGCCGCGAAAATGCCGCGCGACCCGCGCCGCGGTCACCTGGCGCTCGAGGAGGGGGTAGAAGGCGGGCTTCCGGGCAATAAGGCCGATGTTCGCCGTGTCGCCCTTGTCGCCGGACCGTGCGTGAGCGAGCTCGACGAGGCGCACCTTCCCCACCCTGCTCCGTTTCCTGCTTCCTGTCGTCGCCCGTCTTCCCGTCATACGTCCATGATCTCCACGCAAGGCTCGACGAGCCGCCGCTCGATCAGGGCGGGCCAGAAGGCCACGATCTCCTCCGGCTTGGCCCGGGGTCCGCCGTAGCCCGTCACGCCGGGGGGGCCGTTCAAGACGAGCGGCGCGATCTCGCGCGTGAAGCGGTCGACCGGCTCGCGCGCCGCCGCGCGCACGCCCACGCGCAGCTGCACTTCCGGCAGGTCTGCGAGCGCCGCCCCGCGACGCCCCAGCGTGCCGTGCGTCGCGTCCACACCCATGAACTCGCTGTGGATCGCCTCGAACTCGAGTCCGAGCCGGTCCAGGCGCTCGCGCAGGATGCGGTCCGCCGCCTGCGCCTTGGCGTACGCATCTGGCCACGAGTAGACGAGCGTCGCGACGGCCTTGTACCCGTAGAAGTACGCCACCGACACCTTGAGCCGCTCCGGTGCCGGCCGGCCCTTCACGCCCCACGCGCGCACCCGATCCCGCCCGGCCTGGGCGAGTCTGATGCTCGTGAAGTCTGCAACGCAATCCGGCGTGACATACGCGGTCGGGTCGCCGATTTCGTACACCAGCTGCTCCGTCACCCCGGCGACGCTGATCCGGCCGCCGGTGCCAGGGTGCTTTTCCACAGTGAACGTGCCGTCCCGCGCCACGGCGACGATCGGGTAGCCAACGTTCGCCAGGTCGGGCACCCGCCGCCAGTCCACCGAGTAATTGCCCCCACTCGCCTGCGCGCCGCACTCGATGATGTGGCCGGCGACCGTGCCGGCCGCAAGCAGGTCCCAGGCATCAGGCCGCCAACCCCACGCGTGCATCAGCGGCCCGAGAATGAGGCTCGGGTCCGCGACCCGGCCCGACACGACGACGTTCGCGCCGCGACCCAGGGCGTCGGCGAGCGGACCCGCGCCCAGGTAGACGTTCGCGGCCCGCACCCGATCGCGCACGTCCGCGAGCGGGCGCCCCGTGTCGAGGTTCGCAAATGTCTCGCCGGCGTCGAGGAGCTCGTCCAGCCGGTCCAGGAGATCGTCTCCCATCACGATGCCGATGCGCAGCTTGCCGGTGAGGCCGAGGCGCCGGCCGAGGTCCGCGAGCGCCGTGGCGCAGGCGCGCGGGTTCACGCCTCCCGCATTGGCCGTCACCTTGATGCCGTGCGCGGCGACGATCGGCAGCACGCGCTCCATCGCCGAGATGAAATCGGTGGCGTACCCGAGCGTCGCATCACGGGACTTCTGCTTCTGGAGAACGGACATGGTGACTTCGGCGAGGTAGTCCAGCACGAGATAATCGATGGGCCCGCCCGTGACCTGGCGGTAGGGAGCCTCGAGCCAGTCCCCCCAGAACCCTTGGCCCGCCGCAATGCGGACGGGTGGGGCCATCAGCGCCGCAGCGGCGTCACGACCCAGCGCACGGCGTCCGCGCCCCCGCCGACCGTGGCCCGCACCCACAGCTCCGCGAGGGGCGCGAAGCCCTCGGCGGCACTGGGCAACGGGAGCGACGGGAGGGTGAGTAGGGTCCGGCCGCCGGGAACGACCGAGATCTCGCTCGCGCGGCTCGTCGACTGCGGCCGGTCGAGAAGGAACCGCACGCGCACGGTGGCGCGCCACGGATGCCCCCCGTCGGAACGCGCGAATGCCGGGGCGAGCTCGATCAGCAGAGGGTGCCGCCGCACCGACCCGGGAATGGCGAGGGACTGCCGGCCGAAGGCGTAGTTCAGGGGGTTCTGGCCAACCTGCTGGCCGCTCGAGTCGAACTCGGTCACCCCGAATCCCGTGAACTCGTTCCATTGCGCCCGGGCCATCTCGACCTCAACCAGTGCCGTGGCGGCCCACTCCGGAACGCGCACCGTGACGGTGTCCGAACCAGTCCCGCGCCCTACCAGATTGAACTCGCGTTGCGCGCCGATCAGAAACAGGCCCGGCCGTCCAATGAACGTCGCCGAGCCCGCATTCGCGACTTCGATCCCGTCGCGTTGCGGCGTCAGCGTGAGCGGGGTCGCCTCGGCGCGGACCGTCACGAGCGCGCCGGTCAACGGAGGCGCGAACACATCCAGCTCGTACACGCCCGGCACGAAGTCGTCGCCGCGTACCACGAACCGTCCGGTGCCGGGGTCGTGGTGGCCCAGGGACAGCTCGTCCGCGTCCCGGAACGGCTGGCCGCTCGGCTCGTAGAGCCGGGCGTTCGCGCCTTGCGAGAGCGAATCCGGCAGCGTGACGGTGATGTGAAGGCTGGACTGCGGCCGCAGTACGCGGAGGAAGTAGCGCTGCACCCGGGCCGGCCCGATTGAGCGGCGTTCGTCGTACAGCGCATGATCGTCCAGGTCGTGCGGAACCACCACTGTGCTCACCAGGGTGAACGCCGGCCCGGCCAGCGTATCGCTCGCGTTCCACACGGGCACGGTGCCCTCGTACACCCCTGGTTCGCGCAGGTACTGGGGTTCGTAGCGCACCGGAATGGCAGTCTCGAGCGCGCCGGCGGACAGCGTCTCTGGAACGGTCATCCAGGGCGTGCGGCTGCGGAGCACGAACTCCGCGGCCCGCAGCCCGGCCAGGTGCCGGACCGTAAAGACATCCACGGTGTCACCAGGACCGCTCAGTCCGTTGCGGCGGAACGCGGCGCTGCGCCCGCTCCTCGTCCGGACCTGATACGCGGAACCCTGGTGGCCCGCGGCGAGCCACCGGTAGGCGGATTCGAGATCCGGCTGGCCCGGTCCTTCGTCGAGGGTCGCGCCGCCGGGCAGCCGGTTCGCCGATGCGCGCAGCGCCTCCTGGACGTCCGCCCCGGACACACTCCGCCCCTCCTCGCGCATCGCCGACATCAGGCGCGCAGCGAGCCCGGCAGCATAGGGGGCGGCCATGCTCGTGCCGCCCTTGAACTCCTCACCCCGGTCGAACCGCGGGACGACCGAGAATGCCACTCCCGGCGTGATGATGTCGGGTTTCGCGAGCTCGCCGCCGCGCGAGCTCCACCAGCCCATGACGTCGCCCGTGGGCGGCCCCATGGTGCGGGGCCGCGCGTACACGCCGGGAAATGCGGCGCCCGCGGCGAGGGCGAGATCGGCCGACGCCGGGAACCCCAGCGTCGACAGACCGGGGCCGTCGTTGCCCGCGCTGATCGCGAAGACCACGTCCGGGTGCGCAAGGAGGAATGCGGTCACGATCGAATCGAGGACCGAGCGTCCCTCGAACTCGTTCCCGACCCCGAAGCTCAAGTTGAGGACCAACGGCAGTCCGCGCGCCTCGGCGAACCGCGCGGCGTACGCCATCGCGCGCTGCATGCTCCCGGTGACCGACACCCCGCCCCGCGCATTGTTGGCGATCTTGAGGCCGATCAGCTGCGCCCCCGGCGCCACACCGTCGAACCCGCGCACGTCGAACAGCTCATGTCCAGCCGCGATGCCCGCGACGTGGGTCCCGTGTCCCGAGTTGTCGAATACGAGGTCCAGGACCGGGGCCCCGCCCGCCTCGTCGAAGTTCGCGGCCAACGTCACGGGCTTCGAGCCCATGGTCAGCGTCTCGCGGCCCTCGCGATAGTCGTGCAGCGGGGTCTCGTCTTCGAACGATCCATCGAGGTTGGTGTCGATGAACGCGACCCAGCCGTCGGGCGCCTTCACCACGATGACCGGGTAGACGTCGGTGTTCGTCCCGTTCCCGTTCAGGTCGGCCCCCGGCAGCCTCCCAAGACGGAGCTCGTCATACTCGCCGCCATACCAGATCAGGCTCGTCGTGATGCGCATGATCCGCCCGGTTCCCGTGAACACGCGGTCGCGCAGCCGCACGGTGCCGTCATGCCCGGGCGTCACGGGTGTGAGCGGGACGATCCCCTCGCCCGAGAAGTCGCGCACATCGAGGATTTTGGGCGCGCCATAGCTCGTGAGCTGGAGGCCGTCGACGCCGGGATCGATCCCCGAATCGAGGATGCCGATGAGGACGCCGCGGCCGTCATAGCTCAGGTGGCGGCGGCGAAACCGATCGACCCCCGTGCTGGCGAGCGGCATGAAGCCCGCGTTGAAGGCGATGTTGGGAGGGAGCGCAGCCTCGGCGCCTGGACCGGGCGGGCTCGGTGGCGGCAGGACGGGCGTGCGGACCGCCTGCGGTGCCGGAGAGGGTGCAGGCCGCACTCCGCCCTTGCAGGCGGTGATCGCCGCGATCAGTGCGAGCCAGCGTCCAAACCTCATGTCACCCCCGAAAGTACGTAGGGTCCGAGGTGAGGGCCAGCGAACTCGCTCGCCACTTCGAGCAGGAACGCCAGCGCGTCACGCGTCTCCTCCGGCAGGAGGATCGCATCCACGAACCCCCGCGCCGCAGCGAACCGGGCGTCGAGCTGCCGCTCGTAGTCCGCCCGCATCGCGTCCACCGCCGGGGCAACGGCCTGCGCCCCAGCCTGGTCTCCGTAGACCGCCTGCACCGCGGCTTCTCCTTCCATGACCCCCATCCGCCCGGTGGGCCACGTCACGATAAAATCGGGGTCAAACCCCTGGCCCGCCATAGCGTAGTAGCCGGCCCCCGAGGCGTGGTTCACGGTGAGGACCAGTTTCGGCACGGTCGCGCTGGCCATGGCTTCGACGAACCGGGCGCCGGCCCGGATGATCCCCCCGTGCTCGGCCTCCGTTCCCACCATGAAGCCCGAGACGTCCTGCACGAAGAGGAGCGGCACTCGCTCGCGATGGGCATTGTCGATGAAGTACGCCGCCTTCTCGGCGCTCTCCGTATAGAGGATGCCCCCGAGCCGCGGCGCCTCCCCGGTACCGTGCTTCATCACGCCCCGCGCGTTCGCGATCACCGCTACCACGCGCCCCGCGATGCGCGCGTGCGCGCAGATGATCTCCGGGGCCAGGTCCGGCTGAAACTCCGCGAGTGAGCCGCGATCGAGCAGGCAATCGAGCACCGCGCGTACGTCGTAGCTCATCCGATGGTCGCTGGGCAGCAGGTCGTAGAGGTCCGCGGCGTCACGAGCGGCTGGCGCGCCGGTCACGCCCGGCCGCGCCGTCCAGGGCAGCCGCGTGACATACGCACGGACCTGTGCGAGACAATCGGCGTCGTCCTTCGCGCGATAATGGGCCACGGCGCTCCTCGTCGTGTGCGCGGCGGCGCCGCCCAGCGACTCCGCGTCCACGGTTTGACCGATCGCGCCTCGGACCAGGTTCGGCCCGCCGAGACCCATGAACGACGTGCCTTCGACCATGAAGATGACGTCGGACAGCGCCGGCAGGTACGCCCCGCCCGCGATGCATGGCCCCATCACCGCAGCCACCTGCGGCACGCGGAGGTAGTGGCGCATGAGCGAGTTGTAATAGAAGATCCGGGCGGCGCCATACTGGCCGGGAAACACGCCCTCCTGATACGGGAGGTTGACCCCGGCGGAATCCACGAGATAGACGATCGGAATCCGTTGCCGCATCGCGATCTCCTGCGCGCGGAGAATCTTGGTGATCGTCTCGGGCCACCAGGAGCCCGCTTTGACCGTCGCGTCGTTCGCGACCACGACGATCGGCCGGCCCCCGACGTGCCCGAGACCCGTGACCACTCCGGCCGCCGGCGCCTGTCCGTCGTACCGATCGTACGCCACGAGCAGCCCGATCTCGAACCACGGCCCCCCCGGATCGAGCAGCGCCTCGACCCGTTCACGGGCCGTGCGCTTGCCCTGATCGTGCTGGCGGCGCACGCGCTCGGGGCCGCCAGCCTGCTCGATCCGCGCCTTCAGGTCCTTATACTCGCCCGCAAGCACCGCGAGACGCGGTGACGAGGGCCACGTCTCCCGGGCTGCGGCGGCGCGCCGAGCGGAGTTACGCGGGGACATGGGCGGTGGCCCAGGTCTGGATGTACTTGATCAGGTCGCTCGTCGGGGTCCCCGGCCCGAACAGCCGGCCGATGCCCTTCGCCTCGAGCGCGGCCATGTCCTCGGGTGGAATGATGCCGCCGCCCGTCACAAGCACGTCGGTCCGCCCCGCATCATCGAGCAGCCGCTTGACCCGGGGGAACAGGGTCATGTGCGCGCCGGAGAGAATGGACAATCCTACCACGTCGACATCCTCCTGGATTGCCGCCTGAGCGATCTGCTCCGGCGTCTGATGCAGGCCGGTATAGATCACTTCCATGCCGGCGTCGCGGAGCGCCGCGGCGACGACCTTGGCGCCGCGATCGTGTCCGTCCAGACCGGGTTTGGCGACCAGGATGCGAATCGGGCGTTTCCGCACGCTCTCGCCCGCCATCAGCGCCGGAACCGCAGCAGGGCGGCCAGCTCATCCACGGCGCGGCGCGCCCGTTCATCATAAAGCACGTCGACCTGCGCCCGCTCCCCCAGCGCCTCTTCCACCGCCTCGTCGATTTCCGGGTCATCCGCCATGCCGTCCGCCAGCAGCGTCCGCACCTGCCCGCGGGCGAGCGCGGCCATGGTGGCCTCGAGCCCGTTCACAGCCCATCCTGTCGAGCGCCCCTGACGCACGGCCTCCGCGTGGGCCCGTTCCCAAGCGCGCTCCCGCTCGTCCCGCAGGGCGAGCGCCGCCTCGCGGGCCTCCGCGGGAGTCGCGTGTTGGGGGTTGAGCTTCACGACGCCGAGCACCAGATCGTGCAGATAGGTGTGGAGGTGCGGGAGCAACGCCGCGGCGTCCACGCCGATCCCTGCGGCCACGAGGCCGCTCAGGGGATGCTCGCTGTGCAGGCGAAAAATGTGATCCGCGGCGGCCGCATACAGCCGGTGCTTCTCTTCACGAATCCGCATGTGGTGGTGGCGCTCTCCGCCGCCGCCGGCGGGCTGTGCGGCATGGCCGACCGCCTGGCGGGAGCCGTGAAACTTGGACGTCCGGCTGTTCGGCAGCGTGAGCCCGGGCAGCTCGACGACATCGAAGGCGGTGACCTTGAAGAAACGCGCGCCGCGGCGGTCGCAGGCGACCACGAGCACCGTCCCGAACTCCTCCTCCAGGGCCACCAGCTCGCGGACGAGCGGGACCGGCCGAACCGCGAGGCGGGACCGATGGACGTGCGGCACGGGCAACACCTCGAACAGGTCCTGACCCTCCGAGGCGAAGACCGCGACCCCGCGCGCCGACGGCAAACGCCCGGGTTGCTCGAAGAACGCGAGCACGCGTCCCAGGTCTCGCGTAGCCTGCTCGCGGGCGTCGCGCTCCAGGGCCGAGCGATCGAGGTCGGCCACGGCCGCGCGGACACGGTTCTTGATCTTGGTCAGGTATTTGCCGCGCGTCTTGTCACGCGGCTCGAGCTTCAGGTAGCACGATACGACCGGGAACGGGCTCGGTTCGAGCAGCGCGAGGCGCTCCACGACCGCGCGGACCGCGCTCTCCGCGGAGAGGTTTGACGGGGCCGCCATGCTCAGAAGAACACCGGTTCGCGATACGCGCCGTAGACCCGCTCGAGCGCGTGCCGAATCTCATAGAGCGTGCAATACGCGCGGGCGCAGTCGAGCATCGGGCCGATCACGTTGTAATCGTTCTCGCCCGCCTGGCGCAGCGCTTCCAGACGCTCGGCGACGAGCGCGTTGTCCCGTTCCGCCCGGAGCCTCGCCAGACGCCGCCGCTGCCCGTCCTCGGTGTCGTTGGCAATCCGGAGAATCTCGACGGGATGGTCGTCCGCGCTCGTGAACTCGTTGACGCCTACCACGATCTGCTCTCCCATTTCCACCGCGCGTTGCTGCTCTGCCGCCGAACGGGCGATCTGGCGCTGGAACCACCCGCGTTCGATGCCCGGCACCACGCCGCCGATCGAGTGGATTTCGGCGAACATGGCTTCCGCTTCCCGCTCGAGCTGGTCGGTGAGGGCCTCGACGTAGTAGGACCCGCCCAGGGGATCGGCCACCTCGCTCACACCGCTCTCCGCGGCGACGATCTGTTGCGTGCGCAATGCCAACTGCACGGCCTGCTCGGTGGGGAGGGCGAGCGTCTCGTCGAGCGAATTCGTGTGCAGCGACTGGGTGCCACCCAGCACGGCGGCGAGCGCCTGGTAGGCCACGCGGACGACGTTGTTCATGGGCTGCTGCGCCGTGAGCGTCACGCCCGCTGTCTGGCTGTGGAAGCGCATCATCCAGGACCGCGGTGACTTCGCGCCATAACGCTCGCGCATATGCCGGGCCCAAATCCGCCGCGCCGCGCGCATCTTCGCGATCTCTTCGAAGAAGTCGTTGTGCACGTCCCAGAAGAACGACAGCCGGGGTGCGAACGTATCCACGTCGAGCCCGCGGGCCATGCCGCGCTCCACGTAGGTAAACCCGTTCGCGAGCGTGAAGGCCAACTCCTGTGCCGCCGTGGCGCCCGCCTCGCGGATATGGTAGCCCGAGATCGAAATGGTATTCCATTGCGGCGCGTGCTCGGCGCACCACTCGAACATGTCGACGATGATCTTCAAGGCCGGCTCGACCGGAAAGACCCAAGCGTGCTGGGCCATGTACTCCTTCAGGATGTCGTTCTGCACGGTGCCCCGCAGCGTCGCGCTCGGGACGCCGGCCTTCTCCGCGGCCGCGACGTAGAAGCAGAACAACATCGCGGCAGGCCCGTTGATCGTCATCGAGGTGGAGACCTGGTCGAGCGGAATGCCCCGGAACAGCTCTTCCATGTCGGCGAGCGACGAGATCGCGACCCCGCATTTCCCGACCTCCCCCTCGGATCGCGGATGATCGGAGTCGTACCCCATGAGCGTGGGGAAATCGAACGCGACCGACAGCCCGGTCTGACCGTGCTCGAGCAGGAACTTGTACCGCCGGTTCGTGTCGGTGGCCGTCCCGAATCCCGCGAACTGCCGCATGGTCCACACCCGCCCGCGGTACATGGTGTGGTGGATCCCGCGCGTGAACGGGTACTCGCCCGGGCGACCCAGCTGTCGCGCGGGCTCGAACCCGACCAGGTCCTCGGGCGTGTACACGGGCTTCCGGGGTGCGCTCATCGCATCGCTCCGATCTTGACCTGCTCGACGACCTCGGCCGCCACGTCGTAGGGGTTCCGGCGTCCCTCCGCCACGTCATCCACCCGCTCGGCGAGCAGCTCGTCGGCGCGGGTCGCGTCCCAGATCCACTGCCGTACGGCACGCTCCGTCACCGCGCGCAGCCGCCGCCGCACCCGCTCCCGGCGCCGCAGCGCCAGCCCGCCGCTCGCCGCCAGGTGCTCAGCATGCCGCTCGAGGGCCGAAATCAGGTCCACGATGCCCTCCCCGCGCACCGCCACGGTAGGGAGCACGGGCGGTTCCCAGGCAGATGATTCAACCCCGTCGGGGGCCTTGCCCGCCTGACCGCCTGACCGCCGGGGGGTGGGTGGGTGGTGATGGGGACCGACGTGGCGGAACGCATTCCCGCGCCGGATGCCGAGCATCACTTCTACCTCCTGCCGCAGCTTGTCCGCCCCTGGACGGTCGCTCTTGTTGATCACGTAGACGTCGGCGATCTCCATCACGCCGGCTTTCAATGTCTGGATCGCATCACCCGATTCCGGAACGAGAACGAGCATCGTGGTGTCAGCGGTGCCCGCGATGTCGAGCTCCGTCTGGCCAACGCCGACCGTCTCGATCAGGATCCGGTCAAACCCGAATGCCTCGAGCAGGTCCGCCACTTCTTCGGTGGTGGTAGCCAGTCCGCCGTGCGTGCCGCGCGTCGCCATCGAGCGGATGAAGACCCCGGTGTCCAGGCTCGCGGCCTCCATGCGAATCCGGTCGCCGAGCAGCGCTCCACCGGTAAACGGGCTCGTCGGGTCCACCGCGACCACGCCCACCCGCAACCCCTGCGCCCGGAACGCCTGAATCAGCTGCTCGGTGAGGGTGCTCTTCCCCGCCCCCGGGGGCCCGGTGATCCCGATGCGCCGCGCGGCGCCGCGCGCCACACTCGCATAGGCGTGGGCGAGCAGTCGCTCGAAGCCGTCCGACTGGTTCTCGACCAGGCTGATGGCGCGCGCGAGGGCCGCCGGATCGCGGCGGGCGAATCGCTCGACCAGACTTTCGGTCGGCACGGCTAATCCGCTCCCATGCTTGAAGATAACTATTCCGGCACCCGGTCGAGCGACACGGCACGCACGGGCCCTTTCCGGACCAGGACCCGCTCGACGCGGGTGGATGTGGCCGCGAGGATATCGAATTCCAGGCCCCGCAGTTGGAGCCGCTCCCCGGGACGGGGAATACGCCCGAGCGCCTGCACGAGCAAGCCGCCCACTGTCTGTACGTCCCGCCCGCGGATCGCGACGCCAAATACCTCGTGGAGGCGCTCCGCGGGGACGTTGCCTTCGACCTCGAGCAAGGGTGCGTCACGCGACGCGGGCGGTGGGGATGCGTCGTGGTCGCCAAAGATTTCTTCCACGAGATCGCCCAGCAGGTCCTCGAGGGTCACGAGCCCCGCCGTCCCGCCGAACTCATCCAGCACGGTTGCGAGGTGGCTGCGCCCTCGCTGCATCTCGAGCATCAAGTCGGCGGCGCGCATCGTGCCGGGCACCGTGAGAACCGGCCGGACCGGCACCGGATCTTCCGGTTGCAGAGCGAGCAGGTCGATTGCATGCACCACGCCCGTGACTTCATCGAGCGAGCCCCGGTAGGTGGGGAAGCGGCTGAACCCCGCCTGCGCGCACACGTGCGCCGCCTCGCCGGCGGGCATGTCTTCGGGAAGGGCGACGATCGCGGTCCGCGGCGTCATGAGGTCGCGAACGGGTCGGTCGGCGAACGCGAGGACGGCCGAGACCACCGCCATCTCGTCCGCGCCCGCGAGCGCTTCCGTGTCCGCGGCCGACAGCACCGCCGCCAGCGTGGTGCGGGGGGACGGATCGCGTCGCGGCACGAGTGGCGCGAGGCCGCGGCCGACGAGCTCGAGCCAGGGGACCGCGCTCACCACGATCGCCTCGGCCCGGCGTTTGCCGACGACCCGCGGGACGAGGTACGCCGCGCCGATGAACAACGGCACGCCGACGGACACGGTGAACACGCCGAGAAGCGTCGGGGTCGTTTCCGCGAGCAGTGCCGGGACCGCGGCGGCCGCGAAGACGATACCGAGCGTGGTCACGGCGTTCGCGGTCGCGAGCATGCGGCCGGGGTTCTCGATGATGGCCGCAGCGCCGGCGACCCCCTTGAGCCGGGAGGCGACCCAGCGCGTGAGGTCCACCTGGCTCATGGCGGCGGTCGCGACGCCCACGGCGGCGGCGGTGCCCGCGACGCCGAGTCCGGCGATCAGCACGAGCAGCGCGGCGATCATTGCTTCTCGAAGTACACGCGCGTGACCCGGCGCCGGTCCACGCGCTCGACGACCACCCGATAGCCGTCGAGCGTCAGCTCCTCGCCCGCGCGCGGCACGCGCCCCAGGGCCGAGTAGACCAAGCCGCCCACCGTCGACACCTCGGGGTGCTCGAACCTGCTGCCGAGCGCGGACGAGAGATCGTCGAGCGTCACGCGTCCGTCCACCCAGTACCGCTCGCCATCGCGGCGGATGGCGGGGGTCGCCTCATCGTCGCGCTCATCGCGAATGTCTCCGACGATCTCCTCGAGGATGTCCTCGAGGGTGATCAGCCCGGACGTGCCGCCAAACTCGTCGACGACGATGGCGATGTGCCCGGGCCCCCGCTGGAAGTCGCGCAGCTGGTTGTCGAGTGTCTTGCTCTCGGGTACGTAGCTCGCGGGCTTGATCAGGTCCTGCCACCGGCCCGGCACCTCACTCAACCCGAGCGCGAGCGGGACGGCGTCCTTGGCGTAGACGATGCCGATGATGTTGTCCGGGGTTCCGTCGTACACGGGCAGGCGCGAGTGCTCCGTCCGGCGAAATTCCGCGAGCAGCTCCTCGCGCGAGGCGCTCGCATCGATGGCCGCCATGTCGAGGCGCGGCGTCATCACTTCCGCGACGGTCGCGTCGGCCAGCGTGAAGACACCGAGCAACATGTCCCGCTGCGCCGGCCCCAGGCCGGCCTCGAGCGGGCGCGGTGTGCGCACGAGCGCGTGGAGTCCCCGGTCCGCTCCGGCGAGCAGCCAGAGCAGGGGCCGAAACGGTGAGAGCGTGCGCCGCGCGAGCGGGAGCGCGGCCGCTCCCACCTCCGGGGCCAGACGCGCGATGCTGCGGGGCAGCGCGTCCCCGAGGACGAACAGCAGACCGGCCGCGAGCGCGAGATCGGTGAGGGCCTCGAGCCAGGGACGCCGCCACCAGCCCAGGGCGTGCGCGGCGGCAACGGCGCCGAGCACGAGCAGCGCGAGGCGCGCGACGTGCAGCGCGCGGTGCAGCGGCACCACCGCCCCGGCGGCGGTGGGTGGGGCGTCGCCCAGGGTGTGCGGTGCCTCGGCGACGGCGCCTTCTTCCGCCAGGGCGAGGAGACCCGCCCACAGTGCCGCGGCCAGGGCCACCAGAGCCCCGCCCACGAGGCCCGCGGTGTCGAGGAACATCAGGGGCTCCGGGCGAGGAGCCGACGGACGTACCGCTCCTGTGTGCGCCACATGGTCGAGCGCACCCGACCCGGGCCCGCCGGGTGGTCGTACCCGAGCACGTGCAACGTCCCGTGCACGACCAGCCGCACGAGCTCCTCGCGACGCGACGCCACGCCGTCCTGCACCCACGGTTCGGTGGCGGCTGGACAGAGGTACACGTCGCCCAGCGTGGATCCATCAGGCTGGGGCAGCGTGAAGGCGATCACGTCGGTCAACCCGCGCCGGCCGGTCGCGCGCCGGTTGAGCCGACGCATGGCGGCCGCGCCGAGCAGCGTGAGCTCCACGCGGGTGTCGTGCGCGCGCTCCCACGCGAGCACCTGGCGCGCCGCGCGCGCAAGGAACCGCTCAGCTCTTGGCTGCGGACTGCCACGTCGCCGAGATCCCGCCACTGGACTCCGGATAGTCGATGCGGTTGTGGTACATCCCCGCGATGCTGCGGACGAACTCCGCTTTCACCTCGTGAATGCGCTGCAGCGTGATCGGCGCGTCGTCGAGCTGCCCCTGGTTGAGCTTGGTCCGGACGATGTGGTCGATGGCGTCTTCGATCTTCTTCGGCGTCAGGTCCTCGAGCACACGCAACGCCGCTTCCACCGAGTCCGCGAGCAGCGTGACGGCGGTTTCGACCGACTGCGGCTTCGGGCCCGGGTACATGAAATCCGACGCGCGGATGGGAGTCACGCCGCTCTTCTTCGCGCGATCCAGGAAGTATGTGATCTCCATGGTGCCGTGATGCTCGGGAATGAACGCCCGCACCACGTCGGGGAGCCTGGCCTCATCGGCGAGCGCGAGCCCGTCGGTCACGTGGGCCTTGATGATTTCGGCCGATTGCCGCGGGTCCAGGCGATCGTGGGGGTTGTTGCCGCGCGTCTGGTTCTCCACGAAGTACGCGGGATTCTTCACCTTCCCGATATCGTGGTAGTAGCAGCCGACGCGCCCCAGCAGCCCGTTCGCGCCGATGCGGTTGCAGGCCGCTTCTACCAGGTTCGCCATCGCGATGCTGTGCGCGTACGTCCCGGGCGCCTCGAGCGACAACCGCCGCAACAACGGCCGGCTCGGGTCGGACAGCTCGAGCAGCGTGAGGTCGGTGGTGATGTGCGTGAGCGCCTCCGCAACCGGCAGGAGCAGGAGGGTCAGACCGGCCGACACGAGGCCGTTCACGGTGCCCAGGAGCGCGCGCTGGAGGATGTCGGCGGCGCTCCATGCGTTGGCGAGTCCGATCGCGATGGCTCCCAGCAGGTAACCTGCGCCCACGAGCAGCACGACCATCATCAGGTGGCTGCGGCGCCGCAGGACGCGGACCGAGAGGGCGGCGGTCACACCGCCGACCACGCAGAAGAACAGCGTGGGCGAGTCGTGGAAGACCGGCTGGAGCCCGATCAGCACCGACACCACGAGCGCGCCGATCAGGGACACGCGCCCGTTGAAGAGCACGGTCAACATCATCGCCGTAAAGGGCAGCGGGATGAGCATCGGGCTCTGGGGGACCCATCGCGCGATGCCGGCCGCGCCTAGGATCGCCGCGGCAAACAGGCAGGCCAGGAGCGTCACCTGCCGCTGCTCGCGGTACGTCTCGCGGCGGTAAAACAGGAGCAGCACCCAGAAGATGGAGAGCACCATGCTGTCCCGCAGCAGCGGCCCCACCACGCCCCGGGCCGACCGGCTGGTGGCCGCCCCGCGCCGCAACAGCTCCTGCTGTAGCGCCACGAGACGCTCGCGGGCTTCGTTCGTGACGACTTCGTGCGCACCGACGATGCGCTCGCCCGCCCGCACCACGTACTTGGTCTGGTCCACGCTGCGGCGCAGCTCGTCGCGCCGCCGCTCGGTCTCGACTGTGTTGGGCACGAGGGTGGGCAGGAAGAAGCGAGCGGCGAGCCGCAGCAACACCCCATCCGCCACCGCGGAGCCCTTGTCCGGGTGCACGGCGCGTGCGCGGTTCAGGTACTGCGCGTAGGACGTCACCTGGTCGCGCGGCACGGACGTCTCGGATGAGCGGCGCCGGATGATCAGCTCCGGCGACTGCTCGACCTGGAGGACGCCCGGCCCGGTCACGCCGGGGGCCAGCGTGCGGCTGAACAGATCGGCGAGCGCCGCGTCGAGTTGACGCCGCCGTTTGGTGCTCGTCAGGTAGGCGGCCTCCTCGGCGGACAGCGTCACGCCGTAGTCGCGGGCGGCTCGTGCGACCGCCTGCGCCCCGTCCCGCGACGCCGCGTCGATGGCTGTGAAGAACACGCGCGCAGCGGACGACGCGCTGTCGAGTGCCCGCTGGCGGAACTCATAGACCGGCTTGACCGTGCTGGCCAGCTCCTCGGCCTCGCGCGCCAGCTCCTGGTCGGTCTTGTTCACGGAGTAAGTGAACGGCGCGATCACGTCCCGATCGGAGACTCTGCCCGCCTGGAGCAATGGCGCGACGTCGATCGCGCTCGAGGGGAACGCCACGAAGGCGAGCACGGCAAGCCCCAAGACCCACGCCCAGCGTTCGGCGTGGTAGCGCACGCGCTCGCGCGACGGCAGGGTGATCACGTCAGCCCTGCGCATCCTCGGCGTACGCGCGGATGATCGCGCGCACGAGCCGGTGGCGCACCACGTCGCTCTCGTCCAGGTAGCAGAAGCCGATCCCTTCGATGCCCGGCAGGATCCGCTCGATCTGCAGAAGCCCCGAGTCTTCCCGGTTCTGCAGGTCGATCTGCGTCTTGTCGCCCGTGATCACCGCGCGCGAGTTCACGCCGAGGCGGGTGAGGAACATCTTCATCTGCATGCCCGTCGCGTTCTGGGCCTCATCGAGAATCACGAACGCGTCGGCAAGCGTCCGGCCGCGCATGTACGCGAGCGGCGCAATTTCGATGGTGCGGGTCTCGATGGCCTTCTGCACGCGGTCCCGCGGCATCATGTCCTCGAGCGCGTCGTACAGCGGCCGCAGGTAGGGATCCACCTTTTCCTGCAGGTCGCCCGGCAGGAATCCCAGGCTTTCCCCTGCCTCCACGGCGGGCCGCGCGAGGACGATGCGCCGGACCCGCTTGCGCGCCAGCGCGTCGACGGCCGCGGCGACCGCGAGATACGTCTTGCCGGTGCCGGCCGGCCCGATCCCTACCACGATTTCGCTTTGCGCAATGGATTCCAGGTACGTGCGTTGCCCCGCGGTCTTGGGCTGGATGACCCTGCGCAGTCCCGGCAGGATGATGTTGTGCGCGCCGTCGACCGCGGCGCTCAGGGTCCCGCGATCCGCGTCCGCTACCAGACGCGCAACGTCCCCGGGCTCGAGCAGATCGCCCATCCGCGCGAGATCCATCAGCGCCTGCGCCACGGGCGTGGCCCGCTCGACCGCGTCGGCCGGGCCGGTAAGCGACAGCACGTCCCCGCGCAGCGAGACCCGGACGCCGGTGCGCTTCGCGAGCTCGACCAGGTTGCCGTCATTCACCCCGGCGAGCGTCAACGGGTCGATCCCCTCCGCGGAGAGACGCCGGGCGATCTCGCTGCTCACGGCTGTTTCACCTGGATGTGCAGCGCCGCGATGTCAGCGGGGCTCGCGACGCCCGGGGCGCCCTCGAACAGGGCGCGAGCCGCCGTGGTCTTCGGAAAGGCAATCACATCCCGCAGACTCGCGGCGCCGGCCAGAAGCATCGTCACGCGATCGAAGCCGACCGCAAACCCGCCGTGCGGCGGCGCGCCAGCGGTCAACCCCGCGAGCAGAAAGCCGAACCGCACGTCGATCTCGGCGACCGACATGCCCAGCTCCTTGAACACCCGGCGCTGGATCGCCGGGTCAATGATGCGGATCGAGCCCGAGCCCAGCTCGTTCCCGTTGTACACGGCGTCGTAGTGCAACGCGCGGCAGGCAAACGGCTCCTGCTCCACGCGCGCCACGTCTTCCGGATGCGGGGACGTAAAGGGATGGTGCGCGAAGACGGGCCGACCCGTGTCGGGATCTGGCTCGAACAACGGAAAGTCCACGATCCAGCAGAACGCGTGCGCGGTCTTCGGCGCCGGCGCGAGGCGCCGGATGACTTCCTGCCGCACGCGATCGAGCACCGGCGACGTGACGCGGTCCGGCCCGACGGTGACGAGCAGCGCGTCGCCGTCCCCGACGCCGATCTGGCCCAGGAAGTCCGTCGTGACGTGCTTCGCGATGGAGCCCGTGATCTGATCGCTCTGGCGCTTGGCCCACGCGAGTCCCGCGCTTCCCAGATCCTTGGCGGCGGCGGCGAGCTGATCCACGTCCTTCCGCGACAGCGCCCCCCCGCCCTTCACGGCGAGGCCGCGCACGCGGGCCCCGTTCTCGAGCGCGCTAGTGAAGAACGGAACGCCCAGCGGGCGGAAGCGCGCGGTCCAGTCCGCGATCGGAAAGTCGTAACGCAAGTCGGGCTTGTCGGTGCCATAGGATTCCATCGCCTCGCGGTGCGACATCCGCCGGAACGGTCGCGCGATGCGATGCCCCGCTTCGTCCCACAGTCCCACGAGCAGCTCCTCGACGAATCCCATCACGTCGTCCTGCCCCACGAAGGACGCCTCGAGGTCGATCTGGGTGAACTCCGGCTGGCGGTCGTTGCGCAGATCCTCGTCGCGGAAGCACCGCGCGATCTGGAAGTACCGATCGAACCCGGACACCATGAGCAGCTGCTTGTAGATCTGCGGCGACTGCGGCAGCGCGTAGAACTCCCCAGGGTGCACCCGCGACGGCACGAGGTAGTCCCGCGCGCCCTCGGGAGTGGGCTTGGTGAGGATCGGCGTCTCGACTTCGAGGAACCCGAGGTCCGACAGGATGCGGTGCGCCCGCTGCGCCAATCGGTGGCGCAGAATCAGGTTCGCCTGGAGCTCGGGCCGGCGCAGATCCAGATGACGGTACTTGAGTCGCAGCTCCTCGGCCGGCAGCTCGTCGGTCTTGGATCGCGCGACAGGGATGGGAGGCGTCGTGGCAGGTCCCACGATGGTCAGAGCGGTGGCGTGCACCTCGACGTCCCCGGTGGCCATCTCCGGGTTCTTCGCCGCCCCCGGCCGGGCGACCACCTCACCCTCGACCAGGACCACCCACTCGCCGCCCAAACTGCTCGCGCGCTCGAGCACGTCGGGTGGAGACCACCCGGGGCCGAAGGCCACTTGCACGAGGCCGGCGCGGTCCCGCAAGTCGATGAACACGATGCCCCCGAGATCGCGGCGTCGGTGCACCCAGCCCCCGAGCCGCACGCGCTGGCCCGCGGCTCCCGACCGCAGCTCCCCGCACATGTGTGTCCGCAAACTCGTCGCGTTCAATCCGTTACGCTCCCTCTGCTTCGCGCACCACGCGGTGAAATTCTTCGGCCGTGCGCGCTTCGAGCAGGCGCGCGCGCACCGGCTCGTGCCGCACCAGACGGGAGATCCGGCTGATGGCCTTCACGTGAGCCCCCGCCTGAGACTCGGGGCCCGCCAACATGAAGAAGATCCGCACCGGCTCCCCGTCGATGGTCTCGTAGGCCACCGGATCCCTGGTCGTCCCCGCCACCGCTTGCAGGGTGGCCAGCGTTGGCGTCTTGCCGTGCGGAACGGCGACCCCGTACCCGATGCCCGTAGGAAATTGGCGCTCCCGCTCCAGAATGGCCCCGAGCAGGTCCTCGAGGTGTCCGTCCTTGGCCGGAACCATGAGTGCCGCCAATTCCCGAAGCACCCCCGGCTTGTCGCGCGACTGGAGGGGGATCTGGATGCGGCTGGGAGGCAAGAGCTCAGACAGGCGCACGCTGGCCCAAGTGTCGTAGGCGGTTGAAGATAGTTAAGTTGAATTGACAGCGCCACTTGGCACGGTAAACGTTCGACATGCAACGCATTGCCGCCCTGCTCGCCACGCTTGTCCCGGGGGCGGCGGCCGCCCAGGCGAGCGCCGCAGCCGAGCTTTGGAGGGTGGCCGCGACCACCCTGACCACACCCGAGGCCCTGGCCACCGGTGGGGCCAGCACGTTTTGGAGCCCCGCACAGCTGCCCCCCGACGGCCGTGCGAGCCTGAGCCTCGATGTCGTCCAGGCCCCCAGTGCTGTCGGAGCCGGAGGCGCGCTCGCGGTGGCTCGCGTCCGCGTTCGCCCGCTCGGAGTGCTCGGCCTCCTATACGGCAGCATGCAGATTCGAGACCTCGTGCGCACATCGCTCGACCCAGATGCGGAGGGTAGCGGCATCCCGTACGGCACGCAGTTGCTCGGCCTCAATTGGACGCTGACCACGAGCGCTACGACGCTCGGAGCGACCGTGGGGTGGGAGCACGTGCGTCTCGACGAGACGCAAATGGACCGCGCCACATGCGACGTGGGCTTGCGCCAGCAACTGCCAGGGCCGCTCTGGCTCTCGCTCGCGAGTCATCTGCTGTCTCCTCTCACGAGCGACGAGCACGTCGGCGACTTCTACGGCGGCATCGAGTGGGCGGTATGGCACGGGACGTCGTGGACCGGGAGCGGGAAGACGACCGTGTTGCTCCGCTACGGGGCAGCCGTCGCGAACGGATCCGCGCCGGACCACCAGTTCGGGCTCGGGATTGCGTTCGATGAGTCGTTCGTGCTCGACGTGCGCGTGGTCCGCGAGGACACCTACGGCGTGGTGGGGTGGCGGGGCAGCGCCGGCGTGCGGGTCGGCATCGGGCGCTATCGCGTGAGCTACGCCCGCGACACCGGACAGAACGACATCGGCTCGGCGTATCGCGTCGGGCTCGAAGCGGGCATCAAGTGACCGACCTGCTCTCGCTCGCGCCGCCGGATGCCGCCGCTGCAATCAGCGCGTGGGTCGAAGCGCGCGGCGCGCCCGCCTACCGCGTCCGCCAGATTCTGCCGCGCCTCTGGGCCCGCCCGGTGGCTGACTGGACCGATGCCACCGATCTGCCCGCGGACCTGCGCCGCGATCTGGCGACCGACTTTCCCCTGCCGCGCATGGGGCTCGGCGCCCATCAGGTCTCGAGCGACGGCACAGAGAAATTCCTGTGGACTCTCGCCGACGGCGAAGCCATCGAAGCGGTGTTGATTCCCGAAGGGAAGCGCCGCACGCTGTGCATCTCGTCGCAGGTGGGGTGCGCGCTCGGCTGCGTGTTCTGCGCCACGGGCCGCATGGGCTTTCGCCGCAATCTCACCGCCGCCGAGATCGCGAACCAGGTGCGCGAGCTCGTGCTGCGCGATCCCGCCGCGAAGCCCACCAACATCGTGTTTATGGGAATGGGTGAGCCGCTGCTCAACTGGAGCGCGGTGGATACGGCCCTGTCGATTCTCAACCATCCCGACGGGTTCGCGATCGGGGCGCGCCACATCACGGTTTCGACGGTCGGGATCGTGCCGCAGCTCGCCCAGCTCGCGCGGCGGCCCGAGCAGTTCCGGCTCGCGGTCTCGCTGCACGCGCCCAGCGGGCCGCTGCGGCGCGAGCTGATGCCGATCGAAAAGAAGTACGGCCTCACGGAGGTGCTGGCCGCGCTGGCGCAGTTTCGGCGCCGGGTGACCTTCGAGTACGTGCTCATCGGCGGGCGGAACGACAGTCTCGAGCACGCCGATCAGCTGGCCGCGCTCGCAGTCCCCCTTGCCGCCCTGGTGAACCTGCTGCCACTGCATGCGGGCGGCGCTCCCGATCTCACGCCCAGCTCGCGCGCGCGGATGCTCGACTTCGAGCGCCGGTTGAAGACCCATGGCGTGGAGGCAGTGCTGCGGCGCAGCCGCGGCGTGGATATCAGCGCCGCCTGCGGCCAGCTACGGGTGGAAGTCGACGCGAGGAGAGTAGTCGGCGCCGACGAGAACGCTCGCGTCAACTAGCCGGCTCGAATCGAGCTGCACGACCACCCGACCGGCACCGAGCGCTGCGCGCACGGGCGTCGCGACACTCCGATCGCCGCGCCGCACGAGAATCCGAGTCGAGTCGAGCCGCCGCTCGTCGGCCGGCGCGTTCCCGAACGCCACGACGTCGATGCCGGCCTCGCGCAGCGCCCGGGTGGCGATCCGCGCCGCGCCGGGGCTCCCGCTCGCGTTGAGGACCTCGACGGTCAACCGGGGCCCCTGCTCGCCGGGCAGGGGCAGCGGCTCGCGGCGCCGCTCTCCACGGCACCCGACGAGCGCGCACGCCCCGAGCGTCAGCGCGAGACGAGCGAATTCCAAAATCCGACCGTCTCGGGCGCGAGCGGCCACCCCGAGCGAACCACCCATTCCACCCGCCAGCGCGCCACCTCCTTCAACACCGCATCCCGCTCCGTCGGCACCCTGCCGGCCAGGGCCTGCCGCTCCTCCGCGGCGAACGACCGCCCGGGCTCGAGGAAATCCGCGAGATAGAGCATTCGCCCCACGTCGTCCCAGCCCGCATAGCCCACCGTGTGATAGCGGACCGCATCGAGCACGCCCATATCGGTTTCGCCCTCACGCGCCGCCCGCTCGGCGGCGAGCGGGCCGTGCGCCAGCGCGTCAGCGACCGGCGCGTCGCGCAACGCGTCATGCAGCGCAGCCGCCTTGATCCAGCGCTCGCGCTCGCCGGAGGGCACCCCCATCGCCCCGGCCCACCGCGCGAGCAACCCGGCGACCCGCTCGATGTGCGCGCGTCGCTTGGCGGACACCTGCGCCCAGCGGGGCAGCGCAATGCCCGCCGCGTCACCCACCGCGCACCGGGATGTCACGGGCGAGACCGTCGCCGAGGACCACGTTGTCGATCAGCCGCGTGCTCCCCACGCGCGCGGCGAGGAGCACGATCGTGCGCGCATCGGCCCGGGCTACGGGCCGGAGATCGAAATCCACGAGCGCGAGGTACTCGGGCGCGACTCCCGGCACGCGCAGCACCTCGAGTCCGCGCTCGACCAGCGCCGCGGCCGCGATCTGCCCGCCGCGCCACGCCTGCTCCACGGTGCGGAGCGCGCGCGACAAGGCAATGGCCGCGCGCCGCTCGTCCGCGTTCAGGTAGCTGTTGCGTGAGGACAGCGCGAGCCCGTCGAGCTCGCGCACGGTGGGCACCACGTCGATCTCGGCCGCGAAGCCCAGGTCCGCCGCCATGCGGCGCACCAGGGTCGCCTGCTGGAAATCCTTGCGCCCGAAGACCGCGATGTCCGGCTCGACGATGTGCAGGAGCTTCGCGACGACGGTGAGGACCCCCTGGAAATGCCCGGGCCGCGCAGCGCCTTCGAGCACGTCCCCCATGGGTCCCGGCGCGACGCGGACGACCGGCTCGGCGGGGTACACGGCCGCCGTGGTGGGAACGAACAGGACGTCGACTCCGCGCGCCTTGGCCAGCGCCCGGTCGCGATCGAGATCGCGCGGATACGCCGCGAAGTCTTCCGAGGGGGCGAACTGCAATGGATTCACGAACGCGCTCAACACGACGCGATTCGTCCGGGAGCGCGCCCGGTCGACGAGACGCAGATGCCCCTCGTGCAACGCACCCATGGTCGGCACGAATCCGATCCGGTTCCCGCGGCCCCGCTCCGCGCGCGACCACGCGCGCATCTCCTGCGGGTCCGCGATCTCGCGGATGCCGCCCGCTACGTCGGGAACGAGTGCTCCGGGCCGGGATAGCGCCCTTCACGCACCTCGGCGCCGAACAACTTGACGGCATCGCGCACGTCCTGCGCGAGCGCGGCGTAGCGCTTGATGAACTTGGCGTCGAACCGGTCGTTCAGGCCCAGCATATCGTGCAGCACGAGGACCTGGCCGTCGCAGGCCGGGCCCGCGCCGATGCCGATGGTAGGAATCCCGACCGCTTTGGTGATCCGCGAGGCGAGTGGTGCCGGTATCAGCTCCAGGACCACGGCGAACGCGCCCGCGGCTTCGAGCGCCTGGGCATCGGCCAGCAGGCGATCCGCCGTGGCCTCATCCCGTCCCTGGACGCGGTACCCGCCGAGCGCATGGACCGATTGCGGCGTGAGGCCGAGGTGGCCCATGACCGGGATCCCGACATCCACGAGCGCGCGCACCGTGTCGGCCATGGCCCGCCCGCCCTCGAGCTTGACGCCGTGGCAGCCGGTCTCCGCCAGCACGCGACCGCAGTGCCGGATCGCGTCCTCTCGCGAGACCTGATAGCTGAGGAACGGCATGTCGCAGATTACGAGCGCGCGGCTGCTGCCGCGCCGGACGGAGCGCGTATGGTAGATCATCTGCTCGAGCGTGGCCGACAGGGTCGTCTCGGCCCCCGCGAGCACCTGATTCACGGAATCGCCCACCAGCAGCACGTCTACGCCGCACTCATCGAGCAGCCGCGCGAACAGCGCGTCGTAGCAGGTCAGCGTCACGATCCGCTCGCCCTTCGCCTTGCGCTGGCCGAGGTCGTGGATCGTCAGCGGCGCGGGGCTCTCACTCATGGGACGACTCGGCGGCCTCGAGCTCCGCCAGCTCGCGCAGCCAGAAGGACCGGTGGGGCAGCTCGGGGTGCGGAATCACGAGCGCGGGGTCGCGCAGCTCGCGGTCCCCGAACCGCACGATGTCGAGATCGAGCGTGCGGGGGCCCCAGCGCAGGCCACGCACGCGCCCGCGCTCCGCCTCGATGGCCTGGAGCTGCGCGAGCAGTGCGGTCGGTGCGAGCTCCGTTTCGAGCAGCGCCATCTGGTTCAGGTAGGGTCCTTGGGGCACGGGTCCGAGGGGCGCCGTTTCCTCCACGGCCGAGAGCGCGATCAAGCGCGTGCCGTCCAGGTTCGCAAGGCGGGCCCGCGCATGCGCGAGGTGCCCTTCCCGATCCCCGACGTTGGATCCCAATGCGACGTACACCCGCTCGGCCTTCGACACCGCGGAATGGTAAACCGCCTACGCCAGGCTCGCAAAACCGCGCGTGAGATCCCGCAGCATGGAGGCCACGGATTCGAGCTCCCGCGTGGCGCGCTCCAGGTCCGACAGGCCGCGCGCCGCTTCATTCGCCCGCGTCGCCACGTCGTCCGCCTCGGCGCGGTTCTTTCCCGCGATCGCGGCCACGGCGTTGATGCGCTCGCGCAGCCGGCCGAACGCGCTGTCCTGCTCGCCCGCGGCATCGGCGATGCGGCGGGCATGCTCCGTCGCGTCCGCCGTCGACGCGACGATCGCGTCGAGCGCGTCGAGCGCGGCCGAGGACAACTCCTCCACGCCGCCGACATTGACCTGCCCGCGCCGCATCTGCTCCACCACTTCACCGACTTCGCGATGAATGTCCTGCACCAGCTCCCCCGCCTCCGCCGCCGCCGTCGCGCTCTGCTCCGCCAGGCGCCGCACTTCCTCGGCCACGACGGCGAAGCCTTTACCGTGCTTCCCCGCGCGCGCCGCTTCAATCGCGGCGTTGAGGGAGAGCAGGTTGGTCAGGTCCGCGAGCTCCCGAATGGACATGATGAACCCGGTGATGCGGCGGCTCACGTGGCCCAGCGCCTGTACCTTGGCCGAGCTCTCGCTCACAAACGCCTTGAGCGCCACCAGACGCTCCATGGCTTCGCGAATCTGCTGCCGGTTGCGGGTGGCGACGCCGCTCGCGGCCGTCGATGCCTTGGCGGCCTCATGACCGTCGACGGAAACCCGTCGCGACACCTGGGCCAGACTCTCGGTGGCGGCGAGGCCGCCGGAGACCTCGCCTTCCTCGGCCACCGCGCCGGCACGAATCGCGTTCGTGGAGCCGGCCACCGCCCCTGCCGCATCCCGGAGCGCCTCGGCGGCGCGTGCCAGCGTGCCGAGCTGCTCCGTCAGGCGCTCGACCGTCTCCACGAGCGGACGGCGCAGCTCGGTGATGTGAATCGCGGTCGCGAGCTGCGTCGCGAACGTCGCGATCGTGAGGACATCCTTGCCGCTGTACGACCGCCGCTTGTGATGCTCGAGCTCGAGGGTGCCGATGATCCGGTCCCCGAATCGCAGCGGTACGATCACGAGGCTCTTCACGTTGATGTTCGCATCCGCCACCCGGCGGTCGCGGGTCACGTCGTCGATGACGAGCGTCGCGCCCGTTTCGACCACCTGGGCCCGCAGCGTGGCGATGTCGGCCGACGGCTCGCCGCGGTCCCGGCGTCCGATGACGCCGCGGTACGCGAGCGACACCACCCCCTCCTCGCGGCGGAAGATACGAAAGTCGCCCCAGTCCACGAGCCGGTGGGCGAGCCGCTCGATGCGCGCGAAGGAGTCCGCGAGGCTCACGTTGCTCGTGATCACGGCCTCCATCGCGTGGATCTTGTTCAGCTCCTCGGCCGCGATCGCCTCCTCGATGGTGCGCTTGAAGAGCAGGCCCAGGGCGCCGAGGGCCGCGCCGACGAACAACCACGCAAGCGGCGGCCAGTACACGACCGTGCCGACCACGGTTGCGCTCGCAATCAACGTCGCCCCGAAGCTGATGCACTCGTAGCGGAGGATCAGCAGGCGCTCACTCTGCTCGAGCTTGCCCCGCGCGATGAGCGCGAAGTAGAACATCAGGCGCCCGAAGCCGAAATACGCGAGGCCGTAGAAGAACAGCGCGGGCAGCGTGTCCACGTGCAGGCCGGGCGCGACGCCCGAGGCGCGTACGATCGCCGCGTAGATGCCGTAGGCCGCGACCACCGTCACCACTTCGCGGCCCGCGTTGACCAGCGCCGCCGATGTCGCCTTGCGCAACCACAGCGTGTCGGCGATGAACGTGCTCACCCCGACCGCCACGGTCGCCGCCGGCAGGCCGGCGACCAGGCTCCCCACGATCCCCACAAGCCCGGTCTGCGTGAGGTAGGAGTATTTGGACAGCGGAATCTGGAGACCGCGCAGGACCACGCCGCAGGTGGTGAGAATGACCAGCTCGGGGAGCTGACCCAGCCAGCGCGGATCGGCGATCAGGACGGCGAGCATGAGCGCCGGCCCCGCATAGGTCAGGAAGCGGCTGTAGAGGACGATGACCCGGTCGGTCGTCACCGTCCGTTCCGTTCGACCGCGCGCCGCAGCCCGCGGACCAGCTGCTCCGCCGGTCCGAGCCCGCCGGTGCCGAGGGCGTCCACCAGCGCGCTGCCGACGACGACCCCGTCGGCGACGCTGGCGGCGGCGTGCGCCTGCGCCGGCGTGCTGATGCCGAATCCGACCGCGACGGGAAGTGTGGTGGCAGCACGGATCCGCTCGACGTGCGAGGCGATGTCGAGCGGCAGGTCGTCCCGCGCGCCGGTCACGCCGAGGCGGGAAATCAGATAGACGAACCCGCTCGCGCCCTGGAGCGCGCGCGCCAGGCGCTCGGGCCTGGTGGTCGGCGCGACGAGCCGGATCAGGGCGAGCGGGCTCTCCATCACCCGGCGCTCGAGCGCGGGATCGGCGCCCGCGGGGAAGTCGGTCAGCAGGAGGCCGGACACCCCCGCGCCGTGCGCGTCACGGAGAAAGCGCTCCACCCCGTAGGCCAGGACGGGGTTCACGTACGTCATGATCACGACGGGGATCTTCAGGGCCGCGCGGCGCACCTGGTCGAGCACGTCGCTCGTGGTGATGCCCAGGTCGAGCGCCGCCTGCGTGGAGCGTTGGATGGTCACGCCGTCGGCCAGCGGGTCCGAAAAAGGGACGCCGACCTCGACGAGATCGGCGCCGGCGGCTTCCACCATCCGCAGCGCGTCGACCGCGACGTCCGGCGTGGGAAACCCGGCCGTCAAATACGGAATGAGCGCTGCCCGGCGCCGTTCACGCACCGCCCGCCAGCGGGCGGCGATCGGGTGCTCAGACAAAATAATCGCCGACGTTGATGCCGAGCCGCAGCGGGTCGGTGACCTTCACAATGGTCCGGGGATAGTTGCCCTGGGCGTCCTGGTGTGAGAGATCGACCAGCTCGCCCGGATGCTGCACCGCTCCTTCGGGCGACATGACGATCCGCACGATCGGCCGGTGGACGTGCGCCACGTCCGAGTTGGCGGCGTGCACGAGTCCGACCTCGTACGTGTCGAGGATGACGCAGGTGCCCACAGGATAGATCCCGATGAGGTTGATGAAGGCCTTCACGATCACCGGATCGTAGCCGCGCCGCGGGTTCTCCCACATCTCCTTCAGCACCTGGTCCGGCTGAATCGGCGTCGTCTGATAGGCCCGCCGGCTGGTGGCGGCGTCGAACCCATCGGCCACGGCCACGATCTTGGAGAAGATCGACAGCTCGCGGGGCCGGATGGACTTGGGGTACCCGGTGAGATCGGTCTTCATGTGATGCTCGTACGCCACGATCATTCCGCGGTAGGGAATCTCCCCGTAGCCCCGCAGGCCGAACAGCGTGAGGACGCCCAGCCATGGGTGGGCCGTCATGATGCGCCACTCCTCGTCGCTCAACCCGCCCTGCTTGTTCAGCACCTCCACCGGAACGCGCGACTTGCCGACGTCGTGGAACAGGGCCGCGATGCCCAGGTCGTACAGCTGGAGCTTGGTGAAGCCGAGCTTGCGGCCGAGCGCGACGGAGAAAATGCAGACGTTCACGGAGTGCGTGAACGTGTACTCGTCGTAGTCACGTATCGTGGTGAGGCCGACGAGCGAGGTCTCGTTGTTGAGCACCTGGTCCACGATCGCCTGCACCGCCCGCTTCACCTTCTTGACGTTGGCCGTCCGCCCCATGCGGATGCTGTTGATGACCTCCTTCGTGACGGCCACCGATCGCGCGTAGGTCCGCTTGGCGGCTTCCTTCTGCCGCTCCGCGTCTTCCACGTCCTCCTCGGTCTCGACGGGCGGATCGACCGTGATGAAGGTGACCCCGCCATCCGACAGCTTCTTGGCCAGCTCGTGCACCTTCTCCGGCGTCGCCTCCTTGGCCGCGTACACGAGGAGCAGCGATACGAACGTCTGGAGCTGGCCGCGATCGACGCCTTCGTCCACGCGCACGGCGCCAATGCCGCACTGCCGCAGGACGCCGAGGATGTGCGAGAAGGACGCGTAGTTATCGAGGTCGAGGCGCAGGCGGGTCGAGTTCACGAAGATGAACTCGCCCTGCAGCCGCAGCTCGATCTCGCGCTCCACGTCCAGCAGCTGCTTGGTGCTCGCGACCAGGTCGTCGAGCGCCCGCTGCACCTGGGCATTCTCGATGGGATAGAGCTTGAGCGAGCGGAAGGCGGTATAGAGGACGACGAGAAAGTCCCGGCCCGCGAGCCGCAGGAAGCCGTCGGTGGTCTGGACGGTCTCGCCGAGACCGGACGCGCGCCGCTCCGTCGGTTGCGTCACCCACCCACCTCGCGCAGCGCGCGGCTGACTGCGTTTCTCACGAGCGCTTCCTTATCCTGGGCCGCCTGTTCGAGCACGGCGCGCGCGGCGGGCGTGCGCACCTTGCCCAAAGCCATCGCGGCGCACGCCCGGATCTCCGGGTCCTCGCGGCGTCCGAACAGGCCCTTGCTGACCAGCAGCTTCTCGAGCGAGGGAATGCCCTTCGCCCCGGCGAGCGTGCCGTAGGCCTCGTAGAACGCCATCTTCTCGGTGAGGTCCGACGCCTTGAGACGGGAACCCTCGAGCATGCTCTCGACCCGGGCCAGCGCGTTCCGATGGCCGCGCGACGCCAGGAATTTCACCGAGGAGATCCGCACGTCGCGATCCGTGTCTTCCACCGCTTTTTCCAGCAGCCGCAGCGCCGTTGGACTCGCGATCTGCGTCAGCGCCTCGACCACGGCGAGCTTGAGGGTGCGGTCCTCGGACTCGAGCAGCGGGCCCATCCCCTCCGGCGCGCCCGGCAGCTTGAGCCGTCCCGCAAGGCGCACCATTTCGAGCCGCGCACCCGTGTCGGGCGCCGCCAGCGCCTTCAACACCTCGGGCACGTGGTCCTGCGCGAGGCGCGCCCCGGAGGTGCTGACCAGCTCGCGCACCCGCTCGTTGGTCAGCCGGGGGATCCAGCTCATCAGGGTGGCCAGGGCCTCCGGACGGAGCTCGCGGAACGCTTCGCTCAGCTCCTCCTCCGTGGGGTGCACCGTGGCCTCGTCGAGCGACTGGAGCAGCTGCCCCAGGGCATCCGGCTGCGAGAGGCGCCCGGGCAGGCCCGTGAGCGTGGTGCGATGCTCGGGGATGATCTCGCGCCCCCGCTCGAGCACGACCCGCGTCTCGCGCAGGATATAGGAGACGGACCGGAAGTCGCCCGCCGCCAGGAGATATGGTATGAAGTTCTCGACGATGCCGATGAGCTCGGCGCGCACCGTGCCGTAGGTCTGCAGCTCGAGCAGATCGAACAGCGCCGCGAGCACGTTGCGCCGCACGTCTTGCTGGTACTCGCGCTCGGCCTCCTTGCGGATGTACTCCACCTCGCGCTCGTCCAGGAAGTAGAGCGTCGTGTCGAAATCTTCCATCGACACGATCCCCTCGGGTCTCGGGGGCGCCTCCTCCTGGACCATCCTGGTCGCCTGCGCGGGCGCGGGCGAAGCCATCGGCGGGCCGGCCTCGATGGCCACCGCGTTCTCAGACACGAGCTCGCGGAACGTATAGGCGATGAGCTGGAAATCCTCGGCCCAGAGCAGCGTGAGGAGGTCATCCGCGGCATCGGCAGGGAGATTGCGGGCTTTGTGCAGCACCGCGAGAAAGCGGACGATTTCGGACTCTTCCACGCCCCGACGGAGCGTGACCGAGTGCACCCCGTCCTTATAGAGCGTCCACGCCAGGGCCTCGTTGCGCTGCGCGTGGAAGTACACAACCGTGCCTTCCCACCGGAACGCCGTCTCTTCGACGTCCAGCACCAGCTCGTCGACTTGCTGCCACACCTGGCGGAACGCGGCGCGAATGTTCTCGACGGCGCGCTGGTAGACCGGGTTGTTGGGGAGATAGAGTTGGGTGGCGCGAAGGCCCTTGACCAGGACCTGCATCAGCTGCTCGACCTGCGCCGGCGGCAGGGTCACCTCCGGCACCGGCTGGGGCGTGCTCGTCAGGGCTGAGCTCCCGTGAGCTCGGCGACCATCGCCACATCCTTGTCGCCACGGCCGCTCAAATTGATGATCACCGTCGCTCCCCTCCCTCCGCTCCACCGCTCCGGATGGGCGAGCACCCAGGCCACGGCGTGCGCGCTCTCGAGCGCGGGGAGGATTCCTTCGAGCCGCGCGAGCCGGGCAAACGCATCGAGCGCCTGCTGGTCCGTCACGGCCTCATACAATACGCGACCTGAGTCCTTCAGAAAAGCATGCTCGGGCCCCACCCCCGGATAGTCCAGCCCGGCCGATACGCTGTGTGCCGGTTGCACCTGCCCACCGGCGTCCTGGAGCAGGTAACTCAGGCTGCCGTGGAAGACCCCGGGCTTCCCCAGACTCAGCGACGCCGCGTGCCGGCCGCTCGTGAGCCCCTCCCCCGCGGCCTCCACCCCCACCAGCTCGACCGCCCGATCGTCCAGGAACGCCGAGAACATGCCGGCCGCGTTCGACCCGCCGCCCACGCATGCGACCACCATGTCGGGGAGCCGGCCGTAGCGCTCCAGCGCCTGCGCCCGCGTCTCACGCCCGATCACGGACTGGAAGTCCCGCACCATGCGCGGGAACGGATCCGGGCCCACCACCGACCCGATGATGTAGTGCGTGCCGGTGACATTCGTGACCCAGTCCCGCAGCGCTTCGTTTGTGGCGTCCTTCAGCGTGCGCGTTCCGGAGGTCACCGGCACCACTTGCGCGCCGAGGAGCCGCATGCGGTAGACGTTGAGCCCCTGCCGCTTCATGTCTTCGTCGCCCATATAGACGACGCAGTCGAGTCCGAACTTGGCGCACACCGTCGCCGTGGCGACGCCGTGCTGGCCCGCGCCAGTCTCGGCGATGATGCGCCGCTTGCCCATCCGGCGCGCCAGCAGTACCTGGCCCAGCGTGTTGTTGATCTTGTGAGCGCCGGTGTGATTCAGGTCTTCGCGCTTGAGCGCGACCCGCACTCCGGGGCCGACCGCCGCCGACAGGCGGGGCGCTTCCGTCAGCGGGGTGGGTCGCCCGACGTAGTCCTTGAGCAGTCCCCCGAGCTCCGCCCAGAACGCGGGATCGGCCTGGGCGGCGGCGTACACGGCCTCCAGCTCCTCGAGCGCCGCCATGAGCGTCTCCGGGACGTAACGGCCCCCATAAGGCCCGAACCGCCCATCCACGGCGCGCTCCACCATCGGAGGAATACTCACACCGGCATCCTTTCGTCGCCCGGCCACAAGTCTAGTGCCAAGAATCAGCGCACGCGCGGCCGGCCCCGCCGCGGGACGCCGCACAACGCCCGCACCGCCGCCGCCGGGTCGGCCGCGCGTGCAACGGAGGTCCCGACCAACACGACGTCCGCCCCGGCGGCCGCGAGCCGCTCGACATCGGCTCTGGTCTCAATCCCGCTCTCGGCCACCACCGGGAGGCCCACCGGCACGCACCCGACCAGCCGCTCCGCCTGCGCGACATCGACCCGGAACGTCGTCAGATCGCGGCTGTTCACCCCCACCGCCGTGGGCGCGAGGGCGATCGCGACCTCGAGCTCCTGCTCGGTGTGCGCTTCCGCGAGCACGCCGAGTCCGAGCCGTGTCGCGGCTTGCGCAAGCGCTCGCAGTTGGTCGACCTCGAGCGCGCGAACGATCAGGAGGATCGCGCTCGCGCCGGCCGCGCGGGCTTCGAGCAGCTGGACCTCATCGAGGATGAAGTCCTTCCGCAACGCCGGCAGCGGCACCTCCCGCGCCACCCGCTCCAGGTCGTCGAGGGACCCGCCGAAGTGCGGCTCGTCCGTCAGGACCGAGACCGCCACTGCCCCGCCGCGGGCGTAGGCCGCCGCGTGGGTGACGGGGTCCAGCCCTTCGGCAATGGCGCCGGCGGACGGCGACCGTCGCTTCACCTCGGCGATCACCCCGACCGAGGGCCCGACGAGCGCGGCCGCGAACGAGCGCGGCACAGGGGCGCGGCTCGCGCGCTGCGCCAGTTCCGCGGCGCGCGGGCGGATGGCCTCAACGCGGCGGCGGGTGGTCGCCAGGATTGTCTCGAGGGTGGCCGGGGGCATCCTTGCGTTCGGGTGATTTTCGGGTAAATTAGCTTTTCGGTTTATCTTCGGGAGACCGTGTGCCACTTACGCGCCGTCAGCGCGAGATCTTCGACTACGTCGCCCAGCACATCGACGCCAAGGGCTACGCCCCGAGCTTCGAGGAAATCGCGCGTCAATTCGGCTTCCAGTCGCTGGCCACCGTGCACGAACACCTCACCAACCTCGAGCGCAAGGGATTCATCCGCCGCACGCACAACGAGAGCCGGGCCATCGAAGTGGTCCCGCCCAAAGGCCAGACCGGGGCCACCGAGCTGCCGCTGCTCGGCCTCGTGGCCGCGGGCGAGCCGATCGAGGCCATCTCGGGCGACGACTCCCTCGCGGTTCCCGACGAGCTCGTACCGCGACGCGGGCGCAGCTACGTCCTCAAGGTGCGGGGCAGCTCGATGATCGACGAGCAGATCCGCGACGGCGACTTCGTGGTCGTGCACGAGCGAAACACGGCCGACAACGGCCAGATGGTCATCGCCCTGGTGCACGGCGACAGCGCGACGGTGAAGAAGTTCTATCGGGAGCCCGGCGGATGGATTCGACTGCAGCCGGCGAACGCGAGCATGTCGCCGATCCGCGTGAACGAACGCGACATTGTCGTGCAGGGCATCGTGGTCGGAGTCATCCGGAAGTACTAGCGGCCGCGCGGCGCAGGCGCTCGAGCGCGCTGAGGCCGCCGCCGCGCTGGACCACCTCTGCCGCCCGCTTCACCCCCTCGGCATAGGACGGGGTCAACCCGGCCACGTAGATCGCGGCGCCCGCGTTGAGGAGCAGGGCCGCCAGCCCTCCCGGGTCAGCGCCGCCTCCCCCCCGCTCCGCGAGCAGCCCCTCGACCCGCTTCGCGTTCTCCGCGGGCGTCCCGCCCGCCAGAACCGAGGCATCGGCGATGTCGCATCCGTAGTCCGCCGGGTCGACCTCCCAGGTCGTCACCGCGCCGTTCCGTACCTCCCACACGTCGGTGATTCCCTGCGGGGAAATCTCATCCATCCCGATGCGGCCGTGGACGACCATGGCGTGCTCCGCGCCGAGACGCAGCAGGGCTGTGGCCATCAGGGCGCCGCGGGCCCGGTCGGCAACCCCTAACACCTGGCGCCTGACACCTGCCGGATTCGCGAGCGGGCCGACGAGATTCATCACGGACGGCGCGCCGAGCTCACGGCGCACCGGTCCCACGTGTTTCATGGCCGGGTGGAAGGTCGGGGCGAAAAGGAAGGTGATGCAGGCTTCGCGAAGCACGCGGCCCGCCGCGGTGGCGTCGAGGGTGATCGCGACGCCGAGGGCCTCGAGCACGTCCGCCGACCCGCTGCGAGACGTGAAAGACCGGTTGCCGTGCTTCGCGACATGCGCGCCGGCGCCCGCGGCGACGAACGCGGCCCCCGTGGAGATGTTGAACGTCGTGACGGCGCCGCCACCGGTCCCGCAGGTGTCCACGAGGTGGGCGTCGTCCGCGTCGACACGCACCATGGCCTCGCGTAACGCGCGCGCCGCGCCCGCGACTTCTTCGGCGGACTCTCCTTTCACCCGCAATCCGACCAGCAGGGCTCCCAGCTGCGCGGGCGTCGCCTCGCCGCGCATAACGGCGTTGAACACCTCCGTCGCGAGCCGTTCACTCAACGACTGGCGGTTGGCGAGGAGGGAGATCGCTTCGCGGATCGGCGCACTGGTGTCGGGCATGATGGGCGGTCGCTCCGCGAAAAGGTACCCGGGAAAATTGGCTCTTGTCAAACAACGACAATGGGTTGCGCGACGGGAGCGCCTTGATCGGGCTCGGTGATTTTCCTATCTTTCGCCTGTGACGAGCCGGCCCTCCCTCGCCGTGGTGCACTACGACGGGGCCGAGTTCGTCGGGTGGCAGCGCCAGCGCGCCGGGCGCACGGTGCAGGCGGAGTTCGAAGCCGTGCTCGAGCGTCTGATGGGCCGGCGCACCACTGTGATGGGGGCGGGACGCACTGATACCGGCGTACACGCGCTCGGTCAGGGCGTCGGGTTTCTCGCCGGCGGGCGGTGGGAGCAGGACCCCGAGGGGCTGCGGCGGGCGCTGAACGCGCTCCTGCCGCGCGACATCTGGGTCGAGCGGGTGCATGCGATGCAGCCCGGGTTCCATGCCCGCAAGAGCGCGACCGCGCGCCGCTATCGCTACGTCGTCGGGATCGACGACGCCGCCCAGTCGCCGTTCCGCCGGCCCTACGAGTGGGGATTGGGCCGCTCCCTTGACCCGTCTTTGCTCGCGCATGCAGCCGCCGTCCTGGTCGGGGAGCACGACTTTCGCGGCCTGGCGGCGCACGGCGGAGGGGCGGCCGCGAAGCCCCACTACCGTTGCCGCGTGGCGCTCGCCGAGTGGGCGCCGCGAGCGGACGGAGCGGGGATGACATTCACGATCGAGGCCGACCGGTTCGTGCACCGCATGGTGCGCTTTCTCGTGGGGGCGATGGTGGACATCGCCCTCGAGCGTCGGCCACTCTCCGATCTCCCCGTGCTCCTCGCCGCGCCGGACAACGCAGGAGCGAGTCCGCCCGCACCGCCACAGGGCCTGTACCTCGTGACGGTGACCTATCCCCCCGACCTCTACGCCGAGACGTGACCTACCAGTCTCCCCTGTCGCAGCGATACGCATCCCCCGCGATGCAGACCCTGTGGGGAGAGCGACGGCGCGTCGGCTTGTGGCGTCGCCTCTGGCTCGCGCTGATGGAAGGCGAGCGCGAGCTGGGGCTCAACATCCCGCAACGCGCGCTCGACGAGGTGCGCGCCCATCTCGACGACGCCGACCTGGAGCGCGTCGCCGAGCACGAACGACGGATGCGCCACGACGTGATGGCGCACATCCACCACCTCGGCGAGCAGGCGCCGGCGGCCCGGGCATTCATTCATCTCGGCGCGACGAGTGCCTACGTCACCGACAACGCGGACCTGATCCTGATTCGGGAAGGTCTCGATCTCTTGCTCGGCCGCATCGGGGCGGTGCTGGTCGCGCTCGGCAAGCTTGCGCGCCGGTATCGCGCCCTGCCCTGCCTGGCCTATACGCACTTTCAACCCGCGCAGCTCACGACCGTCGGGAAACGCGCGACGCTCTGGATGCAGGACTCCATTCTCGACGCCGAGGAGATCCTGCACCGGCGCGAGACCCTGCAGTTCCGAGGCGCGAAGGGAACGACCGGAACGCAGGCGAGTTTCCTCGAGCTGTTCGGCGGCGACGACGAAAAGGTCCAGGACCTGGACCTGCGGGTGAGTCGGAAGATGGGATTCGAGCGCGTGTTTCCCGTCACCGGCCAAACCTACCCGCGCAAACTCGACGCGCAGGTCCTGGCTGTGCTGGCCGGCATCGCCGCAACGACCGCGAAGCTCGCGACCGACTTGCGGCTCCTGCAGCACGAAGGGGAGCTGCTCGAGCCGTTCGAGGCCGAGCAGGTCGGGTCGAGCGCGATGCCGTTCAAGCGCAACCCGATGCGCGCCGAGCGCATGACATCGCTCGCGCGCTTCGTGATCGAGCTGGAAGGCAACGGCTGGCATACGGCGGCCGAGCAGTGGCTCGAGCGGACGCTCGACGACAGCGCGAACCGCCGCCTGGTGCTGCCCGAGGCGTTCCTCGCGACGGACGCGATGCTCGTGCTGGCGACGAACGTGGCGGCGGGGCTCGAGGTGCGGGAGGGCGCCATCGCGTCGCACGTGGCCGCGCAGATGCCGTACATGGCCACCGAGCGGCTCCTGATGCGCGGCGTGCAGGCCGGCGGCGACCGGCAGCGGTTGCACGAGGTCATCCGCGTGCATAGCCTCCGGGCCGCCGAACAGGGCGCGGCGGGCGAGCTGCTGCAGCGGCTGGCCGGGGACCCCGCGTTCGCGGCCCTGAAGGTGGGCGTCCGCCCGGAGGAGCTCGACGCGGCGAACTATGTGGGCCGCGCGCCCCGCCAGGTGGACCACTTCCTCGAGCAGGTGGTCCCGGCCGTGCTGCGTCGCATTGAAGCCGTGGCGCCCACGGCCATTCCGGCGGAGGTGAGCGTATGACCGACGTCCTCGTCGCGAGCGAGCTGCCGCTGCCCCTGGTGCGCCGCGGCAAGGTCCGCGAGGTCTACGAGGTGGACGCCGCGACCCTGTTGCTCGTCGCGAGCGACCGCGTGAGCGCGTTCGACGTCGTGATGCGCGAGCCCGTGCCGCACAAGGGCGCGGTGCTGACGCAGATCAGCGCGTTCTGGTTCCGGCGTCTGGCGAGCGTCATCCCGCATCACTGCCTGACCGCCAGCGCGGACGATATCATCAAGCGCATCCCCGCGCTCCGCAGGATGCGGGACGTGCTCGCGGGCCGCGCGATGCTGGTGCGTCGCACGACCCCCGTCCCCTTCGAGTGCGTGGTCCGGGGCTATCTCACCGGCTCCGCCTGGGCCGAGTATCAACGGGCGGGAACGCTCGCGGGCGAGCCACTGCCGCCGGGCCTCCTCGAAAGCGCGCGATTCGAGCCGGCGATCTTCTCGCCCGCGACCAAGGCGGAGGTGGGCCACGACGAAAACGTGACGTTCGGGCACGTGGTGCGTGCCCTGGGAGCCGCCACGGCGGAGCGCCTGAAGCAGGCCAGCCTGGCGCTGTACGAGGCCGGGCGCGCCTACGCGGGGCCGCGGGGCATCATCATCGCCGACACCAAGTTCGAGTTCGGCACCACGCCGGACGGCGCGCTGCTCGTGATCGACGAGATCCTCACGCCCGATTCGTCGCGGTTCTGGCCCGCCGACCGCTATCAGGTCGGCCGGAGCCAGCCGAGCTTCGACAAGCAGCCGCTGCGGGACTACCTCGCCGAGCTGAAGCGGGCCGGCCGGTGGGACGGGAATGCGCCTCCGCCCGCGCTGCCGGCCGAGGTCGTCGCGGCCACGAGCGCGCGGTACCTCGACGCGTACCGGCTGATCACCGGCGAGGCGCTCGCAACCCGGTGATGCGCATTGCGCCGGAGGGCTGGCCGTTCATCCTCTTCGGGTGGGTCGTGGCCGGAGTGGGAATGTGGGGCGTGGGAGCGTGGGGACGGGCGGTATGGGCGATCGAGGTTCCGGTGCTCTGCGTCGCGGTGTGGTTGATCGTGTTCTTTCGCGACCCGGTACGGAGCGGCCCGCGCGGCGAGCGGTTCGTGATCGCGCCGGCCGACGGTCGCATCGTGGACGTGACGGTGGTGCCCGAGCCGATGTACCTGAAACAGGAGGCGACGCGGATCTCGATCTTCATGAACGTCTTCAACGTGCACGTGAACCGGTATCCCGTGTCGGGCAAAGTGGAGCTGACGCACTACCACCCGGGCAAGTTTCTGCATGCGGGGCACGAGAAGGCGAGCCTCGACAACGAGCAGGCGTCGATCGGCATCCGCGGCCAGCAGGGCCCCGTCCTGGTCCGGCAGATCGCCGGTCTCATCGCGCGGCGGATCGTGACCGACGGGCACACGGGAGATCGCGTGACGCAGGGTGAGCGTCTGGGCATGATCCGGTTCGGCTCGCGCGTGGACGTGTTCCTGCCGAGCGGCACCCGGCAGGCGGTGCGCGTCGCGGTCGGCGACAGGGTGCGCGCAGGCGCGTCGGTGCTCGCGGAGTACGCATGAGAAGTCCCCGCTTCCCGCGTCCGCCGAACATGCGCCGGGTCGTCATCGTGGTCCCGAGCCTGTTCACCCTCTTCAACCTGTTCTTCGGGATCTGGTCCATGGTGCTGGCGAGCCGTGGCGAGTTCTACCGCGCGAGCTGGTACATCGTGTTCGCGGGCATCCTCGACGCCCTGGACGGCCGCGTGGCGCGGATCTCGAACACGGGCAGCCGCTTTGGCGCCGAGCTCGATAGTCTGGTGGACGTGATCAGCTTCGGTGTGGCGCCCGCGTTCCTCATCTATATGCTCGTGTTCTGGAACGCTGGCCAGGCGGAGTGGATCTTCTGCTTCTTCTACGTGATGGCGGCGGCGATCCGGCTCGCCCGGTTCAACGTCACGCAGGCGGGAACGGCCAAGCAGGCATTCATCGGTCTGCCCTCGCCCGCCGCCGGGATCACCCTCGCCACCTACTACCCGTTCACCCAGACCGCCGTGTATCAGGGCGCGCTGCGCGGCCTCCCCTGGCACCACCTGCTCCAGCTCCTGATGATCATCCTCACGATCCTGATGGTGAGCCAGGTGCGCTACGCCACCATGCCGCGCGCCGGGGTCCGGTCGGTCCGCGGGATCCTCGGGCTCGCCACCATCCTCTTCACCGTGGTGTTCGGCATCCTCGAGCACGACGTCTTCTTCTTCCCGCTCGGGATCGCCTACATGACCTACGGCGTGCTGCGCGCCATGCTGCTCGGCTTCATGAGCGAGCCCGACGAGGACGAGGATGCCGAGATCGCGGGTCCGATCGTGATCACCGACGGCAGCCCGCTCGAGACCGAGTACAACGGCGAGGAGCGGCGCATGGCGCCGGGAGGATCAGAGTGACGGCGTTTCGCGTGGAGGTCCGGGTCATGCCGCGGGCGACCCTGCTCGACCCGCAAGGGCAGGCGGTCGAGCGCGCGCTGCACGCCCTCGGTTTCGAGGTGGGCCGCGTGCGCGTGGGGAAACACCTCGAGCTCGACGTCGAGGCCGCGAACGGCGAAGAAGCGGCGGCCCGCGCCCGCGCGATGTGCGATCGGCTTCTCGCGAATCCCGTGACGGAGGACTTCGCTGTGGCGGTGAAGGCAACGTGAGTCGACGCGTTGCGGTCGTCGTCTTCCCGGGGTCGAACTGCGACGCCGATACGCTCGCCGCGGCGCGCGCCGCGGGATCGGATGCCTATTTCGTGTGGCACCGCGACACGGACCTGCAGCGGGCCGATGTCGTCGTCCTGCCCGGCGGCTTCAGCTACGGCGACTACCTCCGGTCGGGGGCGATCGCGCGCTTCTCACCGGTCATGCAGGCCGTCGTCGCCCACGCACGCGCGGGCGGGCACGTGCTCGGCATCTGCAACGGATTTCAGATCCTGTGCGAGGCCGGCCTGCTGCCGGGCGGCCTAGTGCGCAACGCGCGGCTGCGCTTCCTCTCCCGGCCCGTGCGGGTGCGCGTGGAATCCACGGACACCCCCTTCACGTGCCGGTACGAACGAGGCGACGTGCTCGAGGTGCCGATCGCGCACGGCGATGGCCGCTACGTGGTGGATCCGCGGACGGCCGCCGAGCTCGAGGCCGGCGCGCAGGTCGTGTGGCGGTACGTGGCGGAGAACCCGAATGGCTCGACCAATGACATCGCCGGCGTCTGCAACGGCGCACGGAACGTAGTGGGACTGATGCCGCACCCCGAGCGCCGCGTCGCCGCGGTGATCGGGGGCTCCGACGGAACTCGCGTCTTCCAATCGATGGAGGCTTGTCATGCGACGCAGCACGCTGGTGATGTGCGCGCTGTTGGTGGCCGCCACCTACGGGTGTGACCGGATCAGGCCGCAGATGGCGAAGGTCGGGGCCTCCACGGCCGCGATCGGCACCGCCATCAAGGTGAAGTTCCAGGAGCTGCGCGACCGCCTGATGCACCGGAAGACGGCGGCTCTGCCGGCGCCCGCCCCCGCCCCCACTCCGGGGCCCGCGCCGACCCCCGCGCCACCGCCGCCGCCGCCCCCACCCGCCCCGGCCCCGGTGACGAACGTGTCCGCGAGACCGCAGCGCGATGTGCCGTACGCCTCGGCAGACACCGGCACCATCGACCCGGGGATGCACGAGCGGGACGTCTACTCCTTGTGGGGGCCGCCTGCGGCTGTCCGCCACCTCGGGGAGTTCACCTGGCTCTATTTCCGGAACGGGTGCGAGTATACCTGCGGGATCATGGACGTGGTGACGCTGCAGAACGGTCTGGTCGTGGACGCCATCCTGCGCTGGCCCGGGCACGGCTACAGCGGCGAGTCGTCGTCGCCGGCCAGCACCCTGCCCCATGGGCCCGTGCGCCGCGAAGCGCCGCCTCCGATGCCGGCCGACACCACGCCCGCCGCGGCTGCGCCCGCTGCCGGTGACACGGTCACCCCGGACACGACGCCGCACTGACACCTGCCGACGAGGCCACGCATGACCAACAAATCCCTGAGGAACGAAGCCGAGTACTTCGCCCATCGCGACGCCGAGCTGCTCCGTCAGCAGCGGACTGCGGCCAAGCAGGCCGCCGCCGAAACCGAGCGTCGCTCGCATCACATGAAATGCCCGAAGTGCGGGTACGATCTGGTCACGGGCGAGTGGCACGGCGTGCACATCGACCAATGCACCCACTGCCACGGCCTCTGGCTCGACGCGAGCCAGGCGCAGCGTATCCTGGGCCATCCGCCCGGAACGTTCACGCGGATCTTCAGCTCGCTCGTCGCGGGCGTGACCGGAGCGAAGGTCGACGAGTGACCAACGCCACGGGGGGGCCGCGCCCCTTTCCCGGCGACCCGCCGATCACTCCGGCGCTGGCCCGCGAGCACAACCTCACCGACGACGAATACCGCCGCTTCCTGGCGCTCCTTGGCCGCACGCCGACCTACGCCGAGCTCGGCATCTGCTCGGCCCTGTGGAGCGAGCACTGCTCCTACAAGCACTCGAAACGCGTCCTCCGGGAATTCCCCACGAGCGGCCCCCTGGTGGTCCAGGGACCGGGCGAGAACGCCGGCGTCCTGCGACTGCCGGACGGTTGGGCCGTGGCGTTCAAGATCGAGTCGCACAATCACCCCTCGGCCGTCGAGCCGTATCAGGGAGCGGCAACCGGCGTGGGCGGAATTCTCCGCGACGTGTTCACGATGGGCGCGCGACCCGTCGCCCTGCTCAACAGCCTGCGGTTCGGACCGCTCGACACCGCGCGCAACCGTTACCTCTTTGCCGGCGTCGTGCGCGGCGTGGGGGACTACGGCAATTGTGTGGGCATCCCGACGCTGGGCGGGGAGGTGGATTTCGGCTCGAGCTACGCCGGCAACCCGCTCGTCAACGCCATGTGCGTGGGCGTGCTGCGCGAGCGTGACCTGATTACCTCGGCGGCCCACGGCGTGGGCAACGTGCTCGTCGTGGTCGGCTCGCGCACGGGGCGCGACGGCATCCACGGCGCGTCGTTCGCCTCGGAGGAGCTGACTCCGGAGAGCGAGCAGCGGCGGCCGCAGGTGCAGGTCGGCGATCCCTTCACCGAGAAGCTGCTGCTCGAAGCAAGCCTCGAGCTCATCGCCTCGACCCACATCGTCGCGATTCAGGATATGGGCGCCGCGGGCCTCACCTCCTCGTCCGTGGAGATGGCCGCGAAGGGCGGCGTGGGCGTGGAGATCGACCTCGCGCGCGTACCGACCCGCGAGCCGGGGATGACGCCCTACGAGGTGCTCCTGTCGGAATCGCAGGAGCGGATGCTGGTGGTCGCGAAGGCCGATCGCGTCGCCGACGTGGAGCGCATCGCCGCCAAGTGGGAGCTCAACGCTACGCCCATTGGCCGGCTGACCGACGACGGGATCTATCGCGCGACGTGGGGTGACCAGGTGGTGGTGGAAATCCCCGCCGCCCGGCTGATCGACGATTGCCCGGTCTACGATCCTCCGGCTGCGGAGGACCCGGCGGTGGTCGCGCTGCGCGCGGCGACGCCTTCTCCCACGTCCCCCGTCCCACCTCCCGCCGACGCCCTGCTCCGTCTCCTCGACCATCCGGCCATCGCGTCGAAGCGGTGGGTCTACGAACAATATGACTCGACGGTCCAGGCGAGCACCGTGCTCGGCCCGGGGGGCGATGCCGGGGTGCTCCGCCTGCGCGATCTGCCGTTCGGCCTCGCCATGAAGACGGATTGCAACGCCCGTTTCGTCCTGCTCGACCCGTACGAGGGCGGCAAGGCGGCGGTCGTCGAGGCGGCGCGCAACGTCGCCTGCACGGGCGCGCGCCCCATCGGCATGACCAACTGCCTCAACTTCGGCAGCCCCGAGCGCCCCGCGGTGTTCTTCCAGTTCCGCGAAGCGTGTCGCGGAATGGCGGACGCGTGTCGCGCGCTCGAGACGCCGGTGACCGGCGGCAACGTCTCCTTCTACAACGAGAGCCCCGCCGGCGCGGTGGATCCGACGCCCGTGGTGGGGATCGTGGGATTGCTCGCGAACGTCGAGCGCGCGGTCCCGAGTCACGCCTCGGTCTCGGGCGATGCCGTGTTCGTGCTCGGGGAGACCCGAGCCGAGCTGGGCGGCTCGCTGCTTTGGGAAGTGCTGCACGATTTCGTCGGTGGCGCGCCGCCGCGGGTCGATCTCGCCGCGGAGCGACGGCTCATCGACTTGCTCGTGAGCGGCGCCGAGCAGGGGCTGTTCCGCTCCGCGCACGACTGCTCGCAGGGCGGGCTCGGCGTTGCGCTCGCCGAAGTCGCGATGGGCGATGCGTACCAGGACGCGGGATTCGGGCTCGCGGTGGACTTGTCCGGTCATGCGGACCTGCCGGCGCTCGAGCTGTTGTTCAGCGAATCGCAGGGACGTGTGGTCGTGACGTGTCCCACCGAGCGGGCCGCGGCCGTCGCAGCGCTGGCGCGCACGCATGGGGTGCCGTCGTCGCGGATCGGCACGGTGGGCGCGCGCGGGGGCGCGCTGGTGTTGCAACTAGGCGACAGCACGATCGAGCACCCCGTTCAGCGCCTGCGCGAGGTATATTGCAATTCGATTCCCCGACGCATGGGAGACTGAGCGATCGATGTGCGGTATCATCGGCGTAACCGGCATTCCCGACGCGGCTCGACAGGTATACCTCGGGCTTTACAGCCTCCAGCATCGCGGCCAGGAATCGTCCGGCATCGTCGCCGTGGATGGTGAAGGCGTCGCGCGCTCCCATCGCGGCATGGGACTCGTGGCCGACGTGTTCAACGACCAGGTGTTGGGCGGGTTGGCGGGCGACGTGGCGATCGGCCACACGCGGTACTCGACCGCCGGGACATCCGTCCTCGCGAACGCCCAGCCCATGCTGGCACGCTACCGCGAAGGCCCGCTGGCCCTCGCCCATAACGGCAACCTCACCAACGCCGTCCCGCTGCGCTCCGACCTCGTCGCCAAAGGGTCCCTCTTTCAAAGCTCCTCGGACAGCGAGGTGCTGGTCCACTTGATTGCGCGCTCCGAAGCGCGGGAGCCGGAAGACCAGCTGCTCGACGCGCTGGAGCGGGTCGAGGGCGCCTACTCGCTGGTGATCACGATCGGGCGCACGCTCTATGCGATCGTCGACCCGCGCGGGTTCCGACCGCTCACGCTGGGCCGCGTCGGGGCGGGCTGGGTCGTGGCGTCGGAGACGTGCGCGCTCGACATCATCGGCGCCCGGCCGGTCCGGGAGCTCGAGCCGGGCGAGTTCATCCGCATCCAGGGAAACGAGCTCGACCAACTGCCCTCGCTCGAGCGCAAGCCCAGCCGGCGTTGCATCTTCGAGCTCGTCTACTTCTCGCGCCCCGACAGCACTGTCTTTCACCGCTCAGTGGACCGCGTGCGGCGGGAGCTGGGACGGCAGTTGGGACGTGAACATCCGGCGCCGGGCGCCGACTGCGTGTTCTCCGTTCCGGATTCCTCCAACGCCATGGCCCTCGGTTTCTCCGAGGTGACCGGCGTCAAGCTCGAGCACGCGCTGATCCGAAATCACTACGTCGGTCGCACGTTCATTCAGCCTGTCGCTGCCGGCCGCACCGCCAAGGTGAAGATCAAGTTCAACCCGGTGCGCGACGTGCTCGAAGGCAAGAAGGTCGTGGTCGTGGACGATTCAATCGTACGCGGCACCACGAGCCGCGCACTCGTCCAGCTGATTCGGCAGGCGGGCGCGAAGGAGGTGCACTTCCGCGTCGGGTCGCCGCCCATCACCGGCCCGTGCTACTACGGCATCGACACCCCCACCAAGAGCGAGCTGATCGCATCCATCCACGACACCGAGGGCATCCGGCAGCACCTGGGCGTGGACAGCCTCGGCTACCTGTCGCTCGACGGCATGCTCCGCGCCGCCGGCGGCGACTCCGGCGAGTTCTGCCACGCGTGCTTCTCGGGCGAGTATCCGACCGAGATCCCCGACGACCTCGAGCGCGCTCGCAACGCCGCGCCCCTGCTCGCCGGTATCTCGTCGTGAGCGAGCGTGCCGTCGCTGGAGCGCTGGGTCTATGCGTTTGGGAACGGCCGAGCCGACGGGTCGGCCGCGATGCGGGACATCCTGGGCGGCAAGGGCGCGGGCCTCGCCGAAATGGCGAACCTCGGGCTGCCGGTCCCGCCCGGCTTCACCATCTCCGCCCGCCTGTGCCTCGCCTACCTTGAGACCGCCAGCTTCCCCGATGAGCTCTCCGAAGAAATAGACCGCCACCTCAAACAGCTCGAGCAGGCCACCAAGAAGCGGTTCGGCAGCGCCGACAATCCGCTGCTCGTTTCCGTGCGCTCCGGCGCCGCGGTCTCGATGCCGGGGATGATGGAGACGATCCTGAACCTCGGCCTGAACGATGCCACCGTGCAGGGCCTGATCGCCGCGTCGCACAACCCCGGCTTCGCCTACGACTCCTACCGTCGTTTCGTGCAGATGTACGGTGACGTGGTGTTCGAGCTGGGGAAGGAACCGTTCGCCGAGGTGCTCGAGGAAGCCAAACGGCGCTGCCGGGTGGAGCGGGACATCGACCTCCCGCCGGGCGAGCTCGAGGGCCTGGTGCGGGAATTCAAGGAGCTGATCCAGGCCCGGACGGGCAAGACATTCCCCGACGATCCGCGCGAGCAGCTCTGGGGCGCCGTCGAGGCCGTGTTCAAGAGCTGGCGCACCCGACGCGCAATCGACTATCGGCGGGTGCATGGCATTCCCGACGGCCTCGGTACCGCCGTCAACGTCGTCGCGATGGTGTACGGCAACCTGGGCGACGACTCGGGGACGGGCGTGGCGTTCACGCGCGATTGCCGCACCGGCGAGCGACGCTTGAACGGCGACGTGCTTACGAACGCGCAGGGGGAGGACGTCGTTTCCGGCGCGCGCACACCCGAGCCGCTGTCGCGCTTGCGCGGCAAGCTCGCGCCCGTGCACGCGGGCCTCGAGCGCGTGGCCAAGAAGCTCGAGCGCCACTTCAAGGACGTGCAGGACATCGAGTTCACGTTCGAGCACGGCAAGCTGCACGTGCTGCAAACGCGCCGTGCGCAACGCACCGGTGCGGCCGCGGTGCGCATCGCCGTCGAGATGGTGCGGGAACGGCTGATCACCGAGGACGAAGCGGTCCAACGGGTGCCGCCCCAGGACCTGGATCAGCTCTTCCATCCCACGGTCGATACGCGCAGCAAGGCGGTGCTGGTCGCACGCGGTCTTCCCGCATCCCCAGGAGCGGCGATCGGCGAGGCCGTGTTCGACGCCGACGAGGCCGAGTCGCTCGCGCGGAAGGGTCACAACGTGATCCTCGTGCGACGCGAGACGAGCCCGGACGATTTCCACGGCATGGTCGCCGCCGGAGCGATTCTCACCGCGCGCGGCGGAATGACGAGTCATGCGGCCATCGTGGCGCGCGGTATGGGGAAGACCTGCGTGGTTGGCGCCTCCGAGATCGAAGTGGACGCGGAGGCGGGCCGCTTCCGGGCCAACGGTCGCGTGGTCAAGCGGGGCCAGATGATCACAGTGGACGGCACCACCGGGCGAGTGCTCCTCGGCGCCGCCAAACTCGTGGCCCCGAAGAGTGGCGAGCATTACGCCAAGCTGATGGCCTGGGCCGACGCGCGCAGGCGCCTGCGCGTCCGCGCGAACGCCGACACCCCGCAGGACGCGAAGCGGGCGCGCGAGCTGGGCGCCGAGGGGATCGGCCTGTGCCGCACCGAGCACATGTTTTTCGAAGGCGATCGCATCACCGCGATGCGCGAGATGATCGTGGCGGCCGACGAGACCGGCCGACGCCACGCGCTGGCCAAGCTGCTCCCGATGCAACGCCACGACTTCGAGGGCATTTTCGACGTGATGAGCGGCTACCCGGTCACGATCCGCCTGCTCGATCCCCCGTTGCACGAGTTCCTGCCCCACACCGCGCCCGAGATCGCCGCGCTCGCCAAGTCACTCAAGATCCCGACCGCCGCCTTGAAACGGCGGGTGGATTCCCTGGTCGAGGCCAACCCGATGCTCGGCCACCGCGGTTGCCGGCTCGGCATCACCTACCCCGAGATCACCGAGATGCAGGCCCGGGCGATCTTCGAGGCCGCGTGCCGCGTGGTCGCCCGCGGACGCCGGATCACGGTCGAGGTCATGGTCCCCCTCGTGGCGCACGTCGAGGAGTTCCGGCGGCAGGCCACGATCGTGCGCCGCGTGGCGCAGGATGTCTTCCACGCGGAAGGGCGCGCGGTGCCCTATCTCGTTGGCACGATGATCGAGCTGCCGCGGGCGGCCCTCACGGCCGACGAAATCGCCCGGGAGGCCGAGTTCTTTTCGTTCGGCACCAACGACCTGACGCAAACCACGCTCGGCGTCTCGCGCGACGATGCCGGACGGTTTCTGCCGTTCTATATCGAGCAGGGCATCATCCCCGTCGATCCATTCCAGGTGCTCGATCAGGTGGGCGTCGGGAAGCTGATCACCATGGCGGTCCGACTGGGCCGAGGCGCGCGAAGCGACTTGAAGATCGGGATCTGCGGGGAGCATGGCGGCGAGGCTCGGTCGGTGAAATTCTGCCACCGCGCAGGGCTGAACTACGTGTCCTGCTCGCCGTATCGGGTACCGACAGCGCGTTTGGCGGCGGCTCAGGCGGCGTTGGCAGAGGCGGGTGTGGTGAACCGAACGCGGGCGACGGTGTGATGGGGCTAGGGGTTAGGGGCTAGGGGTTAGGGGCTAGGGGTTAGGGGTTAGGGGTTCGGGAACGGCGTGCACGCAGACTCTTCCGGAGGGCGCCGAGCATTCGTCCCAACTGATGACACGCTAGCAACAGGGACTCTGCATGCTCTGGGGTGATCAACCCCAAGCGATGGCTGAGCATGATCTGGGTCTCCATCTCGGCCAGCGATCCGCCCGACATCAGCAGATGACGGATGTAATCCCCCAGAGCACGCGCATGGCCCTCAGCGATGTTCGACGCGACGGAGACCGCCGCTCGGCGCAGCTGACTCGCGAGACCATAGCGCTCATTGGCCGGAAATCCATCCGTCGCCCGATAAGTCATCTCAACCAGGTCCATAGCGTGCTGCCAGACACGGAGATCGCGGTAGCTGCGGACAGGCGTGGCTTCAGTCGGCTGGGGCACGTGGTGGGCAACATGCGCCCGCCAGCCCTGGCTGGAGTATCATTCCGTCGCAGCGCGCATCGTTGTATTGCGGAAAGGGGGCCCGGGATTGGATCGAGGCTCAGGTTCTCCCTAGCCCCTAACCCCCAATCCCGAGCCCCCCATGGAGGCGCGGGGAATCGAACCCCGGTCCGAGCCTGACTCCGATACAGCTCCTACGTGCGTAGGCGACGCTTATGCGGTCTCGCCACCGTGGCGCCTCGCCGGCCCCGGCAGCAACAAGCCTCTATGATCTCTCGCGCAACCCGGAAAGGCCCCAAGTCACGCCAGCCCGACTTTGCGATACGTGAGCGCCGCCTCAGGCGGGCTGCCACTCACGCAGGTGCGTGAAGCCGAAGCTTACGCAGCCAGTGCCAGGTTTGAATTGGCAGTTATGACTTTCCCAGTTGTTTTGCCAGGTGACTGAGAACCTGGGCACGCAACCATACCCTCATCAAACCCGTCGAAACCTTTCGCCCCCCAAACCGCAAGTTAGGGACGCGGGGTCGCTTTTTCAACGCGATTGCGCCCTGCCTGCTTGGCGCGGTACAGCGCGGCGTCGGCTGCGCTCGGCAAGTTGGCCGCCTCCGCCACACTGTCAGGGCACGTGGCGACCCCGCACGACAGCGTGAGCGGCCGCGGCGTGCCGTCCCAGCGCCACTGCGTGGTCTCGACCGCGCGCCGGATGCGCTCCGCCACTTCCATGCCCTCCGCGAGCGGCGTCTGCGGCATCCATACCGCGAACTCCTCGCCGCCGATGCGCGCGGCGATGTCCTGATCCCGGATCGCCGCCTGCAGCAACCCGGCCACGTGCCGCAACGCCGCATCACCCGCCGCGTGGCCCAACGTGTCGTTCAGCACCTTGAACCGGTCGAGATCGAGAAAGATGAGGGTGACCGGAGCCGCCTGCTTCCGGCTCCGCTGCCGCTCGAACTCGCGGCGGTTGGGAAGGCCGGTGAGCTGGTCGATGACCGCCCGCCGCTCCGCCTCGTGCAGGGCCCGCGCCGCCGCGAGCCGCCCACCCAGCTCCGCCACGAGCCGCTGCACCTGCTCGGCGTCGATGCTGTCCGAGTCGATGGGCGGACCCGTGATCACGAGCACGCCGATCGCGAAATTGCCGTCATGCAGCGGATATGCCGTACCGGCCCGATCGCGGCGCCGCCGATCGGACAGCTGGATGCCGAACACATCTTCGTCGCCGTGCGATACCACCGGCACGCCCGCGTTCATCGCCCGCGCGGCCGGCGCGCCGTCGGGGACGGCGTGCCCGACTAGTCGCATGTCGGCCGCCGTCGAAACCGCGAGCACGTGAAGCGATTGGGCCGGGCCGACCCCGGCGAGCGCGATGACCGCGCCCCGCTCGGTGAGCTGCTGCGCCAGCTCAACGCCCGCTCGGGCCACCCCCTCGAGCGTTTGAGCTCCGCTCGCGATCGCCGCCAGCTGCTTGGCCACGAGCTGAGCCGGCTCCCCCCGCAGCGGCAGCTCGCTGACGCGCATCCCGGCCACGAGGCGCCGCAGCTGCTCCACTACCTCCTCCGCGCTCGGCCGTCCCGCATCGCCGGGCGCTAGCAGCACGCCCGCGCCGAATGGAAAGTCGCCTACGGCGACGTAGGTGCCCTCCGACTCCCGCGCGACGTGCGCCCGCCCGTCGATCGAAGCGAGCTGCACGATCGCCGCCCCGCGCCGCCGCACTTCGCGCCCCACCGGGTCCCGCCCCACGTCCTCCACGTCACCGTCGGGAAGCCCCACGGCCCACGCCGCCCGGCCAGCATAGGCGCGGCGCAGCAGCTCCAGGAGGTGCGCGATATCGGACGGGCGGGTCGCGGGCTGATCCGCGAGCCACACGCGGACGACGGGGACGAGCGCGAGACCGGTGGCCGCGACGAATCCGCCGGCGGCGGCGAGCAACGCCCAGACGGGCGCTTGGAGAACGGCGAGGAGCACCGTGGCAAGGCCGAGCACGGCGAGGCCGCGCCCGACCCAGACCACCGCTGCCTTCATGTGTGGTTGATGCGACTCGCGGCTGCGGCGGCGCCGAATCCGTTGTCGATGTTCACGACCGTGATACCGGCCACGCAGGAGTTGAGCATGCCGAGCAGCGCCGCGATGCCGCCGAACGAAGCGCCGTAGCCCACACTCGTCGGAACGGCGATGACGGGCGCCTTCACGAGGCCCCCCACCACGCTCGGGAGCGCGCCCTCCATGCCGGCCACGACGATGATCACCGCAGCGCTGCGCAGGAGATCCGTCTGCGTGAGGACGCGGTGAATGCCGGCGACTCCCACATCCGTCAGGCGCTCCACGCGATTGCTCAGCGCGCGGGCCGTCACCGCCGCTTCCTCGGCGACCGGCAGGTCGGCCGTCCCCGCCGTGACGACCAGGACCGTTCCGCGTCCCGTGGCAGCGGGCTCGGGGTCGCGCGGCAGATACACGGTGCGCCCAAGCTCGTTTACCTCGGCGAGGGGAAACCGCTGCAGCAGGGCGGCGCGATGCTCGGGCTCGGCCCGGGTCGCCAGGAACTCACCCGATTTGGCGGCCAGACGCTCGGCGATCGCGGCCACCTGCCCGGGCGTTTTCCCCGTGCAAAAAATCACCTCCTGATGCCCCTGCATCTCGGGCCGGAGGTGATCGATGGTAGCGAACGGCAGGTGCTCGAGGAACCGCGCGAGCGCGTCAGGCATCATGCCGCGGCCTCCACCTCCCGGGCTTCCAGGAACCCGCTGAAGATGGCCTCGATTTCCGCCAGCGACTCGATCTGGAAGAGGCGTTGGCGCAGAGCGGCACCGCCGGGCAGGCCTTTCGTGTACCACCCGAGGTGCTTGCGGAACTCCACGGCCGTCGTGCGGGTGTCGCCCTGGCTGGCGAGGGCGAGACGCGCGTGGTCGAGCGCAGTCGCGAACCGCTCCTCGGCACCAGGATCCGGCCGGGGCGCGCGACCCGCGAGCAGGTCGCGCCCCTGGGTGAAGATCCAGGGATTGCCGAACGAGCCACGGGCGATCATCACCCCCGCGCAGCGGGTATGGCGATGCATCGCGAGCACGTCGCCCGCGCACTGGATGTCGCCGTTGCCAATCACCGGAATGTCGAGGTGCTCCACCAGCAGCGCGATTTCATCCCAGTCCGCGCGGCCGGCGAACATCTGCGTCCGCGTACGCGCGTGCAGCGTCAGCGCCTGCGCGCCCGCATCCCGGCACCGCAACGCAATGGTCAGCGGATCCCGCTGCGTGTCGTCCCACCCGCTGCGGATCTTGACCGTGACCGGCAGGTGGGTCGCGCCTCGCACGGCGCGGATGATCGCCTGCACGAGGGTCAGGTCCTTGAGGCAGCCCGAGCCCCCGTTGTTCCGCACGACCTTCTTTACCGGGCACCCGAAATTGATGTCCAGAAAATCGGGCTCGATCGCCTCGGTGACGAGCGCGGCCGCGCGCCCCATGACGTCCGGATCGGCCCCGTAGAGCTGCACCCCGTACGGACGCTCCGCCGGATCGAACCGGCCGTCCGCCAGCACCCGCTCGATCCCCCGGGCGACCCCGACCGACGAAATGAATTCCGACACGACCGCGTCCGCGCCAAAACGACGGCACAACAGCCGGAACGGCGACTCGGACACGCCCGCCATGGGCGCGAGAAACAGCGGCACATCGTGCTCGACCGCGTAGGGGAACCGCATGCGGCACAACCTAGCGGCGCGTTGCGTGACGGGCAACCACTCATTATCGTTTGGCGCCCTCGACACCCCTACGACTGGAGCGCCGGTCCGTGCAGCTGCGCGAGTTCTTCAGCGAAGACGCGATCAATCTCGACTTGAAGAGCACCACCAAGGACGACGCTTTGCGTGAGCTCGTCGGCCTGCTCACGCTCGACGAGAAATCCGAGGCGATGTTGTTCAAGATGCTGAAGCGCCGCGAGACGCTCGGCTCCACCGGGATCGGACAGAACATCGCGATCCCCCACTGCCGCTCGCTCGTCGTGAGTAAGCTGCGGGTCGCATTCGCGCGCAAGAAGGATGGCATCGACTTCGGCGCCATCGACGGCAAACCGGTGCACTACTTCTTCCTGATCGTGGCCCCCCCGCTCGAGGTTTCGAACCAGTATCTCCCGGTGCTCGGCAAGATCGCCCAGTTCGCAAAGGAGCCAGACGTGCCGGAGAAGCTGGCGAAGCTCGCGACTCCGAAGGAGTTCTTGAAATTGTTGGAGGAGAAGAACATCTAGAGGCGGGTGCGGTGTTGCCGAATCGGGCGTTACCGGGTGAGGCGTTGCCCGGGTGAGACGTCGAGACTTCGAGAGAGAGCCGTCACGAGTCGGGCGCAGTGGGTACGCGACAAACGAAGCGGGCCAAGCCTCGTGCTCGACATGTAACCGAGCGCTTCCACCAACTCGAAAAGCCCCTGCAGCTCGTCCAGCGAGCTCTTCGCGATTTCTAGATAGCGGCGGAATTGTTTCCGGCTGCTCTGACTGGCCCCTTCGGCAATGTTCAGGGCGACGCTGTACGCAGCCCGCCGCCACTGTGCGCCAAGCGCGAACTGCTCGCAGCGAGGCAGCCCGGCGATGGCTGTCCGCGAGAGCACGGCGAGCCGTTTTGCTTCCTGCCACGCAACAAGCTTCCGGAAGTCACCCACGCGCCCAACTTCGCCCCGGAGTCGCTCCGGATCGTCATCAGTTTCACGCGCCCGCTGTGCATTTCGCTACGCAGCACCCGCCAACGCCTCATCCGGCAACGCCTTATCCGGCAACGCCCCACCCGGTAACGGGCCCTCCTTACTCCCACTCAATGGTCGCCGGCGGCTTCGAGCTCACATCATACGTCACCCGGTTCACCCCCTTCACTTCGTTGATGACGCGATTCGAGATCCGGGCCAGTACCTCGGTGGGGAACGGATACCAATCGGCCGTCATGCCGTCACGGCTCGTGACCGCGCGCAGCGCCACGACATGGTCGTAGGTGCGCCCATCGCCCATGACGCCGACGGACCGGATCGGTAGCAGCACCGCGAACGCCTGCCAGATCTGGTCGTAGAGCCCCGCTTCGCGGATCTCGTCGATG
>DATIXG010000132.1:0-4243 GCA_035518815.1 Gemmatimonadales bacterium | reverse complement strand
GACGCCTTCCGGCGCGACCCCGCGAAGTACGTCCCGGGAAGCCGCTGAGCGCCAGCCTTCCCGCGACCGCGAGCCCGCCAGCCGGCTGAAGCGCGCCACCAGCCGGACACAGGGTGCGACATCTTGCCGCAAGGGACGGCAAGACATGCCGCTATAGGATCGGCCGAAACAATGGAGGAACAGCAGCCCGTGCCGCTATGGCCTACCTGCGCGACTCGTCTACGTGCCGCCACCATCGCATGCGGCATAGCCGCATGCCTGACAAGTGCCCCCACAGCCAACGCGCAGACCCCCGGCGGGGCATTGACCATCACCGTCACCGATCCCTCTGGCGCCGCTGTCTCTGCGGCGCTGCTCACCCTCGTCAATGCCGAAACCGGGGCCTCATGGTCGGCGACCGCAGACAACGCCGGCCGCGCAGCCTTCCGGGGCGTCGCCCCCGGGCGCTATGCGGTCAAGGCCGAGCGAGCAGGGTTCGCGCCAGGACGCGTGGACGACGTGGCCATAAAGGGCGAGGAGGTCACGCTCCAGATCCAGCTCAAGCTCCAAACCCTCAGCGAGGCCGTCAACGTGCAAGGGGCCCCCGGGACCTACGTGACTGCCACTCCCCCTTCCGGAACCAAGACCGACATTCCGATTCGCGACATGCCTCAGGCCATCGAGGTTCGCACGCTCCAGATGCTCAACGACCTCGGCGGAACTCGCTCCTCCTATGAGGTGGCCAAGACCGTGGCGGGGCTGTTCAGTGCGGAGAACGGCCAGGGCGACCCCGGCCGAAACGTGCCCAACTTCTTCTTTCGCGGGTTCGGGAACGCCGGGGTCTATCTCAAGGACGGCCACGCGGTCAACGGCTGGATGTCGACATTCGACACGGCGAACACGGAGCGCGTGGAGTTCCTCAAGGGGCCGTCATCGGTGCTGTACGGCGGCACCACCTATGGCGGCAACATCGGCGGCGTCGTGAACTACGTATCCAAGACGCCCTCTCCGACGCGAATCGATGCCGTCGACTTCACGGCAGGGAGCCAGGACTTCTATCGCGCAACCTTCGACCTTGGCGGCGCCCTCAACGCGACAAAATCAGTCCAGTTCAGGGTGAACGGCGCCGCCGAAAGCGGCGGGAGCTTCCGAGACTTCGCGAACCACGATTCGTTCTTCGGCGCCCCGGCGCTCGCGCTGCGGTTGTCGTCAAACGACACTCTGACGCTTCTCACGGACTTTCAGCACAGCCATGAGGTGCCGGCTCGAGGGCTCCCCATCAGCGCCGAGTCCTTCGACATCTCGCGATCCACCAACTTCATCGATCCGACCTTTTCACGCACCGACGTCGATGCCCTCAGCCTGCTGGCCAGGTTCAATCACACCTTCGGACAGCGATGGGCCGTGACGGCCGACGCCGCGTACACGCGAAGCCGGACGGACCAGTACCTGACCTCGCTGACGTACGTGGCCGGAGGCGGCAGCACCTCCGACCTGTCGCAGTGGAGCTTCGCCGAAGATCAACCCACCCTCGATCTGCGCGGCACCGGGAGATTCAGGACCGGCACGGTGAGTCACGACGTCCTGCTCGGCTACAACCTCACACGCAACCACTACACGGCCACCTCCCGCTTCGGTTTCGGCGGTCCATCTCTTCCCATCGAGGGAACGACTCTCGACGGGCTGGTGCTGCCGCCCAACGGCAGTGCTCAGGCGCTCTACGACGCCACGGCCCCTGATCCGGGAGTCTTCGACTGGCACCCGAATGCGAACGCCTTCTATGCACAGGACCTCGTCGGCGTGGCCCCCTGGCTGAAGTTGCTCCTCAGCGCTCGACACGATCGATTCAGCGAGGAGGTCGTGGCCCACGGTTCGTTCAGCGAGTTCGCGCAGACCACGCGGAACTCCCACACGAGCCCGCGCTTCGGCGTCGTCGTGCAGCCGGCTTCGGTCCTTTCGCTGTACGCCGCCTGGGCCCAGTCCTTCACACCGAACACGGGCATCACCCTGGACAACCAGGCGCCGCCGCCCGAGCTGGGCACGCTGGGGGAGGCGGGAATCAAGCTCGCCTTCGGTGGCAAGGTGAGCCTCGTATCGAGCTACTTCAACCTCACCCGGAAGAACATGAGCTTCAGCGATCCCACCGACCCCAACGGACTCGCGGTCCTGGTGGCGGGCGAGACGCGAACGCGAGGCTGGGAGTTGGACCTGAACGGCGAGGTCATCCAGGGCCTGCGCCTCAACGTGGCCGGTACGATTCTGAAGGGATCGATCACCGAGGGCGAGCCAAGTGGCTCGCTGGTGGTCGGCCAGGAGTTCGGCGGAGTGCCGAACAAGACCCTAAACGTCTTCGGAGTGTACACGTTCGGCTCCGGCCACGAGTGGGAGGTCGGCGGCGGTTTCTACTACGCCGGCGACACGTGGGCGGACGATGCCAACACCCTCCGCGTCCCGGCGCTGCTGCAGGTCGATGCCCTGGTGTCGTATCGTATCGGCAAGCGGGCGCATGTCCAGGTGAACGCGAAGAATCTTGCCAATCGCCACAACTACACCTCGAATGGCTGGGGATGGGTCAATCCCGCCGAGCCGTTCTCCGTCTACGCCAACGTCAGGTATGCCTTCTGAGAGTCGCCCGGCCCGAGACCATTCGCGAAGACCGATGACTCGCCTCTCCCCATGGTCGCTGACGGGGGTGTCCCTCCTGGGGGTCCTCGGCGGGTGCTCTCGCGCCCAGCCGACTTTCGTCTTGTCCCCGACGGTCCAGGTGGTAGCCGCCGACGAAACGATCCAGAACCCCGCGCTCGCGGTCGACCCGGTTCGCAATCGCGTTTACGTCGCGTGGTCCGTCTACCCCAAGGAAGACGAAGGGACGGACTACCTGGCGGTGTCCAACGACGGAGGCAGGACATTCGGCTCGCCGATTCGGTTCGGGGAGAGATCCGAGGCTCAGCAACCAAGGTTGCGGGTCACCACCGACGGAACCCTTTTCCTGATCTGGACCCATCGCAACCCGCACGATCTCCTCGATCCCAAGGACGCTTCCTCGTATACGACGGAGCAGCGGCTCGCGACCTCCGCCGACGGCGGCAGAACCTTGAGCCCGCCTATCGTCGTCTCGGGGAAGCCCGAGGTGCCCGTGGCGTACTTCATGGCGGCCGCCGTCAATCCAAACGCAAAGGACCTCTCGGTCGCGTGGTACGACTACACGCCGCCCGGTGCGAGGCCAGGACGATCCCCCGCGGACCTGCGCGACGCCACCGCCATCTACGCCACGACAAGCCATGACGGCGGCCGCACCTTCAGCCGGCCGCAGAAGCTGGCGGACACGATCTGCGTGTGCTGCACGGCGACCGGCATCGTCAGACAGGACCACCCGGCCTTCGTGCTGCGGGGGTTTGTCGCGGGCGCCGGGACCGTGGCGGACGTGCGCGATCCCATCATTCTCGGATCCACGGATCGCGGCGACCACTGGAATCCTCCGGTGACGATCCATCGCGACAACTTTCGTCTGAACGCCTGTCCGCATCTCGGGCCGGGCGCCACCGTGGACGCCACTGGGCGCGTGCACGTGACGTGGTGGACGGGCGCAGCCGGGCGGGCCGGCTATTGGTACGCCTCGTCGGGCGATGGCATTCACTTCTCCACGCCCGCCAAGCTCGTCGATGAAACCACGGACATGCATGGCAACGACCTATCGGTTGCCGTCGACGGCGAGAACACCGCCTGGGCCATTGCCGTCAGCCGTCCTCGCAGCCCTTCGGACTCCGACGAGGAGACTCCCTTGGGACTCATTCGGCTCTGGGCGATTGCGCGTGACGGGCGCCCCGCGCCAGTGGACCAGCTGGATGCCAGGGGCTCGCACCCGGTGGTGGGGGCCGCTGAGCAGGGCGCCATTCTGATCTGGACCGAAGGCAAGAAGATCCTCCTGCAGCGTATCAGCCGTGAGCGGGGATGAGACGAGCCCTCTTGGGCGGCGTCGCCGCTTTGGTGGCCGTCGGGGCCGCGTGGTACGGCCTGCATGAGGGGCACGAGCGGAAGGTCCGCGAGCCCATCGAGTATTGGGCGCGTGAGCTGAACACGGGCCGAAAGGTCTCGCTCGATGAGTATCGCGGTCAGCCAGTCCTGCTGACGAGCTGGGCGACGTGGTGTGTCGAGTGTCGCAAGGAGCTGCCGACACTCGTGGACGCGTGGCAATCGCGAAGGGGCCGTGGGTTGATGGTCATCGCCGTCAATCTCGACGCGCTCGGCGAGGAAGCACGGGTAT
>DATIXG010000131.1:0-24214 GCA_035518815.1 Gemmatimonadales bacterium | reverse complement strand
CCGTGACCCCCGCGATGACGCCGTTGCGGGCGGTCTTGGGGTCGTTCATCCAGTACAGCGCGAAGATGAACAGCGCCGCCGCGAGTACGGCGGCGAGCTCGGCGATGGAGCGCGTCATTGCTTCTTGAACATCTTCAGCATGCGGTTCGTGATCATGAATCCGCTGACGATGTTCGTCATGGAAGCGAAGAGGGCGACCGCGCCGAGCACGCGGATCGTGACCGGGTAGTCGGCCCCCGCGACCACGAGCGAGCCGACGACCGCGATCGCCGAGATCGCGTTCGTGAGCGACATGAGCGGTGTGTACAAGAGGCGGGACACCCGCCGGATCACGCCCAGCCCGATGAACGTGGCCAGTACGAACACGAACAGCATGGACCAGTAGTCGACCGGCGGCGCGGCCGCTGCGGTCTCGCTTGCCATCAGGCCGTCGATCATCCCTTCCGCACCTCCCCGGCGTGCGTCACGCAGGTGTCGCGAATGATTTCGTCGTCGAAGTCGAGCCGCAGGGCGCCGTCCTTCACGGCGTATTGGAGAAAGCTCGAGATGTTGCGCGCGTACATCTGGCTCGCGTGAAACGGCAGCGCGCTCGCCAGGTTCCTCGGGCCAAGGATCGTGACCCCCCCCTCCACCACCTCGGCATCGGGCTCGGTCAGCTCGCAGTTTCCGCCGGTTTCAGCCGCGAGGTCCACGATCACGGCGCCGGGCCGCATCCCCCGCACGGCCTCAGCCGTAATGAGCACCGGGGCACGCTTGCCCGGGATGGCGGCGGTCGAGATCACCACGTCGGCGTCCTTCACCTGCTGGGCGATGAAGGCAAGCTCCCGCCGGTGGGTCTCCTCCGACAACTGCTTCGCGTAGCCCCCGGCCGTTTCCGCCTGCTCGCCGATGTCCATGGCCACGAACTTGGCGCCGAGACTCTCGACTTGTTCCTTGACCGCCGGCCGCACGTCGAAGGCCGAGACCACCGCGCCGAGCCGGCGCGCCGTCGCGATCGCTTGCAGCCCGGCCACGCCGGCGCCCAGCACCAGCACCCGGGCGGGCGGCAACGTTCCGGCGGCCGTGACCAGCATCGGGAACAGCCGGCCCGCCGCCCCGGCGGCGAGCAGCACGGCCTTGTAGCCCGCCACGGTCGCCTGGGACGAAAGCACGTCCATGGGCTGCGCCCGCGTGATCCGCGGGAGCAGGGCGAGGCTGAAGACCGTCATCTTGCGCGCCGCAAGCCGGGTGACCGCGTCGCGCTCGGCGGCCGGCTGGAACAGGGCGATGAGCGCCGCGCCCTCGCGGCAGCGCTTGATGTCCGCCGCCCCGGGGAGCTGCAGCTTGAGGAGCACGTCGCTCTGGCTCAGAACCTCCGCCGCCTTGCCGGCAACCGTCGCCCCGGCCGCCTTGTAGGCCTCGTCGGTGAACGACGCGGACTCCCCCGCCCCGTGCTCCACGAGGACGGTGAACCCGGCCTTCACGAGTCGCCCGGCGACGTCGGGCGTCAGGGCGACTCGGCGCTCGTTTTCTGCGGTCTCTTTCGGGACCCCGATCTTCATCGATTCTCCCACATGCCGGGTACGGATGACGTCGTCGGCGGGTCGGGGGAAAGTAGCGGGCGAACCGACGTCAGGACAGATGAGGAAGAAGGCGCTATTTCGGCTCGGACGCCCGCGGACGCGCGAGCAGCCGCTCCGCAAAGTCGACGCGCTCCCCAAGCTCGCTGACGTGGGACTCGAGCCGGCGCAGCCGGTCTGTGATCTCGGCGAGGTCACCGGCGGCTGACTCTCCAGGTGGCGCCGCCACCGTCTGCCAGCGCACCACGCGCCGGCCGTCAGCGTCCGCGAAGTCGCCAGCGGCGATCACGACGACGTCATAGAGGCACCACACGCCCAGGCCGCCCAGCGTGAGCCCCATCCACACCCCGGTCCTCGTGTGACCGGTATAGAAACGGTGCAGCCCGAAGATCCCGCCGAGGACGCCCAGGGCGAGGGCCACGCCCCGCGAGCGCTCGGAGATGCCCGGCGTTTGCTCGCTCACCGGCGGTGGGCCGTCGCGAGCAGCGTGTCGATCTCCTGGCGCGGGGCGGCGCCCGTATGCCGGGCCACCTCCTGTCCGCCCGCGAACGCGATGAGCGTCGGGATGCCCCGGATCCCGAAGCGTGCGGTGGTCGCGGGGTTGCGGTCGGTGTCGAGCTTGAGCGCGAGCATGGATCCGCTCCGTTCGCGGGCGACCTCATCCAGAATGGGCGCCATGACCTTGCAGGGACCGCACCAGTCCGCGTAGAAGTCCACGAGCACGGGCACATCCGCATCACGGATCATGCGGTCGAACGTCGCATCGGTGACGGCGAGGGGCCGATCGAGGAGGATGGGCCGGCCGCACTCCCCGCACTTCGGCCGGTCCGCGACACGCGCCAGGTCGACGCGATTCAACGTCGCGCAGAACGGGCACGCCACGGTTGCGTGGCGCGTCTCCCCGCTCATGCCTCGTCCACCATGGCCTCGGCCTCGATCTCGACCAGCATGGCCGGGTCGACCAGGCCCGAGACTTCGACCATCGTGGTCGCGGGCCGGATCTCACGAAAGAACTCACCATGCGCGCGGCCCACCTGCTCCCAGTCGTCGATGTTGCGGACGAACATGCGCGTCCGCACGACGTCACGAAGCGTTCCGCCCAGCGCCACCAGTGCCCGTTCCACGTTCTTCAGGGTCTGCACCGTCTGACCATACGCGTCACCGGGGGCCACGATCCGGCCGTCCGGGCCCGTGGCGGTCGTTCCCGAAACGTGAATCGTGGATCCCCTGCGCACGGCTCGCGCGTAGCCCACGATCGGCTCCCAGGCCGTGCCGCTGGAGTAGGTCTTGCGCTGCATGAGTCCAACAAGATAACGCCGTCAAAAACGGATAGATCGCGCGGGGGCGTCGCACTATCTTCACCCGCGTGAGCACCGCCACGACCCTCGATCACTGGCGCATCGTGATGGCGCGCGATTCCCGCTACGACGGCGAGTTCGTATACGCCGTGCGGTCCACGGGGATCTACTGCCGCCCTTCGTGCCCCAGTCGCCGGCCACGCCGGCCGCAGGTCCTCTTCTTTGCGGCCCCCGCCACGGCCGAGCAGGCGGGCTTTCGCGCCTGCCGCCGGTGCCGGCCCGATGCCCCGGCCGTGCCCGACGCGCGAGTGGCCACAGTCCGGGCGGCCTGCGGCGTGCTCGATGCGCAGCCGGCCGAGCCCTGGACGCTCGTGAGGCTGGCCCGCCGCGTCGGAACCGCCCCCCATCGTCTGCAGCGGGCGTTTCGCGCGGTCCTGGGTGTCAGTCCGCGGCAGTATCGTGCGGCGCGCAGGCTGCAGCGCTTCAAGACCTCTCTTCGGAAGGAGAAAACCGTGAGCCCCGCGCTCTACGAAGCGGGATACGGATCCCCCAGCCGAGTCTATGAAACCGCCGCAACGCACCTGGGCATGACTCCCGCGACCTACGGGCGTGGCGGACTCGGCGCGCTGATCCGTTACGCGATCGTAACCTGCCCGCTCGGCTGGCTCCTCGTGGCCGCGACCGATCGGGGGATCTGCCACATCAGTCTCGGTGACAGCGCGCCCAAGGTCGAGCGCGCATTTCGATCCGAGTTTCCTGCCGCCGAACTCGTCCACGACGACGCGGCCCTGCGCGACTGGGTCACCCGTCTCACCGCGCACCTCGATGGACGAGAGCGCCAGCTCGACCTGCCGCTCGATGTGCGCGCCACGGCGTTCCAGCTACGGGTGTGGAAAGCCCTGCAAGCGATCCCGTACGGCACCACCCGGTCGTACGCGGACATCGCGCGCGCCATCGGCGCGCCGCGGGCAACGCGGGCCGTGGCCCGCGCGTGCGCCACCAACCCCGTGGCGCTCCTGATTCCCTGTCACCGTGTTGTGCGGCAGGACGGGGCGCCGGGCGGATACCGTTGGGATCCGAAACGCAAACGCGCATTGCTCGAGCAGGAGCACCGCGGGTAAATTTCGCGTTGGGTGACCAGCCCAACGACCGACCGCCTCGCTGATTTCACTACCCGCCCGCGCGTCGTGCTGCTGAGCGCGATGGCCGCCGTGGTGGGAGTGATAAGCGCCTTTGTGGCCCTCGGGCTCGAACGCCTGATCCGGCTCTTCACGAACCTCGCCTACTTCCACCGCTTCTCGCTCACGCTCGCCTCGCCTGCCGACAATCACCTCGGCTGGTGGGCCGTGCTTGTACCGGTCGCCGGGGGACTGATCATCGGGCTCATGGCCCGGTACGGCTCGGAGCGCATCCGCGGTCATGGGATTCCCGAGGCGCTCGAGGCGATTCTCATCGGCCGCAGCCGCATGACGGTGAAGGTGGCGATCCTGAAGCCGCTCTCTTCCGCGCTGTCGATTGGCACGGGCGGCCCGTTCGGGGCCGAGGGGCCGATCATCATGACGGGCGGCGCGTGCGGCTCACTCTTCGCGCAGGCGTTCCATCTCACCGCCGCGGAGCGGAAGACGCTGCTCGTGGCCGGCGCCGCCGGGGGCATGGCCGGGATCTTCGGCACGCCGCTCGCAGCCGTGCTGCTCGCTGTCGAGCTCCTGCTCTTCGAGTGGAAGCCGCGCAGCTTCATTCCGGTCGCGACTGCCACGGCGGTGGCCGCGGCACTCCGCGTCCCCCTGCTCGGACCGGGACCGCTATTTCTCGTGCCGAGCCATGCGCTGCTCCCCTGGCACACGTTGCCGATCGCGCTTGCACTCGGCATCGCCGCCGGTCTCGGCTCGGTGCTCCTGACAACCCTGGTGTACGGGTGCGAGGACCTGTTCCTGAAGGTGCCCATCCATTGGATGTGGTGGCCCATGCTGGGCGGCGTCGTGGTGGGTCTCGGGGGCATGCTCTGTCCGATCGCGCTCGGCGTCGGTTACGACACGATCCACAGCCTGCTCACGGGCAAGTTGGTCGGTCTCACGGCGCTCGGCCTCCTGCTCACGAAAGCCGTCATCTGGTCGGTCGCGCTTGGGTCGGGCACTTCGGGTGGCGTGCTCGCGCCACTGCTCATGATGGGCGGAGCGCTGGGCGCCGTCGCGTCGACCAGCCTGCACAGTGCCGACCCCGGCTTATGGGCCACCCTCAGCATGGGTGCCATGATGGGCGGGACCATGCGCTCCCCCCTCACCGCCATTGCGTTCATGCTCGAGCTCACGGACGACATCAATGTGCTCCCCGCGTTGCTCATCGCATGCGTGGCGGCGCACCTCGTCACGGTGCTGCTCATGAAGCGCTCCATACTCACCGAGAAGGTGGCGCGCCGGGGCCACCACGTGATCCGCGAGTACCAGGCCCCTCCCCTGCACCAGGTGCGCGTCGCGGATGTGATGGACGCGAAAGTCGCGACCGTCCCCGCGTCTCTCCCCCTCGAGGGCCTCTTCTCACGCCTCGTGCAGGAAGATCCCGTCATCGCGAGCCAGCACGCTTGGCCGGTGGTGGACGAGGCCGGTCGGCTGCTCGCCGTGATCACGCGCGGGGACATGGTGCGCGCCATGGAACGAGAGGACTTCGACACGTGCACCGCACTCGACGCCGGCACTCGCTCGCTCGCCGTGACCCATCCCGATGAGCTGCTCGAGGAGGCGGCGATGAAGATGCTCGACCGCGACATCGGCGGCCTCCCCGTCGTCGCCCGCGACGATCCGCAGCGCCTGCTCGGGTATCTCGCCCGCAAGGGCATTCTGGCGGGCTGGTTTCGCGTAGCGGACGACGAGCGGCGCCGTGAGCCGGGATGGCTGAGCGAGGGACTCTTCCGGCGCGTCCGTGCCAGGATCAAGTAATCACCGCACCGCCGTCCTCGCCGGCTTTCTCGGCTGGACTCTCGACGCTTTCGATTTCTTCCTCGTCGTCATGACCCTGACGGCCATCGGGCGCGAGTTCCACCGCGCCGATGCCGCGGTCGCCTTCTCGATCACGCTCACCCTCGCCTTCCGACCCATCGGTGCGCTGCTGTTCGGCGTGATGGCCGACCGCTACGGCCGGCGGCTCCCGCTCATGCTCACCGTCATATTCTACTCGGTGGTCGAAGTGCTCTCCGGCTTGGCCCCGACGTTCGCGACATTCCTCGTGCTGCGGGCTCTGTTCGGAATCGGGATGGGCGGCGAGTGGGGTGTGGGCGCGTCGCTGGTCATGGAGAAGGTGCCGCCCGCGCGGCGCGGCGCGTTCTCCGGGCTCCTGCAGCAGGGCTATGCCGCGGGCTATCTGCTCGCCGCCCTGAGCTACTTCGTCGTGTTCCCCCGGTGGGGCTGGCGCCCCCTGTTTGTCGTTGGTGGCCTGCCGGCGCTCCTCGCGTTGTACGTGCGCACCAAGGTCACCGAGTCGGAGGTCTGGGAAACCACGCGACACCGTGACTGGGGCCAGCTCGGCCGATCGATCGCGGGCCACTGGAAGCTGTTTCTGTACATGACCCTGCTCATGGCGGTGATGAATGTCGTCTCGCACGGCACCCAGGACCTCTACCCCACGTTCCTCGAGCGGGTGTGGGGCGCGGCCCCGGGCGGGCGCGCCGCCCTGACGGCGCTCGCGATGGTGGGTGCGCTCGTGGGTGGCATGCTGTGCGGATTTGTATCTGATCGGATCGGCCGCCGCCGGACCATCGTTGCGGCGCTCGGGTGCGCCCTGCTCTTGATCCCGCTCTGGGCGTTCGCGCCGTCGCTGCTCGCGCTCGCGGCCGGCGCGTTCGCGATGCAATTCATGGTGCAGGGGGCATGGGGCGTCATCCCCGCTCATCTTACAGAGCTGTCGCCCGACGGCGTGCGCGGGTTTCTTCCCGGCTTCGCGTATCAGTGCGGCGTGCTGCTCGCAGGATCGATCGCGACGGTCGAAGCGTTGCTGGCGGCCCGGATCGGCTACGCCTGGGCCATGGCACTGACGGCGGGGGTGGCCTTCATCGCGTGCAGCGCGGTCGCCGCACTCGGGCCCGAGCGGCGCGGCGTCGTCTACGGAGCGGCACCAGCCCCCTCCGAGGGCACGAGCAGCAGTTTGCCCGTGGTGCGGCGTCCCTCGAGCTCGCGGTGAGCATCCGCCGCGTGTGCGAGCGGGAATTCCCGATCGATGCGGAGTCGCAGAGTGCCTGCCCGCACCCAGCCCAGCACTTCGCCGGCCCGCGCGAGCAGCTCAGCCCGCGCCGCGATGTAGTGCGCGATGTTCGGGCGGGTGAGAAACAGCGATCCCTTCCGGTTGAGAACCTGCGGATCGAGCGGCTCGACCGGGCCGCTCGACTGCCCGAACAGCACCATCATGCCGCGTGGGGCCAGGCAGTTCAAACCCTTCATGAACGTCGTCTGGCCGACGGCGTCGTAGACCACCCGCACCCCAGCCCCGCTGGTGAGGCGCTTCACCTCGGCTTCGAAGTCCTGCTCGGTGTAGAGGATCACCTCGGCCGCCCCGGCCTCACGCGCGAGCTGCGCCTTGGCGGCCGTGGACACCGTGCCGATCACGCGAGCCCCGCGCCGCTTCGCGAGCTGGCACAACAGGAGACCGACGCCGCCAGCGGCCGCGTGCACGAGACAGGTGTCCCCGGGCGCGACGGCGCACGTCGTGCCGGTGAGGTAGTGCGCCGTGATCCCCTGCAGCATGGCCGCGGCGCCCTGCTGGGCGCTGACGCCATCGGGCAGACTGACGAGACGCTCCGCGGGTACGACCGCGTACTCTGCGTAGGCACCGGGCACCCCAGTGTAGGCCACGCGGTCGCCCACGCGGACGTCGCCGGCGTCCGGCCCGACGCCAGCCACCGTGCCCGCCGCCTCCTGCCCAATGATGAAGGGCATGGGGAGCGGATACGCGCCCTGCCGGTGGTAGACGTCGATGAAGTTGACGCCCGCCGCTTCAATCCTGACGAGCGCCTCGCCGCGGCCAGGCACCGGCTGGGGCACCTCCTCGTAGCGCAGCGCCTCGGGACCACCGGGTGCGTGCACCCGGACCGCCTTCATCGCGCCGGCACGAAGCGCAGGTCCTCGAAGTCGTAGCTGAAGTCGGCGTCCGGCGACACGGCGGTCATGGTGAAGTGGTCCACTGCGCCGTTCGGCCGGAGGGTGAAGGTTACGAACGCCTCGGCCAGGTTCGGCGTGCGCCAGCGCGTCTGAAAGGTGTCGTACTGCCAGTGGACGAGGTCGCCGACGAAGGCGGGGGAGTGGCTGAAGCGCAAGACCAGGCCCCCATTCTCGAGCGCGATCGTCACGTCGCCGTACAGCGCGTCGGTGTAGGGGCCGGCGTAGCGAGCAAGGGGCAGCGACGGGTGCGACGTCGAATCGCGCGCCCGGCGCATCGCGGCCATGCTCGCGTCCGCGCTGGCGGCGTCGACCTGCGCGGCATCGCGGAACGCGGCGATCCAGTCGGTCCTGGCCGCGCCCAAATAGTGGTCGAGCAGCTGGAATGTCACGGCGTCGTACAGGTCGCTCTCGCCATTGGTGAGCACCACGATGCCGAGGCGCGCCTCCGGGACGAGCGTGACCCGCGAGGTCATGCCGGCCAGGCCCCCCGTGTGCCACACGATCTTGCGGCCGTGGTAGTCGCGCAGCCGCCAGCCCAGCGCGTACGCCAGGAAGTTCGGGCGGAGCGAAGCGAGCGGCGGGTCGGGGTCCGCAATGGGCATGACGGTCACGGGTGACCACAGCTCGCGGGTCCGGGCCGCGCTCCAGAGGCGACCCGACCCCGTCCGTCCCGAGTCGAGCTGGACCACGACCCACTTCGCGAGATCAGAGACGCTCGCCATGAGCGACGCGGCCGGACCGATGTTATCGACGGTATCGAGCGGGACGATCTGCGGCGTTCCGTTCGGCGCCACGTGGGGCGTGGCGAGCGGGTCGCCGGGACGCAGGTCCGCCACGCCCGTGCGCGCGTCCGCCATGCCCAACCGGTCGAGAATGCGACGGCGAACGAACGCCTCCCAGCTCAGACCCGTGACCGCCGGCACGATTTCCCCGGCGGCGGCGTAGAAGACGTTGTCATACGCGTAAGCGCTACGGAAGCTGGACGCGCGCGGCGCCGCACGCATGCGACGGATGATCTCGCGCCGGTCGTACGTGGAATGGAGCCACAGCAGGTCCCCGGCGCCGAGGCCGAGGCCACTGCGGTGGGTCAGGAGGTCCCGAATGGTGAATTCGCGCGTCACCCATGGATCGGCCAGCTGAAAGTCGGGCAGATACTTCGTGACCGGATCGTCCCAGCCGATCGCTCCGGAGTCGACGAGCAGCGCGAGACAGGCCGTCGTGAATGCCTTGGTGTTCGATGCGATCTGGAACAGGGTGTGCGCGTCGACCGGCGTGCGCTCGCCGAGGCGGCGGACGCCGTATCCCTTGGCGACCAGGACCTTGCCGTCCTTGACGACGGCAACCGCAGCGCCGGGTACATGGAACGTCTTGAGGGCTCGGGCCACCGCGCCGTCGAGCCACTCGGGGGGGCGAGTTTGCGCGGCCGCGGGCCTGGTCACGAGGCAAGCGGCAAGCGCGACGACGGCCCGCGACAAGAAGGGCGAGGTTCGCATCGAGTGTCGCGCGAAGCATAGCGCGCTCCTGCCACGGCCGGGTAGCCCCTCCCCCGATCCCGGCCCCGACTATCTTGTGGCGATCCCCGCGACTGGCGCGGGAACTGAAGTCGCGAGTCTCGGAGGAGGTCTCGACGTGTGGTGGCTCATGGCGGTCCTGCTGGCCGATTCCGTGCACTCCTTCGCGGTGCCCCTCTCGGCCAAGGAATCGCTGCACGTCGAGGTCAGCGGTCACGGCGCGCCCGTCGTGTTGGTGCCAGGGCTGTTCGGGTCGGCGTTCGCGTTCCGCGACGTCGTGCCCATGCTCACCGCCAGTGGCTATCGCACCATTGTCATCGAGCCGCTCGGCGTGGGCGAGTCGGCCAAGCCCGAGCGAGCGAACTATTCTCTCACCGCGCAGGCCGATCGCGTTGCCGCGGTGCTCGACACACTGGCCGTCAAACAGGCGATCGTGGTCGCCCACTCCGTGGGCGGCTCCGAGGGGTTTCGTCTCGCCTACAGCCGACCCGACCTGGTGAGCGCGCTCGTCACGATCGAGGGCGGCCCCGCGGAGACCGCGGCGACCCCGGCCTTCAAGCGCGCGATGCGGTTCGCCCCGTGGATCAAGCTGCTGGGAGGCGTGCGCCTGATTCGCTGGAAAATCCGCCAGATGCTGATCGCGTCGTCGGGAGATGCGAGATGGGTGACCGATTCCGTGGTCGTGGGCTACACCGCCGCTGCGGCCCGCGATCTGGACGGCACGTTGAAAGCATTTCTGGGCGTCGCGGCAGCGCGCGAGCCGGACAGGATCCAGTCCCATCTCAGCACGATCGCCTGCCCCGTACTGCTCATGATCGGTACCGCGCCGCACCAGGGCGACGTCGGGCTTGACGAAATCACGCTGCTGGAGCGGACCGTCCCCCGCTTCATGATCGACTCCGTGGTGGGCGCCGGTCACTTCCTCTATGAGGAGCATCCCCAGAGCGTCCTCGCCGCCGTGCATCGGGCTGCCGCTGCCGCTGCCGCACACGCCCAGGGAGCGGGCAGTCCGTGACGCCGGGGGGAGCCTGAGCCGTCCCCTGCGCATCGCCCTCGTCGCCGAGGACTACTACCCTCAGCTCGGCGGCGTCCCGGAGCACGTTCACAACATGGCGCTCGAGCTCGAGCGCCGGGGCCACACGCCCGTCGTCGTCACGTCCCGCATGGGCGGAGCCCACCAGGACGCGCCCTTCGTGCGCCGGGTGGGACGGAGCATCGTCCTTTACGCAAACGGTGGCGTCTCACGAATCACGGCCGGCTGGCGGCTCACGGATCAGCTGGCTACGCTGTTCGCGGAAGGCGAGTTCGACCTCGTGCACGTACACGGCGGCCTCGCCCCAACGTTCGGCCTGTTGGCGCCGGTCGCCGCGTGGCGCGTGGGGCTGCCGGTGGTGGCGACGTTCCACTCGTGGTTTCCGCGCTCGGCCGGGTACCGCCTGCTGCGCCGCCCGTTGCAGCGGCTGCTCGACCGCCACGCGCGACTGATCGCCGTCAGCACGCCCGTCGTCGCCGCCCTGTCGCGCTACTTCCGCGGCAACTGGGAGGTCATCCCGAACGGCGTCCACCTCGGCGTATTTCATCCGAACGGCCGGCGTCCGGCGGACGCCGCGCGCGGGACGCCCGAGCTGTTGTTCCTCGCGCGGCTCGAGCCGCGCAACGGGTTGGGAACGCTGCTCGACGCCATGCCACGCATCCTCGCCCGCTTTCCAGGCACGCGCCTCATGGTCGCGGGTGACGGGCCGTGGCGCGGCTATTACGAGCGACGCGCCCGCGCGCTGGGCGACCGAGTGGTGTTTCTCGGCCGCGTATTCGACGACCGACCGGCCCACTACGGCCGCGCCGATCTCTATCTCTGCCCCACCACCCGCGCCTCCTTCGGCGTGACCCTGCTCGAGGCCATGGCCTGCGGCACCCCGCTCGTCCTGGCCGACAACGTCGGGTTCCGGTCCGTGGTGCGGGACGGGCACGAGGCGGCCATCGTCCCGGGCGGCGATGCGGCGGCCTGGGCCGACACAACGATCGCGCTGCTCGAGGATCCCGCGCGCCGCGCGGCCATGAGCCAGGCCGGACTCGCGACGGTCGCGCGTTTCAGCTGGACGGAGATCGCCGAACGCACGCTCGCGGTCTACGAGGACGTATTGCGATGATCGGGGCGGCGTTCCCTGCCGGTCTCGGCGTCCTCGCCACGGGCGCGCTCGCGCTCGGCGTGTACGACCCCAACAACCCGTTGTTCGGCCGCGTGATTGGGCGAGGGGCCCGCGCGGGCCGGTCGATCTACCTCACCTTTGACGACGGGCCGAACCCGACGGCGACGGAGCGTGTGCTCGATACCCTCGTCCGCGACAGCGTGCCGGCCGCGTTCTTTCTCGTGGGCGCGCACGTGCAGCGGTTTCCGGATCTCGCCCGGCGCACGGCGGATGCCGGGTACGAAATCGGCAATCACACCCAGCACCACGTCAAACTCCATCGGCGCGGCCCGGGCCGCATTCGGCGCGAGCTGGAGGATGCACATCAGGCGATCTTCGAGGTCACGGCGCGCGCGCCGCGCGCCTTCCGCGCCCCGCACGGCTATCGCAACCCGTTCGTGGCGCCGGCGGCCAGGCGCCTTGGATACCGCACGTTCGGTTGGACGTTCGGCGTATGGGATACGGCGCGGCCGGGAGCAGAGGAAATCCGCCGCCGTGTTCGCGTGAAGCTCCGCCCCGGTGCGATCATCCTCCTGCATGACGGGGATGGCTACGATCCCACGGGCGACCGCCGCCAGACCGCGGAGGCCCTCCCGGGCATCATCCGCGACGCGCGGGACCAGGGCTACGCCTTCCGCCCCCTGAGCGAGCTGCTGGCGTGACTCGGACCCTGCGACGGTTGACGTGGGCGCTGGCGGCGGTCGGGCTCATCGCGGCGTCGGTGTTCGTTTTCCGGTTTCCCTGGAACACGACGCTGGAGGCGCTCGAGGGCGTCGACGTGGGACTGCTCCTCACCGCCCTGCTTATCAACCTGCTATCTCCCGTGGCCAAGGGGTGGGCGTGGCAGCTCCTCCTCAAGGCCGTGGCCCCGTGCCGCTGGTGGGTGGCGCAGGAAGCGAACCTCATCGGGACCGCCGTGAACAGTCTCGCCGCGGGGGTCGCCGGCGAAGCGGCCAGAATCTCGCTGGTCATGCAACGCGACGGCGTCCCGGCGCGGCCCGCATTACTCTCCGTCGCGTGGTCCCGCGCGGTCGAGGGTCTGGGCCTCGCGTTGTTCGTCGTCATCGCGCCGTTCGTGCTCGACCTGCCCGGCCCGCTCCGCGGGCTCCAAATCGGCGCAGGCGTCGCGCTGGTGAGCCTGCTGGCCGTGAGCCAGTTCCGCGGATGGGAAAAGGTGATCGCGCGGCTCCCCAAGGGTCTCGCGGGCGCCGCCGCCGACCTGGCGGCGATGAGCTCGGGCGGCCGACTGCTCGGCCCGACGGCGCTCACGCTCCTCTCCTGGGCCGCCGAGTGGGCAACGTATCATCTCGCGCTGCGAGCCGTTCATCTTCCCGTCTCGTATGCCGCGTCGTTCACCGCGCTCATCGCCGTGAATCTGGGCGGGCTGGTGCGCCTCACCCCGGCGAATGTCGGTGTCATGCAAGCGGCGATCGTCGGCGCTTTGCTGCCGTTCGGTATCGATGCGGATCAAGCCGTGGCGGGAGGGCTCGCCTTGCAGGTCATCGAGGTGATCCCGATCCTCGCCCTCGCCGTCGCGGTCGTCGGCTGGGCGGGCCTCGAGCGGCGCCTGCGTGCCGCAGAGGACTTCCGCGAGCCCGCCTGAGCTTCCACCCCACCCAACTCCTGGCACTTTGGGGTGTAGTAATGAAACGTTTTGCGCCCTGCTATCTTGAGGCGCACCCACGACCTATTCAGGAGTGACCATGACGTCAGCAGCCCGGGCATTGCCGGCAATCGCCCTCTTCGGCTTCCTCACGGCCTGCGGGGCCTTTACGAACCCGCTGGTCGCACCAGTCGTCATTGTCGTGAACGGAGCCATCTTCCCGGCCGGGCCGGTGGGCAGCGCCGTCACGATCAATGGAGCCGAGTTCCAAGGCGCGCAGGGATCCGGCCAGGTCACGTTCAATCCTGCGGCCGGCGGGGTGCCACAGGCAGCGGTCATTCTGAACCCGATCGATTGGACCGACGGCACGATTGTCACCACGGTCCCGACGGGGTGCACACCGGGGACCTACTATGTATCGGTGACGACCGGCAACGGCCTCACGAGCAACGCCTACGTGTTCACCGTGACCCCGGCCGTCTTCGTGCCTTCGGGACTGACGTGGACCGCCTCCTCGAGCCTTCCGACGGCGCAGAGCGGGACGGGTGTGGCATCCGTCCAGATCCAGGGCAACAACTACGTGTACGCGGTCGGCGGCGCGACGGCCGGCGGTGCGCCAACCGCCAGCGTGTACTACGCGACCGTCTCGAGCGGAGGCACGCTCGGCGCGTGGCAGTCCACCACCTCGCTCCCGGTCGCGCTCGCGTTCACCGGCGTCACCGCGGCGACCCAGTACAACTCGTCCGTCTCGACGGGTGGATTCCTGTACGTCGTGGGAGGGGCGTCTAGTGCGGCGGGCACACCGGTCGCGACCGTGTACCGTGCTTCGATCAACAGCAATGGAACCCTGGGAAGCTGGTCGGTCAACACAACCCTCCCGACGCCCGTCCGCTCTGCCGGCGCCATCGTGTGGTACGGGAGTCTGTTCGTCGTCGGGGGAGCGGGGTCAGGGAACACACCCTCTACCAACGTCTACCGCTGGCCGGTTCAAGTGGCAGGCGACTTGACCCCGTTGAAAGTGCAGGCTTCACTCCCTGCACCACGCGCGCGCTTCGGCTTCGGGGCATCGGGGTTGTACCTGTACGTCTTCGGCGGCGATAGCGGCAGCGTGACGCCGAATGATTCCACACCGGGCAGCAAGCAGACTGCTACGATCTTCTACGCGAAGCTCGTCAACAACACGCACGATGTCGCTGGATGGTCCACGGCCAGCACGTCATTGCCCGCCCCACGCTCGGCGCACACGGCGGTGCTGCAGTCGGGCTTTGCCCTGGTGACCGGCGGCTTATACAGTGGAGGGGCGGCCGAGGAGATCTACGCGCCGCTCAACTACAGTAACGGCAGCGTGGGGGCGTTCACCACCTCGGCCGGCACCATCGGCCGCAATCTCTTCAACCAGGGTGCCGGCGGCTACCTCGGCGGCGATGGCACTTTCCACATCGCGGTGGTGGGCGGCGACGATGCGAGCGCCCCCGCGACACGTCGGGTCGAGTCCTTCAGGTACTAGCCGCCTTCAACTGCCGGTGAGGTCGGCCGTCGCGAGAAATCGCGGCGGCCGCCTTGCTTTGGTGGCCTGCTCCAGCGCGTAGGCGAACTTGATGAGCAGGGGCTCCGTGTACGGCTTGCCGATGAACGAGAGCCCCACGGGGAGCCCGAATGCGTCGCCCACGGGTACCGTGACACTCGGGTAGCCCGCGACGGCCGCCGGAGTGGTGCTCGATCCCAGGAAGTGGTCGCCGTTGATGAGGTCAATCGGCCAGGGCGGGTTGCCCGAGGGCGCGACGATCGCGTCCAGAGTGAACTTCGCGAAGGTGGCGTCGAGACCCTCGTCCCGGGCCAGCTGAGCGTCCTTGGCCAGGGCGGCACGGTACGCGTCGTCGGTGAGCGGCCCCTTGTCTTGCGCCCTGAGAAAGAGATCCTGATCGAAGTAGGCGAGCTCCTGGGCGGCGTGTTGCTCGTTGAAGGCGATGACCTCGGCCAGGGTGTGCACCGGCGCGTCCGGGCCGAGGTCGGCCAGGAAGCGATTCAGGTCGGACTTGAACTCGTACAGCAGGACTTCGAGCTCGGAATCGTCGTACTCGCCGGCGTGCGCGACGTCGGCCGGATCGACGATCACTGCGCCCAGACGGCGCATCGCCTCGATGGCATCCTCGGCGAGCCGGTCGGTCTGCGCGTGATAGCCGAAGAACTTGGTGCGCGCCACCCCGATCTTCGCGCCCTGGAAACCATTCGGGTCGAGGAACCGGGTGTAGTCCGTCGGACGGTCCTTGGGAGCGGTCCCGGTCGCGGGATCGCGGGGGTCGGCGCCGGCCAGGGCGCCGAGCAGGATCGCCGCGTCCCTCACGGTGCGGGCCATGGGCCCAGCCGTGTCCTGGCTGTGCGCGATGGGAATGATGCCCGCGCGGCTCACGAGACCGAGGGTCGGCTTCAGGCCCACCAGAGAGTGGGCGGCCGACGGGCACACGATCGAGCCGTCGGTCTCTGTGCCAACGGCAACCGCGCAACAGCTCGCCGCTACGGCCGACCCGGACCCCGAGCTCGAGCCACACGGGCTCCGGTCGAGCGCATAGGGGTTCCGTCCCTGGCCCCCGCGTGCGCTCCAGCCGCTCGACGAGTGGGTCGAGCGGAAGTTGGCCCACTCGGACATGTTGGTCTTGCCGAGCAGCACGGCGCCCGCCGCGCGCAAGCGCTCGACGACGAACGCGTCGCGCGGGTATTTCGCGCCGGCGAGCGCGAGCGACCCGGCCGTCGTGGCCATGCGATCGGTCGTCGCGATGTTGTCCTTGACGAGCACCGGGATGCCGTGCAACGGACCTCGCATGCGCTTCTTGCGCTCCCGGTCGAGCGCGTCGGCGATCTGCAGGGCGTCCGGGTTGGTATCGATGACGGCGTGAATGGCGGGCCCACGGAGGTTGATCGCTTCGATGCGGGAGAGGTACTGCTCGCACAATGCCCGCGCCGTGTAGCGGCGGGCCTGCATGCCCTGCTGCAGCTCCGCGATCGTCAGCTCGGCTAGCTCGAAGTCATCCGGCCGCGGCGGGGCCCGCCGGGCGGTGCGGCGGGACAGCGCGGCGAGGCTGCCACCGGCCGCGGCTCCGGCGCGCACGAAATCTCTGCGATTCATCCCCGCAATAGGCGCCGATCAACGCACGACCACAACCCCCTTCAGAGCAGCGCGCTAGTTGACGGTGATCGTGCCCGTCATGCCCGCATGGATCGTGCACCGATACGGAAACGACCCCGCGGTCGGGAAGGCGTGCAGGAAGGTTTGGCCGGCGGCCAGGCTGGAGCTGAACGACGTGCCGTCATTCGAGGTGACGGTGTGCGCGACCGACCCGCTGTTCTGCCAGCACACCGATTGACCGTGGGTAATAGTCGCGCTGGTGGGTGAGAACACGAGCCCGTCGGTCGCGCCGATCGTGGCGCTTGCGCCGCTCGCGCTGCACATGTTGTTGACGGAGTTGCTGTTGTCGCTGCAGGCGAGCGCGAAGATGGCGAGGGCAACAGCCAAAGCGGTGGGGCGCATCGGAACCTCCTCGGGAGAAGCAGCTGAGGGTCGATCAGTCTACCAGCAGCCTCCTACCCCCGCCGCCCCATGAGGAGCCGCATCACGACAACCGAACGGCGATCCCCACACCGATTGCGACCGCGCCGAGTGTGAGGAGGAGCACGTAGATCGGGGCGAGGAAACGCAACCAGTCTTCGTAGCGCACCTGCGCGGCGGCGAGGATCGCCATCAAGGCGCCGTTGGTCGGCGTGAGGAGCTCGCACAAGCCCGCACCGTAGTGGAACGCGAGGACGGTGACCTGACGCGACAGGCCCAGCAGATCGGAGAGCGGCACGAGCACCGGCATGGTCAGGACCGCCTGCCCGCTCACGCTCGGCACGGGGAAATGGACCGCCGTCTGCGCGACCATCATGCCAAGCGCCGACAGCGCGAGGGGCAGTTGACCAAGGGGCGTGAACAGCACCTGCACGAGCGTGTCCACGATATGCCCCTGGTCGAGGACCACGTAGATACCCCTGGCAAAACCGATGAGCAGCGCCGCCGAGGCCATGGAGCCGAAGCCGTCCGCGAACGCGGCTGCGGTGCCCGAGACCCCCAGACCACCGACCACGCCGGCGGCCACGCCCATCAGGAAGAACAGCGCCGCCATGTGCTCGAAATCCCACCCGAGCCGGAGCACGCCGTACACGAACACACCGAACGTGGCGAGGACCAGTGCCAGCACACCGGCGTGGTGTGGCGCGAGCGCAGCGACGGGCGCGTTGGGCGCCGCGCTCGGGGCGCCCCGAGTCCGGGCCGCGTGGCGCATGGTGGCCCAGATCCATGCCGCCAGCGCGGGGACGAGAAAGGCGAGCCGGAACGTGGCCCCGGACAAGACCGGAATGCCGGCCACCTTCTGCGCGATGCCGACCAAGAACGGGTCGATCGGGCTGAAGGCCGCGCCCACCCCCGCCGCCCCGATGCTCATCGCGACGGCCGTGAGTGCATCCATGCCGAGACTTCTCGTCAGGACGAGAATCGCTGGAATCAGCGCGATGATCTCTTCCGACATGTGCTCGAGCGCGCCGCCGGTCGCGAACGCGATGCAGCAGATCGGAATGACGAGCGCTGCCCGGCCTGCCAGCGCGCGCGTCAGGCGCTCCACGCCCCATCGGAGCGCCCCGGTCTTGTCCACCACCGCAAAGGCACCGCCCACCAGGAACACGAAAAAGATCACCGCGCTCGCGTCGATCATGCCGCGCGGCACGGCGGTCAGCGCGTCGAATGCACTGACCGGGGCCTGCGGCACCCGATGGTAGCTGCCGGCGACGGCGACGCGCCGTCCCGTGGCCGGATCGTCGCGGCGCTCATATTCCCCGGCGGGGACGACGTAGCTCGCGACGGCGGCAATGAGCGTGCAGGCGACGAGCAGGGTGAGCGGATGCGGGAACCGGAGTTTGGGCATGCGCGAAGGTAGGACGCCTTCAGTCGGCCTTCAACCGGTACCCGACTCCTGGCTCCGTGACGAGCAGGCGCGGCCGCGCAGGATCCTGCTCCAGCTTGTGCCGGAGCTGGGTCATGTACACGCGCAGGTAGTGGGTGTGCTCGGTCACGTTCGGGCCCCACACCTCCTGGAGGAGACGGCGATGGGTGAGCACCTTGCCCGCGTGGCGCGCCAGGGTGCTCAGCAGTTTGTACTGTGTGGGTGTGAGGTGTACCTCCGCGTCGCGCACCCACACCTGCCGCCGGTCGAGGTCCACCCGCAAGTCATCCACGGTCACGACGGGCTCGGGACGCCCGTCGGCCGGCTGTGTCGCGTGCCGCAGCGCGACGCGCACGCGCGCCATCAGCTCGCCCACGCCGAACGGCTTCGTGAGGTAGTCGTCCGCCCCGGCATCCAGCGCCGCGATCTTGTCCTGCTCCCGGCCGCGCGCCGACAGGACGATGATGGGCGTACGCGACCATTCCCGAATGCGTCGCGTGACGTCGATGCCATCGCCGTCCGGGAGACCAAGGTCGAGCAGAATGAGGTCGGGATTGCGGCCACTCGCCTGCGCGAGCCCCTCGCGCGCCGTGGTCGCCTCGACCGGGCGGTAGTCGTGGCTCTCGAGCGCCGCCCTGAGGAAGCGGCGCATTTGAGGTTCGTCCTCGACGACCAGAACGACTGGCAGCGGCTCGGTCATGTCCCTTGGAAGGGTAGAGGACAGAACCTACTGGGCGGGGAGGACGCGCTCCACCGCGAGCGCCGCCTGCGCCGCGAACGTCTGCAGCAGCCATCGCACGGCGGGCTCGGCGACCCGCGCGCGATCGTCCGGGTGGACCTCGAGCACGCCGAGCCGTCCGTGAGACCCGACGAGGGGCAGGTAGACATTGCGCGCGTCAGGAAAATGCGTCGTGCCTGCGCCGACCGTCGCCCACTCCTGGAACGCCCATTGGGCCACGGCGCGCTCGGGATCATCGGCGTCCGCCGCTCCGCCGCCCGCCGGCGTGAGGCGACCGCCCGGCTCCCGCAGCAGCACCCGCACATCGGCGCCAAACGCGGCGCGTACCTGCCGCCCGATGACGGCGATGACGTCGTCCAGGGTCTGCGCGCCGAGCAGGTCGGCAGCCATGGGAAGGATCGCGGCGGTGCCCCGCTCCCGCGTCCGGGACGCCACCGCTTCTTCCCGGACGCGCTCGGCCAGCCAAGAAATCACGAGCGCGGTCACGAACATGACGGCGAACGTGACGAAGTAGTGCAGATCGGATACCGTGAACGTGAACCTGGGGGGAACGAAGAAGAAGTCAAACAACGCTACGGACAGCACCGCGGCGACCGCCGCCTGCCGCCGCGTAGCCCACACGGCGACGATGCCAACGCCGATCAGGTGCAGCATGGCGATGTCGGTGAGGGACAGCACGCCCATGAGCAGCGTGCCGACGGCCGTGCACGCTCCCATGACGAGCACGGTGCGAATGTAGTTCCTCATGCCTCCTCCCCCTCCCCTTCCTCGGGCGCGGCGGGGCGCGGCGGCCCCGACAGAGGCAACGTGAAGCGAAACGCGGCTCCGCCCCCTGGACGGTTCTCCGCCCAGATCCGCCCACCGTGCGCCACAATGATCCCACGACAAATGGTCAGCCCCAGCCCGACGCCGCTCGTACTCGCGCCGCTCGGCGCCCGGTAGAACTTCTCGAAGATGCGCGTTTCCTCGCCCGGCTCGAAGCCCGGTCCGCGATCGGCGACGTCTACGCGCACCATGCCATCGAGCGCGGCAGCCGTGATCTCGATCGGGGTGCCGGCCGGCGTGTACTTCGCCGCATTCTCGAGGAGATTGATCAGCACCTGCTCGATCAGGACTTCATCGAGAGGCACGAGGGGCAGATCGGGGGGCAGGTTCACCGTCACCGGATGGTCACGGAGCCGTTCTTCCAGTCGGATCAGCGCCACCCCCACCGGCTCCTCGAGCGGTTGCCACTCCTTCTGGACCTGCAGCGCGCCGCTCTCCACGCGGATCATATCGAGCAGGTTCGCGATCAACCGGTTCATCCGCTGGGATTCTTCGAGGATCGTCGCGAGGAGGTCGCGACGCGTCACCTCGTCCGTCACCCGACCCTCGAGCAGGCTGCTCGCGGCCCCCGTGATGGCGCCGAGGGGCGTGCGCAGGTCGTGCGACAAAGAAGACAACAGCGAGGTCCGCAGCCGCTCGGCTTCGACCTCGACCTGCTCCTGCTGCGCCCGCTCGGCGAGCATGCCGCGCTCGAGCGCGAGCGCGGACTGTCCCGCGAAGGCCTCGAGCAACCCCTGCACCGCGGGCTCGTCGAGCGACGCCGGCTCCCGCGGACGCACGCCGAGGACCCCGACGGTGCCGCTGGACGCCACGAGCGGCAGGTACTGCGCGCCCGCCGCGGGCAGCGTGGCGGTCCCGAGGCCCGCCGGGCGCCCGTGGTCGAACACCCATTGGGCGACGCTCCGCTCCTTTTCGTCCATGGGGATTCCGGACACGACGCCCGTGGGCACCTCGACCCGGCCGGCGGCGCCGCGCAGCAGGATCGCCACCTGAGCCCCGAAGCAGGTTTCCAGGTGACGCGTCGCGATCGCGGTCAGGTCCGCCTGGCTGCGCGTCGCGGCCAGCTCCCGGCTCATCGCGTACAGCGCGGTGGTGTTCCGCTCGCGTACCCGGGCCGTTTCCGCCTGGGCGCGGATGCGCAGCGTCAACCCGCTGACGATCAGCGCGATCGCGAACATGATCGCGAACGTGAGCACGTATCCCGCGTCCGACACGGCGAACGTGAAGCGTGGTGGGACGAAGCAAAAATCGAACAGCGCGATCGAGAGCACCGATGCGAGGATCGTCGGGCCGCGCTCGTAGCGCGACGCCACGATCGCGACGCCCAGCAGGAACACCATCGCCACGTCGGTCAGGGACAGCCAGTGCAGCACCGGGAGCCCTGCCAACGTAGCGAGCCCGGTGACCAGCGCGGCGCGGACGTACTGCTCGAGCGGCGCCGCCCGCGCCACGCGCGGAGGCCGGCGCACCGCCGCCTCACCGACGTCGCCTGTGATCACGTAGACGTCCACGTCGCCGCTGCCGCGGATCACCTGATCGAGGGTCGATCCGAATATCTTGTCGCGCCACCGGCCGTGCGTCGGCTTGCCTGCGACGATCTTGGTGATGTTCTGGGCGCGCGCGTAGGACAGCACCTCTTCGGCCGCATTGAGACCGCTCACCGTCACCGTCTGCGCCCCGAGATCCTCGGCGAGCTGGAGATTCTCCGCGAGCGCCGCCCGGTCGCTCGCCGAGATACGCTGGCCGGGCGCCTCGACGTAGAACACCGTCCAGTCGCACTTGAGACTCGTCGCCATGCGCTTGCCGGCGCGCACCAGGCGCGCCCCCGCCGGGTTGGGCCCGATGCACACGAGTAGCCGGTCCCCCGCCGGCCACGTCTCCCGTATCCCGTGCTCCTCCATGTAGCCGCGCATCTGCGCGTCCACCCGCTGCGCCGTGCGGCGCAGCGCCAGCTCCCGCAGCGCGATGAGGTTGCCTTTGCGGAAGAACTGATTGATTGCGCGGGCGGCCTGATCGGGGACGTACACCTTGCCCTCGCGCAGGCGCTGCAGGAGATCTTCCGCGGACAGATCGGCCAGCTCCACCTCGTCGGCCTCGTCGAGCATGGAATCGGGCACGGTCTCGCGGACCTGGACGTCGGTGATCTGGGCCACGACATCGTTCAAGCTCTCGAGGTGCTGGACGTTGAGCGTAGTGTGCACATCGATCCCGGCGGCCAGCAGCTCCTCGACGTCCTGATAGCGGCGGGCATGGCGCGAGCCGGGCGCGTTGGTATGCGCCAGCTCGTCCACGAGGATCAGCGACGGGTGGCGGGCGAGCGCGGCGTCGAGATCGAACTCTTGCAGCGTGATCCCGCGATACTCGAGGGCGCGGCGCGGGAGGATCTCGAGGCCCTCGACGAGCGCCGTGGTCTCGGCGCGTCCGTGCGTCTCCACGATGCCGACCACGACATCGACGCCCGCGCGTCGCTTCGCTCGGGCGTCCTCCAGCATGGCGTAGGTCTTGCCGACACCGGGCGAGGACCCGAAGAAGATCTTCAACTTGCCCCGGGCCGCGCGCGCTTCTTCCTCGCGCGCGCGCTTGAGCATGGCCTCGGGACTGGGGCGCTCGTTCATCGTGGTCCCTAAGTTATGACGTGGACGGTGAGGGCGCTCACCGGATGGAGCGCAGACGAACCTGAGCCCGAGGGCTCCGTGAACGCTGTGGCGCGAGGGCGCATCGCAGGGCGGGGGGCGCGTGAGTCAACGGCCCGCTCGCCGAGGATGCCTCAAAACATGTACGAGAAGGCGATTCCGATCGTTACCTGGGTCGCGCTCAGGTCGCCGGGGTTTCCGAAATCCTCCTGGTTGGAATGCTCGATGCGAACCTCCGGCCGTACCAGGGTGTGTGGCCACGATTTGACATTCAGAGTCACCGTCCCGCTCTCGAGCGTCCGGCTGGGAGCCGCGCCGAAGCCGAGCACACCCGACGTGCGGACGCCGTCCCCGTCGTCTATATAGTCGCCGCGTATGGCCAGCTGGAGTTTGGGGTTGAGATCGAACACCCCCCACAACCCTGCGCCCCACCACGTCGCGTCGCCACCGGCCGAGCCGAGTCCCTGCTCCCCGCCGGCGTCGAACTGCGCGTAGATCGTCGTGCTGGACGCGGGCTTCAAGGTCCCAATGAATTCCCCGCCGTAGCGTTTGTTGGTGATATTGTCGGTCTGCTCGGGCCCGTAGTACCCGAAGAAGGCGAGTGCGACGCGGTCGGACGGAGTGATTCCGACGCGGCCCATGAAGGACTTCTGGATGTTGTTGTCCTCCACGACATCCCACCCATTGATCAGCCGGAGCTGGGCGTCGATCTTCGCCGAAAGCTTGGCGTCCAGGCCGAGGCCGGTGTTCGTGAAGTTCGTCAGGTAGATGTACTGATACCCGTGCGACACGTTGGGGTTGAGCACTTCGTCGACGACCTCAACATCGAGCAGGGTCCACATCTTGCCGGCCTTGAACTGCACGTAATTGCCGCCCCCGGTGGGGAGGTTCAAGGTGAGGAATGCCTGGGGCAGATCACTATGGTCCCCAAGCTTGAGTCCGGCCGACTGGATCACCGCCGCGTTCTGGCCGAACAGGAGATCCACGCGGAATCCCGCAGCGATCTTGTCGGTCGCGACCGGCCGCTCGAGACTGATCCGGGCGGCATTGGCGATGATTTCGTCGTGAAAGCGGTCGTACAGCCGTCCCACGATGGCTCGGCCCGTTGGTTCGGTTGCGTAGAAGTAGGACGACGTCACGTACCCTGACCACTTGAGCGCGTTGCTCGTGTCGGCGGTCTGTGCTCCGAGCGTGAGCGGCGCTACCAGCGCGAGAACCCCCACGACCCAACGATGTCTGTTCACCGCGGCCTCCCCCCGAAGGCGCTGTCGAGCGCAAGATTGAGCATGAGCACGTTCACGCGCGGGTCGCCGAAGAATCCAAACTGCCGTCCCTCGACGTGCCGTTCGACCAGGGCGCGCACGGCGGCGGAATCGAGGCCCCGAACCCGCGCCACCCGCCCCACTTGGAGGAACGCGCTCGCTGGCGAGATGTGCGGGTCGAGACCGGATCCCGAAGAGGTGACGAGATCGGATGGAATCTGCCCCTTCACGGCGCCGTCGAGCTTGACCGCGCTGTCCACCGCGTTGGCGATGAGCGTGTCGGCCAACTTGAGATCGGTGGGGCCCTTGTTCGTGCCCGCCGAGAGCGTGTCGTCATATCCCCCACCAGCAGCTGATGGACGCGGGTGGAAGTATTCGGCCTTGGTGAACGGCTGCCCGATCAGCTCGCTCCCGACCACCTGGCCGTTCACCATGACCAGTGAGCCGTTTGCCTGGCGCGGGAAGAGCAGCTGGGCGACGCCCG
>DATIXG010000130.1:0-43720 GCA_035518815.1 Gemmatimonadales bacterium | reverse complement strand
GACAACTGGGAGTTCGCCGGGTGTCCGCACGCCGGACCTTCCCTCCAGGTCGACCGTGAGGACCGTCTCCACGTGGCGTGGTGGACGGGGAAAGAAGGAGAGGCGGGCGTCTACTACGCGCGCTCGGACGACGGGGGTCGTACGTTCAGCGCCCCGATCGCGCTGGGCACGGCTCGCTTCTCGCGGCCCGCGCACGTCCAAATCGCGGTCGGCCGCGCGCTGGTGGTGGCGTGGGACGACGGGACGCAGCGGGTGTCGCGCGTCGTCCTGCGGGTCTCGCGCGACGGCGGGCGCTCATTCAGCCGCGCCGTCCCCGTAAGCGCCGCCGGGCAGTGGGCGGGCTTCCCTGTGGTGGCGCTCCGGGATAGCCTCCTGACAGTCGCCTGGTCCGAGCGGACAGTCGAGTCCGCCGAGCGTGAGAAACGGGGGATGCCGGACATGCGAGACAAGAAAGCCGTGATGGGCCTGCAGGCCGTGGGCGATGCCCAGGTGCTCGCGCGCGAAGGGCGCATTCTGTAGCCACGCTCGAGCGGCGCGCGCGGCAGGGGCTCACAATCGTGCTGGCGGTCTACGGGGCGTGGCTCACGCTCCACCCCACCCACTACAGCTGGCTCGACGACCTCGACCTCGCGATCCACGAGGCGGGCCATCCCCTGTTCGGCATCTTCGGTGAGTTCATCGGATTCGCAGGTGGAACGCTCATGCAGCTCCTCGTCCCCGCCGTCTTCTTCGGGTACTTCTGGCGCCGGCAGGACCGTCACGCCGCCACGGTGATGGCTTGGTGGACGGCGCAGAACCTCTGGAATGTCGCGCGCTACATCGCCGACGCTCGCGCGCAGGAACTGCCCCTCGTGGGGGGCGGCGAACACGACTGGGCCTACCTGCTCGGCGAGCTGGGCCTGCTGCGTCACGACGTCGCCATCGCGCACGCGGTCCATTTCTCCGGCGTGCTGCTCTTCCTTTGGTCCTGCCTCGCGGGCTGGATGTTTGCGAGCGCAGCGGGGCCGCCACGGCCACTTCCCGCTCCGTAGTGGGGAGCCCCGCGGACCCCATGGCCCGCCCTGAGCGCGCCCCTGCGGGCGATGCGCCCTGGGCGCCGAGGTAGTAGACTGGAACGGGCTGGAGGAAACTCCTTTCGACGCCAGGGGAGGTCCCGATGCGCGCATTGCTGCTGCTTCTGCTCGTCGTGGTCCCGGGCGGTGTGGCTGCTGGCCAGGGGCACAAGCGTGCCAACACCCGTCAGGGGTTCTGGATCGGGTTCGGCCTCGGGGACGGTTCGGCTGGACTCAATTGCCACTCGTGCAGCACCGACCGCGTCAGCGCGTGGTCAGGATACCTGCGAATGGGTGGCACCGTGTCCCCAAGCGTACTGCTCGGCGGGGAGACAAACGGCTGGCTCCATTCGGACAGCGGCGTCGACGAATCGATCGGCTACGCCTCGTTCGTCGTGCTCTGGTACCCCAGCCGCCAGGGAGCCCTCTACCTCAAATTCGGCGTGGGGGGGATGTCATACCGCGCCAACGACGGCACGGACGAGCTCACGGCGACGGCGCCGAGCGTCTCACTCGGCATCGGATACGAGTTCCGCACGGGCCGCAACTTCTCGGTGGTCCCCTACTTCAACGCCCTGAGTAGCTCCTCGGTCTCCCTCAGGTTCAACGGGAGCGCGGTCAGCACCAACGAGGACATTTCCATCAGCCTGGTGCAGCTCGGGGTCGGGGTCAACTGGCACTAGAGCGAAGGGGCACGTGGGCGGCGCTCGTGCTGGCGACGGTGGTCGCGGCGTGTGGGTCGTCGGGGGGTGGGCCGCGGCTCGGGGATACGTTTGTCCTGGGCGTGGGCGACACCACCACCATCGGGGATCTGAACCTGTTGGTCCGCTTTGCTCAGGTCGCCGCCGATTCGCGCTGCCCGACCCAGGGGGCGTGTGTGTGGGCGGGTGATGCCGCCGTCGTGCTGGAGATCACGCCGTACCTCGCCGCCTCGAGGTTCGACACGCTTCACACCACGCTCGATCCGCAGAGCGTCGACGTAGGCAAGGTCGAGCTGCACCTGGTGCTGCTCGACCCCTATCCGGTGACGGCCGGCTCGATCCCGCTCCGTGCCTACCGGCTGACGCTCGTCGCACGGGAGATTCCGCTCGACCAGGCCGCTTCCGACCGGAGGACGTTGTGAGACCCACTACCCTGCTCGCGCTGGCGAGCTTCGTGATCGCGGCGCCACGACCCGCACCCGCTCAACAGCCGGCGTCCGACAGCGCAGTCGCCGCCGCGCGGCGCTTCCTCGATGCCGGAGAGCGCGAGCTCGCGCTGCAATACGTCGTCGCCAGCCGGGCTGGCTGGCTTGCCGAGAACTTCATCACGCACGACACCGAGCTGCTGACCGCGGAAGCGCAGGCCGGCTTCGCCGCGACGATCAAGCGGCTCGTGGGGCAGGCGCGTGCGTTCGATGGCGCGACCTTGCCGCCCGACGTCGCGCGACGGCTCCTGCTCCTCAAGCTCCAGCTCGCGGCGCCGGCGCCGCCCGATTCCGCCGAAGCCGCCGAAATGGCCCGGCTCGGCGCGGGGCTCGACGCGGACTACGGCCGCGGCCAGTACTGCAAACCGGCAGCCGGAGGGAAGACGGCCTGTCGCAAGCTCGATGACCTGGAGAAGGTGCTCGCGAATTCGCGCAACGCCGATTCGCTGCTCGACGCCTGGATTGGCTGGCACAAGATCGGCGCCCCCATGCGTGACCGGTATACGCGCTTCGCGACGCTGGCGAACGCGGGCGCGCGCAACATGGGCTTCGCGGATGCCGGCGCCATGTGGCGCGCGGGATACGACATGCCGCCCGATTCCTTCGTGGTGACGCTCGACCGCCTGTGGGAACAGGTGCGTCCCCTGTACGTCCAGCTGCACGCCTACGTGCGGCGCCGCCTCGTCGAGAAGTACGGCGCCACGCGCATCGCCGCGAAGGGCATGATCCCGGTTCAACTGACGGGCAACATGTGGGCCCAGAACTGGACTCACATCGCGGACATCGTCGCGCCGGCAGGGCCGGCGGGAACGAGCACCGACCTGACCGCGATCCTCAAGACGAAGCGCGTCACCCCGACCCAGATGGTGCGGATGGGCGAGCGGTTCTACACGTCCATGGGGTTCGACTCCCTGCCCCCCACCTTCTGGGAGCGGTCTCTGTTCACGCGCCCCCGCGACCGCGACGTCGTGTGTCACGCGAGCGCGTGGTACATCGACGACCCGACCGACCTCCGGATCAAGATGTGCATCGATCCAACCGAGGAGGATTTCCGCGTCATCCATCACGAGCTGGGGCACGACGTCTACTTCCGCGCGTACAAGGATCAGCCGTTCCTCTATCAGAACGGCGCGAACGACGGCTTCCACGAAGCGATCGGTGACGCGATCGCCCTGTCGGTCACGCCGCGCTATCTGAAGCAGATCGGCCTCGTCGCGACCGAGCCGACCCCCGCGGGCGACACGCTGCAGCTGCTGCGCTCCGCGCTCGATCACGTCGCGTTCCTGCCGTTCGGCATCACGATCGACAAGTGGCGCTGGGAGGTCTTCGCGGGTCGCGTGCAGCCCGAGGACTACACCAAGCGCTGGTGGGAGCTGCGCGGGTCCTACGGCGGCGTCATGCCGCCCGTCTCGCGCGGGCCGGCCGATTTCGATCCGGGTGCCAAGTACCACGTCGCGGGCAACGTGCCGTACATGCGCTACTTCCTCGCGCAGGTGCTCGAGTTTCAGTTCTACCGTGCGCTGTGCAAAGCTGCCGGGCACACGGGGCCGCTGTACCGTTGCTCGTTCTACGGCAGCCGCGAAGCGGGCCGCCGCTTGGTCGCCATGCTCGCCATGGGCGCGAGTCGCCCCTGGCCTGATGCGCTCGAAGCGCTCACGGGGCAGCGCGACATGGACGCCACCGCCCTGCTCGACTACTTCCAGCCACTCATGGTGTGGCTCGAGCGCCAGAATAAGGGTGCGCCGGTAGGCTGGTGAGGGAACAAAGAGGGCGCGGGGAGTGGTACCTGATAGCGACGTGGGGAGTAGGGAGTGGTACCTGACGGTGCGCGACCGAATGGTCTGTTCGCACGGTGAGTACCACTCCCCACTCCCCACGCCCGTTATATTGGATCAGACGTCCCTTTCTCTCGGAGTGAGGTCCAGCATGAAGACGACGAATCCCGCATTGAGCAGCAAGATCCTGGAGCAGCTGGGCCGCACCGGCCAACTGCAGGCCGGCGAGGCGATGACCGTCGAAGGAGCCATCAACAAGACGGCGCTCCTCACGTTCCTCGTCATCGTGCCCGCGGCATGGATCTGGAGCGAGGTCGTGCGGGCGCAGAGCCTCGAGACGGTCGTCCCGTGGATGGTGGGCGGCGTGATCGGAGGACTCATTGCGGCGATGGTCACGATCTTCAAGAAGGAATGGGCGCCGGTCACCGCGCCGATCTACGCTGTGCTCGAGGGCCTCGCCATCGGCGGCGTGTCGGCCATGCTGAACATGCAGTACCACGGGATCGTGATCCAGGCGGTGGCGCTGACGTTCGCGACGCTCGCGTGCATGCTCATCGCCTACCGCACGGGCCTGATCAAGGTCACCGACCGCTTCCGCATGATGGTGGTGGCCGCCACAGGGGCGATCGCCCTGCTGTACCTCGTGACGATGCTGCTCTCGTTCTTCCACGTCACCGTGCCGTTCGTGTTCGGCACGGGCGGGACCGGTGGCATCGTCCTCTCCCTCGTGATCGTCGGCGTGGCGGCGCTGAACTTGGCGCTCGACTTCGACTTTATCGAGCAGGCCGCAGGTATCGGCGCGCCGAAATACGTCGAGTGGTACGCCGCGTTCGGGTTGATGGTGACGCTGATCTGGCTCTACATGGAGATCCTGCGGCTGCTCGGCCAGCTGCGGCGCCGCTAGGCCGCACCCTTCTCGCCCTCTACGACCAGGCGTTCGACCACCGCGCCTGGCACGGCACGACACTCGCCGGGTCCCTCCGCGGCGTAACCGCCGCGGAGGCCCTGTGGCGGCCCCGCCCCCGCCGCCACAACATCTGGGAAATCGTGCTGCACACGGCGTACTGGAAGTACGTCGTGCGCCGGCGGCTCACGCAAGATCCCGAGCTCGTGTTCGCGCGCGAGGGCAGCAACTGGTTTGCGCCGCCCGCGCGCCGCGACGAGCGCGCGTGGCGTCGGGATGTGGCGCTGCTCAAGCAGGAGCATCGCCTGTTGCGCGGCACGATCGCCCGCTTCCCCCCGGCCCGGCTAGGCCGGCGCGCGTGGCGCTCGCATTGGACCAACCTCGCTACGATCCTCGGCATCGCGTCGCACGACCTGTATCACGCCGGCCAGATTCAGTTGATCAAACGGCTGCGGCGCGCGGACTGACACACTCTCGTCGGAAGGAGGTACCTCATGTCAGAACGTCCACCATTTGGTTTCTCGCTGCCCGCGCTCGCGGGCTTACTGTTCGCCGCGGCTGCGTTCAGTGCGGCGTGCTCCAACGCTCCACTCGGGGAATGCGTGACGGTGTACTCCTACGGCGCCAGTAAGGCTGTTGCATCCACCCAGTCGGATTGTGAGACCGGGTGTCCGGACAAAATGGAGGCAACGCCCGGGCTCATCTCCGGCTGCTACTTCCAGGGCGTTCTGGTCAACCCGGTCGAGCCGGGGAACTAGGCGGGAATCGCAGGCGGGGTCGGGCGCGCTGCCCCTGCGCACCGGGTCCGTTTAGCTTTCCGGCCGTATGCCATCCATAGGGCCGTCCATCCCGCCGCTGCCCGCGCGCGTCAGCGGCCTGGCTCACCTCGCGACCAATATCTCGTGGAGCTGGAGCCGCAAGGCCCGGGCGGTATTTCGCGCGCTCGACTATCCGCTCTGGAGCATCACGCGGCACAACCCCATCGAGCTGCTGCGACGCGTCGACCCCGACTGGCTCGCGCTGCGCGCGCGCGACTACACCTTCCTTCGCCTCTACGACGCCGCAATGGCCGCCGCGGCCGAGCAAGCCGACCCTGCGCACAACTGGTACGTCCAGCAGTTCCGCGATCTCGGCGGCCGCACCATCGCGTACTTCTGCGCGGAATTCGGCGTGCACAATTCGGTGCCGATCTACTCGGGCGGCCTGGGCGTTCTCGCGGGCGACCACTGTAAGACGGCCTCCGATCTGGGCGTGCCGCTCGTGGGCGTCGGGCTCCTGTACACGCAGGGGTATTTCGACCAGCGCATCCGCGTGGACGGCTGGCAGGAGGACGCGGCCGACCAGTTCGATCCCTCTCTAACCCCGCTCGAGCGGCTGCAGGGACCGAACGGGGAACCGTGGCTCGTGCAGCTGCGCACGTCGGGACGCAATGTCGGCGTCGGGGTCTGGCGCATGATGGTGGGCCGAGTGCCGCTCTTTCTGCTCGACACGGACCTCGAGGAGAACGACCCCGCCGACCGCGCCCTGTCGCACCGCCTCTACGGCGGCGGCCTGGATCTCCGGCTGCGCCAGGAGTGGATTCTCGGCGCCGGAGGCGTGCGCGTGCTGCGGGCCCTGGGGCACGAACCCGCGGCATGGCACTCGAACGAGGGTCACCCCGCCTTCATGCTGGTCGAGCGCCTCCGGGAGCTGACCACCCGGGGAGTGAGGTTCGAGGACGCCGTCAAGCAGATCCGCGCCACGAGTCTGTTCACGACTCACACCCCGGTGCCGGCCGGTCACGACGCGTTCTCACGAACACAGGTGGAAGAGTGCCTCGGACCGATCTGGGACGAGATGTGCGTGGACCGCGACGCGCTGCTCGACCTCGGCCACCATCCCGGCGAGGAGCGGGGCCGGTTCCACATGGCCGTCACCGCGATCCGGCTGTCGGGTCGGGTGAATGCCGTCTCGCGGCGCCATGGGGAGGTGTCGCGTCGCCTCTGGGCCGGCATGTGGCCGGACCGCAGCCCGGACCGCGTCCCGATCGGGTATGTCACGAACGGCGTGCATCTCACGACGTGGATGTCGCACCGTATCGGCGAGCTCCTGAACGCCCACCTCGGCGCGGACTGGATGACGCGCGCGGACGAGCCGCGCTTCTTCGACAAGGTGCTCACGCTCGACGACGCGAAGCTCTGGGAGGTGCACCTCCAGATGAAAACCGCGCTGCTGCGCGCGATTCGCGACGAAGCGCGGCGGCGCTGGGCCGAGCAGTGGACCGAGGCGCTGCACCTCGTGGGCGCCGGGACGCTGCTCGACGAGCGCGCGTTCACCATCGGGTTCGCGCGGCGGTTCGCGACCTACAAACGCGCCGACCTCCTGTTTCGGGACGTCGATCGCCTGCAGCGCCTGCTCGTCGATCCGTGGCGGCCGGTCCAGATCGTGTTCGCCGGCAAGGCGCACCCCGCGGACGATCCCGGGAAGCAGGTGCTCCAGCACGTGTACCAGCTGTCGCGCCAGTCGCGCTTCGAGGGACGGATCGCCTTCGTCGAAGACTACGAGATGCACCTCGCCCACCGGCTGGTGCAGGGCGTGGACCTCTGGCTCAACATGCCCCGCCCGCCGCTCGAGGCGTCGGGTACCAGTGGGATGAAGGCCGGGCTGAACGGCGTGCCGCAGCTCAGCACCCTCGACGGTTGGTGGGCGGAAGGATTCGACGGCGGCAATGGCTGGGTGATCCCCCCGTCCGGCGACGGCTCGGATGGAGACGCGGCCGATGCCGACGCGCTCTACAATCTGCTCGAACGAGAAGTCGTTCCACTATATTACGCCCGTGATTCGCGCGGCATCCCGGTGCACTGGACGGAGAAAATGAAGGGCGCCGTGCGCGCGGCGGCGCAGCGGTTCACCGCGCAGCGCATGGTGCGGGAGTACGTGACGGACCACTATGTCCCCGCCATGCGCCGCTCGCTCCCCCCCGACGATCCACCGACCGCGTGAGCCACGGTGCCTGAGCCGCGCGCGGTTCCCCCCCCTCGCCGGTCGCGTAAGACTCCGGCTCGCGGGACCAAGGGGCGTCATCCGGAGCCCGCTGCCACGGGTCCGCAGGTCCGGCCCTCGGGCGACCCGATCGGCGTCGCCCATCTGACCGCCGAGTACTGGCCCCTCGCGCGTACCGGCGGCCTGGGGGAGGCGGTGAACGGACTCGCGTCGTTTCAGGCAGCGTCGGGGCAGCCGACGGCGGTGGTGCTCCCGCTCTATCGCGTGGTACGCCATACGGCCCCCGATCTCGAGCGGATCGGGCCCTTCAGCGTGACGCTGGGCCTGCGCACGGAGCAGGCCTGGCTGTACAAGATCCCGGAGACGCCAGGTCGGCCCGAGATCTTCCTCATCGAGCACCAGGAGTACTTCGATCGCGACGGGATCTATGGAGCGGACGACGCGGACTATCCGGACAACGCACGACGCTTCGCCTTCTTCTGCCTGGCGGCGCTGACGGCGCTGCCGCAAATTGCGCCCCACGCCCAGGTGCTCCACGCGCACGACTGGCACACGGCGCTCGCTCCCGTCCTGCTGCGCCGGGTCTTTGCCGGCCAGCGGTATTATGACCGGCTGGGCTCAGTGCTGTCGGTGCACAACGCGGGCTTCCAGGGACACTTCCCGCCCGAGACCATGACCGATCTGGGAATCGCGCCCGAGCTCTACACGTCGGACGTGTTCGAATGGTACGGGCGGATGAACGTGCTCAAGGGAGGGCTGGCGTTCTGCGACGTCGCCGTCACCGTGAGCCCGACGCACGCGCGCGAGCTGTGCACGGCGGAGGGGGGCTTCGGGCTGCACGACATGTTCATCCGGCTCGGCGACCGCATGGGCGGCATCCTCAACGGCGTCGATCCCGCCGCGTGGAATCCCGCAGCCGATAGCGCGATTGCCGCACCCTACTCGGCGGACGACCTGTCGGGAAAGCGCCAGTGCAAAGCCGCCCTGCAACAGGCTCGCGGGCTGCCGCAGAACGCGCGCGCGCCCGTGTTCGGGATGAGCGCCCGCCTGGCCACCCAGAAGGGCCTCGACATCGTGCTCGGCAGCGACCTGCTCTCCGCGGGGAACGCGCAGTTCGTCTTCCTCGGGTCCGGGGAGCGTCGGTACGAGCGGGCGCTCGCGGCCCTGGCGCTCGCCCACCCCGAGCGTATCGCCGTGGAGTTCAACTTCACCGATCGGCTGGAGCACCGCTTGCTCGCCGGCGCCGACGCCTTGCTGATGCCGTCGCTGTACGAGCCCTGCGGGCTGACCCAGATGCGGGCGCAGCGGTACGGCACCATTCCCGTGGCGCGCCGCGTGGGGGGACTCGCGGATAGCATCGCGGACGACGTCACCGGATTTCTGTTCGACGATTATACGCCCGAGGGTCTCATGGGAGCCGTGCGACGGGCAATCGACCGCTACCATCAGCCGGCGGCCTGGGAGGCCCTGATCCGCGCGGCTATGGGATTGCCGTTCGGGTGGGGCGAGTCGGCCAAGCGATACCTCGACCTCTACCGCCGCGCCATCGCTTCGCGGCCGGCGTCGACCTGAGGGAGGGGGAGCCCCCGTGGATTTCATTCTCGCGCTGCACAGCCACCTGCCGTACGTGCTGAACCACGGCCGCTGGCCTCACGGCAGCGACTGGTTGTGCGAGGCGGCGCTCGACACCTACCTCCCGCTGCTCGAAGCGCTCGAGCAGCTCGCGGACGCGGACACGCCCGCCCCGATCACGATTGGTTTCACGCCGGTGCTCGCGAACCAGCTGGCGGATCCGGCGTTCGCCCGCGAGCTCGACGCGTTCTTCGAGCTGCGGCTCGCGGCCTGCGACGAAGCCGCGAAGTCGCTGCCCGCCACGGGAGACGCGGCGCTGCTGCCACTCCTGGGATTCTGGAGAGCTCGCTTCTGCGCTCTGCAAGCCCGGTTTCGCGGGATCGATCGGAACATCGTGGCGGCCTTTCGCAAGCTCGAGCAGGAGGGGCGGCTCGAGATCATCGGATCGGCCGCCACGCACGGCTACCTCCCGCTGCTCGGCAGGGACGAGAGCATTCGGCTCCAGCTCGCGGTGGGCCGCGCCGAGCACCGCCGCCTGTTCGGACGCGACCCCGTGGGCTGCTGGCTGCCCGAATGCGGGTACCGACCCCGTGGTATTTGGAGCGCGCGGGCCGGGACGGCGCTCGAGCGCCGCGGCGTCGAGGAACACCTGGCTGACGCTGGGTTCGGCTATTTCTTCACCGATGCCCACCTCGCACGGGCCGGCGGCGTGCTGGGCAGCTACGGCGATGTCCCGTTGGGCGCGGAGCGGTTCGACGCTGAGCGGCACGAGCAGGCGACCCGCCCTGCCGCCTCGGCGGTGCGTTCACCGCACAGTGCGTATCGCGTGTCGTCCGTGCGTGGGGGAAAGTCGGTGGCGGCCCTGGTGCGCGATCCCGCTTCCTCCATGCAGATCTGGAGCCGGCACCAGGGGTATCCGGGCGACGGGTCGTATCTCGAATTCCACAAGATGCGGTGGCCCGGGGGCCTGAAGTTCTGGCGCGTGACCGGTCCGGACGTCGACCTCGGTGCGAAACAAGCGTATGAGCCCGCACCGGCCTTCGCCCGCGCGGCCGACCATGCTTCCCACTTCGCGCATCTCCTGGCGAGCGTTCCACCGACGCCCGGAGCGCGAGGACGTGAGGTGGTCGTGGCGCCGTTCGACACCGAGTTGTATGGGCATTGGTGGTTCGAGGGGGTGGAGTTTCTCGGCGTGGTGTACCGGCGCCTGAGCGAGCAGCGCGCCGTGCGTCCGGTCACGGCCGGCCGGCACCTGGAAGAGCACCCGCCCCAGGCCGGTCTGCGCCTGGCCGAGGGGTCGTGGGGCGCCAACGGCGATCACAGCATGTGGTTGAACGACCGCACGGCGTGGATGTGGCAGCGGCTGTGGGCGCTCGAGGACGCGTTCTGGGACGCTGCTCCCGCAGCGGCCACGCGCCCGGAGGCGCGGCCCATCCTCGCGCAGGCCGCGCGCGAGCTCGTGCTGGCACAGGCGTCCGACTGGGAGTTCATCGTCTCTACGGCGGTAGTGGCGGACTACGGCGTGCGTCGCTTCGAACTTCACTGTCAGGATGCCGAGCGCCTGGTGGCTGCGCTCGCGCCGGGCGGCTCGCTGGAAGGCGGCCAGCGACTGGCTGAAGAGCTGTGGCAGCGGGATCGGGTGTTCCCCGACATCCTCGCGAGCGTCGCCGTGGCGTTGCGCGCGTGACCGGGCGTCACGGCTCCGTCGTCATCCACGGTCACTTCTACCAACCTCCTCGCGACGACCCATGGCTCGACGAGGTGGAGGCCGAGCCGTCGGCAGCGCCGTTTCACGACTGGAACGAACGGATCGAGCGGGAGTGCTACCGCGCCGTCGTTGCCGCCCGCCTGTACGCCCCCGACGGCCGGATCGCGCGCCTCGTCAACACGCTCGCTTCGACTAGCTTCGACGTGGGGCCGACGCTGCTCGAGTGGATGGAGCGGCGGGCGCCCCGCACGTACGCGGGCATCCTCGAGGCAGACCGCGTCAGCCGCACCCGGCACGACGGCCACGGCAACGCGATCGCCATGCCCTACCACCATGCCATCCTGCCCCTCGCCTCGCGGCGCGACAAGGTCACGGAAGTTCGCTGGGGGATCGCCGACTTCCGGCGACGCTTCGGGCGCGAACCCGACGGCATGTGGCTGCCGGAGACGGCGGTCGATCCGGACACGCTGGACGTCCTCGCCGGGGAAGGGATCCACTTTACGATTCTCGCGCCCCACCAAGTGACGGGAGCGCCGGCGGGAGGATTCCCTGGATGGTACCGTACGCCCAGCGGCCGCGCGATTGCGCTGTTCGTGTACGATGGCGCGATCTCGCACGACGTGGCCTTCGGCCCGCTGATCCGGAGCGCGCAGCTGTGGTCCGAGCGGCTGCTGGCGGCGCTGGACAGCCGGCGACTCGTGGCGGTCGCCACTGATGGCGAGACGTACGGACATCATCACCGGTTCGGCGAGGTCGCTCTGGCATGGCTGCTCGAGGAGCTGGCGCGTCGCGAGGTGCGGGTAGAGAACTTCGCTGCCTTCCTGGCGCGCAATCCCCCCGAACAGGAGGTGACGCTGGTCGCACCGACGTCCTGGAGCTGCCCGCACGGGGTCGAACGGTGGCGATCCGACTGCGGCTGCCGGATCGCTCCGGAACGCGCGACCAACCAGCGGTGGCGCGCGCCGTTGCGCCAGGGACTCGACTGGCTCGCCGGCGAGCTTCACGCCCTCTACGAGCGCGAGGGGGCCGGACTGCTCGGCGATCCGTGGGCGGCACGGGATGCCTACGGCAACGGCGCCACAGGCCGCGGGGTGCGCGCGCGGGAGCTGCTCGAGCTCGAGCGGAACGCGCTGCGCATGTTCACCTCGTGCGGCTGGTTCTTCGACGACATCGCTGGCATCGAGGCGCGGCAGGTGCTGCGCTACGCCGCGCGGGCGATCGACCTCGCGGGTCCGGAGGCCGGGCGGCTCGAGGCCGGGTTGCTCGAGCGCCTCGCGGAGGCCGAGAGCAATGACCGCGCGGCCGGCACCGGACGCACGCTGTACCTCGAGGCTGTGAGGCCCACCGTTCCGTCCTCGGCAAGGGTGGCGGCGGGATACGCCGCATTGCGCTCCGTGGCCTCCGATGCGGCGGCCGCGACGCCGGGCGCCTTCGTCGTCCGAGAAGACGGCGGCCGCCTTCGCCTCACCAGTAGCCGCACCGGGCGGGAGTATGCGTTTGGGGTGACGGTGGAGCGGCCCAGCCCCGCGCGCCTCGCCATCGAAGTGACGGCGCCAGGCGCTCCCGCAGCGCGTCTCACGCTCGCCGACCTTCCCGAGCGGCAACGGGTGGCCGTCGTTGCGGCGTTGCGCTGGGAGATCATCGAGAGCTGCTTCACGTCCGACGAGCGAGCCGAGCTCGCCACCGGCGGCGCCGACCTGGCCCACGTCACGGGCGCCGCGCTGCTGCGCGCAGTCTCGGCGCTCGAGCACGATCAGTCGCCCGACGCGGTCCGCGCCGTGTGCGATCTCGCCGACCTCCTCTACCTCCAGAACCTCCACGTCCCCTTCGACGTGCAGACCGAGGCGTACCGGCTGCGCGCAAGCGCGCCCCCCGAAGTGATACGGCGCCTCGGCTTCGCGGAGGGGGACTAGCTGGATCCGATCCGCTTTGTCTTCGGCGTCCACTTCCATCAGCCGGTGGGAAACTTCGATCACGTCTTCGAGCAGCACGCCCGGGACGTGTACCGGCCGCTCATTGAGCGGATGCTCGAGCGCGACTTCTTCCCGATCGCCCTCCACATCTCTGGGCCGCTGCTCGAGTGGCTCGAGGCGCACGACGCCAGCTACCTCGACCTGATCGGACGGCTCGCGATCGATGGGAAGGTCGAGATCCTGTCGTCCGGCTTCTACGAGCCCGTGCTCGCGGCGTTGCCGCGGCAGGATCGCCTGGAGCAGCTCAGCTGGATGCGGGAAGCGATCCACCGCCGGTTTGGCGTCGAGCCCGCCGGCCTGTGGCTGACCGAGCGAGTGTGGGAGCCCGATCTGACCGCCGACCTCGCGGCAGCGGGCCTGCGCTTCGCCCTTGTGGACGACCGGCACTTTCTCGTCTCGGGCTTCGAGCGGGAGGCGCTGCATGCGCCCTTCTGGACAGAGAGCGATGGCCGGCGGCTCGCGCTCTTCCCCATCGACGAGCGCCTGCGCTATCTCGTCCCGTTCCAGCCGCCCGCGGCCACGGCGACCTACCTTCGCGAGCTGCGCGCTGCGGGCAAGCGCCTCGCGGTGCTGGTGGACGATGGCGAGAAGTTCGGCGGCTGGCCCGGCACCAAGGAGTGGGTGTACGAGCGCGGCTGGCTGTCGCAGTTTCTCGAGGCCATGAGCGCTCTCGTTGCGGAGGGCGAAGTCCGGCTCTCGACCCTCGCCGCGGCGCTCGCTCACGTCCCCTCGGGCGGGATCGCGTATCTGCCCACGACCTCGTACCGGGAAATGGAAGGGTGGTCCCTTCCCCCTCGGGCCGCGGCCCGCCTCGCCGCGATCGAACGGGACCTGGGCCCGGAGCGCCTCGCCGGCCCCGACGGCGCGCTCGTACGCGGCGCGCACTGGAAGAATTTCCTGGTCAAGTACCCCGAGTCGAACCGCATGCACAAGAAGGCTCAGCTCCTGTCGGCGCTGTGCCGCGCGCGCGGCAACCCGGACGGCGCGCGCCGGGCCATCGGGCGAGCGCAGTGCAACGACGCGTACTGGCACGGTGTGTTCGGTGGCCTCTACCTCCCGCACCTGCGCAACACGATCTGGCAGAACCTGGCGGCCGCCGAGCGCGAGCTGCGGCGGGACGAGGGTCTCGCAGTCGAGCGTCTCGATGTCGATGGCGACGGTCTCGACGAGATCTGGATCCACTCGGCGGCCGTCTCCGCCGTGGTGAGCCCTGCGCGGGGCGGCGTGGTGGAGGAATACACGCTGCTCGAGCGCGGGATCAACTACGCCGACACCCTGACGCGACGCCGCGAAGCGTACCATGAGCTCGCCGCCGCGGGACCTGCCGACACGAGCGGATCGGAGCACCACGCCAGCGCCACGCCGAGCATCCACGACCTCGAGAAAGGGCTGCATTTGGACCGCCTCCCGCCGGTGGACCGCGACGGGCGCGCGATGTTCGTCGAGCGCGTCCTCGCGGGCGAGCTGCCACTCGAGGCGTACGCGCACGGCGAGTACGTCGCCCTCGAATCCTGGGCGGGCACGGGACTCATCGCCGACGTGCGGCAGGTGGGCGACGCGGTCGAAGTGGTGTGCGGAGGAACTGGGGGACTGCTCGAGAAGCGGGTCCGGTTCACCGCGAGCGGCGGTTTGAGCGTGACCTATCGCTGGGACGCGGCGGCCTTTCCTGCGGGCTCGTTCTTTACCTCAGAGATCTCACTGGCGCGGCCGGTCACCGTTCGATCGGACCCGCCGGCGGAGATCTGGTCATTCCGAATTGCGACCGTGTCGAAATCGGAGCGGGGGCTCGACGAGACCGTACAGGGTCAGTCGCTGACCCCGCGGTGGCCGGTGGCGCTGGGCGGGGGTCGTCTCGAGCTGGTGCCGGGCTGATCAGCGCACCCGCAACGCGTTGAGAATGACGGCCGCGTCGAGCGCCTCCTGCATCACGGCACCAGCGGCCGGGCTGAACAGACCGAAGCTCGCGACCACCATGAGCGCGACGCTTACCCCGAGACCCACCACGATGCTCTGCAGCGCGATGCGCCGCATCCGACGGCTGATCGCCATCGCATCGCCCACGCGCGAAATGTCGTCCACGAGGAGCACCACGTCCGCGGCCTCGGCCGAGATCGCGGTGCCGTGGGCGCCGAGCGCCACGCCGACGGTCGCGGCCGCGAGGGCCGGCGCGTCGTTGATCCCGTCCCCCACCATCACCACGGTCCCGTAGCGCCGCTTCAGCTCCTGCACCGCCGCCACCTTGTCGGGCGGGAGCAGGTTCGCGCGCACCGTCCGGATCCCCGCCTGCGCCGCGACCGTGTCGGCGCTCGACTCCCGGTCGCCCGTCAACATGACCGTTTCCGTCACGCCGAACACCGCAAGCCGCTGCATCAACGAGGGCACCTGATGACGCAGCCGGTCGGCGAATTCGATCGCGCCGGCAAGCCGACCGTCCACGCCGACGAACGCCGTCGTCCGATCGTCAGGAGCCGGGGGAACAGGGATCCCGCGTGACTCGAGAAACGCCGCGGCTCCGACGGCCACTCGACGCCCATCGACCTCCCCCTCCACGCCAAGCCCCGGCGTCTCGCGAAATGCGCGCGCGGCCGGTAAGGATCGCCCGGCGAGGCGCTCCCGCCCCGCGTCGACCACCGCGTTGCCCAGATGATGCGACGAGAGCTGCTCCACAGCCGCCGCCAGGCGCAACACGTCATCTTCCGGAAGCCCATTCATCGCGACCACGCGCTCGACGCTCGGGTGGCCGATCGTGAGCGTTCCGGTCTTGTCGAAGACGACGACGCGCGCCTGGCCCAGCTGCTCGATCGCCGCGCCGGTCTTCACAATGACTCCCAGATCCGCGGCGCTCGACACGCCGGCGATCACCGCCACCGGCGTGGCGAGGATGAGCGGGCAGGGCGTCGCGACCACGAGCACCGCGAGGACCGTTATGGGGTCATGGGTGGCCAGCCATGTCACAGCGCACATCAGTAGGGTGAGCGGCGTGAACCACACGGCGAACCGGTCGGCAAGCCGCTGAATCGGGGGCCGCTCGCGCCGGGCGCGCTCCACCAGCTGGACGATCTGCTGATACTGGCTCTGCTCGGCGGGGCGCAGCGCCCGCATCCGCAGCGCCCCCTCGAGGTTGACGCTCCCCGACAGGAGCGCCGTCCCCTGCACCGCGCGGATCGGCAATGGCTCGCCGGTCAGTGCCGACTGATCCACGGCGGACATTCCGTCGGCCACCACGCCGTCCACGGGCACCAGGTCCCCGGGCCGTACGAGCAACAGATCACCGGTCCGGATCTCATGCACCGGGAGCTCCTCGACCGTATCGCCCCGGATGCGCCGCCCGATCTTGGGCGCCCGCGCGAGCAGGGCCTCGAGCGAGCGGGACGCGCGATTCATCGCGTAGCGCTCGAGCGCCTCTCCTCCCGACTGCATGAGCACGATGACCACGCCGGCGAAGTACTGGCCCACGACTACGGCCGTCACGATGGCGAGCGACGCGACGATATCCGCGGCGAAGCGGCCGCGCAGCACGCCGCGGAGGGTCTGGAAGACGAGCGGCGTGCCGCCCGCAATGAGCGTGATGAGGAAGACGGCGTTCGACCCGGTCGCGAGGCCCACAGCGAGCCCCAGTGCAGCAAGGGCCGGAAGAGGATACCGCCTTACAAGGCCCAAACCCCCAACCCCTTTCCCCGCTACGCCGCCTTCGGAGCGGGCAGGTCTACTTCGAAGGTGACCCCGCTGCCGTCATCGTTGGTGGCGCGCGCGATGCCGCCGTGCAGGTGCGCGATCGCAGCCACCAGAGCGAGCCCGAGACCCGTCCCCGAGCCGCGGCTGCGGGCCCGGTCGGCCCGGTAGAAGGGCTTGAAGATGTGGGGCAAATCCTGGGGATCCACCTGCGAGCCCGAGTTCGTGACGGCCACGTGCATACCCCGCTCGAAGGGGACGGACGCCGAGGTGCGCACGACGATTCGACCCCCGATCGGCGTGTACTTCACCGCGTTGTCCAGCAGGTGATCCACGAGCCGCGACACGAGGCCGCGATCGACGGCGACCGTGGGAACCGCATCGTCGAGCGCCTGCTCGACGGTCAGATCTTTTTCTTCGATGCGACGGCGCAGCGGCGCCAGGGCGTCGCGCACCAGCGTGTTCGCGTCGGTTGGCACCCGATCGACCTCGAGCAGATGCGACTCCGCGCGCGTGATGAGCAGGAGATCTTCGCTCATGACCGTCAGGCGCTCGATTTCCTCGAGCGCGCTCCGCAGGACCAGCTCGTACTCGCGCGGCGATCGGATCGCCCGCAGCGCCACTTCGATCTCCCCGCGCAGCGCGGTGAGGGGCGTGCGCAGCTCGTGTCCGACGTCCGCCGTCAAGCGCCGCTGCGCGTCGAACGCGCCTTCGAGGCGCTCGAGCATGCGGTTCAGGACAGCGACGAGGCCGCTATACTCCTCGGTATCCGCGTGGGCCACGATCCGCTGATCGAGCGTCCCCGCCTCGATGCGCGTCGCTTGCTCGGTGATTTCCATGACCGGCCGCACCGCCGACCCCGCGACGAGCCACGCTCCCACCAGGGTCGCGCTCGCGGCGAGTACGACGACGATGCCGTAGCCCAGGAGCGCATGGGGCCGCCCGGTCCAGAGCGGCGACAAGAAGATGGCCGACAGCCCCGCGAGCCCGGCGGCCATGGTCGCCGCGAACCGCACGGCGAGCGTCCGCCGGAACGACCGCGTCACTCTTCCTCGCGATCCGGCAGCTGGAGACGGAAGCCCACGCCCCGCACGGTCTGCAGCATCTCCACCCCGGCCGCCTCGTGCAGCTTCCGCCGCAGGTTGCCGACATGCACGTCGACCACGTTGCTCTCCGGGTCGAAGTGGAGGTCCCACACCTTCTCGAGCAGCTCGGTGCGTCGGATCACGTCCTCCGGCCGCAGCAGAAAGTGCTCGAGCAGCTGGAACTCCTTCGGGGTGAGATCCAGGCGCTTGGCGCCGACCTTGACCTTGTGCTTCAGGCGGTCGAGCTCGACGGGTCCGTACTTCAGCAGCTCGGACCGGCCTGCCCCGCCGCGACGCACGAGCGCCCGTACCCGGGCCAGCAGCTCGTCGAACTTGAACGGCTTGGCCAGGTAGTCGTCCGCTCCCGCATCGAGGCCGCGCACGACGTCTTCCGTCGCGTCCCGGGCAGTGAGCATCAGGATGGGAGTTTTCCGGCCTTCCCGGCGCAGCTCAGTGGCCACCTGGAGACCGGTCTTCTTCGGCAGCATCACGTCGAGCACGAGGGCATCGTACTCATAGACGTGTGCGAGCATCGTTGCCTGATCTCCATCGGGCGCGACATCCACGGCGTAGCCTTCCTCGCGGAGCCCCTGCTCGATGAAGCCGGCGACTTTGCGATCGTCTTCCACCACGAGAATTTTCATGGATGGGAGCCTACCGGCGGCGGCTTGAATCGACCCCTAAGTGTTCCTGAAGAAATCTTCATCCGGCACCGGGGGCCGGAAGGGTGAGCATGAAGATCGCGCCTTCGCCCACCGGGCTCTCCACCGTGAGCCGCCCGCCGAGCACTTCCGCGAGCCGGCGCGATACGGGCAGCCCGAGTCCCGTTCCGATCCCGGAGTGGGGGTCGAACCGCTCGAACGGCTCGAAGATGCGGCCGTGCAGCTCGGGCGGGATGCCCGGTCCGCGATCCACCACCCGGAACGTCACCGCGTCCTTGCCGGCGGCGACCTCCACGGTGACAGCCCCGCCTTCCGGGCTGTGGCGGACGGCATTGCTCAGCAGGTTGACGAGGATCTGCTCGAGCCGTACGGGGTCGGTGCGGAGGCCCCTCACCCCATTGGCAAAGCGCTCCTCCACGACGATCCGCTTGGCCTCCGCGGCGGGCCGGACCGTGGCGATCGCGCGTCCGATTTCCGCGTGCAGATCCAGGTCGCGCATCACCGGGCGCACCTTGCCCGCATCGAGGCGGGTCAGGTCGAGGAAGTTGTTGAGGAGCGTGATGGTGCGCTCCGCCCCCTCGTACACTTCCGCGGCGGCGCGCGCCGCGGCCTCCGGCCCGCCCTTGCCCCGCACCAGGCGCTCCGCCCAGCCGTATACGCCCGTGAGGGCGTTGCGCAGCTCGTGGTTCATCATCGCGAAGGACAGGTCGCGTTGGCGGTGCATCGCCTGCACCCGTCCCAGCAGCTCCTGGCTCTGCTCGTGCAGCCGCGCGTTCTCGATGGCGACGGCGGCGGCTCCCGCGAGAAGGATGGCGATCGCCTCGTCCTCGTCGTCGAACTCGTCAGCGCCGACCTTTTCCGTCAGGTAGAGGTTCCCGAACACCTTGCTGCGGCCGGCGACCGGCACGCCCAGGAAGGACTTCATCGGCGGGTGGTGCGCGGGAAAGCCGTAGCGCTGCGGATGCCGATTGATGTCGGCCGCGCGGATGGGATGGGGATCGCGAATCAGCAGGCCGAGCAACCCCCGCCCCGTGGGTAGCGTGCCGATCCGCTCGCGCGCCTCCAGCGAGAGCCCCGAGGTGACGAACTGGTTCAGGTGCGAGCCGGCCTCGTCGAGAACTCCCAGGGCGGCGTACCGCGCGCCCACCACCTCGCGGGCGTCGTCCACGACGCGTTGCAGAACGGCCTCGAGCGCGTGCTCCGAGAAGATCGCGACGCCAGCTTCGAGCAGGCGCTCGAAGCGGTTTCGTACGCGCGCGGTTTCAGTTTGACTGGTGCGGTTACGCTTGGCCAACGAGCCCCTCTGACGCGGCAGACTGCAAAGATACACGCGTCCGTGCGCGCCGAGGAGTGTATCCGGCCGTGGCGCCTGCTACGCCCTGGCGCGAGCGACGGCGCCCACGATGTCGCTCTGCGAGATCACGCCGACCAGGGCTCCCTCGTGCTCGACGAACAGCCGCTGCGCGTCGAAATAGAGCATCTGCTGCGCGGCTTCCTTGATGTTCAGCTCCGGGCTGATCGTGGGCGGCCACGGCGCCATGACCTCCAGGACCGTGGTGCGCTCGAACAGCACGTCCCGCGCGCGGTCATTATTGAATGTGCTCTCGGCCCGGAGTATGTCACGGGTCGCAATCACGCCGACCGCGCGCCCGAACCGATCCATGACCGGCATCGCCGTGACCTTGGCCTCCGTCAATGCGTCGACGGCATCCCCGATGGTCGCGTCGACACTGATCGTCTTGAGCTCCGTCTGCATCAGCTCCGCGACTTTCATAAGACACTCCCTTCTCAGATCTGGGCGCAATCTGGTCACGCCGCCCTGAACTCACCGCGAAGCCACCCTGAAGGCCCCCTCACGCCGTGACGACACTTTCGGAGCGCCTTCACATCCCCTTTAGGCCGGGGAGGCCACCATACAGGCACGAACGCGAAGCAGGTTTCGAGTGGAAGGAGGGTGCATCAATGACACGCGGCAAACGCTGGGCGTTCTGGCTGTCGGCGGCCCTGTTCATCGCGGCGCCACTCGCTGCCCAGACGAAGACCACTGATCACGCGCTCCTGTTCGGCGCGTATGGCGGAGGCTACAAGCCGATTATGGACCTTGCAGGCCCAACGGCCTATTTCGCGCCCGGCACGGATTGGGGCGCGACGCTGGGCTACGAATTCAGCCCGCACTGGGCGCTGCACGGTGACTTCACCTACACCCGCAGCCGGGCCGAGGGGAACGCCACCTTCGCGGGCATGATGTTCGACCGGTACTTCTACGGCGCTCATGCGGAGGTCGCGTATACGATGGGCACCTTCACGCCGTACCTCTTTTTCGGCGGCGGCGCGGTGACCATCAACGAAGTCGGCAGCGATGCCACCCTCACATCGTTCACCCGCCCGGCGGGCATGTTCGGCGCGGGCACGTTCTGGGGGCTGGGACAGAGCAACTTCGGCCTGTTCGCCGAGCTCAAGAATCTGGTTTACAACTGGGACCAGGGCGGGCCAACGCCGGTCACGTGGTACATCCCGATCACGGGCGGCGGGGCGTATCCCGTGAGCAGCCACCCCGGCCAGTTCAACAGCACGCAGTGGGATTTCTCGTACACACTGGGCGTGTCTTATCGGTTCCCGCTGGGGGCGCGGCACACGCAGACGCACACGCCGGACGAGTAGGCGTCCGGCGAAAGGGAGGCATTATGGACTGGAAGCCGATCGTAGTGGGTGTCGATGCCTCACCGGAGGCGGCGTGGGCGGCGACGACGGGCGCCGCCCTCGCGAAGGTGGGAGGCACTACCTGCCACCTGGTGCACGTGACTCGGGCCGTTGTGCCGGCAGCCGTGCTGGGCGAATTGCCCGAGCGGACAGAGGATCTCGCCGCGGCGCAGCTCGCGCACGCGCGGGATCAGGTCGAGCGCCGCCTGCGGAGCATGGTGCCCGCCGCGCTGCTCGACCAGATGGTGGTTCGCGCCGGCCGGCCCGCGCGAGTGTTGAAGGACATCGTGCAGGAGACAGGGGCCGGGCTCCTGATCCTGGGCGGGAAGCATCACTCCGCGCTTGGCCGCTGGCTCGCGGGCAGCACCGGCCTCGACGTCGCGCGGACGACAGACGTCCCGCTGCTCATCACCGTCAGCTCCCGCACGCCGATTCGCCGCGTGCTGGCGGCCGTCGACGTCTCGGGCGCGGCGCAGCCCACGATCGCGGCGGCGGAGCGCTTCGCGCTCGCGCAGGGCGCTCAGCTCCGCGTGATGAGCGTGCTCGAGCCATTGCCGGTGCTGCCAGCGGCGTCCAGCTATCCCACGACGGAGTTTTACAACATGCTCGAGGAGCAGATCATCAGAGAGATCTGGCCGCTCGTGCAAGCGCGCGATGCCGAGAAGGTCGTGCGTTACGGTCTGCCCGCGGATCGCATCATCGAGGAAGCGGCGGCGTGGGAGGCCGATCTCCTGGTCGTCGCCTCGCACGGCAAGGGATGGCTCGACCGGCTGTTGATCGGGAGCGTCACCGAACGCCTGCTGAACCAGCTGCCGACCTCGCTGCTCGTGCTGCCCGCGCACGCGTACGTACAGGAGCGTGAGGCAGTGCCGGTCGGGATGGCGATCCCGCATCAGCTGGTGGGCTGAGGGTAGCCGCCGGACTCAGTGGGGCGCGACGGAGCGGAACGAGATCAGGATCGAGAAGGCGATGAGGACGATGATGATCCACTCGAGCAGCTCCATCCGCCGCGCCGCCACGCGGTCGGCCATCTTGCCATAGATGCTGTCGATCGCCTGCAGCTTCCGCGTGATCCCCGCGTCCCATTCCGCCAGGCGGAATCGCCGCGACACGAGTCCGTAGATCCGCGCGAGGTACTGCTCTCCCACGAGCTTCAAGGCATTCGTGACGCGCTCGAACAAGAGCGCCCCGTCCATGTGGAGCTCCGCGAGCTGCAACAGGTCGGGGCCGTAGCGCCGCGCCCGCACCCGCGACCAGCGCCGCCGCGTCAGCATCTCGTACGAGCGGTCCAGCGCGTCGTCGAGCTCCTGGTCGAGGTAGCGCATCTCGAGCAGCTGCGTGTTGGCGAACTCCACGACCGCCCTGACGTCGTCTCCCTCGGGATCGAACAGCACGGTGGCGTCCGTATCGATGAACGCGGCGTCGTTCGGGCCGAAGGACAGGCGGGACGCCGTGGCGTCGGCCACCTCCTGCTGCGACAGGGCGTGCGGCTCCGCCCGAAGAATCTGGGCAACCGTCACGGCATGCTCCGTCGCCAGCGCGACGGCGTCGCAGGGTGTCGCGAACGCCTCGATGTGGAAGATCGCGTAATCCTCCACGAACGCCGCGATGCGGGGACGCACCGCGGCATCGCCCAGGGTCGCCATGAGCCGCTCCACGTGACCGCGCGAGTCCTCGAGCAAGCGCGTGTTGCCCCACAGCTCGTAGGAGAGCCCGGGCAAGCCCGATAGCGGACCGTCGATCGGGATGGAATAGCTGACGGACACGGCGCCGAAGTCGTACAGCACGAGCTCCACGCTCGGCAGCGTGCGATAGCCGCCCACGCCGTGGACGGCGCCATCGAGCGTCACGCGGATCGGCGCGGGACGGTACTCGAAATACGCGGGCGCCCGCCGCTTGTGCTTGACCGTCTGCCGTTCCGTCACCACCCGCATGCGCCGCTCGGCCGCATCCAGGTCGATCGATTGCGCGACCTCGTAGGCGAACAAGGGGTAACACATCCCCTTTGCGACCACTGTCTCCGCCGACCCGCTGGGCACGCTCTCCTCCTTGTGCCCGGGGATGATGGCTCCGCGTCGAGAGGCGGTCAATGTGGGGTAGTGAAGGGACCTTCGAGCTCGCTTCATGATGGCCTCAGCCGGTGCGTGGGATTTTGCTCGTGGGAATGCTTCACAACTCGAAACATCCGGAGGGAACAATGACAACCGCCCACACGAACGTCGGTCACGCGGATGCCTTGGCGCGCCGCATTGTCGGAACTTTTGCGATCGTCGCGGGCGCCGCGTCGCTGGAAGGGTTCTTTTTCGCGATGCCGTTCCTGACCTGGCTCGTGCTGGCCTTCATGTTCAGCACGGGACTGTTCTTCCTCTTGGCCGGGTTCCACGGCGGCACGGGCGTGCTCGGGTTCCTCACGATGGCGCTGGCGGTGCTCGATGGGTGGCTGGCCTTGAATCACCTGGGGACGTGGGCATTGCTCCTCGGGCTGGCGGCCGGCGCCGATGCGCTCGTCACCGCCGCGAGGGCCTGGAGCCCGCTGAACGCGCTGTTCCACAGGGACACGCACGACGCGGACGCGGAGTGGGGATGGCCCGCCGCCCCCGTGCATTGAGCTAGACGGGCGCGAGGCGGCCTCGATACACCGCCACCAGGGCCGCCATCGCAACATCACCGGGAGCGCCTGCGGTATCGATCTGCAGGCGCTCCCGCGCTGAGATTTCAACCGGTGGCTCGAATTCCTCGCGCTGCCGGTCGAGCAATTCCAGTCGGCCATCACTCGGGCCCGCGCCCCGGCGGGCAAGCCGCTCTCGCACGACCGCATCCGCGCACACCGTCTCGATCAACAGAAATGCCGCGCCAGCGGCCCGCGCCGAGTCGCGCGCCTGCGCGCGCCACGCCGCCCGCCGAAACGAGGCATCGAGAATCACGAGCTGTCCCGTCCGCAGCCGTTCGCCGGCGCGCCGATTCAACTCCTGGTAGGTCCGCTGGGTCAGCTCGTCTCCGTAGATGCCCTCGCCCCACGCTTCGGCCCGCCGCTCAGCGGGTGGGATGCCCGCGAGCTCCTTGCGTACGATGTCGGATGCCAGAACGTGCGCGCCCAGCCGGGGGCCGAGCGCCTGGGCGAGCGTGCTCTTGCCCACGCCCATGAGCCCCGAGATCACGACCAGCAGCGGGCCGGGGAGCCGGGCGTACTGGTTGGCGAGGCCGAAATACCGTGCAGCCTGCTCGATGATCGCGCTGCGGTCGACGTCGGTGAGTCCGGGCTGGCGCAGGCGGAATCCGCGCACCTTGCCGCGGGTGAACGCCCGATAGCACTTGTAGAAGTCCATGACGTCGAGCACGCCGCCATCGCCGGAGGCGGCAACGTACTCCCGCACGAGCGCGGCCGCGAGATCCGGGCGGCCGTAGTACTCCACGTCCATCGCGGGAAATGCGATGTCCGCGGCGACATCGCCGTACCGGAAGCGCTCGTTGAACTCGATGCAGTCGATGAACGCGAGACCGTTCTCCGCGCAGATCTGATCCGCGTGCAGGTCGCCGTGGCATTCGCGGATGCACCCGTCGCGCTCGCGGCGGGCGAAGACCTGGGAGCGCGCATCGAGGAATGCCTCGGTGTAGGCCCGCACCCGGTCGTAGGCCTCCGCCGTCACGGTTACGCCGATCTGCTCCCGCGTCTGCGTGAGATTCTCCTGCGTGTTGAAGCGGACGGTGGCGATGCCGCCCACCTCGCTGGCATGCGCACCGCGCTCGGCGTCCGCATGGAACGCCGCGATCCGCCGCGCGATGCGCTGCATCAGCGCCGGCGTCGCGTCGCCTCGCCTGAGCAGCCCCGACAACCAGCGGTCGCTCGGAAGCTGCCGCATCTTCACGGCGCACTCCACGATCCGCCCGGCCTCGCCGATCGCGTAGCGCCCCCCGTCCTCCCGGATCGCCACCACGCCGAGATACACGTCCGGCGACAGACGCTGATTGAGGCGGACCTCTTCCAGGCAGAAGAATCGCCGCTGGTCGAAGGTGGTGAAGTCGAGGAATCCGAAGTTCACCGGCTTCTTCACCTTGTAGACGAACCGGCCGGTGAAGAACAGCCACGAGATGTGCGTTTCGACGAGGCTGACGCGCCCGGGACGCTCAGCCTCCGGATACGTGCCCGGCTCGAGCATGGCACGGATTACATCCACCGCCTAAAACCCGACGTGGAGCCCGGCGGCCGCGTTCCCGGTGATCGCATAAACCTCGACGGCGACGATGCCGGCGAACCAGGCGGAGCGCCAGCGCGACGGCAGCACGGCGCCCACGCCGAGGGTCGAGGACAGAGCCACGAGATTGTAGGTCGTGAGCTGCTGCAGGGTCGGGCGCCTGCCCAGGATGGGATTGGCCTCGACCCACCCCTGCTGCATCGCCTGGCTCGTCTGCGACCAGTCGATGAGGAGCCCGACCGTCGCGCTCGCGGCGAGCGCGACGTCCACGTGGCTCCAGCGATGCGACTGCGCGCCGAGTGGAGCGGCGCACAGCGTGCCATACACCACGACAGCTAGAACCAGGCGCGTCAACATTCGACCCGAGGCTTCTCGATGTGGCGAATGTACTCGCGCGCAGCCAACCCGTAAGGGCCCGCCCGGTGGTCAATGTTGAAGCTTTCTTCCAGCGCACTTCAGAGCGTTTACCGCCCCCGGCAGGTAGCCTCGCCTCAAGACCACTTGAATGACGCTGGACTGGAGGCACCGATGCGGACCAAGACCGAGCGGTTGGCGCTGTGGGGCGCGGTGAGCGTCCTGGGCTTCATGGGCGTCGGTGGTGCGGGTTTGGCTCGGAACACCGTGCGTGACCCCCGGGCGCTATCCCCTTCCGCTGTACCCGCCACCACTACGGACTCGACCCAGCAGGCGCTCCAGGCGACGCGCGCGGACCTCCTGCTCGCCCGGCTCGAGATCGAGCGCACCGAAGCGATCCTCGGCTATTCGACGCGCTATCGCATCGACGCGGATCTGGCGACCACGATCTACGACCTCGCCCTGGCCGAAGGCGTGGAACCAGCCCTGGCGTTCAGCCTCGTGAGGACGGAATCGAACTTCACGCCCACGGCCCAGAGCCCGGCTGGAGCGATCGGCTACACGCAGATCCTCCTGAGCACAGCGCGGCTGTATGAGCCGGGGCTTACGGCCCGCCAGCTCTACGGTCGGACGACCAATCTGCACCTCGGGTTCCGCTATCTGCGCGACCTCCTGGAGCGCTACGAGGGCACGTCAGAGCCCCGGCTCGAGCTCGCGCTGCTGGCCTACAACCGCGGGCCCGCCAGGGTGCAGGCGCTCCTCGCCGCCGGAAGGGATCCCCGGAATGGCTACTCCACGACGGTGCTGAAGAGGTATCGTAAGCGAGGCTGACCGCGGCCTCGGTCTCGGATCGCCGCGTCACACCCGCTGGGCGATGCCCACCCGCAATCGAGGGCTGCACCCATGAGCACGCCGTCCGCGCTGGCGATTCAGGACTTCTATCCCGCCGAGTTCGCCCGCTGTTACGGCTGCGGGCGGCTCAACCCGCACGGGCTCGCGATCAAGAGCCGCTGGGACGGCGACGAGACCGTGGCGCGTTTTGCGCCTCGCCCGCATGACGTCGCCGTGCCTGGTTTCGTGTACGGTGGCCTCCTCGCCTCCCTCATCGACTGCCACGCGATGGCAACGGCTGCGGCTGCCGCCGAGCGGGCCGCGGGGCGCCAGATCGGTACCGGACCAGCACCACGGTTCGTGACCGCGGCCCTGCGTGTCGAATTCCTCGCGCCGACCCCGCTCGGCCCCGAGCTCGAGATACGCGGCCGCCCGAAGGAGAGGAGCGCTCGGAAGACGGTTATCGAGGCGTGGATCCTGGCGGCAGGCCAGGTAACGGTGCGCGGCGAGGTGGTGGCCGTACCGATGCCTCCAACCATGGGGCGGGCCGGGCGTTGAGTGAAGCGGTCGGCGCAGTTGATCCGCGAAGGTCTCACAGACCCCTGTGGTGGATCGGCGAGGTGGTGCTGCTCGCGGGAGCCGTCTGGCTGCTCCGGCACGAGCTGCGCGCCGTCTCGCTCCAGGAGATTGTGGGAGAGCTGCGCGCGTTGCCCGCCCGTCGCGTCTGGGCAGCGCTGCTCCTGACGGGCGCAGGGTACCTGGCGTTCGCCGGCTACGACTTCGTGGCGCTGCGCCATCTGAAACGGTCACTCTCGGTCTCGCGAGTGATCATCTCGTCGTTCATCGTGTACGCCCTGGCCAATAACGCTCCGCTCTCGTTTCTCGTAGGCGGATCCGTGCGGTACCGGTTTTACTCGAAGTGGGGTCTCGGGTCGAAGGACACCACCGCGCTCGTCCTCCTCAACGTGCTCACCTATGCGCTCGGCCTGGCCACGGCAGCAGGCATGGCCTTCACCCTCGAGCCCGCAGCCGTGCCCCAGATCCTCAAGCTGCCTTTCCACTCGACCCGCCCCTTGGGAGTGGCGGCGCTTGTCGTGGTCGGCGCATATCTCGTCGCGAGTGCCTACGGGAAGCCGCTGCGCCTCCGGCGTTGGGAACTCGCGCCCCCGCCGTTCTACACATCGCTGCTGCAGATCGCGGTCTCACTCGCGGATTGGCTGCTCTCGGGCGCCGCCCTGTTTGTCCTGCTCCCCCTTCCCCACGCGCATCCCCTCTCCCAGTTCGGGTTCTTCGGGTTCTTCGGGCTCTTTCTGCTCGGCCAGCTTGCCGCGCTGATCGCCCAGATTCCCGGGGGCCTGGGCGTCTTCGAGGCCGTCATGCTCGTGACGCTGGCACCGGTGCTTCCGGCCGCCGCGGTGTTCAGCGCGTTGCTCGCCTATCGGGTGATCTACTACTTCCTGCCCCTCGTGGTGGCGGCCGTGCTCCTCGGAGTGCGCCAGATGACGCACTTGCGGCGCCTCAGGGTCTGACCCCGGGCGCCGCATGCGCTGGCCGGTTCGCGCCCGTCTCAGGCGTGCACGTGCGGCTCCTGCGACTCGAGCAGGCGGCCGATGGGCGACACCTCGTCGGCGAGCAAGCTGAGCACGTCGTCGAGGCTCAGAATGCCCACGAGGTCGCTCTCTTTCCCCGTAACGATGAGCCGACGCGCCTTGGCCTCCGCCATGCGTGTGATGGCATGCTCGATAGGCATGTCCTCGTCGATGGCACGCGCCGGCGTCGTCATGATCGTCGATACGAGCGACTGGTCGGGGTCGAGCCCGTCGGCCACGCAGCGGATCGCGATGTCCCGATCCGTCACTATACCGATTGCCTCTCGACTCACCTTGTCCTTGATCACCACCAGCGTCCCAACGTCGTGCTCCGCCATGCGGCGCGCCGCCACTCGCACCAGCTCACCCGGCAAGGCGGTTACGACAACCCGGCTGCAAATCCGACCCGCCGACATACACCCTCCTCTGCGAAAGAAAACGCTCCGGCCCGGGGGTCTCCCTCGGCCGTGCCTCATCCTAGCGCCGCGGTTCTTGAAACGCTTTGAAGGCGAGGTGAGGAGACCTTCTTGCCGTCTTCACGTCGGGATCAGCCCCCGGGTCGGATCTTTGCAATGGCGCAAGGCGGCGCCCCATTGCGGGAGGGCACCATGACGCTGACCCAAGCTCGTCGTCGACACTTGGAGCACCGGCTCCTCGAGGAACGCGAGCGTGTCACCCGCGCGCTGGCGCGCTATACCCGCGCGAGCGTGCGCGAGGAGTCCGGCGACATTTCCGCGTCCCACGTCCACATGGCGGACACCGGAACGGACACCGCGGATCAGGAGCTCGAGGCGGCGAACGCCGCGCGCCAGACGAGTCTGCTCGCGGAGATCGACGCGGCGCTGGCTCGGCTGTATCGGAGCGCGCAAGATTATGGGCGGTGCGAGCGTGATGGCGAGCCGATTCCCTTCGAGCGCCTCGATCTGCTGCCCTGGGCGCGACGGTGTCGCACGCACAGCTCGTGAGGCGATATTGTTGGCCGCGTGACACCCTTCGGGGCGTTCAGGTCGGACAGCGACGCTCTGGGGTAGCCTTGCAACGGGCCGTCGAAGCGACCGCGCGTTAGCCGGCGGCCGCGCCGCTGGTGTGCTCCGGCTCGGGAGCCGCCAAGTGCACCATGGGAGCGTCCGTCGTGACCCGCGTGCCGAACTCCGCGCAGTGCCTGCTGAAGCGCTCGAGGAACCATGACCGGTCCGGATCGCGCGCGAGGTTGACCTGCAGGTCGCCGATCCGGACGGGGACCACGTCCACCGCTTCCACCAGCGGGGGCCGGACCCGCACAAGGAACACGGCCGAAAGATCGTTCCGGAGCTCGGGGTCGACCGCGTAGTCATCCACCAGGTCACCCGTATCGTAGAGGATGAGTCGACCCCGCCGGAACTCGGCGCCCTGCAGGACGTGGGCGCTGTGGCCCCAGAAGATGTCGGCCCCCGCGTCGATGACGGCGTGAGCGAAGTCGCGGAACTCACGCGTCGGCCGGTCGCGCATGTTCGGACCCCAGTGGATCGAGAACACAACGAGGTCGGACCGCTCGCGGGCAATGGCCAGCGTGACGGCTATCTCCCGGAAGTGCTCAGGCTCGAGCGACACCGGCGCGTAGTTGATCCCCGCCGCCGCGGGCGTGGCGGCCCACTCGGCCGGGTAGTCGGCCCAGGCGACGACGCTCACGCGGGTGCCCCGTACCGTGAGCAACGCGGGCTCCCGAGCGCTCCAGCGATCGACGCCGGCGCCTGCGTGCGCGATCCCCGCCGCATCGAGCGTCGTCAGCGTGTCTCGCAGTCCCTCGGAGCCGAAGTCACCGATGTGATTGTTGGCCACCGAAACCACGTTGACACGGCCGGCTTTGAGGGTGGCCACCGCCCCCGGGTCGGCCCGGAAGTAGAACGGCTTGTAGCCGCCGTCGGACCACCGCTCGGTGCACCTGGTCAGGGCGCACTCCAGGTTCACGGCGAACAGGTCCGCCCGGTCGAGCGCCGGCAACAGGTCTCCCCAGGGGCGGGCATAGTCGCCGTAGCCCAGAGACTTGTGGACCAGCCGTCCCAGCATCACGTCGCCCGCCAGGGCGATCGTCAGCGGACGCGACGACGTCGTCGTCGGCATCATCGTTCAACCCCCCTGCCCGCCGTGCCACTCGTTGCGCTGCACCACGGGCAGTTGCAGCGCGCGTTCTCGGTCGAGGTCGAGCGAGCCTACGTGCAGCGCCAGGGGAGCTTGGACCCACTTGTAGATCGACCGGGTGAACAGCTCCACAAACCGCTCGCCGTACCCTCGCAGCAGGCCCGGCTCGACGTCGGGGAACAAGGCTGGTAAGGCCGCCGTGAGCTCGTCGGGCGCCAGCCGCTCGCCCGCGTACAGGTGGAGGCAGGTATCGAGGATTGGGAACGGCATCAACTCGGCTTCGGCCCTCTGCCCCTCGGCGAGCTCGGGCCCAGCCGCGGTCCCGAGCGCCAGCGCGATGCCGTCAAACGCGAAGCGGGCATGCAGCCGCTCGAGCAGGGCGATGACGACCGTCTTCGGAACGTTAGCGATGACGGAGAGCCCGCCTTCGAGATCGCCGCCGATCGTGGTGTAGCCCACGGCTTTCTCGCTCATGTCGCTCGTCTGCAGGAACAGCGCGCGGGCGGCATTCGCCCAATTCCACATCCTCGCGCCGCGCAGTCGCGCCTGGATGTTCTGGCGGGTGATCGCGTCTGGCTCCACCCCCTGCAACATCGCGCGTGTGCCCTCAAGCTCACGCTCGAAGGCCTCGTCGATCGACACCACCGTGAGCGGAACGTTGAGCTCGCCGCAAATCCGCTCCGCCGCCGCTCGCGGTCCCGCGGTCGAATAGCGCGTCGGCATGTAGAATGCCAAGAGCGTCTCGTGAACTCTGGCGCGGAGCGCCACCGGGTCCAAGTCGGGATGGCGTAGGGCGATGGCACGCCACGCGACCAGCAGCGTGAGCAACGAATCCCGTCCCCCCGACAGGGCGACGCCGACGCAGCGGAATGCCGCTGTCTTCTCGACGTAGTCGGCGACGCCGAGCGCCAACGCATCGAACAGCTCGTCGAGCACTTCGTCCCGCGGTGAGCGGCCTGGAACGGCCCCGGGAGGGAGGAAGAGGGTCCCGCCCGGCGGCGCCGGGTACGCGAGCCGGGAGCGATCGGCAGTCGGCGCACGCCCTTCGATTTTCACGACGCCCCGTTCGACCCGCTGGAACGCCTCGCAGTCGCTGCGCCAGGTCGTGTTCTCCTGGCGCAGCCGCCGCGTGCGGTCGAGGTCGAGGACACACGCCTCGTAGCCTTCCTGAAAGCGCGACGCCTCGAGCAGCAACCGCCCATTCTGGAAGACGAACCCCCCGCCGTCGAAGATCAGCGCGTCCTGCCCTCCCACCAAATTCGCGTACGCCAGCGCCGCCTGATTGTCCGCCGAGCGCGTGGCAAACATTTCCCGCCGCGTGGACGCCACGCCCACGCGATAGGGCGAAGCGGAAATGTTCACCACCAGCTCCGCCCCGGAGTAGCAGCGGCGCCGCATGGGGCCGGCCGGCGACCAGCCATCCTCGCAGACTTCAACCGCCAGGGTCCCGAAGTCGAAGCCGAAGATGCGGTCGCCGAGGGGGACGCCGTCCGCGTCGAGTGCCAGACCCGGTGCGCCGCGCGAGAACGTGCGTCGCTCGTAGAAGACGTTGTAGGTGGGCAGCTCTTCCTTCGGGACGAAGCCCAAGATGTCCCCGCCGTGCACGACCGCGGCGACATTGAACAGCTGGCCCCCGACGGGGACGGCCAGACCCAAGACGTACACCGTCCCGAACGCCGCAGTGCTCGCCGCGAACCCCCCCAACGCACGCCGCTGTGCTGCGACGAATGCCTGCCACTGAATCAGGTCTTCCGACGGATATCCGCCCAAGACCTGCTCCGGAAAGCAGCCGACCGTCACACCGTCCTGCGCCATGGCGCGCGCCAACGTCAACGCACGCGCGACGTTCGAACTCACGGCGCCGACGGTGGTGTTCACACTGGCGACGCCGATCTTTATGAGCCTCATTTGCCCCCGCTCCGCGTTCCAAGCGACGCCCAATGGCTGCAAGCTCACCTCCGGCGCGTGAAACCGGGCTAAAGACGGCCTGAGAGCTGCATCACAGGCTCCGGGACGTTTCACACGATCTTCACATCCCCATCACGCCCGCCAGACCAGCGTGCCTTACCAGGCTTGGGGGGAGCGACATGGGCGTCTCGTCGGAGCTGCTGAGTCACACGGCCGAAGTGAGACTGCGCGTCCGCGCGCCGTCCCTCGGGGAGCTGGCGGCGGAAGCCGGACGAGCGCTGGGCCAGATCCAGCTCGGGACGACCCCGCCGGTCGCGAGCAGTCCGTGGCGGGACCTGGAGATTCGCGCCCCTGATCGAGACGCGCTGCTGGTGGAGTGGCTCAACGAGCTGATCTTTCTCGCCGAGACGGAGCGGTGGGTGGGTGTCGACTTCGAGGTGCTTGCCTGCGACGACATGACGCTGTCCATGCGGGGGCGGGGCATGGTGGTCGATGAACCGCCATCCCGCGTGAAGGCCGCCACGTTCCACGGCCTCAAGATCGGGCCTACGCCCGCCGGCCTCGAAGCCGACGTGGTGTTCGACGTATGAGGGTGCGATGACAGTCGCGCAGGACCTGTCCCACGACCGGCTGATACACGACATCCCGATGACGGCGCGAGCGGACATGCGCGTACCCGCACGCGTCTTTGCCGACGACGAGTTGTGGGCCCAGATCTCCCGGGATCGCTCGCTCGAGCAGCTCGTGAACGTCGCGACACTCCCAGGAATCACGCGCTTCGCATACGGAATGCCGGACATGCACGAGGGGTACGGGTTCCCGGTCGGAGGCGTCGCGGCGCTGCGCGCTGCCGACGGGGTGATCTCGCCCGGCGGGGTTGGGTACGACATCAACTGCGGCGTCCGGCTGCTCGTCTCCGACCTTTCGGCGGACGCCGTACGTCCCCGCATGCAGGAGCTGATGCACGAGCTCTCGCGCAGCATTCCCTCCGGGACCGGGCGCGGGGGCCGGCTCTCCCTGAGCGAAGCGGAGCTCGATCGCGTGCTCGGTGAAGGGTGCCGGTACCTGATGGAGCGCGGGATGGCCGACGTGGATGACCTGGAAGTGACCGAGGCGAACGGCAGCCTGACGCGGGCCGACCCGAGCGCCGTGTCCCAGCGCGCCCGCGCGCGCGGCCGCGACCAGCTCGGCACCCTCGGCTCGGGGAACCACTTCCTGGAGGTCGAAGTGGTGGACGACGTGCTGGACGAGGAGATGGCGGCGGTCTACGGACTCGCCCGGGGGCGGGTCACCGTGCTGATTCACTGCGGCTCCCGCGGCCTGGGTCATCAGGTGTGCACCGACTACGTCCGGCTGATGGACCAAGTCATGGCGAAGTACGACATTCACCTCCCCGACCGCGAGCTCGCCTGCGCGCCCTTCGCGTCGCCGGAGGGGCAGCGGTATTTCGGCGCGATGTGTGCAGCCGCGAACTTTGCCTGGGCGAACCGCCAGACCATCGCCACGCGCGTGCGCGACGTCTTTCACCGCTTCTTCGGCGACGCCGGCGCCTTACGCCTGGTCTACGACGTGGCGCACAACATGGCGAAGCTCGAGGAACACGACGGCGAGCTGCTCTGCGTTCACCGCAAGGGCGCGACGCGTGCCTTCGGGCCGAAGCATCCGGAGACGCCGCCACGCTACCGGGCCGCCGGCCAGCCGGTCTTCATCCCTGGAAGCATGGGCACCGCATCGTATGTGCTGGCAGGCACCGATCAGGCATCGGCGCTGAGCGTCGGGAGCGCCTGCCACGGCGCCGGCAGGGCGCTGAGCCGCCACGCCGCCAAGCGCGTGAAGCCCGGACACGAGGTGCGGCGGGAGCTCGAGGCCGCAGGAATCGCGGTCGCCTGCCTGTCGAGCGGGGAGCTGGCCGAAGAGGCACCCTTCGCATACAAGGACGTCGAGCGGGTGGTAAACGTGGTCCACGAGGCCGGGCTCGCGCGCAAGGTTGCCCGCCTGAGGCCACTCGGAGTCGTGAAGGGTTAGATCGCTGGGGTGCGCGAAGCCCGGGCGCGCGCCCACGCCTTCCGGATCGCGGAGCGCGGCGTTGGCTGCGGACGCGCGGCCTGCCTCGCCGCCAGACGGGCGATGACCGTCGGGATCGCATCCGGGTTCAAGGACATCGAATCAATGCCGATCGAGACGAGATACTCCGCGAAGTCCGGGTAGTCGCTCGGCGCCTGTCCACAAATCCCGACCTTGCGGCCCTTGCGGTGCGCCGCCTGGACCACTTGTTCGATCAAGCGTCTGACCCCGGGATCGCGCTCGTCGAACAGGTGCGCCAGGATCTCCGAATCGCGGTCCACGCCCAGCGCCAGCTGCGTCAGGTCGTTCGAACCGATCGAGAAGCCGTCGAACAGGTCGCTGAACTCTTCCGCCAGCACCACGTTGTTGGGAATCTCGCACATCACGTACACCTCGAGACCGTCCTGCCCACGGCGCAGGCCGTTGCGCTCCAGCTCCGCGAGTACCTTACGCCCCTCCTCTAGGGTCCGACAGAACGGAATCATTACCTTCACGTTCACGAGGCCCATCGTCTCCCGCACGCGCCGAATGGCCGCGCACTCGAGCGCGAACCCCTCGCGATAGCGATCGTCGTAGTAGCGCGAGGCGCCGCGGAATCCGATCATGGGGTTCGCTTCGACCGGCTCGAAGGCCGTTCCACCGAGGAGCCCCGCGTACTCGTTGGTCTTGAAGTCCGAGAATCGCACGATCACGGGACGTGGATAGAACGCGGCGGCGATTTGTCCCACGCCCGAGGCTAGCCGGTCCACGAAGAACTCGGTCGGCGAGTCGAAGCCAGCCACGCGGCGCTTGATCGCCGCGAGAGTGGCGCGATCGTTCACGCGCTCTGGATTGATCAGCGCCATCGGATGGACCCCCACCCAGCTCGATATGATGAATTCGATGCGGGCGAGCCCCACGCCGGCGGCGGGCAGCGCCGACAGGTGATACGCGCTCTCGGGATTCCCGAGGTTGAGCATCAGCGGCACCGGCGGGACCGGGAGGCCCGCGGGATCGATCGTTTCACGGTCGAATGCCAGGCAGCCCTCGTACACCCTGCCCTCGTCTCCCTCGGCGCACGACACTGTGATCTCTTGCCCGCTCTTCAGCGCGTCCGTCGCCGTCGCCGTGCCGACCACGCACGGAATGCCGAGCTCCCGCGAGACGATGGCGGCGTGGCACGTCCGACCGCCTTCGTCGGTCACGACGGCCGCGGCGCCCTTGAGAATCGGCTCCCAATCAGGATCCGTCATCGGCGCGACCAGGACTTCCCCCGGGTGGAAGTTGTGCAGCTCGGTCGGCGCGTGGATGACCCGCGCGCGACCGACGCCAATCTTGCCCCCCACGCTGCGACCGCTGAGGAGAAGCGGACCGGACTCGCGCAGGCGGTACACCTCCATCGTCGAGGTGGCGCTCGGGTGGACGGTCTCCGGACGCGCCTGGACGATGTAGAGCTGGCCCAGCCGACCGTCCTTGGCCCACTCGATGTCCATGGGCATGGGCCGTCCCGCCTGGGCTGAGTAGTGCTCTTCGATCAGGAGGGCCCAACGCGCCAGCTGGAGCACTTCGTCGTCCGACAGCACCAGCCGAAGACGGTCTTCCGCCGGCACCCGGACTTCAGCCACGGCCTTGGTCCCGCCCCGCGCGTAGATGAGCTTGACTGCCTTCGCGCCCCGCTCACGCCGCACGATCGATCGGAAGCCCAACTTGAGGGTGGGCTTGTCGACCCAGAATTCGTCGGGCCGGACCCGGCCCTGTACGACCGTCTCGGCAATGCCCCAGGCTCCGGTGATGAGCACGACATCCCGAAAGCCGGTCTCGGTATCGAGGGTGAATATCACGCCAGCGGACGCCAGATCGCTGCGCACCATCTTCTGCACCCCCACCGACAGGGCGACATCGCGGTGCGCGAAGCCGTGCCGCGCGCGATACACGATGGCTCGATCGGTGAAGAGAGATGCGAAGCAGGAGCGGATCGCAGCGTCGAGCGCCCCGAGTCCCACGACGTTGAGGAAGGTCTCATGCTGCCCGGCGAACGATGCGCTGGGGAGATCTTCGGCCGTTGCGCTCGACCGTACCGCCACGTCGGTCGCCTCATCGCCGTACTGTCGGGAGAGCGCGCGGTAGGCCGCATGCACCTGCTCGGCGACCACCGCCGGCAGCGGCGCCGCGCGCACCCGCTCGCGAATGCGCGCTCCCACGTGCGCGAGATCGCGGACGTTCTGCGGGTCGAGGCGATCGAGCGCCGCATAGATCTCGTCCGCAATTCCACCTTCGCGCAGGGTGAGCCGGAAGGCGTCAGCCGTAATGGCGAAACCGTCGGGCACGGCGACCCCCTTGCGCTCCAGGCTGCGCAGCATTTCCCCCAGCGATGCGTTCTTTCCGCCAACGCTTGGCACGTCCGCCAGGGACACGTCCCGGAACGGGACCACATAGCTGCGGCTTGTCTCAGTCATAGGTCACGCGTCTACCCTAGCCCCGCCAGCATGAAACGAGCATTAACGGGCTGCGAGGGTCCCTCCGCAATCCGTGAACCGTTACAGGACGCGCGTGGGCGGTGGTGGAGCCACCACCGCCGCGGGTGCGCCGGTGAACGCGAACGCGAGCATCCGGAAGCTGACGGCGAAAAAGCCGCTGTCCAAGATCGCTGCGAGGGCGCGCGTTTCCAGCACACCGACGGGTCCCACCCCACCGGCAAGCCGAGCCTGCCCGATCGCGATGACGATCGTCACGAGCGCACCCAGCCACCACCCACCGAACAGAATCCAACGCCAGTAGGCCCCCCCGAGGCGATACCACGAAACCCCCCACGCGCCAGCCGTACCGACGATCGTGGCCTCGAGGGCGACCATGGCGTACGGATCGTTGCGCAGCGTCGCGCCCGCGACGAGGGCCGCGGGCGCGAACGCTCCCACCAGGAACGCCACGATACGCTTCCCGGTGGCGAGGCCGGTTTCGGCTCTCGGGCTCATGCAGGGGGCTTCGGCTCCACCTTGACCCGCCGTCCCTGGGGCTCCTTTGTCTTGGGCAGGTTGATTGTCAACACCCCTTGGTCGTAGGTCGCCTTCGTGGCCGCTGCCGGGTCGATCACCGCTGGCAGGTCGACCGCGCGGAAGATCTGATCCGAGCAACGCTCCGAGTAGACCGTCTTCCCCTCTTTGCCTTCCCTCGTCGACTCGCGCTTTCCACTGATCGTCAGGCGCCGCGGCTCGACGCTGACCTCGAGGTCCTTTTCGCTGAAGCCGGGCACTTCGGCTCGCACGGTGATGGCATCGTCCGTGTCGGAGATCTCGAGATGCACCGGGTGCAGCAGCTCCGCCTCGGCCTGGAACCAGTCTTCGAGATCGCGACCGAGTCTACGACCACTGCCGTCGAAGATCTCGAAGGCACGGCGTGCAATGGCGTCAAACGTCTCTTTCATGTGATCGAGCATCTGGTCAGCAGGCACCAGGCGCAGGTGCGGCGCGGGCCCAGCTTTTTGGACTGCCGTGGACTGTTTCACGATGTCCTCCTGGACGAGGCGGTATCACGCTGGCTTCGTTGATCGTATGAACCGAGACTAAGGCCACAGGGCTGAGCGGAGCACAAAGGCGCACTGAAGGCCGCTTCATCCGGTAGCCGGCTCGAACAGCCTCCCCCCGTGTGCCCGGCAGTGCCGTTCCGCCTCTTCCACGGTCCAGGCCGGAGCGGGGTAACGGTAGGTCTGCTCGACCATCGGGTCGCCGTGAGCGCTCTGCCCGTTGAGCTTCCCCATGATGACGCGGTAGGGCTTGGAGCCGTGCACCCGGTCCATGCTCCGGAAGCTCGAGGGAGCGAAGTCATCGGGATCGCGCAATCGGCAGGCGTGCTCGTGCGGGTACGGCATGGGCCCTCCGCTCGGAAACCGGGAGCAAACGGCTGGCGGCCCGCCGCTCCATGAGGAGTTGCGGGCCGCGTTTGCGCACCGGTTAGCCGGAGTTGGGGAGTTCACTTCCGCCTTCTTCCTCTCCCCCTTCTTCTTCCCGCAGCGGCCGCCTGACTGTTGCGTTTGCGGCTTGGCTTTGGGAGCTCTGGCTTCCATTCCCAGGAGGCTTGACGAGCCTCAAGGTTCACCGGTGCGGGCGCCGCGAGTCGGTCGAATCACGGATCGACCTCGCGCACTGCACGCCGGGGCGCCGCGCCAGCGTGGGTGAAACGCGCGAGTTCCGGAGCCTCCCCAACTCGCTTGCATCGATATCGAATTTACGCCGGCACCATGAAGGGACGCAGAAAGCATCGTGTAGCTCCCTTCAGGGGGAGCCTCTGCATCCAGGTCGCGGCGCTTCTTCGGGCAGATCTCACGACCGTTTCACGCCTCCAGTCCCAGCCTTGCAGGTGTGCGGCACTACTGGGAGACAACCATGGACAGGACGCAAGCGCTGACCGCCCGTGACGTGGAGATCCCGGCCGGAGCGGTGGTTTTGCCGGGAACCCTTACCACAGCACCACACGCACCCGGCGTGGTGCTGTTCGCGCACGGCAGTGGTAGCAGCCGGCACAGTCCCCGAAACAAGCTGGTCGCGGAAGCGCTCCAGACCGCCGGCATCGGAACCCTGCTCTTCGACCTGCTCACCGAGGCCGAGGCCCGGGACCGCCGGAACGTGTTCGCCATCGAGCTGCTCGCGGAGCGACTCGATCAGGCGCGCCGCTGGCTGGAAGGGGCGATGGTGTCGGACCATCCCGCACTCGGCTACTTCGGCGCGAGCACGGGCGCGGCGGCGGCCCTCGTGGCCGAAGCGGACAATCCCCATTCCGTGGCTGCCATTGTCTCGCGGGGCGGGCGACCCGACCTCGCGGGGGAGGCACTCGGTCGTGTCACCGCGCCAACCCTGCTCATCGTGGGTGGCGCCGACTACGATGTCCTCGAGCTCAACCAGGAGGCGCTGGCCCGGCTGCGCAGCACCAAGAAACTGGTGGTCGTTCCCGGCGCGACGCATCTCTTCGAGGAGACGGGCACCCTCGAGCAGGCCGCCCGGCTCGCGAGCGACTGGTTCACGGCACACTTGAGGCAGCCAACCAAGTCGTGAATTGCGTTGCATCAGGCCGCCCGCGCGGGCGGCGGCGCCGGCTCCGCGACGAGCGGGCGCGGCGGCATCGCGCGCCCCGCGACGATCGCTTCGACCTCGGCGCGCTCGAGTGTCTCGCGCTCGAGTAGTGCGCTTGCCAGCACGTCGAGTGTCGCACGATTGGCTCGAATCAGCTCTCCCGCCCGCGTGGCGGCCTCCGCCACCAGGCGCCGCACCTCGCGATCGATCAGCTCCGCCGTCTGGGGCGACACCTCGTGCCGCTGGATCACCTCGCGTCCGAAAAGACCGACTTCGGGGTGCTCGATCACCGCGACGGGACCCACCAGCTCGCTCATGCCGAACCGCGTCACCATCTGGCGGGCGAGCTCGGTCGCCTGCTGGAAATCGCTCGCGGCGCCCGTCGTGACCCGGTCCGGCCCGAAGACGATCTCCTCAGCCGCGCGCCCGGCGTGCGCGACGGCCAGCCGGCCCACGATGTAGGCTTTGGTGTAGGTGCGGCGGTCCTCCTCCGGAAGCGCGAACGTCACGCCCATCGCCCGGCCCCGCGGGACAATGGTCACCTTGTAGACGGGGTCGAGCCCTGGGATCAGCAGGTTGACGAGCGCGTGCCCGGCCTCGTGGTAAGCCGAGAGCTTGCGCTCTTCCGGGGACAACACGACGCTGCGGCGCTCGACGCCCAGCATGACCTTGTCCTTGGCATCCTCGAAGTCCTGCCGGTCGGCGCGCTCCTTGCTCCGGCGCGCGGCAAAGAGCGCCGCCTCGTTAACGAGGCTCGCCAGGTCGGCCCCGGAGAGGCCAGGCGTGCCGCGCGCGATCGTCGCCAGGTCCACATCCGCCGCCAGGTGGATGCTGCGGACGTGCACCTTGAGGATCTGCTCTCTGGCCCGGACGTCCGGCAGCTCCACCACGATCTGGCGGTCGAACCGCCCCGGACGCAGCAGCGCCGGATCGAGCACGTCGGGCCGGTTCGTGGCGGAGAGGACGACGACCCCTTCGCTGGGCTCGAAGCCATCGAGCTCGACGAGCAGCTGGTTGAGCGTCTGCTCCCGCTCTTCGTGCACCCCCCCGAGGCCCACGCCCCGCGTGCGGCCCACGGCGTCCAGCTCATCGATGAAGATGATGCTGGGCGTGTGCGCCTTGCCCTGCTCGAACAAGGTGCGGACCCGGGCCGCTCCTACCCCCACAAACAGCTCGACGAAGTCCGATCCCGAGATCGAGAAGAACGCCACCCCCGCTTCGCCAGCGACCGCGCGGGCGAGGAGCGTCTTCCCCGTACCGGGCGGACCGACGAGGAGCACCCCCTTGGGAAGATGGCCGCCGACGCGCTGGAACTTGGCTGGGTCCTTGAGGAAATCGATAACCTCCTGCAGCTCCGCCTTCGCTTCCTCGGCGCCGGCGACATCCGCGAAAGTCACCTTCGGTTGCTCGCGCGCGACGGGCCGACCGCCGACGCGGCCGAACGAGAGCGCGCGCTCACTACCGACCCGCATCTGCCGTACGACCACCAGCCAGAACCCCCCGAGCAAGAGCCAGGGCACGGTCGAAAGCAGTATTTCGATCCACGAAGGACCTGCCTTCGCGGCGCGAATCGGGACGCCGCGTTCCTCGAGCCGAGCCACGAGCGGCGCTGGATCTTCGAACGGCACGTTCGTCCGAAACTCCCGCCAGTCACGGCCCGCAAGCTGTACAGCGGTTCGGAACTCGCCGTTCACTTCCCGCTTCTCGGTGACGATCTCGACGGCCGCGACGTTGTCTCGTCCAAGCTCCCGCGTCAGGTCGGAGTAGCTGATCTCCACCCGTTGTTCCCGCGCCCCCAGGGCGCGAAACAGCATCAACCCGGTCGCGAACGCAAACATCCAAAGCAGCACGGTTCGCACCGCCGTCGGCCGCATCCACGGCCCGCGCGGAGAGTGGGGGGCGTCAGTACCCTTGTTCGTACGACTCCTCCTTCGCGTACTCCTCCGCATGGCTGTGCACGGTTCCTCCCAGGCGACAAGTCCTGAGTGAAGCTGGACGGGAGCGCCTAGGGAGCGCATGAAGGGTGCTGTAAGAACGCTTCAGAGGGAGCCCGGCACCCTCGCCTCACGGTTGGACGTGGCGGCGGCCGTATTACGCGTTCTTCACAGGGGAGGACAGATCCGCTTCACGACGGGGCCCTACATAGAATCCATGACCCAGCGCGTACTGATCCTCGGAGCGGCGGGGTGGCGACTTTCACGAAGAGGACACGAATGAGCGTACTGCACCTGACCGCACCTCCGCTCGCCGGACCCGTGATCGAAACCCAGGGCCTGACGCGGATATTCGGCGAGCTGGTCGCCGTCGACCGTCTCGATCTCGCGGTCGAGCGGGGCGTGATCTTTGGATTGCTCGGTCCCAACGGCGCGGGCAAGAGCACCACGATCAGAATGCTGACGACACTCTTGCCGCCGACTTCGGGAAGTGCGCGTGTGGCGGGCTTCGACATCGGCCGCCAGGCCCCGGACGTGCGGCGCCATATCGGCTACGTACCGCAACTCGTGTCCGCCGACGGTGGCCTGACCGGTGCCGAGAACCTGACCCTGTCGGCCAGATTGTACCGCGTGCCCCGGGCCGCGCGGCGGCAACGCATTGCGGATGCGCTGGTGTTCATGGATCTCGTGGACGCCGCCGATCAGCTCGTGCGAACGTACTCGGGCGGGATGATTCGTCGCCTGGAGGTTGCCCAAGCGATGCTGCACGAGCCCGAGGTCCTCTTCCTCGACGAGCCGACCATCGGCTTGGATCCCATCGCACGCCGCGCCGTGTGGGATCGCCTGCGCGAGCTCAAGCGACGGTCCGCCATGACCATCCTCCTGACCACGCACGACATGGAAGAAGCGGATGCGCTGTGCGACCGTCTGGCGATCATGCACGACGGTACTCTGGCGCTCGCCGGGGTGCCGAGCGAGCTCAAAGCCGCGCTCGGCCCCGAGGCGAGCTTGGAGGACGTCTTCGTCGAGACGGTCGGGGGCTCCATCGAGGAAGGAGGGACCTACCGTGACGTCCGTCAGCTCCGGAGCACCGCCCGCCGCCTGGGCTAGGGGCGGCGGCCTCATGGCGTTCATCGCTCAAACGCTCGCGGTGGCAGAGATGGAGGCGCGCAAGCTGCTGCGCGACCCGACAGAGCTCGTGAGCCGGGCGGTGCAACCCGTGCTCTGGTTGATCGTGTTCGGTCAGGTGTTCACACGCACCCATGCGATCCCCACGGGTGCGATGAGCTACCTCGAGTTCATGGCTCCCGGCGTGCTCGCGCAGGGGGTCCTGTTCACAGCGATCTTCTACGGCATCGCGGTGATCTGGGAGCGGGACTTGGGGATTGTCCACAAGCTGCTCGTCAGCCCCGCCCCGCGCGCCAGCCTGGTCCTCGGCAAGGCCCTCGCCGCGGGGGCCCGCGGCCTTCCGCAGGCGGGCATCATCTTCCTGCTCGCCGCATTGCTTGGCTTGAGACTCGAGATGCGCATCGGCGCGCTCATCACACTGATCGTCTTGGTGGTGCTCGGCTCGGCAACGTTCGCGACCTTCTCGCTGGTAGTGGCATGTGCGGTGAAAACGCGGGAGCGGTTCATGGGCATCGGCCAGCTGCTCACGATGCCGCTGTTCTTCGCGAGCAACGCGATCTATCCCCTTGAGCTCATGCCTCCCTGGCTGCGGGCCGTGGCGCGCGTCAACCCTCTCACATATCTCGTGGATGGCCTTCGGGCTACGATGATCCACGGTGCAACGAGTCGCTTCGGTCTCGCCGTCGACGTTGCGGTTCCGGCGCTGCTCCTGGCCGCCCTGGTGGCGATAGCGGCGCGACTGTACCCGGGACTGGCCCGCTGAGGTGGCCGTTACAGTTTCCCGGTGGCGAGCGCCCCCACGATGTCGGTCTGGGACACGACGCCGGTGAGCTTGCCGTCGGCTTCGACGAACAGGCGCCGGACCTCCAAGTAGAGCATGCGGCGGGCGGCCTCGAGCACGTCGGCCTCGGGCTCGATGGTCTGCGGACGCGCCGTCATCACCTCGCGCACCTCGGTCTCGTCGAAGATGCGCTCGCGTTCCTCGGCGCTGTCGGCCTCGGCGATGGCATTGAGGACATCGGTCGTGGACACGACGCCCACGAGGTGGTTGACGGAATCCAGCACCGGGAGACCGGATACATGCGCCTCGGAAAGCGCCATCAGCGCATCCGCCAGGGTGGCGTCCTCGGTCACCGTCTTCAGATTAGTACGCATCAATTCAGCGATTCTCACGTGCATCCTCCCCTCTCCGGGCGGCCGAGGGGCTGCCCGATTTCGCGAACAGGAGCTGCAACAGGTCCCGCGTCGAGATCATCCCGACGGGGCGGCGCCCGCTGACGACGGGAAT
>DATIXG010000129.1:0-22102 GCA_035518815.1 Gemmatimonadales bacterium | reverse complement strand
GCGTAGCCGAGGCGGGCTCCCGTGGCCAGGTAGTAGTCGCCGTAGTCGTCCCCGAGCTCTTGAGAAGAGAGGGAGTTCAGAATCGGCGCGATGACGGGAACGTCGCCCACGTCGCGGACCACCCGGTACCCATCGGCCTGCAGGGCGCCACGACCGCGCTTAAGGGAGCCCGTCAGGAGGCCCTTGGGGCGCCGGTCGGCGAACCCGTAGCTGACGAGCGCGCGCACCTGCCAGGGCTTGGTCCCGGCATTGCCGCGCCACACCATCCCCGCGCCAAGGGCGAGCCCCTCGACGCGATTCACGTGCACGATGTCGCTCACGGTCCGCGCCCCGGGCGCGCGGGTGCGCAGCGCGGTGAGGGCTCGTTGGCCCGCGATCTGCGCGATCTCCGCGCGCACTTTGTTCAAATCGCTCTCGCGCACGGGCTCCGCGGCGCCTTCGATGGCCTGGGCTAGGGGCTCGGGCCACGGAAAGGAGTCGCGCTCCGCCCTCGGCACGCTCGTGATCTCGGGACCCGCGAACCAGCTGCGCACGAGCCCGAGATTCAACTGATAGCCGTCCACCTCCCACCGGCCGCGGATGATGCCGCGGACGGGCATGTCGAGCCAGCGGGCGCGGCGGCGTATCTCGAGCTCCTGGCGATACGGCAGCCAGTACCGCTCCTCCCACAGCGCGTTGTCCAGCACGATGCTGACATCCTCGAGCTGGCGGTCGATATACGCCGCGGCCGTGAAGCTGAAGGCCAGCCGTACGACGTCGGCAGTGCCCGCGTCCAGGTACATGGTCCCGACGATTCCGGGCTGGTCGAGCCGTTTGGGCCTGACCTGAAGCGCCACGACGCGGACGATGCGCTGGGGCAGCTCGATGGTCGTGGTGTCGCCCAGCGCGTAGTCGTAGCGCGCCTCGGCCCCGGGCGCCAGCGGGTGCGGCACGTCCCGCACCTCGTCCCCCTCGCCGATACGGATCGCGCTGCCAAAATTGTTCTGGACGATCCCCAGGTGGTCGGTGTGGTAGGCGATATCGGTGGGGACCTCGGACTTGTCGCGCCACCCGACGATGCGTTGCTTGCTCAAGTCCGGCGCTTTCCAGTACACTTCCAGCTCCAGCTGGTCGGCCTTGACGAGGCGTGGCGGCGCGTCGAGCCCCTCGCCCATCTGTCCCAAGAAGAAGAGGAATCCGTGGGCCTGCGCCTTGTAGTCGTGGAGGGCGGTATCGCCCGCGGCGCGCTGGCGCCGCTCGGTGGCGCGTCGCGCCAGGGCCAGGGCGGAGTCGCCGTTCCACGTCTGCGCGCCGGCCGGCCGGAACGCACTCAGCGTGACGGCGAGAGCGAGGCCCAGGGCGAGCTGCAGGTGACGCATCGCCGCCAAATCTAAGTGAGCGATCCCCGCGCCGAATTCCTGAATCGTGCCGCGTCCGGCGGCATGGTCCCCGTCGTGCGCGAAGTCGTCCTCGACGCGGACACGCCCGTGGCGGCGCTCGCGAAGGTGGCCCGTCCGCCCTTCGCCTTCCTGCTCGAATCGCTCGTCGGGGGAGAGCGGTGGGCGCGCTACACGTTCCTCGGCACCGAGCCGCGGGAGGTGTGGCGCTATCGCGGGCGCCGCATCGAGCGGTGGACGCGCGGCACGGGCTGGGCCGCGGCGGGTGAGACCGCGGACCCGATCGGCCACCTCGCGGCGCAGCTCCGCGCGCTGCCCTCCCCGCATCTCCCCGGGCTGCCCCGATTCGCGGGGGGCGCCGTAGGCTATCTCGGCTACGACCTGGTGCGCACCATCGAGCGGTTGCCGCACCCGCCCGCCTCCGGACTGGGGCTGCCGGACGCGGTCATGATGATCGCGGACAGCCTCGTGATCCTGGACAATCTGTTCGGCCGGGCGATCCTGGTCGTGAACGTCGAGGCCGAGCGGGGCGCGAGCCGAGGCGCGCTCCTCAAACTCTACGATGCAGCCCAGGTGCGTCTGGACGAGCTCGCCGGCCGGCTGGGCGACACCCACAACCTCGCGCCGCTCACCCTCTCGGACGCCGTGCCGCCGGTCCACACGGAGTCGCCGTATCCGCGTGCGGCCTTCGAGCGCGACGTGGGCCGCGTTCTCGAATACATCCGGGCGGGGGACACCTTCCAGACGGTTCTGTCGCGCCGCCAGGACGCGCCCGGCCAGGTGGACTCGCTGCGGCTGTACCGCTACCTGCGGGCGCTCAACCCGGCGCCGTATCTCTTCTATCTCGCGCTCGACGACTTTGCGTTCGTCGGCAGCTCACCAGAGGTGCTCGTGCGGGTGGAGGAGGGCGAGGTCACGGTGCGGCCGATCGCCGGCACGCGGCCTCGGGGCGCCACGCCGGACGAGGACGACGCCCTGGGGCGCTCGCTGCTCTCGGACGAGAAGGAGCGCGCCGAGCACATGATGCTCGTGGACCTGGGTCGGAACGACGTCGGGCGTGTGGCGCGGTACGGGACCGTGCGCGTGAGCGATCTCCTGACCATCGAGCGGTACTCGCACGTGCAGCACCTCGTGAGCGAAGTGCGCGGGCGGCTGCGCGACGGGTACGACGCGCTCGACGTGTTCCGCGCGTGCTTCCCAGCCGGCACCGTGACGGGGGCGCCCAAGGTCCGGGCGATGGAGATCATCGACGAGCTCGAGCCGGAGCGGCGAGGCCCCTACGCGGGCGCGGTGGGATATGTGAGCTGGGGCGCCACGAACATGGACACGGCGATCGCGATTCGATCGGGCCTCGTGCTGCCCGACCGCGTGTCCGTGCAGGCGGGCGCCGGGATCGTCGCCGATTCCGATCCCGCACGCGAGTTCGCGGAGACCGAGGCCAAAGCGCAGGCCGTGCTGCGGGCGTTGGCGCTCGCCAAGGCCGGCGATTGATCTATATTTGGGCCCTGTGTTCAAGCTGCTCAGCACCGCGGGCGATCTGGCGATCGACCTGCAACCCGGGCGTACCGTGGTCGTCGGTCGCGCGGTTACGAGCGACGTCCCGATCTACGACCCCACCATCTCCCGCAGGCACGCTGAGCTCGCTCTCGCCGACGCCGGCGTCCGCGTCAAGGATCTCGGCTCCTCGAACGGCACGTTCCTGAACGGCGCCCGCATCACCGAGGCAGTCGCAGGCGAAAACGACGTCGTGACGTTCGGCAAGGTGGCCTACCGCGTGAAAGCGGTGAGCGCGCCCGCGCCGCGTCCCCAGGTCGTGCCGCCGTTCGACACCCCCAAGCCCGGCGGCGTGGCGGGCGGGACGATCATCCGACAGCTCCCGGTGCATTCGTCGGGCGGCGTCCCCGCCATCGTGGACGTGACGCCGTCGGGCGCGTCGCATCTCAAGGTCACCGCGCAAACCCTCGAAGAGCGGCGCGAGAAAAAGCTGTCGCTCCTGCTCGAGATCTCGAAGGAGTTGTCGAAGCAGCAGGAGCTCGACCGTCTGCTCGACAAGGTGGTGGACTTCACGTTCCAGATCATGAACGTGGACCGGGTCTCGATCCTCCTGCTCGAGCCCGCCACCGGCGAGCTCGTCCCGCGCATCTCGAAGGGGCGCGAGGGAAGCTCCGGCGCGGCCAAGCATGTCCCGCAATCCATCGCGCGCAAGGCGGTCGAGGAGCGCGTCGCGATCCTGTCCGACAATGCGGCCGCCGACGAGCGGTTCAAGGGGAAGTCGATCCTGATCCAAAGCGTCCGCAGCGCCATGTGCACCCCGCTCATGGGCACCGATCAGACCGTGCTGGGCATCCTCTACGTCGACAACCTCACCGCCACCCACTCGTTCGCGGACGAGGACCTCGAGTTTCTCATCGCGTTCGGGAGCCTCGCCGCCGTCGGGGTCGAGAGCTCGCAGCGCTCCGAGCGGCTGCGGCGCGAGGCCCTCGTGCTGTCCAACTTCCAGCGCTTCTTCGCCCCGAACCTGGCGTCCCAGATCGCCCAGCAGGAGGGGGCCGTGCAGCTCGGCGGCACCAAGCGGCCGGTGGTGATCTTTTTCTCCGACATCCGCGGCTTCACGCAGATGTCCGAGACCCTCGGCCCCGACCAGATCGCCACGCTGCTCACCGAGTACTTCACGGAGATGGTGGAGATCGTCTTCGAGCACTCGGGCACGCTGGACAAGTTCATCGGCGACGCGATCATGGCCCTGTGGGGCGCGCCGGTGGCCCACGAGGATGACGCCGACCGCGCGATGCGATGCGCGCTCGACCAGCTCGCCGCGCTCGACAAGCTCAACGTGAAATGGAAGAAGGATGGGCGCCCGGAGCTGCGCATCGGGATCGGGATCAACTTCGGCGAGGTCTTCGCCGGGTATATCGGCTCCGACCGCCGGCTCGAATACACCGTGATCGGGGACGCGGTGAACACCGCGAGCCGCCTGTGCTCCACCGCCGGCCCGAACGAAATCCTCCTGTCCGATTCCTTCTACGAGGCGCTCAAAAAGCCGCCCAAGGTCGAGCTCCTGGAGCCGATCGCCGTCAAGGGGAGGACGAAGAAGGTGACGGTCTACCGCGTGAAGCGGTAGGTCACGTCGAACCGGTCGAGCAGCTCGATCACGAGCCGCACCGGCAGGCCCATCACGCCGAAGAAGTCGCCGCGAATCCAATCCACGAGCACCGCGCCCTTGCCCTGCACGGCGTAGGCGCCGGCTTTGTCCATGGGCTCCCCCGTCGCGACGTAGTCGTCGATGGTGGCCTTGTCGAGCGGGCGGAACGTGACGTCCGTGACGTCGAGCGCGTGCTCGATGCGGCCATCCCGGGCGAGCGCCACGGCCGTGAGCACGTGGTGGGTGCGGCCCTGGAGCTTGGCGAGCATGGCGGCCGCTTCGTCGGCCGACGAGGGCTTTTCCAGCACCTGGCCACGGACCTCGACCGTCGTGTCGGCGCCGAGCACGAGGGACCCCGGCTCGCGGGCGGCGACCGCCTGCGCCTTGGCGCGGGCGAGGCGCACGACATAGGTCTCCGGCGGCTCCCCCGCGGCCCGCGTCTCGTCGACCTCGGGGAGCACGACCCGGAACGGCATGCCGAGCATCTCGAGCAGCTGGCGCCGGCGAGGGCTGCCACTCGCGAGAACGATGGGATTCACTTCTCGAGCACCAGGGTAACGGGTCCGTCGTTCACCAGCTCGACTTCCATCATGGCGCCGAACCGGCCCGTCTCCACGCGGAGGCCGCCGCTCCGCTCCTTGAGGAGCGCCACGAACCGCTCATACAGCGGCACCGCCTGCGCCGGAGGCGCCGCCGCGATGAAGCTCGGCCGCCGGCCCTTCTGCGCGTCGCCGTAGAGGGTGAACTGCGACACCACGAGCACCGCGCCGTTCACCTCTTCCAAGTCGAGATTCATCTTTCCCTGGGGGTCGGCGAACAGCCGGAGGCCGAGGATCTTTTCCGCCATCCAGTCGAGCACGGCTTCGGTGTCGGTGGGGGCAAAGCCGGCGAGGACGACGTATCCCACCCCGATGGATCCCACGGTCTCGCCATCCACCCGCACCGCCGCCCGGGAAACGCGCTGCAGAACGACCCTCACTCCACCGTCACGCTCTTCGCCAGGTTGCGCGGCTGGTCCACGTTGCACCCCCGGCGCACGGCGACGTAGTACGCGAGCAGCTGCAACGGCAGGACGGTGACAATCGGGGTCAGGAGGTCGAGGGTCTCGGGCACCTCGATGCGATGCTCCGCCAGGGTCGCGAGGCCGGTGTCGCCCTCGGTGACCACCGCGATGACGCGCCCGCCGCGGGCTTTCACCTCCTCCACGTTGCTCACGATCTTCTGGTACACGGCGTCCCGCGGCGCCACGAACACCACGGGCATCAGGTCGTCGATCAACGCGATGGCGCCGTGCTTCATCTCCGCCGCGGGGTAGCCCTCGGCGTGGATGTAGGAGATTTCCTTGAGCTTGAGCGCGCCCTCCAGGCCCACGGGGAAGTTGTAGCCCCGGCCCAGGTAGAGAACGTTGGTGGCGCGCAGGAGGCGCTCCGCGATGCGCTCGACCTCCGGCGCCTTCTCGAGCACCCGCTGCACCAGCTCCGGCAGGCGCGCGAGCGCGCGCACCACCTCGCGCCCCTGAAGGATCGAGAGCGCCCGCAGCCGCCCGATCTTGAGCGTCAGGAGCGCGAGCGCCGCGATCTGACTCGTGAAGGCCTTGGTGCTCGCGACGCCGATCTCGGGCCCCGCGTGCAGATAGATCCCCCCCTCCACTTCGCGCGCGATCGTGCTCCCCACGACGTTCACGATGCCGAGCGTGCGGGCCCCGCGGCGCTTGGCCTCCCGCAGCGCGGCGAGGGTGTCCGCCGTCTCGCCCGACTGCGAGAGTCCGAGCACGAGCGTGCGCTCGTTCACGATCGGGTTGCGATAGCGGAACTCGGACGCGTATTCGACCTCGGTGGGGATCCGGGCCAGCTCCTCCATCATGTACTCGCCGATCAGCGCCGCGTGCCAGGAGGTCCCGCACGCCGTGATGACGATGCGATCGATCTCCAGCAGCTCGTCATCGGTCAGGTTCAGGCCGCCCAGCCGCGCCGTGCCTTCTTCCTCGAGCAGGCGGCCGCGGAGCGTGTTCCGCAGGCTTTCCGGCTGCTCCATGATCTCCTTGAGCATGAAGTGCGGGTACCCGCCGCGCTCGATCGTCGCCACGTCCCAGTCCACATGCGTCACCGGCTTGGCCTTCTCGACCGCGTGCACGTCGAGAATGCGGTAGTCGTCGGGCCGGACGACCGCAATCTCCCCGTCGTCGAGGTAGACCACCGACCGCGTGTGCGGCAGGACGGCCGACGCGTCCGACGCGACGAAGTTCTCCCGGTTCCCGATCGCCACCAGGAGCGGCGAGCCGCGCCGGGCCGCCACGACGGTGTCCGGCTCGCGGGTCGAGATCACGGCGATGCCATACGTGCCCTCGACCTGCATCAGCATGCCCGCGACCGCCTCGACCAGCGGGCGGCCCTTGCCGATCAGCTCCTCGATCATGTGGGCCATGACCTCGGTGTCGGTCTCGGAGCGGAAGGCGTGGCCGCGCTTGGCGAGCGCCGCGCGCAACGGCCCCGCGTTCTCGATGATGCCGTTGTGGACGAGGGCCAGCGTGCCGCCGCAGTCGGTGTGGGGATGCGCGTTGGTGGTATTCGGGACGCCGTGCGTGGCCCAGCGGGTGTGGGCGATCCCGGTGCGCCCGGGCGGGAGCGTGGCCCCCAGATCCTTCTCGAGCGCCGCGATCTTGCCGGCCGCCTTGTGCACCTCGATGCGGCCATCGTCCACGACGGCGAGGCCCGCTGAGTCGTAGCCGCGGTATTCGAGATGCTTCAGTCCTTCGAGCAGGAGCGGCGCCGCCTGCCGGACGCCCGCGTAGCCTACGATGCCGCACATAACCGTTGTCCTTCGTCCACGAGTTCCTGGGCCAGCGCCTGGGTGGGCGCTTCCGCAATCAACCGAATGATCGGCTCGGTGTTCGACGGCCGCACGTGCAGCCAGCGGTCGCGCCAGGCGAGACGGAGGCCGTCGGACGTGTCCACGCTCCCATCCGCGAACCGGCTCCGCAGCGCCCCGTACACCCGATCCAGAGCGGGGCCGCGCGCGACCTTTGCCTTCACAATCGTATAGCGCGGCGCGGCCGATACCAGGTCGCTCACCTTCCCCCCGTTGCGCGCGAGCAGGTCGAGCACGAGGGCGGCCGCCACGGGCGCGTCCCGGCCGGCGTGCAGCGGCGCATACATGACGCCGCCGTTCCCCTCCCCGCCTATAACGGCGGCGAGTTCCACCATCTTGCGGGCGACGTGGACCTCGCCGACCGGCGTCCGCACGACGGCAGCGCCGTACTCCCGAGCGGCGTCTTCGACCACCAGGCTGGTCGACAGGTTGCACACAACCGGCGCCCGCTTCCCCCGTCCCTCCTCCCCCTTCGCCAGTACGTCGCGAACCGCGAACGCGAGCGTGTAGTCCTCCCCGATGGCCACGCCCTGCTCGTCGACCAGGGCCAGCCGATCCACGTCCGGGTCGACGGCGATGCCCAGCGCGGCGCCGGACTTGCGCACGGCGGCGCGGAGGGTGCCCAGGTGCTCGGGGATGGGTTCGGGGGCGCGGGGGAACGCGCCGTCGGTGGCGAGCTCGAGCCCCCACACGGCACACCCCAGCCGCTCGAGCAGCAGGGGCATGATGACGCCGCCCGCCCCACGCACCGTGTCGAGCGCGACGCGGAATCTCTGTTCCCGGATGCGCGCGACATCGATCACGGGCATGGTCAGGACGCGCTCGAGGTGGCGCTCCACGGCGCTCGTGTCGGAGATCACTTTCCCCGGCTTCCCGGTCCCTCCCCGTCCCTCCCCGTCCTTGCCCACCATGTCGCGGATGGCGGCGCCCTCCACCGCGTCGAGGAAGATGCCGTCCGGACCGATGAACTTGAGCGCGTTCCATTCACCCGGGTTGTGACTCGCGGTCACCGCGATGCCCCCGCCTGCCTTATGGTGCATGACCGCAAGCTGGACGGTGGGCGTGGGGACGAGGCCGACGTCGATCACGTCGCAGCCTGCGGCGGCGAGCGCGGAACGCGCGGCGCCGGCGAGCTCGGGTCCGGACTTGCGGGAATCGCGGCCGATGACCACCACCGGTCGGCGCGCCGCGGCCCAGCGACCGAAGGCGGCGGCCCAACGCCGCACGATGTCCGGCGTCAGGTCCTTGCCGACGATGCCGCGAACGCCGGATACTCCGACCATCAACGTGTCAGTCATGGAGTCCCTGCCGCGCGGGTCAGACTCGCTGCGCTTCCGTGGCGCGCAGGGGCAGCCGCACGGGACTGAGCTGTGGGGTGGCGAGCGGGAGCGCACTCGGATCCGGGAAGGCGTGCAGGAAGGCGTCGACCAGCACGGGATCGAACTGCACGCCCTTCCCTTCCTGCAGCTCGCGCACGGCCTGCTGCACCGACAGGCCGGGCCGGTAGGGGCGCTCGCTCGTCATCGCGTCGAATGAGTCCGCCACGCTCACGACGCGGGCCTCGAAGGGAATGGCGTCACCCTTGAGCCCGTCCGGGGAGCCGCTGCCGTCCAGGCGCTCGTGGTGCGACCGCACGATGGCGAGGGCCTGCGGGGCATCGCGCAGCAGCGGGCTCAGGATCCGGGCGCCGATGACGGTATGCTCCATGATGTGGCGATACTCGTCGGGGGTCAGCTTGCCGGCCTTGTACAAGACCGCTTCGCGCACGCCGATCTTGCCGATGTCGTGAAGCTCCGCCCCGAGCGCGATCGTGTCCACCACCTGGCTGTCGAGCTTGAGCTGCCGGGCCACGCGCACGGCATAGTGGGCGACCCGCGCCGAGTGCCCGCGCGTGTAGGCGTCCTTCTCTTCGAGCGCCTGCGCGAGCGCCTGGACCCCCTCCAGGAAGACCTCTTCGATGCGCCGAGCCTGGACCTGGACGCGGGCCTCGAGGCCCTGGTGGTAGGTGCGGTTCTCGAGGATCAGCCGGCGCTTGTCGAGCGCCTGCGTGACCCGGGCCCGCACTTCGTCCAGGTGGAACGGCTTCGCGACGTAGTCCAGCGCGCCGAGCTGGAGGCACGCCACCGCACTCTCAACCTCGGCCACCGCGGTCACCATGATCATCGCGGTGTCGGGCCAGCGGGCGATGATTTCCCGCAGGAGCGTGACCCCATCCATCTCCGGCATGCGGAGGTCGGAGATCACGAGGGGGACGGGATCCTTCTCCATGACCGCCAGGGCTTCGGTGCCCGACCCCGCTTCGAGGCACGTGAAGCCCTCGCCCGCCAGCAAGCGCACCATCACGCGGCGCAGCCGGGGCTCGTCGTCCACTACAAGGACCTGCATGACGTTGGGTTGGGGCATGCCGATGCTAACGTATAAGTCGCTTGCTCGGCGCGAAAGCCACCCTTACTCTTCCCGCCATGACCCAGGTCTCGGGGGACGACCTCAAGCAGCGCCTTGGCACCCGGGCCGTGCATGCGGGCGCCGTCCCCGATCCGCTGGCGGGCGCCGTGATGACGCCCATCTACCAGACGTCCACCTACATCCAGGACGCCCTCGGCCGGCACAAAGGCTACGAGTACGCCCGGACGCAGAACCCGACCCGGGAAGCGTTGGAGCGCAACGTGGCCGCGCTCGAGGGCGGACGCCACGGGTTCGCGTTCGGATCGGGGCTCGCGGCGCTCGACGCCGTTCTGAAGCTGCTCTCGGCCGGCGACCACGTGGTCTGCGGGGAAAACGTGTACGGCGGCACACACCGCCAGATGACGCAGATCTGGACGCGATACGGCCTGACCTTCACGTTCGTGGACCTGGCCGACCTCGATCGCCTCGCCGACGCGATCACGCCGGCAACCCGGATGGTGTTCGCGGAAACGCCCACCAATCCATTGATGCACCTGTGCGATCTCAAGGCCGTCGGCGCCATTGCGGGGCGCGCGAAGGCCCTGTTCGTCGTCGACAACACCTTCGCGACGCCCATCTTCCAGCGCCCGCTCGAGCTCGGCGCCGACGTCGTCCTGCACTCGACGACCAAATACCTGAACGGCCACAGCGACATGATTGGCGGCATGCTCGTCGTGGCGCGGGACGATCTCGCCGAGCGGATCGGATTCATCCAGAATGCCGCCGGGGCCGTACCGGGCCCCTTTGACTGCTGGCTCTGTCTGCGCGGGACGAAGACGCTCGCCTTGCGCATGCATCAGCACGACGCCAACGGCCGGCGGATCGCGCAGTGGCTGGCGCAACACCCCCGCGTCGAGCGGGTGTACTACCCCGGGCTCCCCTCGCACCCGCAGCACGACCTGGCTCGCCGCCAGATGACGGGGTTCGGCGGCATGGTGAGCATCGAGCTGGGGACCTTGGCCCGAGCGCGCCGCTTCGCCGAGGGCACCCGGCTCTTCGCGCTGGCGGAGTCACTCGGCGGAGTCGAGAGTCTGGTCGGCCACCCGGCATCGATGACCCACGCCAGCATTCCCCCCGCCATGCGGGCCGCGATGGGCCTTACGGACAGCCTGGTGCGCTTGTCGGTGGGGATCGAGGACGTCGAGGATCTGATGGCGGATCTGGATCAAGCGTTGAAGACCGGGGGATGAGGGACGAGGACGGGGGAAGAGGGACGAGGACGGGGGGACGGGACGAGGACGGGGGACGGGACGAGGACGGGGGACGGGACGAGGAGATTGGTGAACCCGCCCTGAAGGGCGGGCTCGGCCCAAGGCCGTGCTGAAGCACGGCGCGCGTCGAGATTAGCGCCCTTGAGGGCGCACCAGCGCCGAGCCCGGGCTTTAGCCCGGGTACGACGGAATCGAAACGCACACTACGCGGGAAACGCACCCTACGCAGGAGCATCGTATGACCGAACCCACCACTCTACCCGCCGCCCGCCCCCGCAAGATCCTCACGCAGATCGCGGCGGTCTCCTGGGAGCATCCGGCCGATCGCGCCGCGCTCCAGACCCTGCGCTCGGTCCCCGGATTCGACGAGGTCGTGAAGAAGATCTTCGGCTTCCTGGGCGAACGGGGGGTCCGGCTGCTGTTCCAGGCCGACGCCGTGCGGGTCGGGCCGACGCAGTTCCCGAGATTGAACCAGCTGTACACCGACGTGCTCACGTCGCTCGATTGGCCCACCCGGCCGGAGCTGTTCGTGTCGCAAACCCCGTTCGTCAACGCCGGCGCGTTCGGCATGGACAAGCCGTTCATCGTCATCAACTCGGGCGCCCTGCGGTTGCTCGACGACGACGAGATGCGGTCGCTGCTCGGACACGAGCTCGGACACATCATGAGCGGTCACGCGCTGTACCGCACGATCCTCATTCTGATTCTCAACGTGAGCTTCGCATCGCTTCCGTTCCTCGCCGGCATCGCGCTGCTCCCCATTCGCATCGCGCTGCTCGAGTGGTACCGGAAGAGCGAGCTGTCGTCGGATCGGGCGGGCCTCGTCGCGAGCCAGGACGCGCCCGCGTCGATGCGTCTGTTCCTCAAGATGGCGGGCGGCGGCGACATGTCGCAGATGGATCTGAACGCCTTCCTCGTGCAGGCCAAGGAATACGAAGAGGCGGGCGGCGCGCTCGACCGCATCTTCCAGATCCTGAACACGCTCGACCGAACGCACCCCTTCAATACGCTCCGGGCCGCCGAGCTGCAGCGCTGGATCGAGGCGGGCCACTACGACCGCATCCTGCGCGGTGAGTACACGCGGCGCGGGCCGGGCGCGAGCGAGCGGCCCCTGGAGCAGGACGTCGACGCGGCGCGCGATCACTACATGAAGGAAGCCCGCGAGGTCGTGCACGACGTCGTGGATACCGCCAAGCGAGCCGCTCAGGCGTTCGCGGACGCACTGAAGAAGAAGTGAGGATTCTGGTCGTCGGCGGGGGCGGCCGCGAGCATGCCCTCTGCTGGGCGCTGCGCCGCGACCTCCCCGACGCCACCCTGCTCGCCGCCCCGGGCAACCCCGGCACCGCGCAGCTCGGCACCAACCTGCCCATTGCGGCGACGGCCGTGGACGATCTCGTCCGCGCCGCTACCGACCAGCGCATCGACCTCGTCGTGGTGGGGCCGGAAGCCCCGCTCGCCGCGGGACTTGTGGACCGGCTGCGCGTGGCGGGCCGCGCGGCGTTCGGACCCACACGGGCCGCGGCGCGGCTCGAGTGGTCCAAGGCCTTCGCGAAGGACGTGATGCGGAAGGCCGACGTGCCGACCGCGGCGAGCCGGGAGTTCGGCAACTTCGCCGACGCGCGCGCCTACATCGCCGGCGCCCACAGCGAGCGGCTCGTCGTCAAGGCCTCGGGGCTCGCCGCCGGCAAGGGCGTCGTGGTGTGCGACACACGGGCCGACGCGGAGCGCGCGGCCCGCGCCATGCTCGAAGGCGACGCGTTCGGAGACGCGGGTCGCGAGATCGTGGTGGAAGAGCTGCTCGAAGGAGAGGAGCTGTCGGTCATGGCGCTCACCGACGGCCAGCAGATCGCCATCCTGCCTCCCGCGCAGGACCACAAACGGCTGCTCGAAGGGGACGCGGGCCCGAACACCGGCGGCATGGGCGCGTATTGCCCGGTGAGTATCACGACTCCGGCCCTGCTCGCGCGCGTGCGCCGCGAGGTGTTCGAGCCGGTCTTGTGGGAAATGCAGGCGCGGGACACGGTGTACCAGGGCGTGCTGTACGCCGGGCTCATGATCGCACCGGACGGCACACCCAAGGTGCTCGAGTTCAACTGCCGCCTGGGCGATCCCGAGGCGCAGGTGATCCTGCCGGTCCTGCCGCGCGGCGCGATGACGGACCTGGCCGCGATCGCGCGCGGTGAGTGGCGTCCCGCCGCTGACGCCATCGCGCCGACCGGAACCGCGGTCACCACGGTGCTCGCCGCGCGCGGCTACCCGGAGAAGCCCGAGCTCGGCGCGGCGATCACCCTTCCCTCGGGCCTCGGGCCCGACGTCCTGGTCTTTCACGCGGGCACGGCGACCGGCGAGGGCGGCGCCCTGCGGGTGGCGGGCGGCCGGGTCCTCGCGGTCACTGCGCTCGGCCGCTCGGTGAAGGAAGCCGCGGAGAAGAGCGCGGCGGCGTGCGCGCGGATCGAATTCGCCGGGAAGACGTTCCGCCGGGACATCGGCTGGCGGGAGATTGCACGTGCCGGAGCTGCCTGAAGTCGAAACGATCGTGCGCGAGCTGGCGCCGCGGCTCGAAGGGCACCGGATTGCCACGGCTAGGCTCGCCAAGACGGACGTGCTGCGCGAGGTGACCAAGCCCCGCCTGCTCCGCACCCTCGAGGGCAACACGGTCCAACACGTGAGCCGCCGCGCCAAGCACGCGATCATCCGCCTGGGCTCGGGCCATCGCCTGGTCGTCCAACCCCGCATGACCGGATCCCTCATTGTCCACGAGCGGAAACCCAAGCGCGGCGAGAAGAAGTACGATGTACTGACCTGCACGCTCGACGACGGCCGGCGATTCGTCTACCGCGACGTGCGCCGGCTCGGCACCGTGTGGCTGCTCGACGAAGACGACTGGCTCGCGTACTCGAATCGCATCGGCCCCGAGCCGCTGGAAGAGACGTTCACACCCTTCGTGTTCGCCGAGCGGCTCCAGGGCACGCGCACGGCGATCAAGAAGGCGATCATGGATCAGCGGCGCGTCGCCGGGATCGGCAACATCTACGCGAATGAGGCATTGTTCGAAGCCCGGCTCGATCCCGCGAAGCCCACCAACGCCCTGTCGCTCGAGGAATTCGCGCGCCTGCACGCTGCGGTCCTCGACGTCCTGGGCCGGGCGGTCAGGGCCTCAGGGACGACCGTGCGCGACTATCGCACCGGCACGGGGGGCCGGGGGAGCTTTCAATTCGAGCTGAAGGTGTATGGGCGCAAGGGTGAGCCCTGCGTGAACTGCGGGACGAAACTCGTGTTGACCCACGAAATCGACCTGCGGGCGACGACCTACTGCCCGCGGTGTCAGGGGTAGTCCGGAGCGGCGCTTACAGCACGCCGGGGCGGCGCTTCGGTACCGGCAACGGCTCCGGGATGTCGATCGGGATCCCGTGACGCTGGAGCGCGGCGTACAGCACCGTCGCCGCCCGGACCGGCAATGAACGCAGATCGATCTGCACTGGTTTGCCCTGCTTGGGTCTGATCCAGAACGTCCTCACCCCCTGCGGCGCGGCGCGGTTCACCACCTGCTCGAAGTAGCCACGCTCGATGTCGCCGAACGCAAAGGCGCGATCCGCCGCAAGCGTCCGGTAGCGAATCCCCTCCGGGGACACCTGAAGCCGCAGGTACAGCAGCTTGACCAAGAGATACAGGGCCGCGCCGCCCGCGACCGCGAGCACGGGCCACGCCCCGCGATTCTCAACGGTCGCGACGACCCCCAAGCCGAAGAAGACCCCGCAGAGCGCGCCCACCATGGCGTAGGCACGACCGGTGGCGCGGAACGTCTCGGTCGCCCCTAGACTACTCACCGTAGCCCCGTGCCATCGCGGTCGCTGCCAGCACCATCAGGACCACCAGCCCCGCTTGCACGAAGCTGATGTTCGCAAATGTGCCGGCGCGGCTCGTATCGGGACGGTCCCCGCCGCGGACCGCGCTCCGCCAACCGATGAGCGCCATCATCGGCGCCATCTCGAGCGTGAAGATCAGGGCGAAGAGCGCCATCTTGGCCCAGAAGAAGTGATTGTGCAGGTAGTAGGCCGCGCCTTTTTCAAGCCCGCCGAAGGCGCGCGCGATCCCCGTGCCGATCCAGAGCAGCGCTGCGATACCCCACCACGCATCGGCGTAGAACACGCGCCGCAGACCGGCCGTGTCGAGCGTACCGCGCAGCGCGCGGCCGCGGCCCCACACCGCGCCGAGTCCGGTGCCGAGGGCCAGGAGGTGCAAGGCGGCGACGAGCCAGCGTACGGTCATCGGATCACCCCAGGGCGCGAGGGTCGCGCACGAGCTTGAAGTAGGAGGCGAGCGACTTGGGCCGATACGTGGGGTCCGCATCCCAACGCTGGCGCACGCTCTCGTGCACCGCTTGCGTCGGGTCGAGGATGGGAGCGGCGTCCGCGTCCGGCCCCGGCGTCGCGACGCCGATCTGCCGGTCGAGCCCGCGCGTGAGCCAGTACAAACCGGTCTTCGAGTTGTGCAGCGTGCCCCGCGCGTCCGGATTCAGCGCATACGCGGCCATGGCGTCCGAGTCCAGCACGAGTCCCGTCGCGCGCGCCTTGCCGAGCATCCAGGTCAGCGTGATGTCGGACAGCCCGCGCTGGGCGTAGCCGCCTCCGACGTCGCTGTGCGCGCCGCAGAACCATGTCTGCTCCACGGTCTGACCGTCCTTGGGCTTGTACGTCCACAGCGTGGGCGCGAACGGCGCGCGGTGCTCGTCCACGGCGAGTGCATGGTAGGCGAATTTCACGCTGCCCGAGAGCTCGGTGTCATGAAATTGGTACTCCCGGCGCGTCAGCCAGCGCAGGCCGCGCAGCGGTATGCCCAGCGCGCCCACCGTGTCCCAGACCCCGATGAAGCGGATCTCGATCCTCCCCGAGCCGGCCATGGAGTGCTGCTGTCGGAACGCCGTCGGCCCGGGGTCATCGGGATGCTCGGCGTTCCGGTACAGCGCCACCGCGGCCGCGTACTCGCGAGCCGATGCGCGCTTGAGGATGCCGCACTTGCGGATCATGCCGGCGAGGCTACGGGCCGTGTAGGCGCCGCGGCTGAAGCCGAACAGGTACAGTTCGTCGCCCAGCTCGTAATTGCCGATCAGGAAGCGGTAGGCGTCGTTGATGTTGTCTTCGAGCCCCTCGCCGAACGCCCCTCCCGTGAAGCGGTCGAGCACGTTGCCGGTACCCACGCCCTGGTCATAGTAGCCGATCTGCACCGTCTGGCCGTCGCGCTTGGCCGTGCGGACCACCGTCATGACGACGTTCGTCGGACTCGGCTGGTCCGCGCGGTTCCACGTGCCGTCGAGACACAACACCAGGCGCTTCATTGAACGTACTCTAGTCCTCGGGGAGCGACAGCGCGAGCGCCCCGGCGATGACGAGGGTCGCCGCGAGCACGATGAGCCCGCTCTCGAAACGGTGGGTGCGCTCCCGCAGGAATCCCATGACCGTCGGCCCCACGAACCCTCCGACGTTGCCGATCGAGTTGACGAGCGCGATTCCCCCGGCCGCGGCCGTGCCCGAGAGAAACGCGGTGGGCAGGCTCCAGAACGGCCCCAGGGTGCTCCAGATGCCGGTCGCCGCGACGCAGAGCGCGAGAAACGCCGCGATCGGATGGTCCTGGACGAGCGCGCCCACCACGAGCGCGGCCGCCGCGACGAACGCCGCGAGCGCCACAGGGCGGCGGCGCTCCCCGGAGCGATCCGAATAGCGCGCCAGGGCAACCATCCCCACCGCGGCCGCGAGATACGGGAGGGCGGCGAGGAGTGAGGCCGCGGCATTGCTCAGACCGGAGAAGGCGCGCACGATCTGGGGCAGCCAGAACGCGATGCCGTAGAAACTGATGATGATGGAGAAGTACAGCACGCACAGCCGCCACACCCGCCCGTGGGTCAAGGCCTGCCACAGGGTGAGGCGGAGCGCCCGCTCCCGCTGCTGCCGCTCCGCGTCGAGCGCCTGCTCGAGCCCGGCGGCCTCGTCCGCGGTGAGCCAGCTGGCGTCCACCGGGCGGTCGGGCAGATAGAACCAGGTTATGACGCCGAGCAGCACGGCGGGAATGCCCTCGACCAGGAAGAGCCACTGCCAGCCCGCGAGCCCGGCGACCCCGTTCAAGCGTAGCAGCGCCGCCGAGACCGGCGCGCCGACCACCCCCGCGAGGGCCGTGGAGGTGAGGAACAGCGCGAAGACACGCGCCCGCTCGCGGGCCGGAATCCAATGGGTGAGATAGAACAGCATCCCCGGCAGGAAACCCGCCTCCGCGACGCCGAGCAGGAAGCGCAGCGTGTAGAGGCCGGACGCCGTGCGGACGAACATCATGCCGCAGGAGATCAGTCCCCACGTCACCATGATGCGGGCGATCCAGCGCCGCGCGCCCACGCGCTGCAGCATGAGGTTGCTCGGCACTTCGAATGTCACATACCCGGCGAAGAACATGCCAGCCGCGAGGCCGTACACCGAGTCGGAGAGCCCGAGGTCGCCCTTCATCTCGAGCGCGGCGAAGGAAATGTTGAAACGGTCGAGATAGTTGACGATGTAGCACAGAAACAGGAAGGGGACGAGCCGCCGGGTGACCCGGCCCGTCACGAGGACCGTCACGACACCACCAGATACTCGCTCTGCACCAAGCCGCTCTCGTAGTGGCGCGTCGAAACATGCTGCAATCGGACGTCGCGCGTGAGCGCGCCGAAGAGTGGAATGCCCGACCCGATCAGGACGGGGACGCGCGTGATGATCAGGCGCTGGATCTGGCCGGCCTCGAGGAAGCGCTGGATCGTGATCCCGCCGTCCACGTACAGATGTTGCGCCCCCCGCTCGGCGAGCCGCGCCACGATGTCGGCCGGTCTCCCGGACAGGTGCTCGACGGCGGCGCCCGGGAGCCGCGGCGGGGCGACCGGCCGGGAGCTGAGTACGACGACCCGCTTGCCCGCGTAGGGCCAGGAGTCGAATCCCAGGACCGTCTCATAGGTGCCGCGGCCGATCACGAGCGTGTCGACGCTCGCCATGAATGCGGAGTAGCCGTGATCCTCAGGCTCGGCCGGGAGGAAGTCCAGCGCGCCGTTCAGCCGGGCGATGTAGCCGTCGACACTCGTGCCGACGAAAACGGATGCCCTAATCCGGGACGCCATCGAAGAAGTCGACCACGCCCGTCTCGAGATGGTACTCCGCGCCCACGATGAGCAGCCCGTCGCGCCGTACCAGCCCTTCCAGCACGTCTGAGCCGTGGCGCAGATGGTCGGCCGAGAGGCGGATGTTGGCGCGGACGGCCTCGGCCATCAGGGCCTGCCGGTCGCGGGCGAGGGGCTGCGACATGAGCGGCTCCACCGAACGCCGGATGCAGCTCACGATGTAGCGCATGTTGGGTGACACATCGGGCGTGGGCTGCAACAGCTGGTCCACGGTGGCGGCGATCGCCCCGCAGTGCGTGTGCCCGAGCACGACGGCCAGCCGCGTACCGAACTTCGCCGCAGCGAATTCCACGCTGCCCACCTGGGAGGGCGCCACGATGTTCCCCGCCACCCGAATGACGAACAGGTCGCCGAACCCCTGCTCGAAGACCAGCTCGGCAGGCACCCGCGAGTCCGAGCAGCCGAGGATGATCGCGAACGGCTGCTGTGACTCGGGCGGCACGAGCTCGAGTGGGCGGCTGGCCGCGGCGGGCTCGCGCAGCCTCGCGACGAACCGCTGGTTCCCCTCCCGCAATCGCGCGAGCGCTTCCGGGCCTGAGATCATAGCGGCGTACGCCCGACGAACCGCGTCACATCCGCTCGTCGGCGGTCGGGCCGTAGATCGACGGCACGGGTATGTCGAGCAACCGGAGGTAGACGCTCAGCTGGCCGCGGTGGTGGATGAGGTGGTTGATGTGGGTCCGCACGACCGGGCCCCGGGGCATGGTCATGAAAACCCGGTCGCCATTCCGGAGCGTCCAGTTGACCGCGAAGTCGGCGTCCTGGCGCGCTGCAAGCGCGGCGCGGGCTTCGCGCACGTTCCGATCGAATTCCGCGAGGAGGCTGAGCGTCGTCTCGAAGCTGTAGCCGGGGTAGGTCGCGAGATCGAGCTCCGTGTGAAGCAACGTCAGCGTGATCCAGCCCGGCATCCGCGCGACGAGCTGCGCCAGATGCCCCAGGGGAAACGACTTCGGGTGCGGCTTCCACGTGCCGTTCGCGCTCGGCACCCGCTCGAGCAGCTTGCGGGTCGTCGCCATCTCGTGGTCGAATTCGGGCAGAAGCGTGCCGGCGACGGTCATAGGGACGAGATCCTCACCCGCGGAGGTAGTACTGCACCGTGCTCACCACGCGAACCGTCTTGAGCACCTCGGTGCCTTCGGTCACGCCGGGCGCCTGGTTCCGCGGCATGATCACAAACAGTCCCTGATTCGCCTGCCGGATGCCGCCGAGGCGGCTGTGAGAATCGTTGGCGAACTGCTCGGCCGCCTGACGCGCGTTGGCCGCCGCTTCGGCGAGCATGCTGGGCTTCAGGTCGTTGAGCTTCGTGAAGAGAAACGTCGGCCCAGACGGGCCGAAACCCGTGCGGCTCGACGACAGCACGACCCCGGCGCTCACCAGCTCACCCACCTGCCCCGTGGCCGCCAGAACGACGTCCACATCGGGCGAGTGCACCATCAGCGTTTGCGTGACCACGTAGCGGGCCTGGGGCTGACGCTCGCCCCCGTACACGTTCGCGTATGCGTCGTTGACATCGAGCCCTTGCAGCTCGGCTTGCGCGCTGTCGATCCCGTGCCGGCGTAGAAACGCATACACCTTGGCCGTGTTGTGGGCGATGAGCGCTTGGGCCGCGACCAGATCGTTCCCGGCAGCGACCAATCGGATCGGCCACAGGGCCAGATCCGCCTTCACGGCACGCTCGGCCACACCCTTGACCTCGACGTACCGGTCCGCCGCCCGCCCCCGCGCGAACCCCGTCCCGATGAGGAAGCCGCCGAGGGCCACCCCGAATCCCACAATTGCCGACGCTACGACCGAACGATCGGTATTCATCGCCTGCGCCCTTTCCTTACAGCGGGACGCGCTCCCAGGTGAACAGCGTAGGGCCGCTCGGGTCGACCGTGACGCGCAGGTACTCGGTGCGCCCATTCGCCCCCTCCACCACCACGCGCGTCACATTCGGGGCGGGCGGAATCGCGCGAAACATTTTGCGGAACCCCGAATCGGGCAGGAAGGGTTGATCGACGCGGTAGCGGTGCGAGTCGCCCTCGAGGAGCAGCACCGGTTTCTTGAACGCCGCGGCGAGCGTGGCGACTTGCCGCACCAGCCCCGTGTAGCCGTGGACCTCGGCCGTCTGGTCCCACATGTCCGCCTGGAACATGAGCACGACACCGGCCGCGTCCTGCGCCGTCGCGGTCGCAAACGCCTCTCCCACCCATGCCATGTTCGCCTGCCCCCGCGCGGCCCGTTCATCGAGTTGGGAAGGGTAGTCCTTGGCGTTGGGCCCCAACGGGTAGCCCCATGGCTCCAGGTCATCATTGCTTCCCGGGACGTTCAGCGTCGCGAACACCACCCGCGATTCCACCCACATCACGTTTTCAACGTACGCCTTGTGCGCCGTGTCGCTCGCCTGCGTGCGGACCGCCATCGTGCGGCGGCCGAGCGTCTGGCCGGGCACGGGAAAGAACTTGGCGCGCACTGCCTGCAAACGCTCGGTGGGTGTGTACAGCCCGTTGTGCTTCAGGTCGGTGTGGCAATCGGCCCACTCGTTGTCACCCGGTGTGTAGACCAGGGGCGCGGCGAAGCTGTCGAACAGGACCCGGATGGAGTCGTTGTACGTGTCGGTGCAGGGAGTATTGGTGCCGATCTTGATGTCGCCCAGGTGCACGACGACGTTCACGCTCGAATCGGCGTTGATGCGCGCGACGAGGCGCGGGAAATCCGCGAACTTCGCGGGCCCATAGGGCGTGTTGCCGATGACGGCGAGCGTATAGCGCCGCTCCGGGCCCGTGTCCGCCGGGGACACGGCGTGGGGCAGGATACCGAAGGAGTCGCGCGTGCCCGCCGCCGCGGCGGCGGACAGCGCGACGTACCCGATCGTGAGAAGACGCGAGGTCGTGGATTTCACCCGCGCAATTCTACCACCTACCGGCCGCCGTCCTCAACTGGGGTCGCGGCCCTCGCCGCCGAGCAAGACGGTATCGGCGTGACGCGTGGAGTGCGTAAGATGTACGCCCGGCCCGGCCGCGACTCCTGGCCCGCTCGACATGACGTGCGCGTCGCCATGCGGGAAGACGATCACGTCGCCGGGGACGAGCTCGACCCCCTCCTCGCCCACCAACCCGCCGAAGCAACGGCCTTTCGTCAGGATGTGATAGGAAATGAGATGCTCGGCGTCCGGCATGATCCGCGGCAACAGCGCGGAACATCGGCCGGCCACGGTGGGTTATCCGGGGGTCGTCGCCCCACCTCCCACACCTGGAGTCGCCGCGTGCAGCACGCGTCCTGGATCGTGACAGCAGCATTCCTGCCACTCGGGGCGCTCGGCGGCTGCTCGGAGTCCACCGCTCCCACACAGGGACAGACGCCGGGGCCGGTGACCGTAGCCGTGGCGTACTGCAATGGGAGCCAACCGGACTGGGTGGCGTTCCAGGACGGCGATGGCGCGTGGACCCGGGCGACGCCGGCCATGATGGGCGACACCATCTCCTTTCAGTATGTGTTTCACGCCAACCGGGGCGGGATCGCCACCGAGACACGCGACGGTGGCGGACTGACCAACCTGCTGGTGCTGTTCGGGGCGCCGGCGGAGATTCCGACGGCCGGCAATACCAAGGCCCTGTTCTGCGGGACCGCCGCCTCGAAGGCCCTGCTCGGCACCGTCGCCGGGCTCGACACCAACGAGGCCGCCGTGATCAGCGCACACGTCGCGCGCGCCACCGCGAGGCCCGACAACACGTTCGCGCTTCAGGCGCTGGGATCCGGGCCCCACGACCTGATCGCCGCGCGGCATACGAGGACGGGCGGGCTGACGGCCGTCACGCGCATCATCCTGCGGCGCGACGTGGACCTGCCGGACAGCGCCACGGTGCCGCTGCTCGATTTCGGCTCG
>DATIXG010000128.1:0-5436 GCA_035518815.1 Gemmatimonadales bacterium | reverse complement strand
CGTGGCCGTGCCGCTCGGCGTCTGCATCGCCGGCGCCCTGATGCTGGGGCGCCTCGCCCGGCGGCGCGGCGCGGCCGTGAGCCTCGGTCAGTCGCTGAAGTTCGCCGCGGCGGTGGTCCTGGCCAACGTGGTGGTGATGGTTGCCGGCGTGCTGCTGTGGCCGATCTGGTGGTACAGCGAGAAGCTGGCCGGGCTCACGCCGCTGTGGCCGCTGCTCGCGGGCTTCGCGGCCAACGCCCTGCTCGACGCGGTGGTCGCGGCGGTGATCCTGCGCGCGCAGTCGAGGGCCGGTCCCGCGGTTTGACACCGGCCCCTGATCCGGCTATATGTCGCCACACTCATGCGCTCCCGTGCACAGTGGATCTGGGTCGATCGAGGCTCCTGGCCGCCGCCACGGCTCGCGCCCTGGAAGGCCCCGGCATGAGCAGCAGCCTCGGACACCGCCCGTCCGGCCCACACTGGGAATTCGACGCGAGCGTCGCCACCGTCTTCGACGACATGCTCAGGCGCTCGATCCCTCAGTACGACGTGATGCGACAGGCCGTGACCGAGCTGGCCGTGCGCCACGTGAAGCCCCGGACGGATGTCGTGGATCTCGGCTGCTCGCTCGGCGAGTCGCTGGCGCCTCTGGTCGACCGGTTCGGCGGGGGCTGCCGCTACGTCGGGGTAGAAACTGCCGCTCCCATGCTGGAGGCCGCGCGGCAACGCTTCCGGTCCCAGATCGACGCGGGCGTGGTCCAGATCATGGACCTCGATTTGCGGACGGGCTTCCCGCAGGTCTCGGCCAGCCTGATCCTGAGCGTGCTGACGATACAGTTCACGCCGATGGAGCATCGGCTGCGCATCCTGGAAGACGTCCACACCTCGCTCAAGCCGGGCGGCGCCTTCATCTTCGTGGAGAAGGTGATCGGGACGACGGCACAGCTCGATCGCGCGTTCGTCGACCTCTACTACGCCTTCAAGCAGGCCTCCGGGTACACGCGGGAGGAAATCGAGCGCAAGCGGCTGAGCCTCGAGGGGGTCCTCGTTCCCGTCACGGCGCGCTGGAACGAGGAGCTCCTGAAGACCGTGGGTTTCACGCAGATCGACTGCTTCTGGCGGTGGATGAACTTCGCCGGCTGGATCGCCGTCAAGTCCTGACGGATCGGCATGGCGGGCCTGCTACGCAAGGGGCGGGACTTCCTCGGGGCGCCATGGCCTGAGAAGCGGGCGGCCGTCGCCTGGAGGGTCGAACGGCAGCGAGCCAAGGGCAAATCCCGGCTCCCGGGCCGGATGAATCGCTACCGGCTCCAGCACCTCGCGCGCTTGTGGCGGGCGCGCCTGGCTGCCCGCGACCTCTACGAGATCGCCGAGCCGCTCATCTCAGTGCTGATTCCCACCTACAACCGTGCGGATCTCCTCGTGGAGCGAAGCGTGGCCTCTGTGCTGCGCCAGCCGTATCAGAACTTCGAAATCGTGGTCGTCGGGGACGCGTGCACCGACGGCACCGAGGCGGCGCTGCGCGGCCTCGGCGATCCCCGGATCCGCTTCTACAACCTCCCCGTGCGGGGCCACTATCCAAGGGATCCCTATCTGCGATGGCTCGTCGCGGGGTCCGCGCCCGCCAACCGCGCCCTCGAGCTGGCCCGGGGCCAGTGGGTCGCCCCGCTCGACGACGACGACGAGTTCTCGCCTGACCATCTCGAAGTTCTCCTTGGCGCCTGCGTTCGAGGCCGGCGCGAGTTCGCGTACGGCGTCATGCTGATGGAAGTGGAACCGGGGACCTGGAGGCCGGTTGGCTCGTATCCGCCTCACTGCGGCCGCATCTGCAATGCCTCCGTCCTGTACGCGGCCTACCTCCGCTTCTTCCGGTACGATCTCGAGGCCTGGCGTCTCGGCGAGCCGAACGACTGGAACCTCTGGAAGCGCATGTGGGGTGCCGGCGTGCGCATGGCGTTCGTCGACCGGATCGTGGGCAGGCACTTTCTCGAGCACAAGCCGCTCGCCGCAGCCATCACAGACGGTTTCGCCAATGGAGCCTCCGCGTGAGGTTCGAGCGGCTCGTGCGCCGCTTGACCGGTGCTCGGCGGTCGGGTGTCGAGTCCAGGCCGGAGTGGGAATACTTTCCCGAGGGCTGGCGGGCACAGGACCCGCGCATCAAAGGATGGAATGTCGAGAGCATCGCGGTGACGCAGCGGGCGAAGTGGCCGGAGGTCGAACGGCTCGCGCGAAGCACGAGTTCCCTGCCGCTCCATCTCTGGGCCGCGGATCTCTCCCGGCCTACCGTGGCCGGCAGCGCGGTGGGGATGGCGTACGGCTATGTGCTGGCGCTGGCGGCGCGGCGCAAGGACCGGATCTCCGTCCTCGACTGGGGTGGGGGAATCGGACACTACCGGCTGATCAGCGCGGCGCTGCTCCCCGGTGTGGAGATCGACTACCACCACAAGGACGTCCCCGTTCTCTGCAAGCTCGCCCGGGAGCTCCACGCCTCCGGCACGTTCTACGAGCAGGATGACGACGCCTTCGCGCGAGACTACGATCTCGTGATGGCGAACGGATCCCTGGAGTATTCGGAAGACTGGAAGGGCGTGGCCGGCCGGCTCGCCAGGTCGACCCGGTACTACCTCTATGTGGGCCGGCTCCCGGTTGTCCCCCACGCTCCGTCGTTCACGGCGGTGCAGCGTCCCGCTCGACATGGGTACGACACCGAGTACGTGAGCTGGGTCTTGAACGAGTCGGACTTCGTGCATCACGTCGAGCAGCTGGGGTTGCGTTTACTGCGAACCATCCTGGTCGGCGAAGGGCCGCGGATTCACGGGGCTCCCGAGCCGTGCGAGTTCTGGAGCTTCCTGTTCACCTGCGCGGGGGATGCGGATGGTCGCTGACGCTCACTATCGCGAACGACGCGCGCTCATCACGGGGGGCCTCGGCTTCATCGGCTCCAATATGGCCAAGCGTCTCGTGGACCTCGGGGCCCATGTCGTGCTGGTCGACAGCCTCGTACCCGAGCACGGCGGGCGCCTGTTCAACATCGACGCGATCAAGGACCGTGTGACGGTCGAGCTCGCAGACATGCGCGACGAGCGGCGCATGGGGGAACTCGTGGAGGGGCAGGACTACCTGTTCAACCTCGCCGGGCAGACCAGCCACATCGATTCGATGCGATTCCCGCAGCAGGATCTGGAGATGAACTGCCGGGCCCAGCTCTCGCTGCTGGAAGCGTGCCGCCACCGCAATCCGGAGGTGCGGATCGTTTTCGCGAGCACCCGGCAGATCTACGGCATTCCCGACTATCTGCCCGTCGACGAGAAGCATCCGCCGCGGCCGGTGGACGTCAACGGGGTCCACAAGATGGCGGGCGAGAGCTATCACCTGCTATACCAGCACGTGTACGGCTTGCGCGCCTCCGCCCTCAGACTCACCAACACCATTGGGCCCCGCATGCGCATCAAGGATGCTCGCCAGACCTTCGTGGGGCTCTGGATCCGCCGTCTCCTGCAGGGCGAGCCCATCGAGGTATGGGACGGCGGGCAGCGCCGCGATTTCACCTACGTCGACGATGCGGTGGAAGCGTTCCTGCTCGCCGGCACGAGCGACGACGCGGTGGGCCGTGTCTTCAACGTCGGGGGCGCCAATCCGGTGACGCTCCGGGAGGTGGCCGAGCTCCTGGTGACTCTCAACCGGCGCGGCGAGTACATCGTTCGCTCGTTCCCGCCCGAGTACAAGCGCATCGACATCGGGGACTACTACTCGGATTGCGGGTTCATCCGATCCGCGCTCGGCTGGACCGCGCGCACGAGCCTCGGTGATGCCTTCGCCTGCACGCTCGACTTCTACCGGGAGCATCTCGAGCGCTACCTCTGAACAGATGACCGCCGGCTCACCCGGCCCAGGCGCGCACCGCGGCGACCACTCGATCGACGCTCTCGTCGGTCAGGAACGGATGCATCGGCAGGGACACTTCGCCTTCGGCGAGCGTGCGCGCGTTCTCGAGCGGCCCGTGGACCTCGTAGGGCCCGTAGTCGTGCAGCGCGGCCTGCTCGGGAATGAGGCGGGGATAGTGAAGGCCAGTTGACACGCCGGCGCGCAGGAGCTGGGCGCGGAACGCGTCACGATGCATGGGTCTGCAGAGGACGGGAAACAGGTGCCAGACCGATTCGGAGCCATCGGGCACCATCACGGGCCGAATCGCACACGCGCGAATCCCGGACCGGTAGCGCGCCGCGATGGCCGCGCGTCGAGCCGTCCATTCCGCCAGGCGGGGCAGGAAGGCGTCGCAGAGAACGGCGGCGTGAAGCTCGTCGAGGCGGCTGTTGAGCCCGGCCTCGTCGTGCACGTAGGTCGCGCTCTGGCCATAGTGACGGAGGGCGCGAGCGTGACCCGCCAGCGTGCTGTCCGCCGTGAGCACTGCTCCGCCGTCCCCGAGCGCCCCCAGGTTCTTGGTCGGGTAGAAGCTCACGGCCGCCACCTGCCCGACGGTGCCGCCAGCACGGCCCCGAAAGCGGGCGCCGATAGCCTGGGCGCAGTCCTCGACGATACGCAGGTCGAACTCCGCGCGCAGAGCTTCGAGCCGCTCGAGGTCGAGGCAGTGCCCGTAGAGATGAACGGGCACGAGAAACCGAATCGTGGCATCACGCGAGAGGAGTTCCCGGCACCGCTCGAGGTCGAGCAGCCCGGACGCGTCCGTGTCGACGAACACCGGCACGCCCCCGCACCGCATCACCGCGAGCGTGGTGGCAAACGCGCTGAGAGGTGACGTGAGGACGCTGTCACCCGGACGAATCCCAAGGGCGCGGAGGCCGATCTCGATGGCGTCGAGCCCGTTTCCTACCCCGACCGCGTGGGCAGTGCCCCAGGTCGAGGCCAGCGCCGACTCGAACCGTTCGACCTCCGGGCCGAGGATGTACCGGCCGCTCGCGCCAACGCGTTCAGCGGCGGCGAGCACATCGGCTCGAACGACACTCCACTGGGCACGGAAGTCGTTGAGCGGAATCATCTCCGGCACAACGGTGACGCTGCGTCAGGGCGCGACCGGCGGCCGCTTGCTGATCCATGGGCGCGCCTTCTCGAGCTGCGCGCCCAGCGCCAGGATGGTGCCCTCCTCGCCGTAGCGTCCCGCCAGCTGCACCGCGATCGGAAACCCCGACGCGCTCCGTCCCAGCGGCAGCATGAGCGCGGGCTGGCCCGTGAGATTGAACCAGACCGTGAACGGCGAGAAGGTGAAGACCCGGCGCCAGTACTCGTCCACGTCCTCCAGCATCATGTCGACCCATCCGAGCTTGGGCGGCAGCGTGCCCAGGCCCGGCGTCAGCAGCGCGTCGTAGCCCGCGTGGAAGGCCGCCATCTGCCGGCTCAGCTTGTGGGCGGTCTGCGTGGCGCGCACGTAGTCGGCCGCGGCGATCTTCTCGCCTCTCTGCGCCGTGCCCCACGTGGCGTTCTCGACCTCGCCCTGGCGCG
>DATIXG010000127.1:0-13972 GCA_035518815.1 Gemmatimonadales bacterium | reverse complement strand
GCTCGATCGTGACCCGCCACGCTTCCGCAACCTCCGCTGGATCTCCCGGGCGGATCACCGTGCAATTCGGGATGGCGCGCAGCGACGCGAGCTGCTCGATCGGCTGATGCGTGGGGCCATCCTCCCCCAGTCCAATCGAGTCGTGCGTGTACACGTAGATCGTTGGGATCTTGCCGAGCGCGGCGAGCCGGATCGGAGGCCGCATGTACTCCGAGAAGATGAGGAACGTCGAGCCGACGGGGCGGATCCCGCCATGGAGCGCGAGACCGTTCATGACCGACCCCATGCCATGCTCGCGAATGCCGAAGTGCATGTTCCGTCCGCCCAGGTTATTCGCCTCGAGCTCGCCGCCGTTGTGAAATACGACGTTCGTGGACTCCGCCAGGTCGGCTGACCCGCCGATCAGCTCCGGCAGTTTTGGCGCGATCGCGTTGAGGACCTTGCCGGACGCGGCGCGCGTCGCCTGTGAATCCTTGGGCGTAAATGCGGGCAACGCGGCGTCCCATGCCTCAGGCAGTCGGCCCTCGAGTCGGCGCTCGAGCTCCTTCGCGAGGTCGGGGTGGGCCTGCCGGTACGCGCCATACCTCTTCGTCCACTCGGCCTGGGCCTTCGCGCCCCGCTCCTTCGCGGTCCGCCAGTGCGCGAGCGCTTCCTCGGGGACGAAGAACGGCTCGAGGGTCGGCCACCCCAGGGCTTGCTTGGTCAGCTTCACTTCGTCTTCGCCGAGCGGCGCGCCGTGCGCGGCGGGCTTGTCCTGTTTGTTCGGGCTTCCATATCCGATGTGCGTGCGGACGATGATGAGTGACGGCCGGTCGTTCGTCCGGCGGGCGGAGGTGAGCGCTGCATCGAGCGCGCCCAGGTCGTTGCCGTCGGCGACACGCTCCACGTGCCATCCGTAACTCTCGAACCGCCGGGCGGTGTCGTCGGAGTAGGTGATCTCGGTCGTGCCGTCGATCGTGATGTGGTTGTCGTCGTAGATGCCGATCAGCTTGCCGAGCTTCAAGTGTCCGGCGAACGAGGCAGCCTCATGGGACACGCCTTCCATCAGGTCGCCGTCGGAGCAGAGGAAATACGTCGAGTGGTCGATGATGGCATGCCCGGGCCGGTTGAACAGCGCCGCGAGATGCGCTTCGGCGAGCGCCAAACCCACGGCATTCCCCACACCCTGCCCCAGCGGCCCCGTCGTGACCTCCACTCCCGGTGTCCCGTGGCCGTACTCCGTATGCCCCGGCGTCTTGCTCCCCCATTGCCGGAACTGCTTCAGGTCGTCGAGCGACAGATCGTACCCGGTGAGGTACAGGGCCGCATACTGGAGCATGCACGCATGGCCGGCCGACAGCACGAACCGGTCCCGGTTTTGCCACAGCGGGTTGGCGGGGTTGTAGCGTAGGTGACGCTGCCACAACACGTAAGCAATCGGCGCCAGCGCCATCGGCGTGCCCGGGTGGCCCGAATTCGCCTTCTGCACGGCGTCCATGGCGAGCGTGCGGACGGTGTTGATGCACAGCAGGTCGAGGCTCGTGGGGCGGGCGGCGACTGCGCTGGTCATCTAGACTCTCCAGTCAACGGGTTACAGCAGGCCCGACTTGGCGGCCTGCCATAGGTGGTAGAGCCGGTCGAACCCGTTCACCAGCAGGTCGACCTGCTGCGGGCTCGGGCTCGCTTTGGCCGCGGTCGCAAGGTCCTCGCAGATCCGCGGCATCTCGCGCCTCCCCTGCTTCACGCTCTCGGCGGCGATCTGCTCGAGCAGCGTCACGATTTCGCTGCGTGCGCTCGCATCGTCCGGCACCTGCCAGAGATAGTCCGCCAGCTCTTTGCCGCGGACGCACAGCTTGCCGAGCGCGTCGAGCAGCGGCGGCCGGGGGCCGCGGGCCTTTGGGTCGGGCATGCGAGCCACAATTATACCAGAATTTGACCGGAACGGGTGTGGCGACCCGATCTTCAATGCCGACTCGGTGTACCAAGGCCCGATTCTCCGCCGGCCCGGTTGCCCAAAGTCTCAGCGCCGCCTAGCTTCTCAGCCCTGTGCTATCCGCCGCGCTGCTCCTCACCCTCATTCAGGGCCCCGTCCCCGCCGATTCGGGTGAGGCACGTCTTCGTAACATCCGGCGGCTCACCGACGGCGGCGAGAACGCAGAAGCATATTTCTCCGCGAACGGCAAGTTCTTGATCTTCCAGCGCAAGGGACCCGCCGAGCAGTGCGATCAGGAGTATATCATCAACGTCGACGGCACCGGTTTGCGCCGCGTGTCGAGCGGGAAGGGTCGGGATACCTGCGGGTGGTTCTACGCCAACGACACGCGCATCCTCTACTCCAGCACGGAAGCCGCGGACTCCGCCTGCCCGCCCGCGCCCGATCATTCGAAGGGCTACGTGTGGGCGCTGTATCCCTACAACATCTACACGGCCAAGGTTGATGGCTCGGACAAGCGTGCCCTGACCAAGGACTCCGTCTATACCGCCGAAGCGACCGTATCGCCCGATGGCAAGACCATCGTCTTCACATCACTGCGGGACGGCGACCTCGAAATTTATACGATGAACATCGACGGGTCGAATGTGCGCCGTCTCACGCACACACTTGGCTACGACGGCGGTCCGGCATTCTCGCCCGATAACAAGATGATCGTGTACCGCGCGTTTCACCCCCATGGTGAAGATTCGGCCCAGTATGTCTCGCGCCTGGCCGAGAAGCCTCCGTTGGTCCGTCCGTGGGACGTGGACATCTGGGTCATGAACGCCGACGGCTCGAACCAGCGCATGGTGATCCATCTTCCCGGCCCGAGCTTCGCGCCCGGCTTCACCCCCGATGGCAAGCGGATCATCTTTGCCTCGAATTACCTGCATCCCGAGGGGTACGACTTCGACCTATTCCTGGTCAATCTGGATGGAACGGGTCTCGAGCGCGTCACGACATCCAATCAATTCGACGCATTTCCCATGTTTTCGCCGGATGGCAAGAAGCTGGTGTGGGTGTCCGGACGCGGGCGCAAGGTGCCCCGTGAAACCAACGTGTTCATCGCCGACTGGGTGGGGCACCCCTGACGGCACCACACGCACCACAGAACTTCCGGGACTGGGCGCTCGGATGGGCGAAGTCGATCGGTGCGGCGCTGGTTATCTGGATTTTCCTCCGGTCCTACGTCATCGAAGCGTTCCGCATCCCCTCGGCGAGCATGGAGAACACGCTCCTCGTGGGCGACTTCCTCTTCGTCGACAAGACGTCCTACGGCGGTGAGCTCGAGATTCCCCTGACCGGGCTGCGCTTCCTGCACCTGCCTGGGTATGCGGAGCCCGGGCGAGGCAGCATCGTTGTCTTCCGCTCGGTCGAGGACTCGACGCCCAACCTCGATATCGTCAAACGGGTCATCGGTGTGCCAGGCGATACACTCCAGATGGTGCGCGACACAATCATCCGCAACGGGCACCGCCTGGATGAGCCTTACACGCTCCACCTGGCAGGCATGGCCTCCCCCGACGACGAGTTCCGCGAGCGGCAGATGCGCGACTGGCAGCTTCCCCACTACGTCGGCCGGCAGCGTGATGCCTACCGGCCTTCGACGCACGACTGGGGCCCACTCGTCGTGCCGCCCCAAAGCTTCTTCGTGATGGGTGACAACCGCGACGAGTCCTACGACAGCCGCTATTGGGGCTTCCTCCCGCGATCCCACGTCGTGGGCCGCACCCTTTTCCTCTATATGAGTGTCGCCACCGACCCGTTCCGGATTCGCTGGCAGCGACTGCTCCGGCGGCCCAGGTAGATGCTTGTCAGCCGCGTCGCAAGCGTGTGTCTGGCCCTTGGCGCGGCGGCGTGCACCAGCGTGCGACCAGTGGCGCCGTCAAAGCTGGTCGCCAAGCAGTTGCCGCATGTGGTATCGGTGACCTACACGGACAAGACCGTCCTCGTACTCATGGAACCCGAGCTCAGCGCGGATACCTTGAAGGGTGTGCGTTGGGGTACGCAGGACTCGGTCGCCATCCCCCTGGACAGCGTGCGGACCGTCGATGCAAGAGTCCGCGACCGTACCAAGACATTGCTCCTGGCCGCCGCGGTGGGTTTGGTCGTCGTCGGGGGCGCTTACATCGCGAGTACGAAGACGGGCGAGGAAGACGTCTCCCTCAGGGTCTGTTCGAGCAATTCAGCCAGGGAACACCCCGACCAATACCCGCAATGTGGGCCCTAGGAGCACGTGCGTCCCAGGTAGCTACCGCGGCGCTCTTGACACGCCGCGCCGGGCCCCGGCAATGTTCACGTGACCGCCAATAGCCAACAGGGCAGTTCGCGCACGCACCGGGGGTGAAGCATGCTGCTCAGCCGAGTTGTAGGCGTGTCCCTGGCCCTTGGGACGGCCGCTTGTACCAGCATCCGACCGGTGGCGCCGGCCAAGCTGTCGTCCAAACAGCTCCCCCAGGTCGTCTCGGTTACCTACCAAGACCAGACCGTGCTGGTCGTGATGGACCCCGAGTTGAGCGCGGATACGTTGAAGGGAGTGCGCTGGGGGACTCAGGACTCGGTCGCGATCCCGTTGGCGAGCGTCCAGACCGTCCAGGCGAAAGTCCCCGACCGCACCAAGACGTTGGTGCTGGTCGCCACAGTGGGTCTGCTCACCCTCTCCGGCGTATACGTCGTGCTCAACAAGACGGGACAGCCGAACGCCTCCGACACGCATTGCTTCGGCGATGAAGCCATGAAGCACCCCGACCAGTACCCGGAATGCGGAACCTAGCCGCGAGCCGGCTTGTCGGATTGGGCCTGGCCGTTGGCGTGACGGCGTGCACCACCGTGCGGCCGGTGCAGCCCGCGGAGTACATCCCCAAGTACTATCCGGACGTCGTTTGGGTCACCTACGCCGACAGTAACAGCGAGGTCCTGATTGACGGCCCGGCGATCTACGGCGACACCCTACGCGGGACGCGGCAGGGCGGCGCCGACTCCGTGGCTATCCCCCTCGGGGAGGTCCGGAGCGTGCGGGCCCGCACGCCGGATCACACGAAGACCGCGCTGCTGGTCGGCGCCACGGTCGCCGGGTCGGTCGCCTCGATCTACTTCTTGTGGGCCTCCAAGGCGGGATCGAACACAGCGGGGGTCTCCTGCGGAGTCGATCCGGACGGCAGACCGTACATGTCCTGCTAGTCTCGCCGCGCGCGGGACCGCGGACGGTCGCAGGTCGTTTCGGGGTATCGATTTATGTTCACTGGTGACGTATTCTCGGACCTCCGGGTCTCAGTTGGGGTAGTGCAAGGTGGAACTTCCGCCCTAGCTTGACGCGTCGTTTTGCAAGGGCTAGAATCACCGCAGAACCTTTTAGTGGAGGGTGTGGAATCATGCGCCGGATCGCGTTGACCGGCTTGCTGCTTGCGGGTGCCGCCTGTACTTCGGTGCGGCCCGTCCAGCCAGCCGAATATATTCCCAAGAACAACCCGCAGACCGTGTGGGTCACCTACACCGACAATTCCTTCGTGCCGGTGGATCACCCGACGGTCGTCGGTGACACGCTGAAGGGGACGTGGGCGGGCCTCTCGGAGCCGGTCACGATTCCGTTCAGCCAGATCCAGACTGTTCAGGCGAAGATGCCCAACCATAAGCGGACGGTCATGTTGGTGAGCGTCGTAGGACTGGCCGCGGCTGGCGTCGCGTACACAGTCTCGACGGCAGGGAACAGTGGCAGCGCCACCTTCATGGGTTGCAATTCAACGAAGGGCACTGCGAACACGACCTGCTGCGACGGAATCAAGCCGGGAGAGAAAGACAACGCCTTCAACTGCTGACGTGCGGTTCTAGTAGCCTGACAGCTGTCGAGGGCGGGCGTGGCCAAAGTGCCGCGCCCGCCCTTTGCATATCTTGATCCTTGGTATCGCAGGGCCTAGATCACCGCAGAACCTCATAGCGGAGGATGTGGAATCATGCGCCGGATCGCGTTGACCGGCTTGCTGCTTGCGGGTGCCGCCTGTACTTCGGTGCGGCCCGTCCAGCCAGCCGAATACATTCCCAAGAACAACCCGCAGACCGTCTGGGTGACCTACACCGACAATTCCTTCGTGCCGGTGGATAACCCGACCATCGTCGGTGACACGCTGAAGGGGACGTGGGCGGGCCTCTCGGAGCCGGTCACGATTCCGTTCAGCCAGATCCAGACTGTTCAGGCGAAGATGCCCAACCATAAGCGGACGATCATGCTGGTCAGCGTCGTAGGACTGGCCGCGGCTGGCGTCGCGTACACGGTCTCGACGGCAGGGAACAGCGGTGACCCGAACTTCAAGGGCTGCGGTGCCACGAAGGGCACCGCGAACACGTATTGTTGCGACGGTATCTCGCCGGGAGACAAGAACACCAGCTGCTGATTTTTCAAGTCGACTGGTAGTGAAGTAGACAAGGCGGGCATGGCCACCGCGGCCATGCCCGCCTTCTCGCTTCCACCGCGACCGTCGCCGCCTACTGCCCGGCGGCCGCCTGACGGGCAGCGTTCAGCATCGCGCGTACGCGGGCGGTGTTGGCGTCCGGAGGCGCGACGGTGAGGTAGTGCTCGAAGGTCTGCGCAGCCGCACGCATGTCCTGCAGTCCGGCGAAGAAGATGATCCCCCGGTAGAGGAGCGCTTCAGGCAGCTCGGGGCGGAGATACAGCGCCTTGTCGAGGGCCTTGAGCCCCCCGTCAGTCTGTCCCAGACTCCAGAGGATCATGCCGATGTGCGCGAATGCCTCTGCCGTGGCAGGGGCATCGGGCTGCAATCGGACCGCGAGCGTGTCGACCAGGATCGCTTTCTCCAGCATCCCTTGCGCGAGGTACAGATGCCCGAGCTCGATCAGGGCCGGGACGTCCGTTGAGTCACGCCGAACTCTGGCCTCAAGCTGCGCGATGCGCAGGGAATCGAGGGGACCGGTCTGCTGCAGCTCCATATCGATCGGCGCCGCGCTCGCGGTTTGCGAACCGGTGATGGTCCCCCCCTCGGATCTGGCCGCGACCGAGCCGCGCAGCGAGAGCACGAGCACGAGGGCGAATGCCCCCAGCGCCACCACCCAGCCGAGCCGGGCCATCCAGCGGTTCACGCCGCTTGCGTCCGACCGCCGCGCAGCCCCCGTAACGGGCTCCGGAGCGTCCTTCTTCACCCGGCGCAGGGCTTCCGTCACGGCCGTGAGCTCGGCCTGGTCACGCTCGGTGAGCATCGCCAGGTCCCGAGCGTCGAGCCGGCCCGCGGCGAACTCCGCTTCCAGATCCTGCAAGGATGCCTGCAACGCGGCCTTGCGGGCCCGCAAAGCCGCCGCATCCTGACCGGGGGTTCCACCCCCCGGTGCGCCCACGACCGCGGCCGGTCTGGGTGCATCGCCCTGCCGCACCCAGCGGCGCACCGCCGTCCACACGACCAGAGCCCCTCCGAGCAAGGCCACCAGTGGCAGGAGCCAGACCGAGAGATTCATTCCTGCCGCGCGTGGCTTGGTCAACACCCACTCGCCGTAGCGCGACACGAAGTAGCTGCGGACCTGGTCTGGCGTTTCGCCGGCAGCCAGGCGCGCGCGGATCTCCTTCTTCATGTCTTGGGCGAGCAGGGACGGGGAGTCTTCCACCGAGTTGTTCTGGCACACCGGGCAGCGCAGCGATGCTGCGACGTCGCGCACAGTGGCTTCGAACCGCGGGTCTCGAGTGGGTGCGCCAGCGGAGTCGAGCGGACTCTGAGCGCGCGCCGCGGCGGCCGCAACGGACAGCCACGTCAGGCTGAGGACCAACGACCAGCGCAATCGCATCGCTAGGGGCGGCGCGCAGTGCCGCTTGTCGTCGGGAAATCGGGCGAGAGACGCACGTGGCCGGCGCTCCGGCCCTCGGCGAACGTGTCGGTAGGCGCGGGCGCCCCGGACGCCGCGAGGAGCTTGGGCACCCAACGGTCGACTACGCTCGAGTCGAGTGGGCCGATCTGCTTGTAGAGGATCCGCCCGTCACGTCCCACAAAAAATGTTTCGGGCACGCCGAACAGGCCGTACTGAATCGCGGTCCTGCTCCCCACGTCGAGCACGTTGGGCCAATCTCCGCCCCGTTCGGCGATCCAGGCGCTCGCGTTGTCGTGCGAATCCTCGTAGACGACGCCGACGATCCGCAGGCCCTGGTCACGGTAGCGCTTGGCCGCGTCGAGCAGGACATGATGCTCACCCCGGCATGCCAGACACCATGATGCCCAGAAATTCACCAGGACGGCCTGGCCCCTGAGGCTGGTCAAACGGAGAGAGTCACCGGTGAGGGTCTGCAGGGCGAAATCCGGTGCCGGTTTGCCAGGTAAGGGGGAGGGGACCGTGCGGGCGTCGCGCGTGAGCCCCCACCCGAGGAGGGCCAGCACCGGCAATGCGCTCGCGGGAATGGCCCACTGCTGCCATTTCATACTCGTGCCTCAGTTACCGGACGCGCGCGAGCTCGGGCAGGAGGGGCGGCCGCGTCCCGGCGCGGGGATGCCCGTCCGGCGCCAGGCCACAACGCGAACAGCGCTCCGAGCCCCACGATGCCCCCGCCAAGCCAGATCCAGCCGACCAGCGGGCTCACGATCGCCTTGATCATGGCGTGCGATCCGTCGGCTGTGTACGCCATCAGTACCAGGTAGACGTCTTCCCGGAGATGCTCGTGCACGGCCGGCGTGCCGATCGGCTCCAATGCGCTCTTGTAGTAGTTGAGCCTGGGGTAGAGGCGCGCGAAGACGCTGCCGTTCTTGTAGATCGATGTGGCCGCGACGACGCCGTCACGATTCGACTCGTGCACTGCCCACACGGAGTCGAGCGCAACCTGGTAGCGCCCGAACGGCTCGACCGCACCGCGCGCCATATACCACTCCTGCTCGTGGCGGAACGTGGACGACGCGGCCACGCCAACCGCGATGACCAGGATACCCGCGTGCACAACGTAGCCGCCGAAGCGCCGCTGATTGCTGCGGCAAACCCGCCACAGAGCCAGGCCCCACGATTCCCCGGTGGTGGCGTGGCGGGCCTGCGTCGGTGCCACGAATTCGACCGCGAGTAGGCCCACGGCGAAAACGGCGAGCACGAACGTCAGCCACGCGAGCGGCGCGCGCACTCCGGCGACCACGAGCGCCACGCCCACCAGCAGCGCCGCCACGGTGGGCCAGCGGAACTTGCCCCGCAGCAGCTCGACCGAGCCTTTGCGCCAGGGCAGCGCCGGTCCCACGCCGGCCAGGAAGACGAGCAACAACGCAATCGGCACCGTCATCTGGCTGAAGTAGGGCCCGCCGACGCTGACCTTCACGCCCCGGGCAGCCTCAGCGATGAGGGGGAACATCGTTCCGAGCAGCACGACGAAAGCGAAGGCGGCGAACAGGAGGTTGTTGATCATGAACGCCGTCTCGCGCGACAAGGCGGCGTCGAAACGCCCCTCGCTCCGGAGCACTTCGCTCCGCCATGCCAGGAGCGTCAGTGAGCCAAGCAGCACCAACGCGAGGAACGTGAGGAAGAACGGGCCGATCGGGCTCTGGGTGAACGCATGAACGCTCGCGAGCACGCCACTGCGCGTGAGGAATGTGCCCAGGACCGTAAGGAGGAAGGTCGACACGATAAGCGTGATCGTCCACGTCTTCAGCATCCCCCGGCGCTCTTGCACCATGACGGAATGCAGGAACGCCGTCGCGGTGAGCCACGGCATGAATGAAGCGTTCTCGACGGGATCCCACGCCCAGTACCCCCCCCATCCCAGCACCTCGTACGACCACCAGGCGCCGGCGAGAATCCCGAGCGAGAGGAACGTCCAGGGGACCATGGTCCAGCGCCGGATCACCCTGGTCCAGTCGGGATTGAGGCGGCCTGCGAGCAGCGCGCCCACGGCGAGCGCGAACGGTACCGACATCCCCACGTAGCCCGTGTACAAGAGCGGCGGATGCACGCCCATGAACGGACTGTTCTGAAGGAGCGCGTTGGGTCCGGGGCCGTCGGGGGGCACGGGACTCAAGGGGCGGAACGGGTTCGCGGGCCAGGAGATGAGCAGGAGGAAGAACACGTTGACGCACAGCAGGGTGCCCAGCGCATAGGCCGGCTGCGGGTCACCGGGGTCGCTGTGCCGCTTGCTCCAGCGCACGAGTACCGCGGTATACACGGACAGCACCAGCGCCCACAAGAGGATGGACCCCTCGAGTGCGCTCCACAAAGAGATGACCGTGTAGAAAAGAGGTGTCGCCCGGCTCCCGACCTGCGCCACGTAGCTGACACTGAAGTCGTGAGTGATGAGCGCTCGCTCCATGATCAGGAATGCGAGGACGACGAGCGCGCAAACCGCGATGCCTGAACGCCCTGCCCACGCCACGTAGCGCTCGTTTCCACGACGCCCGCCCACAAACGCCGCCGCCGCCCCGCAGCCCGCGATCAACAGGGCTAGCAGGGTGGCCCCATGCCCGATCATCCCGTTCATGACTGCTGTTTCCGGAATAGCTGGCGATAGTACTCGGCGGGCTGCGCGCCGGCGGCGGGCGCTTTGTACTCGTTTGAATGCTTGATCATCAGGTTGTGACAGTGAAACACCCCGTCGGGGGTCCACACACCTTCCACCACGGCCCCGATGCCTTCGGTGAACATCTGCGGCGGTACCCCGGTGCTGAGCACCTCGACCGTATGCTTCGCGTCGTCCTCGAGCCGGAACCGGAGCTCCCGGCGCTCCGCGTCCCAGTGAACCGTGCCCGGTTGGACGATGCCTCCCAGGCGCACGCTCGTCCCGTACACCGAGGACCCCTTGGCGAGCAGCTCCCCCGGTGTCAGGAAGTAGACCAGGTTGTTACCGATTCCACCCCAGATGAGATACGCGAAGATCACCGCGACAACTCCACCGCCGATAGCCACGCTGGTTCTACGGCTGTTCCAGGCCATGATGCGCTCACGCCCCCCGTTGCTTGCCAGAGGCGACGTCGCGAGCCTGGCGGAGGCGGCCGGCCAGCCGCCATGTATACAGGCTCACCAGAACTCCCGTCACCACGTACGCGGCCGCCACAAATCCTCCGTTATCCATCGGTCACTCCGGGTCCCACTTCCAATCGTTCGCTGGCCGCCTGGAGGCGTGCCAACTCGTAGCGCCGCGACATGAGATAGGCGGCGATCAACGCGAACGCGATCATCATCGTCCGCAGAGCCACCACCATCCGTGGATCCACGGTGCTGGGGCTCGACTGCGGCTGATGCAGAGTTCTCCACCAGCGCACCGAGAAATACACCACCGGAAGCGTGACGAAACCCATGATCGCGACGAGCGCGCCGACCCGCGCCCGCGCCTCCAGGTCTTCCAGAAACGCCCGGACCAGGAGATACCCCACGAAAATGATGAGCATGATGGCCGTGGTCGTGAGACGCGGATCCCAGGTCCACCATACCCCCCAGGTGGGCCGACCCCAGATCGACCCGGTGATGAGACCGGTCGTGTTGAAGAGGACCCCAACCTCCACCCCCGCCTGGGCTAGGTAATCGTACCCGTCCCGGCGCCGGGCGAGGTACAGGATGCTGCACACGAACGCGGTCAGGTAGGCCAGGGCGGTCGCGATCCAGCTCGGGAAGTGGACGTACATGATGCGCTGGACGTTACCCATCATCGCATCAGGGGGAGCCCACACGAGACCGAGGTACAGCCCGACCGCCAAGCAGGGGAGGGCCACGAAACCGGCCAACTTACCCAAGCGATAGATGCTCAACCCGCCCGAAGTGCCCATTGGGCCAACTTAACCCCTAGGGGAAGGTCGGACAACGGTTTACCAAACCGGCCTTCTCGTTGCTTTTGCAACCCGCTTCCCCCTGCCGGGTATAGGGATTCGCAAGGTATAACCAGGCTGCATCACCGGGCATTTGCCCATCAACCGTTAAGGAAGGTGCCGCCCACATGGCTATCACGATTCGTCTGCCACTCCCCGTGTTTGGCTTCGCCGCCGCGGCGTTGCTCCTGGCCGCTCCTGCGGCTCGGGCACAGGAGGCGAGCGGGCCCTACAACCCCGCCCTCGCCGGCCGTGGCAAGTCGCTGTTCTCGAGCAAGGGCTGCAACGGGTGCCACAGCATCGGAAAGGGCAGGATGGCCGGCCCGGACCTGCTCGGCGTCACCGACCGCCGCACTCCCGAGTGGCTGAAGAAGTTCATCAAGGATCCTCCGGCCATGTTCGGCTCGGACTCGACTGCCGCTGCGCTTGTTGCTGAAGCCAAGGGAGCCAAGATGCCCAACCTCCATCTGCAGGATTCGGACATCGAGGCATTGCTCAGCTATTTCGCCCAGGAGACAGCGGCAAAGAAAAAGTAGCGGAAGCCAGATCGTCGTACACACGGGCGCATCGTCTGCGGACGGTGCGCCCGCGTTTGCTTTTGCGACGTGACGCGAGCGATTCGACAAGGGTCTTCCTATCGTGGACGTCCGTGAGCATAAGCGCTGTCCTGACAAGACGTTTCATTGCAGGACGCGCAGGTCGGACGTCTTTCCCACGAGGTATCGCCGTTGCTCCTGGCGTTGACGCGTCGTGCGGCATGCAGGCAGGCTCTGCTCGAGGTCGTGTCGGCGCTCCCGGGCTGGCAAAACGTCGCGCAGCGGGCGGTCTTCGTCGCGTCGTTTGCAGAGGCCAACCTTGCTCCTCGGGAATTGAGCGCGTGCGTCGTCGACATGGAGTCGGTAACCGGGCCCGCCGACGATATCGTCGCATCAATCCGCCGGTTCGTCGCGTCTCGTCCATGGCTCAATGTGGTATTGCTCGTGCAACACGTGCACCCCGACCTCGAGGCCGAGGTCATCTTCGGCCTGCGGGACCTGCCCGGTCTCGCGCTGATCCAGCCGGGAGAGCTGCGCGACGCGGAGCGCTGGAACAGCGTTCTGCGCGACCAGTTCGTGGAGCGCCACGCGCTCATGATCGAGGCTGACTTGCGCGCCGCGTCCCCGGCAAAAAGCGCGTCGTTTTTTGCCGATCCCCAAATTCGGGACTTGTTGCGACTCGGTGCGCGCGTTCGGCGGGTCTCCGACCTGGCAGCCGTTGCGCAGAGGGATCGCGTCGGCATGTGGCGGCGCTTCAAGCGACGTTGGGGACGCCCGCCCTCCGAAATGCTCACGTTGTTCCGCGTGATCTGGGCGGCGCACCTCCAGCACCACGGGCACAGCAACGCCGAGGTCGCAGGGCTCCTGGGCTTCCGGGACGCGCACCATTTCGCGCGGAGGCTCGGCGCGCGTCTGGGTTTATCAAAGACTGTACTCAATAGCCTGAGCTATGCGGACGTGGTAAGCGGAGTGGCCGCCTGTCTCGCCCGGCGGGCGCCGGTGAGCACCCTCCTGCGCCGCGCGGCCACCTTACATCACTCGGCATGATCGCATGATAGAGACCCTGTTCCCGTCCATCAACCGAAGCGTACCGCCTGATCAACCGCGCGCCGCAATGGTCAACCAAACCGACCACCTTCTCCTACCGGACGGGCCTGTTCGCGTCATCCGGCTGATCCCAGTTTGCAGAAGCAGTCGCTGCAGGCAGGTGTTGTCGTCGTTCCCCTTTCATGAGAGGGAGGCGGAGTTATGCGCTGGTTAAGAGGAGCCGTAGTGTTGGCAGTCCTCGGGGTAGGCGTGGCGCAGGTAGCAAGCGCCCGCGTGCCCTTGTTCGTGCGGCAGACCGGGTTGGTGTGCAATCAGTGCCACGTGACCTGGACGCCAACGCCCGACCTGACGTTCACCGGGGTGAAGTTCCGGCTGAACGGCTATCGGACGCCGTGGGTGGCGGAGAAGATCGAGGCCGGTGAAGAAGGCGCGATGAACGGGCGCCGGCTGTTGTTGGGTGTAACGGGTTATCTGAGCTATCACATGCGCGCCAACCTGTTCCAGCAGTCCAAGGCCGCGAGCGATCCGTCGCTGCCGGCGCCCGATGCGGGCCCGGTCTCGAGCAATCCGTTCTCGAGCTTGGCGTGGGACTATGCAGGCCCGATCGCCGAGAACGTCGGCATCTGGACCGAGTGGTATTCGACGAACTTCAATCCCGTGACGACTGGTGACGCGAGCAT
>DATIXG010000126.1:0-3150 GCA_035518815.1 Gemmatimonadales bacterium | reverse complement strand
TAGATCGCCGGGCGGGTGACGGCGCCGCTGGCGTACACCCGCACGCCGTGCACCGGTACGAAGACCACGTCCCCTGATTCGAGCCGCACGTCGCCACGACTGTCGCCGCGGAGCAAATAGTCGTACAGATCGAGGGTGTCGACCACTCGACCCTGCCGCCGTAGCTCGAGCCGGCGCAAGTTGGCCCCCGAGGTGACGCCGCCGGCGGCATAAACGGCGGTGAGGAGCGTGCCGAGCGCGCTGATCTGGTAGGCCCCGGGCTGCATGACCTCGCCGATCACGTAGACCTGGTTGGCGCGCACGTTGGCGACGGTGACCTCGAACCGCGTCGTCGCGCTCGCTCCGCGCCGCACCCCGGAGTACACCCGACCGAGCCGCGTGTACAGCACGTCGCGCAGCTGGTCGAGGGTCAGGTTGTTGACGTGGATCTGGCCCACGAGCGGCACGAGAATGAACCCCTCCCGGACCACGGGCAGGGTATAGGCGAGCTCCACTTCACCGGTGAGGATCAGGACGAGCTGATCCCCCGCACCCAGGTGGTAGTCCGGCGGGACAGGCCCCGCGAGCAGGGGGAGGAACCGGTTGTTGCCGCGCCGGAACACGTCCACGCCGAAGACGTAATTGCCCGCCGCCAGCGATTCGGCGCGCAGCGCCTCCTGGCCAGCGCCGATCATTCCCGTGTCGAGCGGCGCGGCTCCCGTGAACATGGGGGGCAGGCCCAGGGCCTCCATCGCCATGAGCGTCTGTGGCGACACCCTGTTTGGCTGGCCGGCGCTGGCCGATCCCAGGTAGGCGTCGAGCAGCGTATCGGGATACCCGGCCGAACGGAGCCGGGCGCGGATCTGATCGGGGCTCATGCCGGAGGACGACAGCCGCTGCCGCAGCAGGTCGACGAGTTGAGGATTCGACTCGAGCATCTGCTGGACTTGCGATGAGGAGGGCAGTCCGCCCTGGGCCAGTGCAACGCGCGGCGCACCAAGGACAAGTGGTGCTGCCACGAACAGGAGGCCGACAATCAGGGGAGCCTTCGACGTCATCTCAGCAGCTCAAGGGCCAGAGGCACGCGGTCAATGGGCGCGAAAGATGCCTTGTAACTCTCGGCACGTCAAGCTGTTAAATCGGAGCCCCGCGCAGCTCAATTGCAGGGTTGTGGGTTGGGCGGGATTCCACGCGCCGATGTGCTCACGACGCCCTCGTCGTATATTCAAGCGCCTTCGCGAGCCTGGGAGTGCGCCACTGGAACCCCTGCCGCTCGAGCGTCCGAAAGCGCCGTCGCCTGTCGTGAGTTGGCCTCCTGCATCTGCGGGGCTGGCAGCCACCCCGTCATTCCAAAACACTGACCCATCGCAGCGCGCCATCCGCGCTCGCCTCCATTTGCAGCGGCGGGCGCCGGGGAACCTCCGCGACCATTTGCGGCGCGGCGTGGTGCGGCTGGGCATCCTGTTCGCGGCGGACGTCACGGCGTTCGTCGTCATGCGCGGGATGGTCCACGCGGTGCGCGACCATGCAGTGCTGGGCACGGCGGTGGCGACGGCGATCGCGACCGCGCTGCCGTCAGGCATGCTGGGTGGCTGGCAGTACGCGAGCGCGCTGCTCCTCGGTCTCCTGGTAACGGGCAACTACGGGCAAGGTGATCAGCGTCGCAGCCCGCAACGGCTGTTCGCGGCCTGCGCGCTCGCCACCGCGTTGCCATTGTGGATGACGCTCTGGACGCGTGGCATCGAGCCGATGGTGCTGCAGTACACGATGACGACGGCGCTCATGTGGGCGGGTCTGGTCGCCGAGCGGCTGGCCGTCGACCGCGCGGTAGCGCGCGTACGGCCGCAGGAGCAGAACAGACTCGACACCCTGTTCGTGGGCCCGGGGTCCGACTGTGCGAGCGCGCTCGCGAACCCCGCGTTCGCGTATGACACTGAGTATCGCCCGGTCGGTTTTGTGGACACGCAAGTCCCGGTCGCGCCCGGGGCCATCGGCCACGTCGCGGAGTTCTCGTTGCTCCTGGCGGCGACGGGCGCGCGGGTCATCGTGATCTGCGGGCACCTGACCAAGGGCGAGTTCGAAGACATCGTCGACGCGGCACTCACCAGCGGGTGCCAGGTCCTGTCACTCCCCCGCTCGGCGCGGATCCAGGATGTGCGGCCGACCACGGTGTGGCGCCGGGGCCAGGCCCTGGTCGAGCTGACGGCGCCGGGCCTCAAGGGCTGGCAGCTCGCGATCAAGCGCGTCACGGACATCGTCGGGTCGGTGATCGGCATGGCGCTCGCCGCCCCCCTGATGGCGGGCATTGCGCTCGCGATCAAGCTCGACTCACCGGGGCCGGTGCTGTTCTCCCAGGACCGAGTGGGCATGGGCGGCCGACCCTTCCGGCTCCTCAAGTTTCGGACGATGCACGACGGAGCAGATCGCGAGAAGGTACGGTTGGCGCACTTGAATCACAGCGGCGACGCTCGACTCTTCAAGATTCGCGGCGACCCCCGGGTGACCCGTTTCGGGGCCACGATCAGGCGCTGGAGCCTCGATGAGCTACCGCAGCTGTGGAACGTGCTGGCGGGCGACATGTCCCTCGTTGGGCCGCGACCGTTTTTCGAAGCGGATCTCCTCGCCTACGAAGACCGGCATGCGCGGCGCCTGGCGGTGCAGCCGGGCATCACGGGTTTGTGGCAGGTGAAGGGTCGCAGCGACGTGATCGACTTCGAGGAGGTCGTGCGGTTGGACCGCGAATACATCGAGCGCTGGTCGGTGGGGTTAGACCTCGCGATCCTGGCGTCTACGATTCCTGCAGTCTGCAGGCGGCAGGGCGCCTATTGAGCCATGTCGTGCCAAACGCCATAGAGTCTGCCGTCTCGCAATACCCTCAAAACCCCCAAAACCTCAACACTTCAAGCTGTAACGCGTAGGTCTAACCAAATCAGGCAGTTACGAGCCATTCCCCCTGCGGGCATGGCTGCTGCTTCTCAGCCTTCGGCTCTTCCATCAGGTCGCGACTTGGATCACATGTTTCGCCGGACCTTGGTCACGCGCGCGGTCTTCGCCGCGCTGCTCGCCGCGGGCGCCTGTGTCGATGATCCGACCGGGGCCGGGGGCGCAGTGTTTCTGCGGCGCGCGAGCGGGCCCGAGGACTCGGTCCTGGCGGGGGCACCCGGCCAGCCG
>DATIXG010000125.1:0-68180 GCA_035518815.1 Gemmatimonadales bacterium | reverse complement strand
CCTGACGCTCGGTGGCACGCAGACCGTGAACTTCACGGTCAACTGCGTCCCGCCCCCGGCGTTCTATCAGTACAACGCGGTCTGGGGCACGATCGCGGGCGGCAGCGTGACGCTGACGCTCAGCTTCGATCCCAGCACGCTCAACGATCCCGCGATCAACGGCACCGGGGCCGACGACTTCAACACGCTCCAGGCGTCATTCACCTACAGCCCGACACGGCTCACCTTCTCGAGCTGCGCGAATGGTGCGGGTTCGACCTTCGCCGGCATCACGGCGAGCAGCCCCACGGCTGGGACGGTCAACTTCTTGAACTTCAAGACGGGCGCGGGCTCGACCACGGCGCAGGTCGTGGCGGTCTGCACGTTCACCGTCGGCGCGGGGTCAGCGACCACGACGACGACGAACACGACGCTCCAGGTGATCTCCAGCTTCAACGGCGACAACCTGATTCCGAACACGCAAAAGCACGAGGGCACGCTCACGATTCCGTGACGTCTCGTGACGGCATCCGCCGCACGGGCCGGAGGCGTTCCACGGCCTCCGGTCCGGGCGGCGGACCACCAAACAGCTCAGGAGGAAGTCCGACATGAAGTCAATTGGGAATGCCCGGCGCGCGACGTTGTGGCTGCTCGCTGCAGTCGCGGTCATCGCCGGTTGCCAGGACGACCATGGCCCGCTGTCAGCCCCCGCGCTGCGGCAACCGGTCGCGGTCGGCCTCGAGGTCTCATCGCTGACCGCCGGAGCGGGCGACCGCATCGCCGTCGCGGTCCGGAGCGAGTCCGACGAGCCGTTGCTCGGTCTCCAGGGATATGTCCGGTTCGATCCGTCGCGGCTCAGCTACGTCGGCCAGTCGACCGTCGGGAAGACGCTGGTCCTCGTAAACGATCAGGCCGCGAGCCGCGGTGAGTTGCGGGTGATTTCCGTGGAGCCGGCGGGACTCACCGCCCGCGCCGCGACGTTGATCTTCACGGTGCGCTCGGCCAGCTACACGACCGGGCTCCGGTACGCGTTCGAAGCCGCCACGTCGCAGCACGGGGACTACAAGCTGGCGTCGCCCCGGGTCCTCACGGCTGCGGCGGACCTGACCGCGGGTGAAGCGGCGCGTTATACGGCAAACGACTGGATGGCCCGGCTCGCGCCCGAGCTGTACGCCGCGTCCCGCAATCGGCCGGCCATGACACCCGGTCAGTACGCTCCCAACCTCAAGTACGGCGACGCCAACCTCGACGGCACGATCAACGTGCTCGACGTGGTGTACCTGGCGAACGTCTCCGTTGGCGCGGTCACGCTGATCGACGCGACCAACCGCGACGCCGTCATCGCCGGCAACGTCCGTCCAGTGAACGGCGGCACTGCCGGCACCCCGCGTCCCGGCGTCGAGCCGGGCTCGGCAACGCCCGATGGGACGATCAACGTCCTCGACGTGGTGGCCGTGGCGAACTCGAGCGTGGGCACGACGGTGGCCGTCGTGGGCGATGTCATTCCCGGCCGCGGGCCCTCACAGACCACGTGGGGCGACACGGTCGTCATCAATGCCGACATCACGACAAACACGCACTTCACGAAGAACCACCTCTATCAGATCGGCGACGCCACGAAGGCGAACGTCTACGTGACGAACAATGCCACGCTGACGATCGACCCCGGCACGCGGGTCGAAGGGTGGTACGGCACGGGCGTGTTCGGCTCGGGTGGCGTGGGCGCTGGCCAGGGCACGCTCGTCATCAGGCGCGACGGCCGCGTCGTGGCGGACGGGACCGCGCTCGAGCCGATCATCCTCACCTGCCGCCTGCCCAACTTCGCTGGGCCGCGCGGTGAAGCCATCGGCACCCGCTGGCCGGGGTGCTGGGGCGGCCTGATCATCGCCGGGAACGCCACGATCAACTCGGACGCGGCGACCTCCAATATCAATAGCCCGAGTATTCCCAGCCGCGGCACCGCCGGCGGCTGCGACCAGGACCAGGATGAGTCCGATCCGGCCACCCTCTACGGCGGGTGTAACGACGCGGACTCGAGCGGCGTGCTCCGCTACGTGCGGTCCGAGTACGGGGGCGCGCGGTTTACCGCGACGCAAGAGCGTAACGGCATCACGTTCAACGGCGTCGGCAGCCACACCGTGGTGGACTACGTGCAGTCGCACGCCTCGCTCGACGACGGCACGGAGTACTTCGGCGGCACGGTCAACGTCAAGCACCTGCTGCTGACCGCCAACGAAGACGACAACTTCGATTACAACTACGGGTATCGCGGCAGCGTGCAGTACGTCATCGTCCAGGCTGACTCGCTCGACGGTGACCGCTGTTTCGAGATGGACAATAACGGCATCGACGCAGGCAACCCCAGTGCCACACCGCGCGCGAACCCGACGATTTTCAACGTCACCTGCGTTGGGAAACAACAGCCATACCGCTACACCGCTTCCACCTCTCTGCCCGCGACGTGTCACACACAGCTCGGTCCCACCGGAACGCCAGGAGCGAACTGCGTCAACCAGGCGCTGCTGTTCCGGCAGAACACGAGCGGCACGATGCGCAACGTACTCGTGTATCGCTACGCGTCGGCACTCGACTTCGATCAGCCCTCCGGGGCGGCCGGGGGCGGTCTCGTGATCGACCGCACCGGTCTCTGCGACGCAGTCGGCGCGGGCATCCTGAAGAATGCAGCCCTCAGCGTCGGTCCCGTCGGAACGCCGCCTAGTGGTTCTGGCCCCTCGGTGGCGGCGGATCAGGACAACAACGATCCCGGGTATAACGGCACCACTTTTGTCGCCGATTGCGGCGGATACACCACTCCGGCGACCGACGGGACGAACCTCGAGGCGCTGTACGAGGCGAACCCCGCGAACAACATCACGGTTTACGCAGCCGGCGACGCGAACGGGGACTATCTCGTCAACCCGCTCGATCGTCAGGTCCCGGACCTCCGTCCGAAGCCTGGTTCGGCGGCAACGACGTTGCCGGTCGCCCCGTCGCCCGGGACCGTGAACGGCTACACGTTTGAGACGACGACGTACCTTGGCGCGGTCTCACCCGACGGCATTCCGTGGTACGCCGGGTGGACCCGGGGCATGACGGACGCTACACATCCGTAGCAGGGCTGTGGCGTAGCAGGTGATGACGAAGCGCGCCCGGGCCGCAAGGCCCGGGCGCCTTCGGCTTTCCTCTTGTCAGGTGGTGTGATGAGACAGCTGTGGAGCCGCAGTCTTCGTATGTCTACCCTCGTGGCGGCCCTGTCGCTCACGGGCTGTAGCGACACCGCGGCGCCGTCCATCGGTGTACCGCCGTATCTCGCGGTGGTTGCAACCGTGGTCGGACCGGGGGGAGCACCGGCGGGCACGCATTTCGACTACCACGTGCGCGAGATCTCCGGGACGCTCGACATCGATATCACGAAATCGCTCGCGCCGCGCGACACGTTGATCCTCGCGCTCCCGCCGGCGAGCTATGTGGTCGAACTGACCATCCCTCCGCAATGCAAGAGTCGCGAGGGCTCCCAGCTGGTGCTGATCGCCGAGGGGACCAACACGACGATGGTCCGGTACCTGGTGCTGTGCAACACGCAGCTGACCGTTTCGGTGCTGACCGACGGCTTCAACCCGGGACCGTACGTGTACAAGCTCACGCCGGCCGACGGACGCACGAGCATCGGCCTCCTCGAGCGGAACGACACGCTGGCGTTCGAGCACCTGCCCGCCGGCCCGTTGTCAGTCGACCTCGGCGCCGTGCCCGCCAACTGCATCGTGACGACCAACGGCGGCACCAGGCAGGTGATGATGCTCGACTCGACCGGGGGAGCGGAGGTGCAATTTCTCGTGCGGTGCGGCGACCTCGCGCACCGTCCGACCGTGCTCTCGGCGCACGCCACGTATCACGATGGCGTGACCGGCCTCGTGTTTCGGGCCACCGATCCCGACCGCGACATCGACCGCTACATCTGGGACCTGACGGACTGCCATCGCAACACGCTGCTCGCGCGCGGCGGGGGAAGCGTGCGGGGCGGCCTCCGCGGTGGCCGCACCGCGAACCAGGACACGGTCACGGTCGTGACGACGTTCGAGGCGCCGTTGCCGCCGTCGTCCAGCGGCGACCGCTGCGTCTCGCTCTGGCTCGCGGACGGCAATGGGTTTCCCTCCCCGGTCGTCGAGACCAGGCTCGCGCCGAGCGGTCCGGGCAGCGCGCCGGTCGCGGTGCAATACAATGCCTTCCTGTTCGGCACCGCGGCCGTGCGCATGGATCTCGCCGCCCAGGATGCCGACAACGACTACGCCGGCGTCTTCGTCGCCGTACGGCTGCGCGACGGCACGATCGGCCAGCCCGATGGCACGCCGGACCTCGTGTATCCGAATACGGTGGGGTATCTGGGGAACGTCGCGCCCGAGATCGGACTGAGCGCGACCGTCACCTACGACAAGCTGTACTCGGTGGTGGTCTACCTACTCGACGCGCAGGGCAACTTCACTCGCCTCGAGGACCCCGACCTCTTCTTCTAGGCGGCCCATCGCCAGCTCGAGCTGCACCACGGGGCTGAAACTCTTGCGATGGTGGACGGTGAACCCACGCGCGCCCAGCGCGGCGAGGTGCTCGGCCGTGGCATAGCCCTTGTTCGAGTCCCACGCATACACCGGGTAGCGGGGCGCGAGCCGCGACATCAGGAGGTCGCGCACCGTCTTCGCCACGACGGACGCGGCCGCGATCGATTGGCACAGCGCGTCACCGTCCACGATCGCCTCGTGCGCGCGGCCCAGCTCCGGACAGGGGAGCCCGTCCACGAGGACGTGCGCGGGCTCGCACGAGAGATGCGCGAGCGCGCGCCGCATCGCCAGGATGCTGGCACGCCGGATATTCCAGCGATCGATCTCGTGGACGCTGGCCGCGCCGACGCCCACGGCCACGGCGCGCGCGCGGACGATGGCCGCGAGGCGGACGCGCTGGGCGGGCGGCAGCATCTTGGAATCGCGGAGCCCGCGGATCGGGCGGGCGAAGGCGGGAAAGACGACGGCCGCGGCCACCACTGGACCAGCCAGGGGACCGCGGCCGACTTCGTCGACACCGGCGACGAGCCCGCCCCCCGCTTGCCAGATCGCGATCTCGCGCTGGAGCGTGGGGCGGAGACGGCTCACGCGGGCGGCGGCTCCGGCTCCGCCGCGGCCGGGACCTCGCCGCGTTTCTCGCGAATCCGCGCGGCCTTGCCGGCGAGGCGCCGCAGGAAGTACAGCTTTGCGCGGCGCACCCGGCCCTTGCGGACCAGCTCGATCTCGGCGATCGACGGGCTATGCAGCGGGAAAATGCGCTCGACGCCCACGCCCGCCGAGATCTTGCGGACGGTGAACGTCTCGCTGATCCCGCCGCCGCGTCGGCCGATGCAGATGCCCTCGAACGCCTGGAGGCGTTCCTTGTCGCCCTCGCGCACGCGCACCATCACGCGCACCGTGTCTCCGGGATCGAAGGCGGGGATATTGGTCTTCAGACCTTCCCGCTCGACCGCTCTCAGCCGCTGCATACGCTTACCCTTGTCCTTCCTCGACGTAGTTGGCCCACAAGTCGGGCCGCCGTTCGCGCGTCAGGCGCTCAGCCTCCTGGGCGCGCCACGTCGCGATCTTCGCGTGATCACCGCTCAACAATACCTCGGGAACATCCATCCCGCGATAGCTCGGCGGCCGCGTATAGCTCGGCGGCGCGAGCAAACCGTCATAGTGCGAATCGCCGGCGGCCGACTCGTGATCGCCCAGCGCGCCCGGCAGCAGCCGCACCACCGCATCCAGGATGCACAGCGCGGCGGGCTCGCCGCCCGACAGCACGAAATCTCCAATCGACAGCTCGTCCGCGCCGAGGCCGTCCGCCACGCGCTGGTCCACGTCCTTGTAGTGGCCGCAGAGCAGCGTCAGCTCCTTCCCCACCGCGAACCGCACGGCATCGTCGTGCCTGAACCGCCGCCCGCGCGCCGAGAGCAGAACGATCGGCGGGCCCGCGCGCAGGTCCTCGACCGCGGCGAAGAACGGCTCGGGCTTGAGGACCATGCCCGCACCGCCGCCGTAGGGCGCATCGTCGACCGTATGATGCTTGTCGCGTGCGTAGTCGCGCAGCTGAACCACGCGATAGCGGACGAGTCCCGCGGTCGCCGCGCGCCCCGGGATACTCACGGCACAGTGTGCCGTGAACACCTCAGGGAAGAGCGTCACCACGTTAATCGTCAGCATCGGGCTCATCCGTCGCCACGTAGTGGCCCCGCCAGCCCTCGACCGCCGCGCGGCTCGTGACACCCACAAAGCCGAGCAGCCATTCGCGGTGATAGGCGCGCCGCCGCGTCACTACGAGCGGCCCTGCGATCACGCGCCGTTCGTCGTCCAGAATGTACAGGCGCGCCTTGGGGAGAAAGATCGCGCCCGGATTCGGGACGATGGGAATGACGGCGACTTCCCCCTGCTCGCCGTGCGGCTTCCGCAGCCGCCCGACTAGGCGGTGGGGGGCCGTTTGCCCAGCACTCCCGCCTGCTTCAGGAGCGAGCGCACCGTGTCCGTGGGCAGCGCGCCCTTGGCGAGCCACGCGTGTGCCTGGTCGGCGTTCACCTTGATCACCGCGGGCTTGGACCGCGGGTGGTAGTGGCCGATGGTCGCGACGAACCTGCCGTCCCGCGGCGATTCCTGGTCGGCGACCACGATCCGGAAGTACGACTGTCCCTTCCGTCCCTCGCGCCGCAGCCGAATACGAGTTGCCATAGAGTCTTCCTACATCCTGTGTAAGAGCTTGCGCATCTGCTGGAACTGCTCCAGCAGGCGATTCACTTCTTGAACCGACCGGCCCGAGCCCTTCGCGATGCGCAACCGGCGCGACCCGTTCAGGATCCTGGGATCGGCCCGCTCCGCCGGGGTCATCGAAAGCACGATTGCTTCCACGTGCTTCAGGCGCTTGTCGTCCAACGCCGCCCCGCTCTGCTTCACCGCTTTCGCGGCCCCGCCCGGCAAGAGGCCCACGAGCTGCTTCAAGGGACCGAGCGCCTGCATCTGCTTCAACGCGACCAGAAAGTCGCTCAGGTCCATCCCGGCCTTCGACTTGACCTTCTTCTCGAGCTTGGCGGCGGCATCCGCGTCGACCGTGGCCGCCACCTTCTCCACGAGCGATACCACATCGCCCTGCCCGAGAATCCGACCCGCCATCCGGACCGGGTCGAAGGGCTCGAGCGCGTCGACCTTCTCGCCCACTCCGACGAACCTGATCGGGAGCCCGGTGACCCCGTGGATCGAGAGCGCCGCACCACCTCGCGCGTCGCCGTCGAGCTTGGTCAGGATCACACCCGAGAGCCCGACGCCCTCGTGGAAGCCGCGCGCGAGCCGCACCGCATCCTGACCCGTCATGCCGTCTGCCACGAGGAGTACCTCGTGGGGCTTGGTCGCCGTCTTGAGCGCCGACAGCTCGGCCATCATTTCGGCGTCCACCTGTGACCGCCCGGCCGTATCGACGATCACCGTGCGGCACCGCTCTTTCTCGGCGCCCCGCAGCGCACCCCGCACCAAGTCCACTACCCCAGCCCCTTGGCCCGATCCCACCGCCCCAAACACGGGGACGCCAACCTGCTTCCCGAGTTGCTCGAGCTGTTCGCCCGCGGCCGGTCGGTAAATGTCCGCGGCGATCAGGCCCGGCGCCTTCTGTTCGCGCTTGAGGCGGTGCGCAAGCTTGGCGGCGGTCGTGGTCTTGCCGGACCCCTGCAAGCCAACCAGCAGGATCAGGGTCGGGCCAACCGACGCGTAGTTCAGCGATGTCGCGGCGCGCGCCGGCCCTTTCGCCGCCAGCTCCGCGTCGCTCGCGCCGAGCATCCGCGCGATCTCGTCGCGCACGAGCTTCACGATCTGCTGGCCGGGGTTCACCGGCGCCAGCTTGGCGGCGCCGACGGCCTGTTCCCGTACGCGCTCGACGAACCCGCGCGTGACCTCGAAGCTTACGTCCGCCTCGAGCAGATGCCGACGGATGTCGCGCAGCGCGTCGCTGACGTCCTGCTCCGAGAGTACGCCTCGACCGGTGAGTCGGCGCAGCACCGCGCCGAGCTGCTCGGAGAGGGCCGTAAACATAAGCCAACAAAACTACTTAGCGAATTGCTCGAAGCCAAGGGCGAGAGTTGCCTACCTGGGGCGGGCTCGCAGCGGAGAAGGGTGAACAACCTTCACGGTAGGAACGTGCTTCCAGCCAGCCCAGTCGGGAGGAGCATCCATCAGACGCACCCCGGGCAACCCGCCGAGCGGCAGGCGGCTAATGTCGGACCGCCGCACCCGCCCGTCGGTTCGGCGCTCTCCCCACCCCCGTTTGAGACCGGCTGCAAACTGATCCGCGGCCCGCGCGTCGTCCCACACCGTGTACCACACGAGCGCGTCAGCCGGGGAACCGTAGACCTCGTAGCGGTCGCCACCCCAGCCGGTCGCGAGTGTCGCCGCCGTCGCCGAGTTGTGCAGCAGCTGTTCGAGCAGGAGGCGCGTCTCGAACTCGCCGAGATCGTTGTCGTAGATCACGGTATCCGGCGACGGCCGCACGAATTCCAGGTGCTCCGGGCGGTCGCCGGCCTCGTAGCGATCCAGATGGAGAATCTGCTCCGTCGAGACCGGCATGAGCGCGCCGAAGGGCTGCCTGGCCGGATGCAGGTGCCGGAACCGCCGCACGAACTCGGCCCCGCCGAGATACGGGAAGATGAGGCTCTCGCGCAGCCACGGCGGCGCGCTCGCAAAGGCGGTCATCTCCGCCTGCTGCTTGCCGAACGCGTCGCGCATCTCCCAGAAGTCCGGGAGGCTGTCCACGTTCTGCTCCGGCATGAGCACGAGAATCTGCGCGAGGGTCGCCTGGCCTTCGAGAATCGCCTGGGCCGCCGAGCGCCGGTCATTCTGACGCTCCTGGTGAATCACCGAATCGATGCCGACGTACTGCGCCTGCAGCGCGTGGACCAGCTCGTGCGAGACGGTGATCCGGGCCAGTGCGGGGTCGACGTCGGTCGGAATGAATAGCGCGTTCGAGTCGGGGTCGAAGTATCCCGCGACCTGCTCCGTGAGGAGGTCGATCACGGTGCGCCGCAGATCGACCGAGTCCGGGAGAAGCCCGAACAGTCGATAGGCAGCTTCCATGCCCTGCAGCTCCGACGGAGGCAGGTCGTCATCGAACTTGTGGATCACGTAGTCGCGGACCTGGCGGCGGGTCCGTTCCAGGACCTTGGGATGACGCTTGAACGTGAGACCCGTCGCACGCTCGACCGGCGCCATCATCTGGTCGACGACCTGTTTCAACTCCGCTTCGCGCTGCACGGCGCGCGCCCGCTCGCTGCACCCGGCACCCGCCACCGCGGACGCGATCAGCGCGGTCGAAACCCAGGAGCGCCTCAACCAGTCCACTCGATCCCCTTGCCGACCGCGGCCCCGACCACGCGCGCGATATCCTTGCCCGTGACGACGATGCCCTGGTGTTCGAGCTCGCGGCGGAGGAGGCGGTCTAGTTCGGAGCGCTGGTCGGCAAGCGACAATCGGGGACGGTCGAGGTCGGTCGCTTGAGCCTCCTTGACCGTCCTTGACCGTCCTTGCCCGCCCAGCATTTTCTCAATCTCCACCCCGATCCGCTCGAGCATCGGAAAGATCTCGGCCACCAGGTCGGCGCCGGATGCCGCACCGGCCTCGCCCGAGCCGGGGGCGTCGTACGCCTGACCCCGGCGAATCATGCCTTCCACACGGCGCCGCTCGCGGATGAGGCGGTCGAGCTCGGGAGAGACGTGCGCCGTGCCCTGCGCGTGCGCGCACGCCTCGTCGAGGACGTCGATCGCCTTGTCGGGTCGGGCCCGATCGGGCACGAACCGGTCGGTGAGAACGATCGCAGCCTTCAGGGCGTCGTCAGTGATGGCGACCGCGTGATGGCGCTCGAGCCTGGGACGGCGCGACACGAGCACTTCCCAGGTCTGAATGGCATCGAGCTCCTCCACCGTGACCGGCTGGAAGCGCCGCTCGAGGGCCGGGTCGCCGCGAATCCACCGATCGTACTCGCCACCCGTGGTGGCGCCGATGACGCGAATGTCGCCCCGCACCAGGGCGGGCTTCAGCATGTTGGCCGCATCCATGGCCGCCCCCATCGCGGTCCCCTGGCCGATGAGGTTGTGCAGCTCGTCCACGAACAGGATGAGATCGGGATCGCGGGCGAGCGACGCGACCACCTGGCGGACACGCTCCTCGTACTGGCCGCGGAACGACGTGCCCGCGAGCAGCGCGACGTGATCGAGCGCGACGATTCGCGCGTCCTTGAGCGCGGGGGCCACCTCGCCCGCGGCGATCCGCTGGGCGAGCCCTTCCGCGATGGCGGTCTTGCCCACGCCCGCGCGGCCGATCAACGCCGGATTGTTCTTGCTCTGGCGCAGCAGGATATCGGTGACGCGGGCGATTTCAGCGTCGCGACACCGCACGGGCTCGAGATCGCCGCGTCGCGCCTGTGCGGTGAGGTCCACGCCCACGCGGTCGAGCACGTTGCCCGACTCGAACAGATCCGCGAGCCCGCTCACGCGCTCACGTGCCGCGCAGGAACTGCCCGTACCATTGCAGGATGGCGTCCTGGAAGAGGAAGGTCACGGCCGCGCCCACGGCGAGGAATACCCCGAAGGGAACGAGACGTTTGCGCTTGAACTGCAGGGGCACGAACACGATGCTCCCGATCAACGCGCCCAGCAGCAGGGTGACGAGCACGCCCTTCCACCCCACGAACGCGCCGACCATCGCCATCATCTTGATGTCGCCGCCACCCATGGCCTCTTCCTTGAACGCCCAGTGGCCGAGCCGCGCGATGATCCAGAGCAGGCCGAACCCGGCCGCGGCACCGATGATGGCATTGACGAACCCCGCCGCGCCACCCGCGAGCGAAAGCGCCAGGCCGATCACCAGACCACCCCACGTGAACTCGTCGGGAATGATGTAGTGTCGCGCATCCGTGATCGCGATACCGAGCAGGATCGTGCCGAACACGGCGGCCGTGATCGCCTGCGCGCCCGGCCCGTAGAGCAGGACCGCGGCGAGCCACAGTACGGCGACCGACGCTTCGATGATCGGGTACTGAACCGAGATCGGCGCCCCGCACTGCCGGCACCGTCCCTTGAGCAGAAGCCACGAGAGGACCGGGATGTTGTCGCGCCACGCAAGCGGCCGCTTGCACTTGGGGCACGTGGACGGCGGCCGGATGAGCGATTGCTCGAGCGGCAACCGCAGGATGCAGACGTTGAGGAAGCTTCCGAAGCACAGACCCAAACCGGTGGCGGCGATCAGCACCGCGGCCTCAGCGCCCACGCAGAACCTCGTAGAGCAGGATCCCGGCCGCGACGGCCACGTTCAGCGATTCGGCGCCCTGGGCGAGCGGAATCGCCACTCGTTTGGTGGAGACGGCGTTCAGGTGCGGTCGGATACCCGCTCCCTCGTTCCCCACAATGACGCCGACCGGGCCGTCGTCCCCCTTTCCTCCTTCCCCCTTCCCTTTTCCCGTCCCCCCAATCGCCCGATGCAGCGGTGTGCCGTCGGCCGCGGCGGCCCACAACGTCACCCCGCGCCGGCGCGCCCACGCGATGAACGCGGCGTCGTCGAGGGAGATGACGGGATGCCGGAAGGTCGCACCCATGGCCGCGCGCAACACTTTGGGGCCGACGACATCCGCCGTACCGCGCAGCACGATGGTGCCGGCCGCCCCCAGCGCGTGAGCCGTGCGAATCAACGTGCCGACGTTGCCCGGGTCCTGCACGCCGTCGATCACGAGCACCACACCGCGCTCGGTGAGCGGCAGCTCGTCGGGAGCCCACTTGCGCGGCTCGACCACCGCGACGATACCCTGCGGCGTCTCGGTGTCGGCCAGCTTCTCGAGGGTGCGTGTCCCGACCTCTTCCACCGGCACGGCGTGCTTCTCGAGCTCGACGCGGAGCGCGGCGCCCCGCGCCGTGCGATCCAGCTCGGCGGACACGAGCGCGCCGCGCAGGCGTAGCCCGGCGGCGAGCGCCTCCTCCACGAGCCGCACGCCTTCCACGAGGGCGAGGCCACGGCGGCCACGGGCCTTGCGGCGTTGGAGATCGCGCAGCAGGGATTGCAGATTAGTCGCTATGAGTCGTTTCTCCCGGGCGGCGTGCGGGATTCAGACGGCGAGCGCCACACCTAAACGTCGCCGCACCGGCGCGGTTTGCCAAGCTGCCGCCTCGTGAGGATCGCCCTCAGCATCGCCGGGTCCGACTCGGGGGGCGGGGCCGGCATCCAGGCCGACCTCAAGACGTTTCATCAGTTCGGCGTATTCGGAACGACCGCCCTCACGGCCGTCACGGCCCAAAACACCCAGGGCGTCGGCGCGTGGACCGCCCTCCCCGCCGCCCTCGTCACGCGCCAGCTCGACGCTCTGGCCGACGATCTCCCCCCCCACGCTGTGAAGAGCGGGATGCTCGGCTCGGCGGAGGTCGTGGAGGCTGTCGCCGCCGCCATCACCCGACACCACCTGCCCAACTACGTCCTGGATCCCGTGATGGTCGCCACATCGGGAGACCGGCTGCTCGACCGTGATGCCGAGCGTCTGGTCAGCCAAAAGCTCGTTCCGCTCGCGACGCTCGTCACCCCGAACCTCGCCGAGGCGCAGGCGATCGTCGGCGAGACCGTCGCGACGCCGGACCAGATGCTCGAGGCGGCCCGGGCGCTCGTGCGGCTGGGCGCACGCGCCGCCCTGGTCACGGGCGGCCATCTCCCGGGCAACCAGCTCGTGGATGTGTTGGTAATGGAGGCGGTCGAGCGTCGCTTCGAGCATGCGCGGATCGCGACGACGTCCACACACGGGACGGGCTGCACCTTGTCCGCGGCGATCGCCGCCGGTCTCGCCCACGGTCGGCCCTTGTTACAGGCCGTCGCGGACGGGATCGACTTCGTGCAACGCGCCATCGCGGCCGCGCCGGGACTCGGGCGGAACGGGGGGCACGGGCCATTGAATCACTTCGTCCCCGGGCCGAGGCGGCCGCCCACGGAGGGGCTGTAGGTTTACATTCGCCCGAGCACTGTCTCCAGCAACCCGCCAAGCTGACCCGCGGCGCGCCGGCCGAGCGCGAGCACGTCATCATGCGCAATCGCCTCGCTCGCGAGGCCCGCGGCCGGATTCGTGATCACGGAAAACGCCAGGCATCGCATCCCGCGTGCGCGGGCGACAAGAACCTCGGGGACGGTGGACATCCCGACCGCATCGGCCCCGAGCCGGGCGAGCATGCGGATCTCGGCCGGCGTCTCGTAGGAGGGGCCGAGGAGCCCGGCGTAGACACCGTCCTCGAGCGGTATCCGGGCCTCGCGCGCCGCGTTGCGCGCCATCGCGCGGAGCGCCTCGTCGTACGGAGCGCTCATGTCCGGAAAGCGTCCTTCACCCGGCGCCACGAGGCCGACCAGCGGACTCCGCCACATCAGGTTGATGTGATCGGCGATGAGCATGAGGGTGCCGGGCCGAAAGGTCGGTCGCACGCCGCCCGCCGCGTTCGTCAGCACGAGGGTCTCGATGCCGAGACGGTGAAACATGCGGATCGGGAGCGCCACCACCTCCGCCGCGTGCCCCTCGTAGAGATGAAATCGCCCGCATTGCACGATGGCCGGGATGCCGGCCACGGTGCCGGCGACCAGCTCTCCCTTGTGTCCCGCCACGCCGGGTTGCGGGAAGCCCGGAATGTCGTGGTAGGCAATGCGCCGCGCGTCTCGGACCCGATCCGCGAGGCCGCCGAGCCCCGATCCGAGCACTACCGCAACGCGGGGCTCGAGCCCGTCCAGCCGAGGCCGCACGGCGTCGGCGGCGCGCTCGACGGCCCCTTTCCCCGTCACTCCAATTTCTCCAGCTCGCCGTTGACGCGCGCGATGAGCGCGACCTTTTCGAAGTCTGGAAGGAAGGCGCTCTCCCACGCATTCAGCGTGACCTTCACGAGGTCGTCCCTGCCGAGGCCGAGGACCGTGTGGGCGAGATAGTACTCATCGGTGAGGGTGACGCCATCGACGAGGCGCCCATCAGTGTTGAGGGTCACGACCACGCCCTGCTCGAGATAGCGGCGGAACGGATGCGCGGCGGGTGACGCCACCGCATGGGTGTGCACGTTGCTCGTGAGGCACATCTCGAGCGGGATGCGCTGCTCCACCACCGCGGCGAGCAACGCGGCGTCCTCCCCCAGGCGCGTGCCATGACCGATCCGTGTGGCGCCGCACACATGGAGGGCGTCGTAGATGGACGCCGCTCCGTCACCCTCACCCGCGTGGCAGGTGCAGGCCAGGCCGCGCTCGACCGCGAATGCGAACGCCGCGCGGTGCTCTCCGGCGCGATGCCCGCGCTCGGCGCCCGCGAGATCGAATCCGACGACGCCCTCCCCCCGGTAGTCGGCGGCGGCCTGCGCGAGGTCGAGGGAGCGTGCCGGCGGGAGCGTGCGGATCGCGCACAGAATGACCCCGACTCGCGTCCCCGTTTCCGCGCTGCCGCGAGCCAGGCCCCGCAGAGGAGCCTCGATCGCCTCGCTGAGCGAGAGGGTCGGGTGGAGGAGCGGGGAGTACCGCACCTCGACGTAGCGCACCGACTCGGCCGCCACATCCAGCACGAATTCGTAGGCGATCCGCTCGAGCGCGGCGGCCGTCTGCATCACGGCGAGCGTGACTTCGTACCGCGCGAGATACGCCTCGAGGCCCGCCGAGCCCACGGCCAACGCGCGCCCGAGGGCGTCGGGGGTATCGGCGGGCAGCGGCACGCCCGCTTCCCGCCCCAGCTCGAGCATGGTCTGCGGGCGGAGGGACCCATCCAGATGGACGTGCAGCTCCGCTTTCGGCCAGCGCCGCAGCGTAGCCTTGGAGAGCCGGGCGGCCACGCCGCCACCAGCGGGAACGATGACCCGGAACACCGTACCGGCTTCGCCGACCGGATCGGACGCGTCTACCGGGCGGCCCACGCCGTCGGTCACGTATGCGCCCGCCGCGATGAGACCGGCCAGCCCGGCGTCGAACGCGGCCACGGCATCACGCACGGTCGCGCCGCGCGCGACGTCCACTGGTCGCTCGTTGACAAAGACGCGCATCGTTGAACAGGAAATTGCCAAGGCCACGTCTCCCACGCTACCTTGGCGCGTCCCGCGAACCGAACCCTCGGCCGGGGGCCCGCCATGACCGACCGCCATCGCTGGATAGTGGACCACCACGAGGAGAACCACACCGTCATCGAGGTGGACGGGCAGGGGTTCTTCGACGTGCCCCGCTGGCTGTTGCCGTCCGGCACTCGCGGTGACGACGTCCTCGCCGTCACCGTCGAGGCAGATAAGGATCGCGCGGTCCTCACCGTGGTGCGCGATCCCGACGCGACGGCGCGCGCCAGGTCCACGGCCCGCAGAGCGATCGAGCGACTGTCGAAGCGCGACCCGGGCGCGAACGTCGACCTGTGACCGCGCCACCCGGCAAGAACGGCGGCCAGCGCGTCCTGGTGGTGGACGACGAGCCCGACATCACCGCGCTCGTCGCGTACCATCTCGCCAAAGCGAGTTACCGGGTCTCGACGGCCACGAATGGCCGGGACGCCCTGCGCACCGCCCGCGAAGAGCGACCCGACCTCATCGTGCTCGACCTCATGCTGCCGGGCCTGTCGGGCTACGACGTGCTCGCCGAGCTCCGCCGGCATCAGGACACGAAGCATATTGGCGTCATCGTCCTCACGGCGCGCAAAGAAGAGGCCGATCGGATCAAGGGCCTCTCGCTCGGCGCGGACGACTACCTCCCCAAGCCGTTCTCCCCGCAGGAACTGGTGCTGCGCGTCGGCGCGGTGCTGCGGCGCCTCGCGGCGCCCGCCGTGGCATCCGGAGGCCTCCTCACCGCCGGGCTGATTGCGGTCGACGCCACCGCCCATCGCGCGACCGTGAAAGGGCATGAGGTGGAGTTGACCGCCACCGAGTTCCGCCTGCTGTGCACGCTGATGGAGCGCCAGGGCCGCGTCCAGAGCCGGGCGCAACTGCTCGAGACGGTGTGGGGAGCGCAGCCGGATATTCAGACTCGCACCGTGGACATGCACGTCCAGCGACTCCGCCAGAAACTTGGCTCGGCGGGCGCGGCTATCGAGACCGTACGCGGGGCCGGCTATCGTTTCCGCGCCCCGCCTCCCGCTCGGAAGCGGGGATGAGGCTCGCCGTCCGTCTCTTCACCACGACGAGCTTGCTCGTCGCGGCAACGGTGGTCGGGCTGATCGGTGGAGCCGACCGCCTCCTGCGTCACCATCTGGAAGACGTCATCAGCGAAGACCTGGGGCACGAAGCGCGCTTGCTCGCTGCCTTGCTTCCCGCCGACTCGCTCGACTGGCCCGAAGCCGCCCACCGACTGGGCGCACTCACAGGCCATCGCGTCACACTCATCGACCCGGCGGGATGGGTTCGGGGAGATACGGAGTTCGACCGCGCAGCGCTCGACGGCCTCGAGAATCACAGCGGACGTCCCGAGGTGATCCGGGCCATGGCCTCGGGCCTGGGTCGCGCGCAGCGGCGGAGCGCATCGACCAACCAGTCCACGATCTACGTCGCGGTACGCGGCGGGCCACGCGGGATCGCGGTCGTTCGGGTCGCCACCACGCTCGACAACGTGAATGCCGCGGTCCTCGGAGTGATGCGAGGCGTGGTGTTCGCCGGACTCGTCGCGCTGGGGTTCGCCGCCGTCCTCGCGTGGATCTTCAGCGCCACGGTCGCCCGTCCGCTGGTGGAGCTCGGCGCAGCAGCCCGGGCGATCGCGGCGGGCGAGACCCCCCGGTTCCCCGACTCTACGGTCCCCGAGATCGCCGACCACATCCTCGCGCTCCATGCGATGCACGATCAGCTCGAGCGGCGGTTCCACGACTTGCGGCAGGAGCGCGAGGAAACGCGAACACTGATCGAATCCATGGCGGACGGCGTGCTCGCGACCGACTGGGGCGGGGCCGTCGTCATGGTGAATGCCGCGGCGCGCCGCTTGCTCGGCCGGCACGGCACCGACCCGCTGCCCCCGCTCGCCGAGCTGTTTCACGACAAGCGGGCGCGTGAGCTCATGAGCGACGTCCTCGAGGGACGTGACGTCGAGCAGCAACAGCTCGATCTCGAGCATCGCGCCCTCCTCGTCACGGGGCGGGCCCTGCCGAACGGCGGAGCGTTGTTCGTGTTCCGCGACGTGACCGACCTGAGGCGTCTCGAAGCGGTGCGGCGCGACTTCGTGGCCAACGTCTCGCACGAGCTGAAAACCCCGCTCACGTCGATTGCGGGATACGCCGAAACGCTCGCCGCCGAGCCGGGCCCGAACCCGCAAGCTCAGAAGTTTGCAGAAACCATCCTCTCGAATGCACACCGCATGCAACGCCTGGTCGACGACCTGCTCGACCTGTCCCGCATCGAGTCCGGTGGATGGCAGCCCCAGCAACGAGTCGTGGACATCGCCGCGCTCGCGCGCGATGCCTGGACACCGTTCGCTGATCGTGCCGCGGAGCGCCGGGTGAAGCTCGGGGTCCAGGTCGCGCCGGGCGCGGACGCTGTCTCCGCCGACGCCGATGCCCTGCGACAGATCTTTACGAACCTCTTCGACAACGCGCTCCGCCATACGCCGGCGGACGGCCAGGTCACCGTGCGGGCGACGGGGGCCGCTGGCGGGGTGGTCGTGGCGGTGGCGGATTCGGGATCGGGAATCGCCCCCGAACACCTGGCCCGCGTGTTCGAGCGGTTCTATCGCGCTGATGCTGGCCGGGCACGCACCCAGGGTGGGACGGGACTCGGGCTGGCCATCGTCAAACACCTCGTCGAAGCGCACGGCGGCCGGGTCTGGGCCGAGTCCGCCGTGGGTCGTGGCACGACGATCGAGCTGTTCTTCCCTGCGGAGCCGCCCCAAGGCTGACATTCTGGCAGTTTGGCACTGTTACCAAGCTGTCACATGCCCGTCACCGGCAATTGACGCACCGACCCAATTCTCCGGTCGTGCGTATTGGGATCGTATCCGACACCTACGTGCCCCAGGTCAACGGGGTGAGCACCATCGTGCGCCGCACGGTGGATGCGCTCGTGCGTGAAGGGCATGAGACAGTGGTGGTGGCACCGCGCTATCCTGACGCCCCCGACGCCGCGGCCGGCGAGCTGCGGGTCGTCTCGTTCCCGTTCCCGCCGTACCCGGCGATCCGCCTGTCCGCACCACGCTATCGCGCGGTCGCCGCCTTCCTCGCCGCGTTTCAGCCCGAACTGATTCACGTGCACACGGAAGGCCCGCTGGGGCTGATGGGCCGGCGGTTCGCCATCGAACGACGCCTGCCGCTCGTGACCTCGTTCCACACCGACTTCCCGAGGTACGCAAAGCACTACGGAGCGGGGGTGATCACCCCGCTCGTCTGGAGCTGGCTCCGTTGGTTCCACCAGCCCGCGGCGCTGACCCTCACTCCCGGCGAGGGAACGAGAGCCGAGCTCGCGCAGCATAGGATCTCGCCGTCGATCGTGTGGGGACGGGGTGTGGACCCGCGGCTTTTCCACCCCGCCCGGCGGGAGTCCGGATGGCGTCGCTGGTTGTCCGGGGGCGACGACACGACGGTCGTCCTGCACGTAGGCCGGCTCGCTCGCGAGAAGGGCCTCGACGTCCTGACCGAGGCGTGGCGCCTGGCGCGGCAGCGGCTCGCGCAGCGGGCGACGTTCGTCATCGCCGGGGAGGGACCGCTCGAGCAGCGCCTCGTCACCGACCTGCCGTTCGTCCGCCAGCTCGGCTTCCTGCCCCGCGAGCGTCTCGCTGCGCTGTATGCGAGCTCCGATCTATGCGTGCTGCCCTCGACCACCGAGACCTGCGGCCTGGTGGCGATGGAGGCCATGGCCTCCGGTGTCGCCGTCATCGCAGCCGATGCAGGGGGCTTGCGGGAAAACGTGACCGACGGCGAGACGGGGATTCTCGTGCCCCCGCGCGACGCCGCCGCATTCGCGGAAGCGATTGAGGCACTCGTCGCCGATCCACGCCGCCGGTTCGCCATGTCCGCCGCCGCGCGTGAACATGCCGTCCAGCGTGACAGCGCGGTGGAAGACGCCGAGCTGCTGGCGCGTTATGCGGACCTTGCACATCCCAAAGGAGCGGAGGTGGCCTCATTCGCCGCCTAGTGCTGATCCTCGCCGACGGGCTGCGGCCGGATGCCGTGTCGCCCGGGCTCATGCCATCGCTCGACGCGCTCGGCGGCGCCTTCAGCCGCGCCTACCATGCGCGGACGGTGCGGCCCAGCGCCACCGTAGCGGCGCTCGCGTCGCTCGCGACCGGGGTTGGCCCCGAGACTCATCGGCTGGTCGAGCCGGGGCTGGGCTTCCTCCCGGGTCTCGGTGCACTTCGGCCAGTCGCGCGCGAGCTCGCCAAATTCGGCCTGCCCACCGACATCGTGGCCGCGAGCCTCGGCGCCGGCGCGTTCCCCGTGGCCTGGGCCCTCGCCATGGCTGCCGGCGCTCGCGACCTCGTCACCGCGGGTCGGCGCGCGCGGGACGTCGCCGCCGCGGCGCTCGAGCGGCTGCGGCGAGTCCGTGACGGCCTGCTGTTCGTCTACCTCCCCGACTGCGACCAGGCCGGCCATGCGCACGGATGGATGTCGGACGCCTATCTCGCCGCTGCGGCCGAAATCGACGTTGCCGTCGGGATGCTCTCTCCCGTCACGGACGACAGCACCCTGATCGTCACCGCGGACCACGGTGGCGGTGGCGTGGTTCCGACCGAGCACGACGAGCCGCACCCGGTGAACGACCACATCCCGCTCGTGGTGGCAGGTCCCCGGGTCGCTCGCAACTATCCCATCAACCGACCCGTTTCGCTCCTCGACGTGCCCGCCACGATCCTGTGGTGGTTCGGTCTCGAGGTCCCCGCCTGCTTCGAAGGGCAACCGCTCGCCGACGCTTTCGAACGGGCACAGCGGCCGGCGCCGTTGGCCGTTTGATGCGCTGGCTCACTCACCTCGGCGGAGCGCGCGTCACCCTCGGCACGGGCGTCGCGTTGCTTCCGTTCGGCGGCGCCACCACACGCCTGGGCCTGACGGTACTCCTCGCGAACGCGCTGTCCCACGCAGCGGTGCAGATCCTGAAGCGCACGGTGGTTCGCGCCAGGCCCTGCGACCCTCTCGGACGCTCGCTCGCCATCGTCGATCTCCCGGACCCGTTCTCCTTCCCTTCGGGTCATACCGCGGCGGCGGTATCCGTCGCCGCGACACTCACGCTCGCGCAGCCGCTGCTCGGCCCCGTGCTCGTCCCCCTCGCCGGTCTGGTCGGCTACTCCCGGGTGCAGCTGCGGGTGCACTACCTGACCGACGTTCTCGCCGGCGCCGGGGTGGGGCTGGCCGGAGCGATCGCCGCGCTGCAGTTCCTCGGCTGAACCAAGGTTCATAACAAGTTGTAGGACACTGACTTCCGGAGCTCCTGTCGTTGCACAACCGTTACAGAACCCAGTCGCGGCACCGCCTTGCTGTTGGTGGTAGACTTAAGGCTTCCCACTCTTCGACTGCCAGCATGCCGACCGCCACACTATCCAGCGCAGGCCCAGCCGTCGGCAGCGCTGCGCCCGGGCTCGCGCCAGAGCGCCACTCGCCCCCGCGCCTCGCCGCCATCGACATCGGCACCAATTCCATGCGCCTGGTGGTGGCCGAGGTCCAATCGGACGGCTCTTACCGGGTGTTGGACGAGGACCGTGAGATGACCCGCCTGGGCCGCGGCCTGTATCGCCGTGGCCGGCTCGGCGAAGCGCCGATGGAGCAGTCGCTCGCGGCCCTGGGCCGCATGAAGGCGATCGCGGACGGGTTCGGCGCTACCGATCTCAAGGCCATCGCGACCAGCGCGGTGCGGGAAGCCGCGAACGGACGGGAATTCGTGCGGGAGGCCTGGCGCCGGCACCGCGTCCGCGTCGAGGTCGTCGCCCCAGAGGAGGAGGCCCGGCTCGCGTTCCGCAGCGTGACGCGGCACTTCGACCTCGAAGACCGGCTGACCGCGATCGTGGACATCGGCGGCGGCAGCACCGAAGTGGTGTTCGCTGCCGGGCGCGTCGTCGACCAGGTCGTGTCGCTCCCGCTCGGGGCCGTGCGCCTGGCGGAGCGTTACTGCAAGTCCGATCCGCTGAAGCCCAAGCATTGGCGCAAGCTGCGACGCGCGATCGACGACGCGATCGCGCAGGCTGTCGGCGACCCGCCCTTCGCTCCGGCGATCCTGATCGGCAGCGGCGGGACCTTCACGAACCTGGCCGAGATGGCGCAGGCGGAGCGCGACGGCGAGGCGACGAACGCGCGCGATTACGTGTTGAGCCGCGCTGAGATCGTGCGTCTCCTGGACCGTCTCCGGGAGACGCCCCTCGAGGGCCGCCGGCAGATCCCGGGCCTGAATCCCCAGCGCGCGGACATCATCGTCGCGGGGGCCGCCGTCGTCACACGCCTCTCCAAGTATCTCGGCACCCAGCGCGTGCTGGTGAACGATCGCGGCGTGCGAGACGGCGTGCTGCTGACCATGATCGACGATCTGGTCGGCGCGCCCGCCGTGGCGCGCGTCGAGACGCCCGACCGGTTCGAGTCCGTGCGGCGCTTTGCCCACCAGTGCCGCTCCAACGAGCGCCACTGCGAGCACGTGGCCAAGCTCGGCGCGGAGATCTTCGACGCCCTGCGCGATGCGTACGCCCTCCCGACCGCCGGCCGGGATATCCTGCGCGCCGCGGCGTTGCTCCACGATATCGGGTACCTCATCAACCACGAACGGCACCACAAGCACGCCTACCACCTCATCATGCACGGCGACCTCCGCGGCTTTTCGACGCGCGAGGTCGAGCTTATCGCGAACGTCGCCCGCTACCACCGCCGCGCATTGCCCCGGCGCGCGCATCCGAATTTCGCGCGCCTCGACAAGGGCGAGCGCCGCCTCGTGCGCCGGCTCGCCGGCATCCTGCGCGTGGCCGACGGGCTCGACCGCACCCACGCCTGCTCCATCAAGAGTGTGCGCAGCAAAGTGGGCGACGGCGTGGTCCGCATCTCGGTGATCGCCGCCCGCGACCCCGCGATCGAGCTGGAGGACGCCACGCGCAAGGCGGAGCTGTTCGAGAAGGCGTTCCATGCGACGGTCAGCGTCGCATGGGTGCGGCCGGAAGGGAAATAGCGTGACGGACCGCAGCACACCCGCGTACGGGCCGGACCACTACATCAACCGCGAGCTCTCCTGGCTCGAGTTCAACGCGCGCGTCCTCGAAGAAGCGGCGGACGCGACCAACCCATGGCTCGAGCGGCTCAAGTTCCTCGCGATCTTCAGCTCGAACCTCGACGAGTTCTTCGAGATCCGGGTGGCGGGGCTGCAGCAGCAGGTGTACGCCGGCGTGGAGCCGCAGGACTACGGCGCCGACGGCTTGGCACCGGCCGAGCAGCTCACCGCGATCGATCATCGCGTGCACGAGCTGGTCGCGCTTCAGTACCGGATCCTGAGGGACGAGGTCTTCCCCGGCCTGAAGACCGCGGGAGTGGAGCGCGTGCGGTTCGACGAGCTCACGGACGCGGAGCGCCGTCAGGTGGAGACCCTCTTCCGCACGAGCGTCTATCCGGTTCTCACGCCCCTCGCGATCGACCCCGGGCACCCGTTCCCGCACGTGCACAACAAGAGTCTCAACATCGCCCTGCTCGTCGAGCGCGCGGGTGGTCACACCACGCGGCCGCACTTTGCCGTCGTGCAGGTGCCCGCCGTGCTCGACCGCCTCGTCGTGGTGTCGCGCAGCCCGGGCCGCGTCCGGTTCGTCCTGCTCGAGGACATCATCGCACACCACCTGCCCGAGCTGTTCGGCGAGGTACCCGTGGTCAGCCACACCGTCTTCCGGGTCACGCGGAACACCGACATCGCGATTCAGGAGGAGGATGCGGACGATCTGCTCGAGACCATCGAGGAGAGCCTGCGCCAGCGGATGCGGAGCGACCCGGTGCGCCTCGAGATCTTGAGCGACGGGGACCCGGTCTTCACCGACATGCTGACCAACGCGCACGACCTGGAGCCCCGGGACGTGTATGCGGTCCCCGGGCCCGTGGACCTGGCCGCTCTCTTCGGCCTGCCCCGTATCGTCGATCTGCCGCGCCTCAAGGACGAGCCGCTCGTGCCGCGCGTGCCGCCGCCGTTCGCCCAGGGACGGGACATCTTCGACGTCATCCGCTCGCAGGACGTCCTCGTTCACCTGCCCTACGAGTCGTTCGGTTGCGTCGTGGACCTGATCGAGCGCGCCGCCGACGACCCGAACGTGCTTGCCATCAAGCAGACGCTCTACCGCACGAGCGGCGGGAGTCCCATCATTTCGGCCCTCGCCCGTGCCGCTCACAACGGCAAGCAGGTCACCGCCCTGGTCGAGCTCAAGGCCCGCATGGACGAGCAGAACAACATCGCGTGGGCCCGCATGCTCGAGCAGGCGGGCGTCCATGTGGTCTACGGGGTGGTCGGTCTGAAGACGCACTGCAAGGCCGCGCTCGTGGTCCGCCGCGAAGCGGACGGGATCCGGCGCTACGTGCATCTGTCGACCGGCAACTACAACCCCACCACCGCGCGGGTCTACACCGATCTGGGGCTGTTCACCGCGGATCCGGATTTCGGCGAGGACACGAGCGCCCTCTTCAATCTCCTGACCGGATACGCCGAAGGGTACGTCTGGAAGAAGCTCCTGGTGGCGCCGCTCGGGCTGCGCGAGCGCATGATCGCGCTCATCGAGCGCGAGGAGCGGCACGCCCGCGCCGGCCAGCCGGCCGGCATCGTGGTCAAGATGAACGCGCTGGTCGAATCGTCGGTGATCGACGCGCTCTATCGCGCGTCGCAGGCGGGTGTGCCGATCCAGCTCGTCATCCGCGGCATCTGTTGCCTGCGCCCGGGCTTGTCCGGCGTGTCCGAAAACATTCGCGTGACGAGCATCGTGGACCGGTTCCTCGAGCACAGCCGGATCTTCTACTTCGAAAACGGCGGCACCCCCGACATTTACCTCGCGAGCGCGGACTGGATGCCGCGGAATTTCTGGCGTCGCATCGAGACCGTGTTCCCGGTCGAGGACGCCGCCCTCAAGGCTCGCCTCACCGGCGAGGTTCTCCGCCTGGTGCTCGCGGACACCGTCAAGGCGCGCGAGCTCCAGCCCGACGGGACCTATCGCCGCCGCGCGCCGGTGGATGGCGACCAGCCGGTCCGAGCGCAGGTCGCGCTCCAGCACCTCGCTCGTGAGGCCGCGCGCGAGACGACCGAGCCACGGCCGCCGTTCGTCCCGATCGTCCGCCGGGCCCCGGGAGTGCCGAGCGCCGAGCGCGCCCGCACTCCGGCCTGACCCGCGTGCGGTTGCTGTTCGTTCGCCATGCCATCGCCGAAGACCGCATCGCCTTTGCGCGCACGCACAAGGACGACTCGGCCCGACCGCTGACCTCGGAAGGCCGCGCGAAGATGGCCCGGGGCGCGGCAGGCCTGCGCGCCCTCATCCCCAAGCTCGACGCCGTCGCGAGCAGTCCCTTCAAACGGGCCTTCGACACGGCCGAGATCATCGCGGAAGCCTACGGCGACATGAACGTGGAGCGCGTGCCGGAGCTCGCCCCGGGGACCGCCGTGGAGCGGGTTCTCGGATGGCTGGGCGGGCAGAATGGACGCGAGACCCTCGCGGTCGTCGGGCACGAGCCCGATCTGAGTCGCGTCATCTGCGCACTGCTCGCAAACACCAACGGCCCCTTTCTGGAACTGCGTAAGGGCGCCGCTTGCCTGCTCGACTTGCCTGGCCCTGTCAAGAGCGGCGCGGCCACCCTCGACTGGCTGCTCGGCCCCAAGCACCTGCGGCGCATCGGAGCAGCCAGATGACCGAGCGCGCGAGCCTGCTCGACCAGCCGGTGCACCGCGCCGTCGCTGATCTCTGCGTCAACCTGCTCGACGCCGCGCGTGCCGCGTCCGGCCGGCTGATCGACGCGGAAGACGCGGAGGCCCTGCACGACTTCCGCGTGGCGCTGCGACGCCTGCGCACTCTGCTCCGCGGCTTCCGCCCGGAGCTCGGCCGCGCCATCTCGAAAAAGGTGCTGCGCCGGGTCCGCGACGTCACCCAGTCAACGAGCGCGACGCGCGACGCGGAGGTCCAGCTTGCCTGGATCGGTGAGCATCGCGCCGCGCTGGGCAAACGCCCGGGACCCGGGGTGCCTTGGCTCATCGCGCGTCTCGAGGAGAGCCGCGACCACGGCTACGAGAAGGCTCGCGGCGAGGCAGTGCAGCAGTTCCGCCGCCTCGACCGTCGCCTGCGCCGCGTGCTCAACGCGATCCGCCTGGACTCGCGCCCCGAGGCGCCGACCCTCGCGACCGCTGCGGCACAGCTCGTCCGCCAGGAGATCACGGAGCTCGAGCAGGAAGTGGCTGCCGCCCACTCGCCGCGGGACCAGGAGGCCATCCACAGCGCCCGAATCGCCGGGAAGCGCCTCCGCTACTTGCTCGAACCCCTCCTGGCCGAGGCCGATCAGCTGGGTCCGGTGATCAAACAACTGCGCCAGCTACAGAACCTGCTCGGCGAGATGCACGACGTACAAGTGCTCCTGGTCGACCTCGGCGACGCGGGCGCCGAGGCCGCTGCCGAGCGCGCGCGCCGGCTTCACCAGGTCGCCGTGCGACACGCGGCACCGCGCGCGCCGAAGTCGGACGCCGGCCCCCGTCCCGCGAGCGCCGGTCTCCTCGCCCTCGCCCGCCTCGCGCGTCGTGTCCAGGACGAGTTGTTTCAGCGACTCGAGAGCGAATGGGGTGCGGGTCAGCTCGCGTCCCTCACCGGAGAGGTCAGCCGGTTCGCCGAAGCCCTGGCGGCGCGTGCCGTCGTGCCTGCACCGCCATCGAGCCCGCCCCGCGCTCGGCGAGCCCCATTACGCCGTCGTTTGAGCGCGCGCGCTCCCTCATCCGAGATCATGTAGCACCCCAGCCGTCTCCGCTTCCTCCCGCCTGTTACCCGTTACAAACCCGTTACCAATCCCGCTCCCTTCCGTGACCGGTGCGCTCTTCGTTTGGTGCGACGCGACGACAGAAACGTCACAACACGCAGTTCCCCTTAAGGAGGAGGGAGATTGCCCATGAGGTTTTCAATCCGCCGGGTACTCGGAGTCGCGATGGTTGCGACGGTCGTAACAGCAGGCTCGGTCGTGGCGCAGGCGGCGCCGGCGACGCCTGCCCCAGCGCCTGGGCCACAGGTAACCGTGAGCGGCCTCGGCTATGCACAGTACCTGTATCAGTTGAAGGACAGCGCCGGCGCGGGCAATCAGAACCAGTTCTCGGTGCAGCGAGCGTACATCACCGGGATTGGGAAGTTTGGGGGTGGCGTCATGACCCGGATCACGCTGGACATCACGCCGAGCGGCGCCGCAGGACCTCAGGCCGTTCGCCTCAAGTATGCGTACGCCGCGTGGACGCCCGGCAAGAGCGTCCTCACCTACAAGCTCGGGATGATTCATACCCCCTGGCTCGACTGGGAAGAGGCGCTCTGGGACTATCGCATGCAGGGCACCATGGCGATCGAGCGAAACGGGTACCTGACCTCATCGGACTTCGGCGTCGGCATCGACGGCAAGGGCAAGGACGACGTCGTAAACGGGCAGCTCACCGTCGTGAACGGCGAAGGCTACTCGGGTGGCACCGGGGACAAGCGCAAGGACGTGCAGGGACGCCTTTCCGTCCGCGTGCTCAAGACCGACGACAACAGCCGCGTCGGCGGATTGCGGGTCACAGGCTACTTCGGCATCGGCAAATACACCGGCGGCGGCGACCGCAACCGGTACATCGGTTTGGTCTCGTATCGGTCGAAGATGCTCACGCTCGCCGCCGAGTACGCTTCGACCAAGGATACTGTTTCCCCCGCGGGCGGCGGCAACAACGCGACCGGCTCCGTCATCAGCGCGTACGGTGTCATTCACGCCCCCAAGAGCCCCGTCTCGGTCATCGCGCGGGTCGACATTGCGGACCCGAACACCGATACAGGCAACAACAAGCAGACGCGGTACATCGCCGGCATCTCTTACCAGGTATCGCCGAACCTGCGAGTGCTGGGTGACGTCGATTTGCTGAGCTACGAGGCGACGCCGACGCCCGCGCAAGATGGCACGAGATCGCGGGCGCTGTTGCAGATCCAACTCACCTTCTAACACGAGGCCATCCGTCATGAAGCGGATCCGATTCGCTGCACTGGCCACCCTGGCGTTCGCTGCTCCGGCAGCCGCCCAGGTCAAGCTCAACGGCGCCGGCGCGACGTTCCCGAACATCATCTACCAGGACTGGATGCTCACCTATAACAAGGCGCACCCGGACGTCGAGCTGAACTACCAGTCGATCGGCTCGGGTGGCGGCATTCGGCAGTTTTCCGATGGGACCGTCGATTTCGGGGGCACCGACGCCCCGATGAAGGACTCAGCCATCGCCGCGATCCAGAGCAACGTCCTGCACATTCCCACGGTGTTGGGGGCGGTCGTGATCACGTACAACGTTCCCGGCGTCACGACCACGCTGCGCTTCACCCCCGACCTCGTCGCGGACATGTTCCTTGGCAAGATCACGAAGTGGAGCGACGCGCGTATCGCCGGCGCAAACCCCGGCGTCAAGCTCCCCGACGCCGACATCGTGGTCGCGCACCGCTCGGACGGCTCGGGCACTACCTACATCTTCACCGACTACCTGTCCAAGGTCAGCCCTGACTGGGCCTCAACGGTCGGCAAAGGGACGTCCGTCAACTGGCCTGTCGGCCTTGGCGGCAAAGGGAACGAAGGGGTGTCAGCGACAGTCGGGCAGACGCCGGGCGCCATTGGCTATATCGAGCTGGGCTACGCGATGGCGAACAAGCTGCCAGCGGCGATCCTGCGCAATAAGAGCGGCGCGTTCGTGGCCCCGACGCTGCAGTCCGCGACCGCGGCCATGGCCGCGTCGATGGGGATGATGGGTCCGAACACCGACTTTCGTGTATCGATTACCGATCCGGACGGCAAGGACGTCTATCCCATCTGCTCCATGACCTACCTGCTGCTGCACAAGACATACAGCGACGCGGCGAAGGCCGGGGCGCTGATCAAGTTCGTCTGGTGGGCCGAGACCGATGGGCAGGCCCGTGCCGAGCCCCTCGGCTATGCCCCGCTGCCATCCGCCCTCCGCCCCTGGATCGAAGCGCGGCTGAAGAGCATCACCGTAGGCGGCAAGGTGGCCTGGACCAAATAGTGCACTGACTGTCAGCCGGCCCCCTCCTTGCCGGCTGTCGGTGCCCCCCGTACGGCGTTATTCGCCTGCGGGGGGGTTGTCTTTCCGGCCGTTACATCGGCGTGACAAACCGCCGATACGTTTCCGGTCACGATGACCGCCCTCCCCATCGAACCGGTGCCCCAGGCGACCGACGGCGAACCGCCTGTTGCGACTCCGCGCCGGGGCGGTGCGAGCACGGCGAACGCCGCCGACCGCTTGTACAAGGGCGTTTTGACGGCGCTGGCCCTCGGGCTGCCGATCCTCATGCTCGCCCTCGTGGAGCAGCTGACAACCAATGCCTGGCCGGCCATCCGCCAGTTCGGGTGGCGTTTCGTCGGCACCTCGGTGTGGGATCCCGTTGCGGGGGTGTTCGGGGCGGCGCCGATGATCTTCGGAACCCTCGCGTCATCGTTCCTTGCGGTGATCATCGCGGTGCCGCTCGCGCTCGGAGTGGCGGTCTTCCTGACAGAGTTCGCGCCCAAAGCGGTGCGGCAGCCGATCGCTTTCGTGGTGGAGCTCCTGGCGGCCATCCCGAGCGTCGTGTACGGCCTCTGGGGAGTCTTCGTCCTGATTCCGTTCCTTCGCACCTATCTCGTGCCCCCGTTGCGGGCGGTCTTCGGTTGGACGCCCTTCGTGACCGGCGTCTTTTACGGCAACTCCCTGCTTGCGGGCGGCATCATTCTCGCGATCATGATCGTGCCGTACATCGCGGCGGTGTCGCGCGAAGTGCTCCTCGCGGTCCCCGGGACGCAGCGGGAGGCCGCGCTGGGTATGGGCGCGACGCGCTGGGAAGCCGTGTGGACTGCCGTGATGCCGTACGGTCGCGCCGGCCTGATCGGTGCGGTCATCCTCGGCCTGGGCCGCGCGCTTGGTGAGACGATGGCCGTGACCATGGTCATCGGGAACCGTCATGACATCAGTGTGTCTGTCCTCCAGCCGGCCTACACGATGGCCGCCGCGATCGCTAACGAGTTCAGTGAAGCGACCACGGCGGTCTATCTCTCGGCACTGTTCGAGGTCGGCCTCATTCTCTTCGTGATTACGGTGCTCGTGAACGCCCTCGCCCGCCTCCTCATCTGGCAGGTGGCTCGCGGAACCGCAGTCGGGAGCCGGGCACTGTGAGCGTGCGCCGGTTGCGTCGGCGGATCGTGAGCGGCCTGATGACCGGGCTCGTCGTCGCGCTGTGCGGCGTCGCCGTGCTGGCCCTCCTGCTCATCCTGGGTGACCTGCTCGTGAAAGGCGCCTCGTCGCTCGACTGGCGGTTCTTCGTAAAGAATCCCGTCCCCGCCGGTCAGTCAGGGGGTGGCGTCGCCAACGCCATCGTGGGCACGGCCATCATCGTGGGGCTGGGCGCGCTGATCGGCTTGCCGGTGGGCATCGGCTCGGGGCTATACCTCGCTGAGTACGGCTCCGGCCGGCTCGGGTGGATCGTCCGGTTCCTGGCCGACGTCATGAACGGTACGCCCTCGATCGTCGTCGGAGTCTTCGCGTGGACGTGGCTCGTCAAACCGATGGGACATTTCTCGGCCTTCGCCGGCGGCGCCGCCCTGGCGATCCTCATGGTGCCGATGGTCGCCCGCACGACGGAGGAGATGGTCCGCCTGGTGCCGCATTCCCTGCGCGAAGCCGCGCTGGCCCTCGGCTACCCACGCTGGCGCACGTCGATTGGCATCATCGCGCGCACCGCGCTCGCCGGCATCGTGACCGGATGCCTGGTTGCAGTCGCGCGAATCGCGGGCGAGACGGCGCCCCTCCTCTTCACGGCGCTCGGCAACCTGAACTTTTCGACCAGTATCAACCAACCGATGCAGACCCTGTCGCTCCAGATCTTCACCTACGCCACCGGCCCCTTCGAGGAGTGGCACAGGCTGGCCTGGGCGGCGGCGCTCGTGCTGATGGGACTCGTCCTCGTGCTCGCCCTTGGTGCCCGCTGGGCGGTCCGGCAACGGCATGACACCGGTCGCTGACGCGCGTGCCGAGCTCGAGGCCGTGCGCCTGACCGCCCTCTACGGGCGCCGCGCGGTGGTGAAGGACGTGTCGCTCCTCTTCCCGACCCGCACCGTCACGGCGATGATCGGCCCGTCGGGGTGCGGGAAGAGCACGTTCCTCCGGTGCCTGAATCGGATGCACGAGCTGTCGGAGGGCGGTTGGGCAACCGGCAAGGTGCTGCTCGACGGGCACGACATCTACACGAGCGACGTGGACCCCGTCCAGCTGCGCCGCCGCATCGGCATGGTGTTTCAACGGCCCACGCCGTTCCCCACCATGACGATCTACGACAACGTTGCGGCGGGACTCCGTGTGAACGGCCGGAAGCCGAGGGCGGAGATGGATGAGACCGTAGAGAAGGCGCTGCGGCAGGCGGCCCTGTGGGACGAGGTGAAGGATCGCCTGCATGCCAGCGCGCTCGCGCTTTCGGGGGGCCAGCAGCAACGCCTGTGCGTCGCCCGGGCGTTGGCGCCCGCACCTGAGGTGTTGCTGCTCGACGAGCCGACGGCCTCCCTGGACCCCGGCGGCACCCAGCGGATCGAGGAGCTGTGCCACGAGCTCAAGGCCCGCTACACCATCGTGATCGTGACGCACAACCTGCACCAGGCGGCGCGCGTGTCCGACTACACCGCGTTCTTCTATCTCGGTGAGCTGATCGAGGTTGGCCGCACCCAGGAGCTGTTCACGAAGCCGGTCCAGGAGCGCACCGAGGCGTACATTACCGGGAGGTTCGGATGACCGCGGCTGTCGAACCCGAGCGCCAGATCACGCCCGCCCCTCACCACGAGCGCCCGCCGGTGGTGCCGCGAGGCGCGCCCTCGGCGACGCCCGTCATCGATGTGCGCGCCTACAACTTCTGGTACGGCGCCACTCAGGCGCTCCACGACCTGACCTTGACCGTGCCCCGCCGGGCCGTGACCGCGTTAATCGGGCCGTCGGGATGCGGGAAGAGTACCTTCCTCCGCTCCATCAACCGCCTGAACGAAACGCTGCCCCGCACCCGCCATACCGGCGACATCCTGCTCGAGGGCGTGTCGGTGTTCTCGCGCGGGACGGATCCCGTCGCCCTCCGGCGACGGGTCGGCATGGTCTTCCAGCAGCCCAATCCGTTTCCGAAGACCATCTTCGACAACGTGGCCTACGGACCGCGCTTGAACGGGCTCGCACCCGAGCGGCAGATCCCGGAGCGGGTGGAGCGGGCGCTGCGGCAGGCCGCTCTATGGGACGAGGTCAAAGACCGATTGTACGGACCGGGCACCGGCCTCTCGGGCGGACAGCAGCAGCGGTTGTGCATCGCGCGAGCGCTCGCGAACGACCCGGAAGTCCTCCTCATGGACGAGCCCTGCTCGGCGCTCGACCCGGGAGCCACTCAGCGCATCGAGGAGCTGATGGTGCAGCTGAAGCAGATCTACTCGATCGTGATCGTGACGCACAACATGCAGCAAGCCTCCCGGGTCTCCGATCATACCGGGTTCTTCTATCTCGGCCGCCTCGTCGAGTTCGGCGAGACCGCGCAGATCTTCACGCGGCCCCAGGACGAGCGCACCGAGGCCTACATCACCGGGAGGTTCGGATGAGCGCACGACCCGACACTGTCCACCGGCACTTCCACGACGATCTGTCGGCGCTCAAGGCCAAGCTGCTGACCATGTCGGGGGAGGCGCAGGACGCGCTGGGCCGCGCCCTCGAGGCCCTGCTGCGCCGCGACGGAGAGCTGGCCGCCCAGGTGATCCGCAACGACCGCACGCTCGACGCGCTGGAGCTCGAGATCGAGGAGTCCGTCGTCGACCTGCTCGCTACGCAGCAGCCGATGGGGCGGGACCTCCGCCTGCTCATGTCGGCGATGAAGATCGCCAACGACCTCGAGCGGGTCGGCGATCATGCCGTCAACATCGCGCAGTCGGCGGAGCGGCTGCTGCAGGCCCGCCTCATCGCGCCGGAGCCCGAGCTGCTCGAGATGGCGCGCCAGGCACGCTCCATGTTGTCCGGGGCGCTCGATGCGTTCGTGCGGGCCGACCCGGCGCTGGGCCGCGAAATCTGCCGCCGCGACGACTCGGTGGACGCGCTGCACCACTCGGTCTTCCGCATCCTGCTGACGCACATGATGGAGGATCCCCACATCATCGGGGCCGCGATGGAGCTGTTCCTCATCAGCCGGAACCTCGAGCGTGTGGCGGATCTGGCCACCAACATCGCCGAGGACGTGGTCTTCCTCGTCGAGGGCAAGACCATCAAGCACCACGCCGAGCTGGGCGGCCCCTAGCGGTTTAGGAGCCCAGCCACTCGCTGTGTTCGGCCTTTTTCCGTTCGGCAAGCTCGGGGTTGACGAAGAACTTGATGAGGGCGACCCCGGCAACGAACCCCCCGACATGCGCCCAGAACGCCACGCCGCCCTGGACCTTCGAGAGCGTCCCCGCCGTGCCCAGCAGCAGCTGGAGGACGAACCAGTACCCCAGCATCACGTAGGCGGGCAGCGCGACCCTGGTAATGAAGATGCCGAGCACGAGCAGGGTATGCACCCGGACTCGCGGATAGAGGACGAGGTAGGCACCCATCACCCCGCTGATCGCGCCCGACGCGCCGACCATCGGCGCGATCCCGTGGGAATCCTTGAGCACCTGCGCCGCAGCGGCCGCGATCCCGCACAGGAGATAGAACAGGACGAACCGCACGTGCCCCATGGCGTCTTCGATGTTGTTCCCGAACACCCACAGGAACCACATGTTGCCGAGCAGGTGCAGCCAGCCGCCATGCATGAACATGGACGTGAGCACGGCGGTATAGTGCGGCGCCTCGAGCACGCACGACATGCGCGGGCCGAGCGGCACCGCCGTGCCCGGCGCAACGGTCCCGAGCAGCTCGCCCGGAATGAGTCCGAACTGGCACACCGAAGACGCCACCGCCTCTCGCGCTCCGGCGCCCTGAACAAAGATCCACGCGAGAACGTTCAGCACGATGATGGCGACGGTGACGACGGGCGTCAGAACGGTAGGGTTATCATCCTTATAGGGAAACACGCGTCAAAATGTAGCCCGCCCTGAGCGTCCTCGCCCTCGACCCTCAGGTCCTTCGCTGCCATATTGACACCTTTTGCGGGCATGGCGATTGCTTCGGCGACTCCTATAGGAGCTCGAGCATCACTTTCACTCGATTGAGGAGTCACGCGGATGCCTGAAAAGATCATCGGAATCGACCTCGGGACGACGAATTCGGTCGTCGCCGTCATGGAGGGCGGGGATCCGGTCGTCATCCCGAACGCCGAGGGTGGGCGGGTGACACCGTCCGTCGTCGCGTTTACCAAGGACGGGGAGCGTCTGGTCGGGCAGGTGGCCAAGCGCCAGGCGGTGACCAATCCGCAGCAGACGGTGTTCTCGATCAAGCGCTTCATGGGGCGGCGGACCGGGGAGGTCTCCCAGGAAATGAAGCGGGTGCCGTACAAGGTCGTCGAGGGACCGAACGGCCTCGCGGCGGTCGACATTCAGGGGAAGCGTTACACGCCTCCCGAGATCTCGGCCATGATCCTGCAGAAGATGAAGCAGACCGCGGAGGACTACCTCGGCCACAAGGTGGAGAAGGCCGTGGTCACGGTCCCGGCGTACTTCAACGATTCCCAGCGGCAGGCGACGAAGGACGCGGGCAAGATCGCGGGGCTCGACGTCGTGCGCATCATCAACGAGCCTACGGCCTCGGCCCTGGCCTACGGGCTCGACAAGAAGAAGGAAGAGAAGGTCGCGGTCTACGATCTGGGCGGCGGCACGTACGACATCTCGGTGCTCGAGCTGGCCGAGGGCGTGTTCGAGGTCAAGGCGACCAACGGCGACACCCACCTGGGCGGCGACGACTTCGACCAGCGCGTGATCGAATGGCTCGTGGCCGAGTTCAAGCGCGATCAGGGCATCGACCTGTCGAAGGACCCGATGGCGCTGCAGCGGCTCAAGGAAGCGGCCGAGAAGGCCAAGATGGAGCTGTCGACGGTGATGCAGACGGAGATCAACCTGCCGTTCATCACGGCGGACCAGTCCGGCCCCAAGCATCTCAACGTCACCCTCTCGCGCGCCAAGCTCGAGCAGCTCGTCGACGACCTCGTCAAGCGGACGCTGCCGCCGATGGAGCAGGCCTTGAAGGACGCGGGGATCAAGCCGACGGAGATCGACGAGGTGATCCTCGTGGGCGGCCAGACCCGGATGCCCAAGGTGCAGGAGCTGGTCAAGACCTTCTTCGGGAAGGAGCCTCACAAGGGCGTGAATCCCGACGAGGTGGTGGCAATCGGCGCAGCGATTCAGGGCGGCGTGCTCGCGGGCGAGGTGAAGGACGTGCTCCTGCTCGACGTCACGCCTCTCTCGCTCGGCATCGAGACGCTCGGCGGTGTGACGACGGTCCTCATCCCGCGCAACACGACGATCCCGACCAAGAAGTCGGAGGTCTTTTCGACCGCCGAGGACGGTCAGACCACGGTGGAGATCCACGTCCTGCAGGGCGAGCGCCAGCTGGCGAGCGACAACCGCACCATTGGGAAGTTCCAGCTGACGGGGATTCCACCCGCTCCGCGCGGCATCCCTCAGGTCGAGGTGACGTTCGACATCGATGCCAACGGCATCCTGCACGTGTCGGCCAAGGACAAGGCCACGGGCAAGGAGCAGAAGATCCGGATCGAGGCATCGTCCGGCCTGCAGGACAAGGACATCGAGAAGATGGTGAAGGACGCGGAAGCGCACGCGGCGGAGGACAAGCGTCGCCGCGAGGAGATCGAGCGCCGCAACCGTCTCGATACCATGGTGTACGATGTGGAGAAAGGCTCGAAGGAATGGGCCGACAAGCTCGACGCGTCGCTCAAGTCCCGGCTGGACGCCGCGCTGGAAGGCGCGAAGCAGGCGCTCCGCTCGGGCAATCCCGACGAGATTGCGAAGGCGTCTGACGCGCTGCAGCAGGCGTATTCGGCGGCGGGCGCCTCGATGTACGCCGCGACGGGCGGCGCCGGCGGGGCCGGTGCCGAGCACGGCACCACGGAGCCGGCTGAGGCCACCGGCGGCCAGAAAGCCGACAACGTAGTCGAAGCCGACTACGAAATTGTGGACGATGACAAGAGTAAGAAAGCCTAGCGCGCCTAGGCGATCCCCCTAACGAAACGAGAGAACCGATGTCCGTGCGCATGCGGGACTGGATGAAATTCGGGGCGTTGGTGGCCATCACGTTCGTGTTCGGCCTGGCGTTTGCCTCGGCGCTCAATCTCCCCAAGCGGAGCGGTGCCGCCGAGCCAGTCGCCAACCCGCCGACCGCGGCCGTGCCGGCTGAGGCGCAGGCCCCGGCCCCTGTGCAGGTGTCCCGCAGCGTGGCCGATCTCAGCGCGGCATTCTCGTCCGTGGCAGATCACGTGCGGCCGGCGGTGGTGTTCGTCCGGTCCGAGCACCGCCAGCGGACCGACGGATCGAAGCTGCCGCCGGGATTCGAGGACTTCTTCCAGTTCCCCAAGCGTCGCCCGCAGGTCGAGCAGGGCACCGGCTCCGGATTCATCGTCTCGCCCGACGGCTACATCCTGACCAATAACCACGTCGTCGCCGGAGCCGACCGTGTCATGGTCCGCCTGTACGACAAGCGCGAGTTCAACGCCAAGGTGGTGGGCTCCGACCCGGCCACGGACGTGGCGGTGATCAAGATCGACGCCACCGATCTTCCGGCCTCGTCGTTCGGGAACTCGGACTCGACGAGGGTAGGTGAGTGGGTGTTGGCCATCGGGAACCCGCTCGGTGAGCAGTTCGCGTTCACTGTGACCGCCGGGATCGTGAGCGCCAAGGGCCGCCTCCTCGCGGGCCTGCAGCAGTCGCGCTACGCGATTCAGGACTTCATTCAAACCGATGCCGCCATCAATCCCGGCAACTCCGGCGGCCCCCTCGTCAACATCCGGGGCGACGTCATCGGCATCAATTCCGCGATCGCCAGCGAGACCGGCTTCTACTCGGGCTACGGGTTCGCGATCCCCATCAACCTCGCCCGGACCGTGATGGATCAGCTCATCAAGACCGGGCACGTCGAGCGCGCCGTGATCGGGGTCGCGATCCGGGACGCGCAGCCGGAAGATGCCGAAGCCGTGGGGATGAAGAGCATCACGGGCGTGGTCGTCAACAGCTACACGGGCGACGATTCTCCCGCGAAGCGCGCCGGCATTCAAGCCGGCGACGTGATCGTAACGCTCGACGGGCAGGCGGTGGCCAACGTGCCGCAGCTCCAGCAGATGGTCGGGTTCAAGAAGCCCGGCGAGGTAGTCGATGTCACCGTGCTGCGCGCGGGTGGCGTGCGGAAGACGTACAAGGTCACGCTGGCGCGCGCTCCCACGGGCGGTGACGAGGTCGCGGCCGGCCCGAACAAGCCGGGCAAGGGCGACAGCGCGTCCATGGAGGAGAACATCGGCGTATCGGTGCAACCGCTCACGTCGGACGATGCCCAGGATCCCCGCTTCCGCTCGGTCATGCAACAGGGCGGCGGCATGGTCGTCACCGATGTTGCGCCCGAGGGCCCGGCGTTCCAGCGTCTCGCGAGCGTCGACGATCCAGGCGGTCCGGACATCATCGTGAAGGTGAACGGCACGCCGACCCAGACCCGGGACCAGTTCAGCGATGCCCTCGCCAAGGTGAAGCGCGGGGAGATCGTCACGTTGCAGGTGTTGAGCGCGGACAACTCGAGCTCGACCGGCTGGTCGGGCCGCGTGGTTCGTCTCCGCGCCCGCTAGGCCAGGCGGACTCTCCGCGCCAGTACCACGAGCGCAGTCGTCGCCTGCCAGAACACGGGGAGCACGAAGGCCGCCTGATCGGCCTTCGTGCCCTCCCCGAAAGCGGCCGCCAGCAGCGCCGCCGCCGTTCCCGCCCCCACACCGGTCCACGCCAGCCACCGCGGCAGCACGCGTCCGCGGACGGCACTCCATCCCAGTAGAATCGTTGAGATTCCGAAAGTGAAGCCAGCGAGCCGTTGAGCGGCGAGCCCGAACGGGCGCAACATGTCGTACAGGAACACCGCGTGGGTCGCGGTCATGCCGGGGTCGCTCACGGCGTAGCTCTGCGCCAGGGCCCATCCGGAGCCCAGCATGAACGCCACGATCACGAGCCAGGCGGCGTAGGCGAACGCTCCTACGATCAGTCCGGCGCGCGCGGCAGCCTCGCCCGCAGCTCCGGCGTAGCCCGGCGCCAGACCTGCGAGACCTGTGAGACTGAACCCGAATCCAAACAGGAACGCCCAGTGGATCGCCCGCCACGCGTCGCAGTGCGCGATCGCGGCGAGCTGAGCGGCGCCATCTCCCGTCAGCGCGGGATGGAGCGCCCCGGCCACGATGATGAGCAGGGTGCCGGTCAAGAGACACGAGGCCGAAACGCCGTACGCGGGCATGGGCCGCATGGTTTCATCTCCGAGGCTCGGGCGGCGCTTAATCTAGCATCCCAGGCATGGGCCAGGAGGTGTGGGCGTGCGTATCTTCCGCCCATGGATCTCCGCAGCCGGCTGCAGGCGGTACTCGGAGGCGCCTACCGCATCGAGCGCGAGCTTGGCGGCGGTGGAATGAGCCACGTCTTTCTCGCCGCAGAGACCGGACTTGGTCGGCACGTGGTCGTCAAAGTGCTCCCGCCCGACTTGGCACCCGGCATCAACGCCGAGCGATTCCATCGCGAGATCCAGCTCTCGGCATCGCTGCAGCATCCCCACGTCGTCCCGTTGCTCGCGGCGGGCGGATCAGGCGACCTGTTCTACTACACGATGCCGCTCATCGAAGGCGAGTCGCTCCGCGCCCGGCTGGCGCAGGGGGGCCCCCTGCCGGTGCGCGAGGCCGTCCGTCTGCTCCGGGACGTGGCCGACGCGCTGGCACACGCGCACGCGCGCGGCATCGTACACCGCGACATCAAGCCGGACAATGTGCTGATATCCCACCAGCATGCGGTGGTCACGGACTTCGGCGTCGCGAAGGCCGTGAGCCGATCCGGCGGGGACGGCGGACTGACTTCCGTCGGCATGACGCTTGGCACGCCGGCCTACATGTCTCCCGAGCAGGCGGCGGGCGATCCCCGGATCGACGGCCGGGCCGACATCTACGCGCTCGGCGCGATGGCGTACGAGATGCTCTCCGGTCGGCCTCCGTTCGTGGGCCGCGGACCGGTTCGGCTGATTGCGGCACACGTGACCGAGCGGGCCACGCCCCTGCTCGAGTTGTGCCCGACGCTGCCGCCGGACCTCGCCAACCTCGTGATGCGCTGCCTCGAGAAGGACCCGGCGGCGCGTCCCCAAACCGCGGCGCTGGTGCGCGACGCGCTCGACCTGCTGACCGTGCCCACGCCGCCCGCCGTGGCGGTGGGGCAGCGGCCGCGCCGGCTGCTGTGGCTCGCGGCTGCCGGCCTCGTGGCCGTCGGGGTGGCGGTGTGGGCCGGCCTGCGCTCGCGCGCTGCCCTGGTGCTCGATCCCAACCGCGTCGCCATCGCTCCCTTCGACGTGCTCGATCCGAGCCTCGCCCTGTGGCACGAAGGCCTCGTGGACGTGCTGTCGCGCACGCTCGACGGCGCCGGCCCGCTGCGGACGGTGTCTCCGACCCTCGTCGTGCGCCGCTGGCAGGGCCGCGCCGACGCAGCGTCAGCCGCCGCACTGGGCCGCGAGACTGGAGCGCGCACTGTGGTCTTTGGCGGACTGGTGGGCGCCGGGGCGGACTCGGTGCGGCTCAGCGCCACGGTGCTGGACGTGGCCCGGGGCGTGACGCTCGCGGAGGTCGAGCTGCGCGACCGGTCCGCGCGCATGGACCGCGTGGCGGATTCGCTCGCGGTGCGCGTGCTGCGTGAGCTCGGCCGCACGCTCCCGCTCGGCGTCGTGCGCGGGGCGCCGCTCGGCTCCACGTCGCTGCCTGCCCTCAAGGCTTTCCTTCAGGGAGAGCAGTTCCTGCGGCGCTCACAGTGGGACTCCGCGATCGCCTATCACCAGCGCGCGATCGCGCAGGACTCGGGGTTCGCCTTGGCCTGGAGCCACGCGGGACTGGCCGCCGGGTGGGCGCACATGGCGAACGATTCCATCGCGCTGACCTACAAGATCCGGGCCGGAAGCTTGAATCACGGGCTCGCGCCGCGGGAGAGTCTCATCGTCCAAGCGGAGTCGCTGTCCGGCGTGTTGTTCGGCTCATCCGAGCAGCTGGGCGCGCGCCAATGGGGCTACGCGCGCCGCTTGCTCGGCACGCTCACCGAAGCGGTCCGCCGCTATCCTAGCGATCCCGAGCTGTGGTACATGCTCGGCGACGCGTCGTACCACCACGGGCCGCTGGCAGGCGTGCGGTCAGAGGGGAGCATGGACGCGTTCGACCGCTCTATTGCCCTCGATTCCGCCTTCACGCCGTCCTACATCCATTCAATGCAGCTCCAGCTCGAGCTGCACGGACCCGATGCGGCGCGCCGCTATGCCACGGCGTATCTCCGCGCCGGCGCGGTCGGTGGGTACGCAACCGCCGCCGAACTTCTCCTCCGGCTGCTCGACCCGCGGACGGCGCGCGCACCCGCGACGCTCGTCCTCATGGACACCATGCCAATGTCGGGCCTGCACATCGCGTACTCCACTGTTCAAGGGTGGCTCGATTCCGCGGAGACGGGACTGTGGGTCGCGCGTTATCACCGAGACCGAATCCTGCGCGACGCGAGAACGGCCGCCGATTCCGCAATGGCCGACGGCACGTGGGCCACGGCGTTGGCGCTTCGTGGGCACCTAGCGGAAGCGGGTCGCCTCGCGAGCGGGCGAATGGCGGTCTTCGCGCAGCTCGCGTTGATGGGCGCCATTCCGCGAGATACCGCGCGGGCCGTGTTCGCGAGCTGGCTCAACTGGAAGAGCGTCGCGAAGCATGGCCACTCGTGGTGGGCGCTCCCCTGGTGGGCCGAGGAACACGACACGGCGGCAATCGCGACGCTGGGCCGGATGGCCGAGCGGGCCCTGCATGCTCCGCCGATACCCATCTCGCCGGCCGGGAGGGAAATCGCCGGATACGTGACGCAATCCGCGCTCGCGTACATGGCACTCGCTCGCGGGGACAGTGCCGCCGCGCTCCGTATGTTCGAAGCGTTGCCCGATTCCGCATGCCTCGGTCAGTGCGAGCTCGACGCGTTGGTGCAGGCGAGATTACTCAGCGCCCACGGACGTTACCGCGAGGCGGCGCTGCGACTCGCGTCGGCGCCGGTCCTGGACCGGGGCTGGTGGAGCGTGTCACCGACGCGCATCCTGTGGGAGCTGGAGCGTGGAAGAGTGAACGAGCGACTGGGCGACCGGACCGCCGCGCGGGAGGGGTACGCCTTCGTCGTGGCGGCGTGGATACACGCTGATTCGATCCTGGTGCCCTACGTCAACGAAGCGCGCGCCGGACTGGCGCGGGTGTCGGGAGAGACGACGGTCGGGCGCACGCCGTCGCAGCCCGAGTCGACTACTTCTTCATAGCGCGCGCGCGCACCGGGCGCTGCTTCCGCGGTCCGCCCACCGAGGCCAACACGCTCGGCGCCCAATCGAGATACATGGCGTCGTTGCGATGGTGCTGCACGACCGGCTTGCAGGCCCCGTCACCATTCGAGGCCAACAACTCGGCGAACAGCGCTCGGCGGAAGAGCAACGGTGGCGCGGTGTGGTCCCCGTAGCGCGACACCACGAGCGGCGCCGGGCTGCGCCGGGCCGCGCCGACCAGCGCCACGAGCATCCGCTCGGAGACCCGCGGGATGCTCCCATCCATCACGAGCATCGCGTCACAGTCCCTGCCCAAGAGCGGCAACGCGGCGTGCAGCGCGCGGGCCGACCGCACGGGGGGAATCACCACGCACTTGCATTCGAGGTCCGCGACGGCGGCCCGCACCTGGGGTGCCTCATGCCCGACGACCACGATCACCGGCGACGCTCCCGCACGCAGGGCGCGGCGCACGGCGCGGCGGATGATGGGCTCGCCCTCGATCGCGAGCAGCGCCTTGCTGGCGCTCCTGCCGCTGCGACGGGCCACGCCGTCGGCGAGCACTACGGCAGCGACGCGCATGGCTATCGCGGAAGCTCTGCTGCGCGGACGAGGATGAGGCGGCTCACCCGCCGGCGATCGCCGGGATGACCGTCACCTCGTCGCCGTCCTGCACGGGCGCGGCGAAGCCGCCCCGGAACCGCACGTCTTCGTCGTTCACGTAGAACACGACGAAGGGATACGGCTTTCCGTCCTTGTCCTGCAGCCGGGGCCCGAGGGCGGGAAAGCGGGCCGCGACGTCCGCGACGGCCTCGCCCAGCGTCCTGCCGCTCGCCTCGATGCTCCGCGCGCCGCCTGCGTGCGCCGCGAGCACCGACGGTAGATGCACCGTTATGGCCATACGTACGATCTCCTGCTCATCGGGTTGGCGCGGCCGCGCCAGCACGTTCCACCAGGGCGGCCACCTCGCGCAGCCGCGGCGCGATGACCGGCGATTCGGGCAGGGCGCCGCTCAGCGCCTCCAGGGTCTTGAGCCCGTGACCCGTAATACACAGCACGACCTCGTCGTCAGGGCGGAGCTTGCCCGCGCGGGACAGCGCGAGCGCGGCGGACACCGTCACGCCCCCCGCCGTCTCCCCGAAGACTCCCGTGTCCTCGGCGAGGATCCGGATGCCCTCCACGATCTCGGCATCGCTCACGTGCGCGCCCCATCCGCCCGACTCGCGCATCGCCCGGGCGGCAAATACCCCGTCGGCCGGATTGCCGATGGCGAGCGAGCGCGCGATGGTGTGCGGGATCTCGGGCTCGAGCTCATGGCCGCCGCGCTCGAGCAGTCGCACGATCGGCGCGCACCCCGAGCCCTGCGCACCGTACAACCGCGGGGCGGCGCCGTGGACCAAACCGGCGTCGAGAAACTCCGCGAACCCCTTCCGCAGCTTCGTCACGAGCGATCCGCCGGCCATCGGCGCCACCACCGCCGTCGGCAGTCGCCAACCGAGCTGCTCCGCGACCTCGTAGGCCAGGGTCTTCGATCCCTCGCCGTAGTAGCCGCGCAGGTTCACGTTGACGATTCCCCACCCGAACCGGTCGGCCACCTGGGCGCACAGGCGGTTCACGTCGTCATACGTCCCGCGGATACGCACGAGCTTGGGGCCGTACACGCTCGTGCCGATCACTTTGCCCGCTTCGAGGTCCTCAGGAATGAACACCCAGGCCGCGAGACCGGCCCGCGCCGCGTGCGCGGCCACCGCGTTCGCCAGGTTGCCGGTCGAGGCGCAGCCGATCGTGTCGAGCCCGAACGCCGCGGCGGCGTTGATCGCGCAGGATACCACGCGGTCCTTGAACGAGAGCGACGGGTGGCTCACGGTGTCGTTCTTCACCCACGCCCGGGCCACGCCGAGACGGCTGGCCAACCGGGGCACCTCGAGGAGCGGCGTGAACCCGCACTCGAGCGAGTGCACCGGGTCGCCATCGAACGGCAGCCATTCCCGATACCGCCAGAGCGACTGCGCACGCGCCGCGATGGTGCGGCGGTCGGGCAGCGGCCGGGCGGGATCGAGCACGGGGTCGAGGGGCCCCAGGCACTGATCGCAAATCGAGACCGGCGCCGGGGCGTGCTCGGCGCCGCAGTTGCGGCAGGCGAGCGGCCGAGCGGCGAGCGGCACGGAGCGCGCGGGCGGGGCAGCCAGAGTCACACCAGGTGTATTCGTTGGAACGGCCATAGGATCCTCAAACAAAAAACCCCGGCAAGCAACGCCGCGGGCGGTCGCTTTTTAGCACCTTGTTTAGCGTGGCGGCAATACGCGGCAAATGACCACGACGCAACGGTTGTCTCTGGTAACATACTCGGGGATCAGTCCCCGTCAAGCGACCCTTCCGTTAGACGACCGCCGCCAGGCTGGTGACCCAGTTCTTCAGGCGCTCGAGCCCCAGCTCCAGCTCCGAACGCTCGGTCGCGTAGGACAGCCTCAGGTGGCCATCGCCACCGGGACCGAACGCGGTCCCCGACAGCACGGCAGTGTAGGCCTCGGCGAGCAGCCGCTCGGCGAACTGCTGGCAGGTCAATCCGGTCCGCTCGAGCAGGGCGCTGATGTCGGGGAACGCGTAGAACGCGCCGGGCGGCGTCGCGCAGGTGACGCCGTCGATCGCGTTCAGACCGGCGACGACGAGGTCGCGCCGGGCCTTGAGGCTCGCCACCCACCGCTGCACGCTGTCCTGCGGTCCCTGCAGCGCGGCGAGCCCCGCGTACTGCACGAACGTCGCGGTGCACGAGAGGTTGTTGATGATCAGCGTGGTCATCGGACCCGCGAGCCACGACGGCATCACGCCGTAGCCGAGCCGCCACCCGGTCATCGCGTAGGCCTTGGAGAAGCCGTCCACGATCACCGTGCGCTCGAGCATGCCCGGCAGCGCCGCGATGCTCTGGGAGCGCGAGCCGTAGCTGATCTGCCAGTAGACCTCGTCCGAGATGATCCACAGGTCGTGGCGTTCCGCGAGCGCGGCGAGACGCGCCAGGTCGTCCGGCGACGCAATACCCCCGGTTGGATTGTGGGGGACATTCAGAATCAACACGCGCGTGCGCGGGGTGATGCGCTCGGCGATCGCGTTGACATCGGGGGCGAAGGAGCGGCTGTTGGCGAGCGGATAGTAGACCGGCGTCCCGTCCGCGAACCGGACCACCGATTCATAAATCGGGAATCCAGGATTCGGGCAGAGCACCTCGTCGCCCGGATCGATCAGGGCGAGGGCCGCGCAGAACAGCATCGGCTTCGCCCCGGGGGTGATGATGACGTTCTCGGCGAAGGTGCGGACACCACGACCCGTCAGCGACTGCGCGATCGCATCCCGGAGGGCCGGCAGCCCCGCCGCGAGGGCGTACTTCGTCTGTCCCTCGCGCAGCGCCCGGATGCCGGCCTCAACCACGTGTGGCGCGGTCCCGACGTCGGGCTCGCCGATCTCAAGGTGAACGACGTGGTGCCCGGCGGCCTCGAGCTGCCGGGCAGCTCCGAGTACGACGTAGGCATCCTCAGTCCCCAGCCGGTTCAGCCGTGCAGCGGAACGCATGACGGGTCAGTCTCCATCGGGTCAGGTCCAAGGACCCCGCAAAAAAAATGCCCCGGCACGACTTGCCGCGGGCGGTCCCCACGAACACACCGTTCGTGACCCTAACATTATGTAGCACCCCGGAAGCGTCAAGGTGCGGTGGCTTGCGAGGTTACCTCCCGACCCGCAGCCGTGGCGGGATATGCGGCACGGCAATGGTTTGCGCCACTGTGGGCGCCGCTCCCGCCATCGGCATCCCGGAGACCGCTCCCATCCCGGCCGTCGTGCGCACCGGGCGCACGTTGACCGGCGCTTCGGCAAGCGGTGCCCGCATCATCACTGGGGCAGCCGCAGGGGCCGCCATCAGGCCCATCGGAACGCTCCCGCGATCGCGGGGCGGATTGACCGCCAGGCCAGCCGTGACACCACCCCGTGTCGCCCCCAATGTCGCGTTCGGACTCTGAGCCCGTACCGGGCGTGGTTGGCGCTCCAGCACGCGCTGACGCGCGACAGCCACGTTCACCACTTCGGAGCGTGGGCGAGCTCGGGCCGCTAGGGGTTCGGGATTGGGGGCTGCGGCCCTGAACGCGCGCGCGCGCGTTTGCGGCGTGGCGGCTTCAACGGGCATCGTGCGGGAGCGGGGTCGAGTGGCGACGGGATCGCGCGCGGGGACCTGTGACCGAGATCGGGCCACCATGGGCGGCGGCGCAACCACGCCGCTCAGTTGTCCCCGCGAATACAACGCCAGCCCGTGTTGGGGCGGGAACGGCACCGACACGACCGTCGGAACGTCGCGAATGTCGCTGGGGAGGGGCCGGAATCCCGGCGAGCACGCGTGCAGATAACGACAGTTGTAGTTCACGGGGTTCGCCAGTATCCCGCCCGCAAACTCCACGTACCCCACCGCTGGCTGAGCGTAGTCGCACCCGAAGCAGTCATTAAAGACCGGTGGCTCGGGGGCATAGGAGACGGTTGGTGGCGGCGTCACGTAGTAGGTCGCCACGTCGTAATTGAAAGACCCATCGCCCAACATGCGCTGCACGACATCCGTGAGCACGCCTTCCGGGTCCGTGCCCGCGCCGGCCCCCGTCAGCGCGGAGTTGTTCCAGCCGCGGCCGGCCGTGAACTCATCGAACCAGACCGGGTCGGGCGAAACCGCGGCGAGGACCACCCCACGTCCGAGATCCTCGGCGCTGACCGCCGGCCTGTCCCTGGGTCCCACGATCTCGTACGTCCCGGCGCGCACGAACGGGTCGCCCGACGGATCGCGGGGGAACAGCATCGTCACACTGCCGTCGACCTGAGAGAGCAGGACGATGAGATTCCCGTCGCCGCTGGTTTGGACGTACACGCGCGCCTGATCGCCCGGGGCGAGAGCGCCTGCGGGCTCCAACCAGATGCGCACCGGCGGGCCGGGCGGGACCGGCGGCTGTGCCGAAGGAACCGTCAACGCGACAACGAGGGATGCCAGTACTGCGATCATGCGGGTCTCCTGCCTTTCGTATCCTAACGTCCGCATACGCGGGAAGGAAGGGATACGGAAGTGATGGGGACGCGCTCGCCGAAGCGGTGCGATTAGAGTAGCATGAAACCGTGATGAAGGAATCCGACACTTCATTGGACGGCGTGCTGCTCGAGGAGCTGGCCGCTCTCGAAGGAGCGGGGCTGCGTCGGGTATTGCGGGTGTTGCACGGGCGCCACGGCGCGCGGGTGGCCGAAGGCGACCACGGGTACGTCGACTTTTCCTCGAACGACTACCTCGGGCTCGCGACTGATCCGCGCGTGGCTGGAGCGGCGATCGAGGCTCTGCGAGCCGCGGGGACGGGTGCCACCGCCGCGCGACTCATCTCAGGGCATCACGAGCTGCACGCCGCGCTCGAGCAGGCGCTCGCCCGTTTTCTCGACGTCGAGGCCGCCCTGCTGTTTCCGTCGGGCTACATGGCCAACCTTGGAGCCATCCCCGCGCTCGCGGAGCGTGGCGACGGGATCTACGCCGACGTTCTGAACCACGCGTCGCTGATCGACGGCTGCCGTTTGTCGCGTGCCGAGCGCCACGTGGTGCCGCATCTGGATGTCGAAGCGCTCGAGCGGGCAATCGCGCGAGGGGGAGACCGATTGCGACGGCGCTGGATCGTGGTGGAGGGGATCTACTCGATGGATGGCGACTTGTCGCCGCTCGCCGAGCTCGTGGCCCTCGCCCGCCGGACCGACGCGTGGATCTACCTCGATGACGCGCACGGGGTGGGGGTTCTGGGCGCGACAGGTCAGGGATCGATGGAGCGCGCAGGCGGTGTCGGGGAGATCCAGGTGGTGATGGGCACATTGGGCAAGGCGTTCGGGGTGGCGGGCGCCTTTGTCGCGGGAGCGCGCGCGCTCGTGGACTATCTGGCGAACCGCGCGCGGGCGTTTGTCTACAGCACCGGGAGTCCGCCGGCGCTCGCGGCGGCCGCGCGCACCGCGCTCGAAATCGCCGTCGCGGAGCCGGAGCGGCGCGACCGGCTGCGCGCCAACGCCCGCGCCTTGCGCGCGGGCCTCGCGGCGCTCGGCTGGCCGCCGCCGGGACCGGAAGACGGTCACATCGTACCGGTCGTGATTGAGGATAGCGAAGAAATGTTGTGCGCCGCGGCTGCGCTCAGGGCCGCGGGATTTCTCGTGGGGGCGATCCGCCCGCCCACGGTGCCGAAAGGGACTGCACGACTGCGTCTCACCGTGAGCGCCGCGCACAGTGCGGATGACGTCGCGGCGGTGTTGCGCGCGTTGGCCTCCGCCTTGCCTGCACCGTCCGCTCCATGACCCCCGACCTCGTCGCCCTCGACCGGCTCCACGTCTGGCATCCCTACACCCAACATTTCGACGCGGCGCCACCGCCGCTCGTGACGCGCGCCGCCGGCGCCTATCTGTACGACGCTCGCGGCCGGCGCATTTTCGACGCCATCTCGTCGTGGTGGGTGACGCTGCACGGGCACGCGCACCCCGCGATCGCGGCCGCGATCGCCGCACAGGCCGGCACGCTCGAGCAGGTGATCTTCGCGGGCTTCACTCACGAGCCCGCGGCGCGCCTGGCGCAGGCGCTCATCCATGTGCTGCCGGCGGGGCTCACGCGGGTGTTCTACTCGGACGACGGCTCGACAGCAGTCGAGGTCGCGCTCAAGATGGCGCTCCAGTATTGGGAGTGCCGGGGCGAGCGGCGACCGCTCCTCGCCGCGCTCGAGCACGCGTATCACGGCGACACGTTCGGGGCAATGGCGGCCAGCGCGCGGGGCGTCTTCACGGCCCCGTTCGAGCAACACCTGCTCGAAGTGGCCCGTCTCCCCGACCCGAGTGAGGACCCGGCGGCAACGCTGGCCGCCCTGGATCAGCTGCTCGACCGTCGCGGCGAGGAGCTGGCGGCAGTCATTGTGGAGCCGCTCCTGCTTGGCGCCGGGGGGATGCGCATGTGGGACGCGGCCACGCTGCGCGCAATCCGCGAGCGCACCGCCCAGGCGCGTGTCCTGCTGATCGCGGACGAAGTCCTCACGGGATTCGGCCGCAGCGGGCCTATGTTCGCGTGCGGGGGCGCTGGTGTCACCCCGGACATCATGTGTCTGTCGAAGGGACTCACGGGAGGGTTCCTGCCGCTCGGGGCGACGGTCGCGCGCGAGGAGATCTTCGAAGCGTTCTCGAGCCCCGACCGGCGACGCACGCTGTTCCACGGCCACTCCTACACGGCGAACCCGATTGCCTGTGCCGCCGCGCAGGCGAGCCTCGCTCTGCTCGACGAGACGTCGGCACGGGCCCGACAGACGATCGAGGTCACCCATCGTTCGCACCTCACCAGCCTCGCGGTCCATGCGCGGGTGCAGCGCCCCCGCGTGCTCGGTACCGTAGCGGCATTCGATGTCGATGGCCCACCCGATTACCTCAGCACCGCGGGAGCGTCTCTTGCCCGCTTTGCGCTCGAGCGCGGCGTCCTGGTGCGGCCGCTGGGGAACGTGGTGTACCTGCTCCCGCCTTACTGCGCGACCGCGGACGACCTGGGCTGCGCGTACGATGTGATCGAGCGGTTCCTCGACGAGGAGCCGGAATGATCCGCCTCGGGGTCACGGGCACCGACACGGGCGTGGGGAAGACCGTGATCGCGCGGGCGCTCGTGGCCGCGTTCGTGGCGCGCGGGCTGCGGGTCGCGGCGATGAAGCCGGTGGAGACGGGCACTGACGGGGGACCGCCACGGGACGCGCTGCGGCTCGCAGCGGCGGCGGGTGGTCACGATGCCTTGGGCGACGTTTGCCCCATCACCTTCGCCGAGCCGCTGGCGCCACTCGTGGCTGCCGAGCGTGCCAAGCGACCGGTCGACGTGGCGGCGCTCGACGGCGCGTTCGCTCGCCTGACGGCCGGCCGGGATGCGATCGTCGTCGAGGGCGCCGGTGGATTGCTCGTGCCGCTCACCGAGCGGCTCTCCTACGCCGATCTGTTCGCCCGCTGGCGGCTCGGGCTGGTGGTCGTCGCGGCCAACCGGCTCGGCGCGCTCAATCACACCCTGCTGACCGTACAGGCCGCGCGCGCCGCGGGTCTCCCGATTCGCTGCGTGGTCATGAATTCGCCCGTGCGCGAGCGTCCCGATCTCGCCGCGCAGACGAACGTCGAGGCGCTGACGCGGCTCCTGCCCCGCGTGCCGATACTCGCGTGGCCGTGGCTCCCCGACGTCGACGATGACAGGGTTCTCGCGTGGCAGGCCGAGCAGCTGGGCCTTGTTTCCCTTCAGCCGATGGAGCAGACGACATGACCGGTTCCCAATGGAGCACGCTGGCCGATCAGGCCCTCGCCGGGCAAAGGCTCGAGCGTGCCGCCGCGCGCGCCGTGCTCGCGGCTCCCGACGAGGCGCTGCTCGATCAGCTCGCAGCCGCCTACCGCGTGCGGCACCGCTACTGGGGGAACCGCGTGCGGCTCCATTTCCTGTTGAACGCGCAGAGCGGTCTCTGCCCCGAAGACTGCAACTACTGCTCGCAGTCGAGTATCTCGACGGCTGCCATCGAGCAGTACCCGATGCTCGCGCTCGACCGCATCCTCGCCGCGGCCGACCGGGCGGCGGCGCTCAAGGCCGGCACGTTCTGTCTCGTGATCTCAGGGCGCGCGCCCGGCGAGCGGGTGTTCAGCAAGGTGCTCGACGCGGTGCGCGAGGTGCGGACCCGGCACGAGCTGAAGGTGTGCGTGTGCCTCGGGTTGCTGAGCGAAGACCAGACGCGCCGGCTTGCCGAGGTAGGCGTGGAGACGGTCAATCACAATCTCAATACGTCCGAGCGGCACTACGGGACGATCTGCTCCACCCACAGCTTCGACGACCGCGTGGGCACGGTGCGCAACGTGAAGACAGCAGGCATCAAGACCTGCTCCGGCGGGATCGTGGGGATGGGCGAGTCGGATGACGACATCATCGACCTCGCGCTCGAGCTCCGCTCGCTCGAAGTAAAGAGCGTGCCGGTGAATTTCCTCATCCCCATTCCCGGCACGCCGCTCGCAGCGACGCAGGAGCTCGACCCGCGCCGCTGCCTCCGCGTGTTGTGCCTGTTCCGGTTTCTCCTCCCTTCCCAGGAGATCCGGATCGCGGGCGGGCGTGAGGTGCACCTGCGTTCGCTCCAGCCCCTCGGCCTCTATCCGGCGAACTCCATGTTCGTGGGGGACTATCTCACGACGGCGGGGCAGCCGGCGAGCGCCGACTTCGCGATGATCCGGGACATGGGGTTTGTGCTCGAGACGCCCGATGGGGCGCCGCTGGACCTGGGGTCCATGGACGCACTGCCGCCTGACGCCCCCAGCTCGCTGTATTCGCCCATCGGCGTAGTGCAGGCGTAGGGTCGTCGGGCCCCGGCTGTGGCACGCTCTCCCACACCGTCACCCGCACCCGAGGGTCGACGCGAGACGACATCGCGCTACGAATGGCGAGGCGCGGGAGGCACGAGAGTTGCTACCTGGCCAGACACAGAACGCATCATGTTGCGGGGGTGGGTTCGCCCCTAGCTCGGCGACTCGAGGGGTGGATGCCCTGAGGGACGACGAGACCGGCCCACCTCCCGCAGCGCCACTCCGCAATGGCGGAGGCACTACCGTGAAGCACCGCACACTGGCTTGGTGGGAAGAGGCGGTCATCGCGCTCAGCGCCTGGATCTCCGTGTTCGCCGCGACGATGGCGACGGCCGGGCGGCGTCGCAAGAGCACGCGAAGCGCCGGCTGAAGCGTGGCCCTGGCCCCTCAAGTCGTCGCAACAGGGCCACTGAGGTTGTAACTTCGTGGGCAGACCCGCGCGGCTGGCGGAACGGTAGACGCGCCGGCCTTAGGAGCCGGTGGGGCAACCCGTGGGGGTTCGAATCCCTCGCCGCGCATCCCCTCACAGCACTTGAGCCGTCTTTACAGAGCTGAAGTGCCCTCTCGTTGATATATCAACAAAACTTGATATATTCGCGGGGTGACCACTGCCATCCTTCCCCAGCACGCCACGGCCGCGCGGTGGTTCCACGCGCTGTCGGACGAAACCCGCCTGCAGATCGTGGAGATGTTGTCGCACGGCGAGCGCTGCGTGTGCGAGCTCCAGGACGCGCTCGATGCGGGACAGTCGCGCCTCTCCTTCCACCTCAAGACGCTCAAGGACGCAGGGCTCGTGACGGACCGCCGCGAGGGGCGGTGGAGCTACTACGCCTTGAGCCGCGACGTGCTGGACAGGATCGCAGGGTTCGCACAAGCGGTGAAACCGGGCAGGCATGCGGGAAGCTGTGCGCGCGCCTGCTGTGACTGATCGATACTGGTGGAGGAGGCCATGAGCGACATCAAGACGACGGTGAAGGAGAAATACGGCGAGGCGGCGCTCAAGGTGCTGGGCGGCGAGCGCGCTACCTGCGGGCCGGGCGGCGCCTGCGGCTGCGATCCCGTGAGCGCGGACCTCTATGACGCGAGCGAGACCGCGGGGCTCCCCGAGAGCGCCGTGCTGGCGTCGTTGGGATGCGGAAATCCGACCGCGCTCGCGGAGCTGCGGGAAGGCGAGCGGGTCCTTGACCTTGGGTCGGGCGGCGGCATCGACGTCCTGCTATCGGCGAAGCGCGTGGGCCCGACCGGAAAGGCCTACGGGCTCGACATGACCGACGAGATGCTCGCCCTGGCGCGGGCCAATCAGGCCAAGGCCGGGGTGCAGAACGTCGAGTTTCTGAAAGGCGAGATCGAGAACATCCCGCTGCCGGATGCCGCGGTCGACGTGGTTATTTCGAACTGCGTCATCAATCTGTCCGCCGACAAGGGCCGGGTCCTGCGCGAGGCGTTCCGCGTGCTGAAGCCGGGCGGGCGCTTCGCCGTATCGGACGTCGTCTGCCGCGGCGAGGTGCCCGACGCCGTGCGACGCAGCATGGAGCTGTGGGTGGGGTGCATCGCGGGGGCGCTGGAGGAGGGCGAGTACCGCCGTCTCCTGGCAAACGCGGGATTCGTGGACATCGACGTCGAGCCGACGAAGATCTACCGGTTCGAAGATGCGCGCGCGGTGCTGGCGGGCGCGGGCCTCGACGTCGAGACCGTCGCCCGTGAGGTGGGCGGGCGCATCATGGGCGCCTTCATCCGGGCGCGAAAGCCTTCGTGAGAGGACCGCGACTGGCGGCGGAGGGCATTGGAACATTCATGCTGGTGTTCATCGGACCCGGGGCGGCGTCGGTTGAGGCGTGGTCGCCCGGCACGGTTACGCCCGTCGGCATCGCTCTGGCATTCGGATTCGCGATCCTAGCAGGCGTGTACGCCCTCGGTCACATATCCGGTGCGCACTTCAATCCCGCCGTAACGCTCGGATTTGCGCTCCGCGGACGGTTTCCGCGTGCGGACGCGCTGTCATACGTGGGCGCGCAGCTCGTCGGCGCGGCGGCTGCAGCGCTCCTTCTGCGCGCGCTCATGGGAACGACCGGAGCGGCCGCGGTCACGATTCCTCGCATCGGCTTGATCTCAGCACTGGGTGTTGAAGTCGTGCTCACGTTCTTCTTGATGTTGGTCGTCGTGGCCGTGTCCACGGACGCCCGGGTGTCGGGGCGGGTCGCGGGACTCGCGGTCGGACTCGCCGTCGCCTTCGACGCGTTGATGGGCGGCCCACTGACCGGCGCGAGCATGAATCCCGCACGGTCGTTCGGACCGGCGCTCGCGGCGGGTATCTGGACAGCCCACTGGCTGTACTGGCTCGGACCGCTGGTCGGTGCCTGGCTCGCGGTCCTCACCTACGACTACTTACGCAAAGGATCGTCGTGTGACCACCGCTCCGCAGCGTAGTCTCCGGGTGCTGTTCCTCTGCACGGGCAACTCGGCGCGCAGTCAAATGGCCGAAGCGATCCTGAATGACAAGGGCAAGGGACGCTTCCACGCGGAGAGCGCGGGTTCGCGACCTGCCGCCCGCGTGAATCCCTTCGCTCTGGACACGCTGCGGGAGTGGAAGACCCAGTGGGGCGGCCATGCGCCGCGGAGCGTGGACGGCCTCGAGCGCGAGCCCTGGGATTTCGTCATCACCGTCTGCGACCGGGCGAAGGAATCCTGCCCGATCTTCCCGGGACAACCAGTCCTGGCCCACTGGGGAATGTCCGATCCGGCGGAGGTCGAGGGAGACGACGCTGCGAAACGGGCGGCGTTCCGCGACGCCTTTCTGCTCCTCCGCCGCCGGATCGAGCTGCTGCTCGCGCTCCCGATCGACAGTCTCGAGCGCATGGCGCTCGAAGCCCGCGTGCGCGCTATCGGAGCACCGCAAACGAGCGCGTCCAACGCCTGACCTCGCCCGGCGTGCGCGCCGTCACACCCCACGGGGCCGCGCGCGTGCGTCTCGTGTAGAAACTCCACTTGCGAGCCGCGAACCTCAGCGTGTAGATCGGGTATGACGGGCTCACCCGATTGCATCACTTGAGGAGCGCGAACCATGACTATCCTGAACAAAACGCTTCCGATCTGGGGCGGCGCGTTCGCCGCCGCCTTGCTTGTCGTCGCGTGCGATAGCGCCACGAAACCCGGCGACGGCGCATTGAGCCAGGCGCAGGCCGATACCGTCGCCGACGTCATGGCGAGCCAGGCGGACGGACTCGCCGAGGGCGCGGCTTACGGCGGCCCCGCGAGTCCTTCCGTCGATTTCTTCGCGTCCGCGCTGCCGCGGGGGGTCGCCTTCCCGTTCTTCTCGCGGCTCTGCACGCCAACGCGTAGCCCCAACCCGCCCGTCAACAGCGATGGCGACGAAGTTCCCGACTCGGTCCGGGTCGACTTCACCGGCTGTTCCCTCAGCACCACGCACCTGACGATCGACGTGAGCGGCATGATCGACTTCGTCGATCCGACGCCGACCGCCACGGACATCGGCCTGAAGACCCGCTACCTGGCGTTCACGCGCAGCGTGACCTACAACGACAAGACGCGCTCGGTGAAGCAGAACGGCGTGCGGCTCGTGATCCACTCGGCCGACAAGCTGCAAGTGGCTGACAGCTCGTTCAAGACCGACTACACGTTCTTCGACGGCACGACCGCGTCGCACCTGCTCAACTGGTCCTCGCTCTTCACGCCCGACGCCCCAGCCGTGGTCATGAGCAACTCATTCCGAGGCTGGAGCCTGCCGAGCGGGACCTGGAGCATCAACGGGACGTCCACGTTCACCCATGGCGACAAGAGCTACGCGTTGAGCGTCGCGACGAGTCCGCCGCTGCACTTCAACGCGTCGTGCACCATGGCGCCGCGGTTCGACGCGGGCACACTCAAAGTGGTCGTGACGAAGAACGGGACCACGACGACCGTGACCGTCGCGTTCACGGCTTGCGGGCAGTACACGGTCACGCGCTCCTAGACCAGTACCAGACGTACCGCGGCCCCGGGACCGAACTGGCGTCCCGGGGCCGTTGTGTCTTCCGGAACCTGACCGTCGCGTGTTACCGATGGCCCCAGCGATGGCCCTGTCCGTGCAAGTCGCCGTCGAAGTCGAACGCGCCGCTCATGGGGTCCGCGGCCGCGTCGCGGCTGGTCAGCGGCGCGAGGTGCCACCGCCGCTCGATCAACGCCAGGATGGATGTCGTGTCGTAGCGCTTGTGGTCCACGTGGTGCCTCCGCGCCAGCGGTGAGATCACGAGCGTCGGGACGCGCGATCCAGGGCCCCAGCGGTCCACCACCGGCGGGGCGACGTGATCCCAGAACCCGCCGTGCTCGTCATAGGTAATGATGATCGCGGTGTGCGCCCAATCGGGGCTCGAGCGCAGGGTGTTGATCAGCTGCTCTACGTGGTTCTCACCGGTGATGATGTCGGTATAGCCGGGGTGCTCGTTATTGGCGCCGTAGGGCTTGACGAAGGACACGGCCGGCAGCGTGCCCGCCTGCGCCGCCGCTACGAAATCAGCTTCATCCTTCAGATGCTCGGCCTTGGCCGGCGTGCCGTCGGCAAAATTGGCAAAGAAGGCAAACACCTGATGGTGGAATTGAAACAGCGAACCGGGGTGGCCCGCGAGCGCATCGTTCCAGCCGCCCGAGTACCAGGCCCACGAGATCCCGCGTTCCGACAGACGGTCCCCGATCGTGGCGAACGTCTGATTGGGCACGAGATTCGCCGCCGGCACGGTCGCCGGATGGGGCGTGTTGACTGTGAACGCCGTATTGACCGCGTAGCCGTCAGGCGTGACGAACCCGTCCTTCACCAGATGCCCCTGGGCATCGAGCTGCGCGACGGCGCTCGCCGGCGCGTTCGGGAACACGGGCGTCCGCGCGGCGACGAGCCAGAAATGATTCAGGAACGATCCGCCGAACGCCGCGTGGAAGAAGTTGTCGCACAGGGTGTAGCGCTCGGCCTCCGCGGCGAGCGGCAGGTCGGCAGTGTGGTAGAAACCCATGGCGAGACCCTTCGCATCGCTTACCAACACGAACTTGTCCATGCGCCCGCCGTCGATCTGCATCTGCTCCTGATAGAACCGATGCACGAGGTCGATCGTCGGCTGGGTCGCAGCGACGAACTGCTCGATGGCAAACGGGGCGTTGGGGAGCGTGAGGGGGAACGGAGAGCCAGCCACCTCGGGGAGCGTCGCGAAGGGATTGCCGCTCGAGTCGACCTGCAAGGGTCGGTGGGCAGCGCGCTCCAGCCCGTTGGCCCCGGGGAACTCGCCATAGGTGTTGTCGAAGCTGCGGTTCTCGAGATAAATGACGACGAGGTGCCGCAGGTCCGACAGGGACGCATGCCCGTGCTCGTCGCCGCCCTCGCGGTTCGCCGAAACCGCTTGCGGCGAACCGGTGGGTCCCGCGGTATTCTCGTCGTTGCACCCTCCGACCCCCATCGCGAGCAAGGCGGCTCCCAGCGCCAGCCGCACACCCGCGACTCCCGCCACTCGATAATGTCGCATGCGTTCCTCCCGAACTTGGTGAGCGTTGTAACGGAACGCCGAACATTCGGCCTGCCGTGTCACGGAATGGACGCGACGCGGTAACAATCCTTGGCGGTGCCGCTAGTTTGAGCGATGCGGACCGCGCGGGACGCCACAAAGTGAAACGACCCGGCCTGCGATGGGCGTTGCCGGCGGTCGTCGCCGCCGCGTTCGCGCTCGCGCTGTACATCAGTGCGCAGCGTTCGAGGTCGCAGTCTGCCATGTCGGACGGACACATTCGCCCGCGCGTCGCGACGGCAGCGCGGCTCGTGTTCGAGCGGCAGCTCGACTCGCTGGCCCGGGCGCTCGCCGTGCTCGATTCAACTCTCGATCGCGCCGCGTACCGCTCGGCGCGCGCCGCGTACCGGCGTGCGGAATGCCTGCTCGCAGTCTACGGTCCGACGCTCACCGCAGATTGGAACGGGCCGCTACCGGAGACGTCAGAGGATCGGCCCGCGGGTCCGCTGGGCGCGCCAGCCGCCTTCCAGATCGTGGAGGCAGCGCTCTTCGGCGGCGAAACCCCGGGGGCCGACTCGGTGCGAGCGACGGTGCGCGCCATGGCAGACGGCCTGCGGCAGTTCCGCTCGCTCACCACGTACCTCGACATCCCGGAAGTCGCTGTCCTGGATGCGCTGCGGCTCGAGATCGCGCGCGTGGTGACGCTCGAGCTGGCGGGGTTCGATACCGACCGCTCGGGCGACGCGGTGATCGAAGCCGCGACGGCGCTCGAGGGCGCCCGCGGACTCGCCCACGGCTGGGCGCCCATTGATTCGACCCTCGGCGCAGCGGCAGCCTATCTGCGCGCGCAGCCGCGCTTCGACGAGCTGGACCGGCTCGCGTTCATCGTCGGGTACGCGAACCCCGCGTGGCAGGCGACCGCCGCGGCACGCGCCACGTTCCCTGCCCCGCCGCCGCTCCGGCGCCTGTGGCGCCAGGGCGCGGCCACGCTGTTCGAGCGCGGCGCGTTCGACCCCACCGCCTACGCGCCCGATTTCGCTCCCCGCGCCACCACCGGTCTGATTGCCCTCGGCGCCGCGCTGTTCAGGGACCCCCGGCTGTCGGCATCCGGGTCTCGCGCCTGCATCTCGTGTCACGACCCCGCGCGTGCCTTCACCGACGGGCGCGCGCGCAGCGCGCCCCTCGGCTCGCACACGAAGGTCACCCGCAACACGCCGACGCTCTGGAACGCCGCCTACCAGCCGGCACTGTTCGACGATTTGCGCGCGGGCTCGCTCGAGCTGCAGGCGGAGCTGGTGCTGGCGAGTCCGGTAGAGATGGGGGGAGGCGCGGAGAGCGCGGCCGCGCGGCTGCGCGGCGATACCGCGTATCGCGAGCGGTTCGCGCGCGAGCTGGGATCGAAGCCCGACAGCGCCGTGAGCGGCCGGGCGATCCGCATCGCCCTCGCGGCCTACGTGCGGTCGCTGCGGGCGCTCAACTCACCTTTCGACCGCGCGGCCCGCGGCGACACGGCAGCCCTGACACCGGCCGAGCGGCGGGGGTTCAACCTGTTCATGGGAAAAGGGCGGTGCGGCACCTGTCACTTCCTGCCGCTCTTCAACGGCACGATGCCACCGGACTTCGTGACGTCCGAACCGGAGATCATCGGCGTTCCGGAGCACGCGGTGGCGCGTCGCGGCCGGCTCGACCCCGACCCCGGCCGGGGTGGTGTGGACCATGAGGCCACCCATCACGCCGCCTTCAAGGTGCCGACGCTGCGCAACGTGGAGCTCACGGCGCCGTACATGCACAACGGGGCGTTCGCCACGCTCGCAAGTGTGATCGACTTCTACAATCGCGGGGGCGGTGCGGGTGTGGGCGCGCGGGTCCCCGGCCAGACGCTCGCGGCGCGCGCGCTCCATCTCGCGGCGGCCGAGCGGCAGGACCTCGCGGCGTTTCTCCAGTCGTTAACCGATACGGTCGCCACGCCCGACTAGGGCGCGGGGGCGATCACGCGGCGGCCGCCCGCGCGAAGAGGGACCGCACGCGGAACGCTACCATGATCTGGACCGCCCCACCGATCAGCGCGAACCACGCGATGAAAGCAACGACGAGTAGGATGGTCCGTCCGGGGTATGCCAGCGCCAGCACCGCCAGGACAAGGCTCAGGATGCCGCCCAGCGTGGGCCAGAACGACGGCGCCCCCATCGCGCGCTGCGCGCGGGCCAGGAAGAACTGGGCCAGGGCTGCGAAGACCATCCACAACGACACCGAGATAACAATGTAGAGCAGCGACAGGCCAGGCCGCATGAACGCCAGCACCCCGAAGGCCGCGCTGATCAGGCCCTGGACGAGCAACGCCCACCAGCGATCGAACAGGGGCCGGAGCCGGAAGGCGGACCCGATCGTGACGAGTCCGTCCACCAGGGCGTAGGCGGCGACGAATATCAGCACCGCCATGATGGACGCGCCGGGCCACATCAACATCAGGAGGCCGAAGACAATACCCACTACGCCACGAAGCACGAACAGCCACCAGTGGTGGCGAGCTGCTGCTGCGATTTCGGTCGGGTTCATAGGGCGTTTCTCGAGTGGAGGACCTCGACCAACGTGCGCGCGGGGACACGGCGGCGCAAGGCACGAGACCTGTTAGATTTCCGCTGTGACCGACATCCAGATCCGGAAGACCAAAGAAGAGCCGGGCGAGGCTTCGCTGGCCGTGACGGTGCCCGCCGAGCAGGTGCGGGCCGCCGAGGAGCGCGCCACGACGGCCTACCAGCGGCGCGCGCGCCTGCCGGGGTTCCGGCGCGGCAAGGCGCCGGCGGCCATCGTCCGGAAGCAGTTCGCTGACGACATCCGACAGGAAGCATTGAGCGAGCTGGTGCGGACCTCCTGGCGCGCCGCGGTCGAGCAGGAATCGTTGAAGCCCATCGCCGACCCGCACATCCACAACCTGCGGTGGGAGGCGGGTGCGCCCGTGACGTTCGAGTTTCACGTCGAGCTGAAGCCCGATCTGAAGCTGGACCGGCTCGGCGGCTTCAAGCTGCAGCGCACGGTGCCCAAGGTGTCGGACGCGCAGGTGCGCGCTCAGCTCGACGAGCTGCGGGATCAGCGCGCCCCCTGGGTGCCGGTCAAGGCTGAGGGAGTGGAGGGGGTGAAGGAAGTGGAGGAGGTAAAGCCCAAGCCGAAGGATCTCGTGAGCGTGACGATCGCGACCCGGGCGGACGGCGAAGCGCGGGACCCGCAGACCCACGAGTTGGTGCTGGGCGATGGGCGCGCGATCCCGGAGGTCGAGGAGCGGATCATGACGCTCAGCCCCGGCCAGTCCGCCGATGCGACGGTGCGTTTCCCCGACGATTTTCCCGACGAAGCGAAGCGCGGGCAGTCGCGCGACATCCGCATCACGCTGCACGAGGTGAAACGCCAGCAGCTGCCCGAGCTGGATGACGCGTTCGCGCGCGAGGTTGGGGATTTCGAGTCGCTCGAGGCGCTGCGAAGCGCCGTGCGCCAGGACCTGGAGCGGGAAGCGGAGCGCGAGGCGGACGCCCGGGTGCGGTCCGATCTGATCGAGCAGATCGTCGCGGCCAACCGGGTGGTGGCGCCGCGCCCTCTGGTCGAGCGCGCGGTCGCGCTGTACGCGCAGGCGTACGGCATCCCCGAGGACCGCCTGGAGAAGTTTGCGAGCGAGTTCCGGCCGCTGGCCGAGGCGCAGGTGCGGCGCGACCTGATCCTCGACGCCGTGGTCGAGCGGGAAAAGCTTCAGGCCACCGGCGCTGAGGTCGAGCAGCGGATCGCGGAGCTGGCGCAGCGTCGCAACGTCCCCGCGGCCGAGCTGCGGGCGTCACTCGAGAAGGCCAAGCGGCTCCGCGACATCGAGCGGAGCCTCACCGAGGAGAAGGTGTTCGCCTCTCTCCTGTCGCATTCCACCGTGGAGCAGACGTGATCGTGAGCCAGATTTATCCGCCCTACATCATCGAGCGGTCGAGCCGCGGCGAGCGGACCTACGACATCTTCAGCCGCCTGTTGATGGATCGCATCGTGTTCCTGGGCACGATGATCAACGACGACGTAGCCAACATCATCATCGCCCAGCTCCTGTTCCTGGATGCCGACAATCCGGAGCGCGACATCTACCTCTACATCAACAGCCCCGGCGGCCTCGTGTCCTCCGGCATGGCGATCTACGACACGATGCAGTTCATGCGCGCGCCCGTGAACACCATCTGCATGGGGATGGCGGCCTCGATGGGCTCGTTCCTCCTCACGGCCGGCCGCAAAGGCAAACGGTCGGCGCTGCCGCACGCGCGCATCATGATGCACCAGCCGTCCGGGGGGGCGCAGGGCACCGCCTCCGACATCGAAATCCAGGCCCGGGAAATCCTCTACCTGCGCGGCAAGCTGAATGAGCTATACTCCAAGCACACCGGCAAGGCGGTCGACCAGATTGAGAAGGACATGGATCGGGACCGCTTCATGTCGGCGGAAGAGGCGAAGGATTACGGTCTTATCGACCATGTGATCGCGAACTATCAAGAGCTCGACGACGGGAAGAAGAAGTGACCGCTTGCGTCCGGCCCGGCCGCAAACCATACTAAGGCCCCATGTCCCACGATAAGCACCTCCGGTGCTCATTCTGCGGGAAGTCGAAGGACTCGGTGCGGAAGTTCATTTCCGGACCGTCGGTCTACATTTGTAACGAGTGCATCGCGCTCTGCAACGAGATCCTGGCGGAGGACGAAGAGCGCGAAGTCTCCGAAGCGATCACACAGGTCCCCATTCCCGCCGAGATCAAGGAAGTGCTGGACCAGTACGTGATCGGGCAGGAGAAGGCGAAGAAGACCCTCGCCGTCGCGGTCTACAACCACTACAAGCGGATCAACGCGCACCAGGCGCGCGAGGGAGAGGTCGAGCTCGACAAGAGCAACATCCTTCTCGTCGGGCCGACGGGCGTCGGCAAGACCCTGCTCGCCCAGACGCTGGCGCGGATCCTCGACGTGCCGTTCACGATCGCCGACGCGACCACGCTGACCGAAGCCGGGTACGTGGGCGAGGACGTGGAGAACATCCTGGTCCGCCTGCTCCAGGCCGCCGATTTCAACGTGTCGGAGGCCGAGCGCGGCATCGTCTACATCGACGAGATCGACAAGATCGCCCGCAAGTCAGAGAACCCGAGCATCACGCGCGACGTCTCGGGTGAAGGAGTGCAGCAGGCCCTGCTCAAGATTCTCGAGGGCACGGTGGCGAGCGTGCCGCCCCAGGGCGGGCGCAAGCATCCGCAACAGGAATACATCCAGGTCAACACCAAGGACATCCTGTTCATCTGCGGCGGAGCGTTCGACGGCCTCGAGAAGATCATCGAGTCGCGCACCGGCCGGCGGCAGATCGGCTTCACCAAGGAAGAGGTCGCCGAGGGCGCCCCGGAGAAGGCCAAGAAGAATCCCTTCAGCGACGTCGAGCCCGACGACCTGCTGCGCTACGGCTTGATCCCCGAGCTGGTGGGCCGCTTGCCCGTGGCCGTCCCGCTCGACTCCCTCGACGAGGCCGCGCTGATGCGCATCCTGGTCGAGCCCAAGAACGCGCTCGTGAAACAGTACCACAAGCTGTTCGAGCTGGAAGACGTCCGCCTGACCATCGAGAAGGACGCCATCAAGGCCATCGCGCAGAAGGCCCTGAAGCGCGGCACCGGCGCCCGCGGGCTCCGCGCCATTCTCGAGGAGCTGATGACGGACATCATGTTCGAGCTGCCCAGCCGGGACGACGTCCGCGAGGTGGCCATCACCGCCGAGTGCGTCACCGACGGCCGGGCCCCGCTGCTCGTCACCGAGCGCGTACGGCAGAAGAAGGAAGCCTGACCGAGCCGGTCTTCGTCGGGTCGTTCCCTCAGGCAGACGTTTCGCTCGATCCCCCCCTCCCCGAAGTCGTTCTGGTCGGCCGCTCGAACGTCGGGAAATCCAGCCTTCTGAACGCGCTCGTGGGACGGCGGATCGCGAAGGTCTCCGCGACGCCGGGGAAGACGCGGATGCTGAATGTGTTCCGGGTGCAGATGCCACTGGTGCGTCGTGCGCAGTACGCAGTTACTGACGGCGCGACGCGGACATCCGAGCCGCCAGAGAAGCAACCGCGCACAGCGCACCGCGCCCTGTATTTGTTGGACCTCCCCGGCTACGGCTACGCCCGCGCGCCGCAGAGCGAGCGCGCGAAATTCCGCGGCCTCATCCGCCACACCATCGACCGGCCGCGCCTGGCAGGCGTCGTCTGGCTGCTCGACATTCGCCGCGAGCCCTCGCCCGAGGACCAGGCCATCCACGAGGTGTTCGCCACGGCGGGCACCCCGGTGCTCGCGGCGCTCACGAAGAGTGACACCCTGTCCCGGCTGCGGCGGCTTGAGCGGGCGCGCGTCCTCGGCGCCGCCGTCGAGTTGCCCGCCGACCAGGTGATCCTGACCAGCGCCCGCACCAAGGACGGCCTGCCCGAGCTGCGGGAGGCGATCGCCGCGCTCGTGAGCGCCCTCGCGGCATGAGCGACGGCGGACCGGTGCGGGTGGCGTTCGTGAGCCACCACTCGCATCTGCGCATGGGCGGCCAGCGGAGCATGGCGCTCCTGATCGAGCACCTGGACCGGAGCGTGGTCGCGCCGCTCGCGATCTGTCCCGAGCCCGGCGAGCTCGCCGATCACCTCGCGACGCTCGACTGCCCGGTGATCCACGTGCCGCTCCAGCCGATCAAGCCGCGGACCGTGGGCAAGGTGCTCGCGGCGAGCCGGCGCATTCGCGCCCTCGTGCGGGAACGGGCGATCGACATCCTCGCTCCCGACGCCGAGCGCGATGTGCTCACCTGCGCGATCGCGAGGATCGGCACGCCCGCGAAGCTCCTCTGGTTCGTGCGGCTCACTTCGCCGAACCGGCTCGACCCGCTCCTCGAACGGCTCGCCGACGGGCGCATCGGCGTCTCCGAAGCAACCGGCCGGCGTTTCTCGCGCTCGCCGCGGCTCGCGCGCCGCTATCGCACGATTCACGACGGGGCGGACCTGTCGCTGTTCCGTCCCACCGACGACCGGGCGGGGCTGCGCCGCGCGCTGGGCCTCCCCGAGCATCGGTTCGTGGCGCTGTTCGTGGGACAGGTCACGGTGCCGAAGGGGGTGTTCGACCTCGTGGAGGCAATCGGCCTCTTGCCCGCCCCGCGGCCGCTCCTGGTCCTTGTCGGGACCCCGCGCCCGGCGAGCGTGGCCGCCGAGATCGAGCTGCGCGCCCGTGCCAGCGGCGCCGGCGAGGACGTACGGCTCCTGCCGCAGCAGGACGACGTCTACCGGTGGATGCAGGCCGCGGACGTGCTGGTCAGCGCGTCGCACGAGAACACGGAGGGGTTGTCCCGCGTATTGTTCGAAGCCATGGCATGCGGGACCGTTCCCATCGCCACCGACATCGAGGGCAACCGCGAGGCCCTCACCCCGGAAACCGGCCTGCTCGTGCCCGAGCGCTCGCCCACGGATCTGGCCCGGGCGGTGACGCACCTCCAAGCACGGCCGGATCACCTCGGGGAGCTGCGGGCCGCCGGCGTGCGCCGCGCGCGGGAGCTGTTCGACATCAAGGACCACGCCAGGCGCGTAGAACAGTTCTGTGTGGAACTGGCGCGACCCGCGCCGCAGGAGCGATTATCCAGTATGGGAACGGTGGTGAAGGCCTTGAGCGGATGGGCGGTGCGAGGGGCGCTGCTCTACGGTGCGCTGCAGGCCGGCCTTCCGCCCGCGCGGCTCCGCGCCCAGGATACCATCCCCGGCGGGTACGGCTCGCTCAAGCGCGACGACATCGCCGTGCGCCTCACCACCGATCAGGTCGAGCTGCAGGTGCTGCCGCTGGACGAGCAAGTGATCCGTTGTCTCGCGCCCGATACCTACCGCTCGCTCACGACCTTGATCTCCGGGCGCCGCGTGGCCATCGACTCCATCGCCGAGCGCGGAGGAACGAGTCGGCCCACGCTCGTGCAGGTGACCTTCTACGGGCTCGTTGCGGGCGCGCGGTTCAGCCCGGACGTCATCAACATCCAGAGCCGCGGGCAGCTGTTCCGGCCGCTGGGCGCCGTGCCGCTCTCGTCGCGGTGGAGCTCCTACCAGCTGGCGGCCCGGGAGCAGGCGACCGCGATATTCGTGTTCGACGAGGGAATCAGCTTCCGTGAGGACGTGACCGTCACGTACGGTCCGCTCTCGAGCGACGCCTGGTCTCGCTCGGCGCGCCTGCTCGACCAGGAGCGCTCCCGGGTGCGCTCCCGCATCGGGACCGGCGCCCCGCCGAACTAGGGCCCCGCAACCGTATACGTCGCGTACATGCCGGCCATCATGTGGTCGGCCACGTGGCAGTGCAGCAACCACGTGCCCGGGTTGTCGGCGATCATGTCCCCGACCTTCATGGCGGCCGGCCCCACTTCGATCACATCGGTGTAGTCCCTGCCCTCGAGCATCATCGTTTCGCCGTGCCAGTGCGGCGTGTGCCAGTCGACCTCCGTGCCCAGCGAAACGATGTACCAGCGGACCCGGTCGCCCTTATTCATCGTCAGGCCCGGGAGGTTGCCGAAGAAATAGCCGTTGATGGAGTGCTTCAGGTTCGGCTCCACCTGGTCTTCCGGTGCGTTCGGAGGGCTCTCGTTGAACACCATCCACAGGGTCGTGAATTCCCGATCCACGTCGTCCGGCGTCGCGTCGGCGCGCGCGTGCGCGGGATCGGTGATGACGATCGTGCCGATCAGGCCGCGATAGACCTCCTCGTCCGGGATCACGTGGCTGTGGTAGAGCCAGACTTTGGAGGAGGGCTCGCCGGGCAGCGGCCCGGACTCGGGCACCGCACGCCAGGTGTACGTGTAGGCTGCGCCCCCCGAGACCGAGTCGCCGCCGCCGCGTTGGGGGTCATAGACGGCCCCCTCGTCGGCCGGGTCGTAGCGCACGCCGTGGGGGTGGATGGACAGCGGTCCCTCGGTCCTGTTGCAGAAGACGACCTTCAGCGTGTCACCCACCGCCGCATGCAACATCGGCCCCAGGATCCCCTGCCACGCCGGCTGGGGCACCTTGGTCGTGAACGTGTTGTCCGTGTATTGCACGTAGTGTTGCTTGCGATACACCGTCTGCCGACCCCAGGGAGTCGGCAGAGTTTGGCTGAACACCGGGTCCCGCCCGAGCGGCGCGTAGTCCCAGTTCACGTCCTCGGCCGCGAGGTAGAAGACCCGTGTGGTGGGGGTGGACGCGGGAGCCGCGACTGCCGGACAGGTGAGGAGCGTGGCGGGCGGCGGTCCAAGAGACCAGTCGGCGCATGCCGCGGCCCCGACGGCCGCGGCAAGCCGCACGACGAGAGACCACCAACTCCGGGACATCGGAAGCCCTCCTAGAGGACCGGGTGCAGTGCGCGGACTCCGGGTGCGCGCCCGGAGACCAGCATGGCGGTCGACAGGGCGTCGGCCTCCACGGCAGTTCCCGCCACGACGGTCGCCTGCCGCAACGCGTGGGCCGGCCACCCCGTCACGGGATTCATCACGTGCCCACGGGTGTGCGTCCCGAAGCGCACGACCGAGACGGTGTTCGCCGATGTCGCGAGCGCGGCGTTTGCGAGGGGTGTCGCTCCGACCGTCCGCCCCGGATGGTCCGGATCGGCGATCTCGACCCGCCAGCAGCGCTCGCCGGGCGGCGCGCCCAGCGTTCCGATGTCGCCGCTCACGTCGAGCAGGGCGCGCGCGATGCCGCGCGCGCGCAGCACATCGAGCGCGCGATCGATGCCGTAGCCCACCCCGATGCCACCCAGATCGAGCTGCGTGTGGCTGTTGGGGAGGCGCGCCCGATCAGCGTCGAGCGTGACCACCGCCGTAGCCACCGCGTCGCGCGCCTCGGCAATTTCGGCCGCCCCGGGCTCTGTGGCCCGGGGGCGGTGGAACCCCCATACCCGCATCAGCGGCTCGACCGCCACGTTGAACGCGCCGCCAGTCGCCTGACGGTACCGGCCCGCGAGCTCGAGCACACGCTGGAGGTCGGCGTCCACCCGCATCGCACCACGCCCGGCGCGCCGATTCAGCTCGCACACGTCGCTCGCGTCGTCGAACAGCGTGAGGTGCTGCTCGACCCGCCGCAGCTCCGCGAGCGCGGCGGCGCAGGCGTCGAGCCCCTCGCCCTCAGACCCGGCGAAGAGCATAAGGTGTACGGTCTGTCCCATCGCCCAGGACCAGCGCTCCACGAAGACGTCCCGCTTTCCCGGCATGAGCAGGGACGCCCCCGCCCCACCCCACATCCCCACCACCCCACTCCCCACGATCCCCAGGAACTCACGGCGCTGCATCGCCCAGCTCCCGCAAGATGAGGTACGACTGCGCGTAGAAGGTCACGGCCAGGAGGGAGCTCGATGCCTCGAGCAGCCAGGCGAACCGAGGGTCCGCGTAGCGCATCAGCCACATGGCGCTGAAGGACACGAGCAGCGCCACGAACGGCTCGACCACGAGGACTCGCTTCCACCTTTCCGACACCCGGGTGCACAGGGTCACGCCGAGGCCGGTCAAGACGAAGATCACGGCCATGCTGAGGAGATGGGTGTGGGTGATGGTCAGCATCTCGGCGAACGACTTGGGGAACTGCATCGCGCCGGTCGTCGTGTCGGGGTCCGTGCCGCGGTAGCGGCCGGCGATCCCCGGCGGCGCGAGGCGCGTCGTGTGCCACACAAAGACCAGCGACGTGGTGTATCCCACCAGCTGGACGATGACGACCCAGCGGGCCAGCGCCCGCACCGCGGGGGAAGCGGATCGCCACGTCATTGGATCACTCCCGTGCGGTGCCAGCGCGTGAGGTTCGCGACGGCGGCTTTCACGCCCGATGTCACCGAGCGGACCGAGATCGTCGCGCCGGAGATCGAGCGGATCTCCTTCCCCACTCGGAGTGAGTCCGCTGCGGTCTTACCCCGGAACTGCTTGCGCCAGGGCTCGTAGGCCACTTCGCCGCCGTAGGGCTCGCGGTATACGAGGATATCCACGTCTTTCAAGCGGTCGTCGCGATCGATCGCTACGAGGAAGGTGATCGGCTGGTCCTTACCGATCACGTTGTTGACCGACGCGAAGCCGAGCAGCGAGTCGCCGCGGGACACGCGCAGCACGGCAGTGGAATCGACGCGAACGGAATCCACGCGGGCGCCGGCGCCGAACACGCGTTTGATCGAGGCGGCCAGCTTGGCGGGGGGCGCGGCCTGGCCGGAGCCCGCCCGCGCCGTCCACAAGACCAGCGCGATGGTGATGGAGCGCGCGTGCCGCACGCTAGAACTGATAGCCGATGCCGAGGCTCAGGACTTCACCCTCGGCGACGGCGGACCGGTTACGCAGCAGCTGATAGTCCGCCTTGAAGACCGCATTGTCGATTGGCTTGTAGGTGAGGCCGACGGTCGTGATACGTCGCGCCAGGGCACCATCCGGCACCTCGCCCGCAGGGACGGACGCCTGCGTGTCGTACTGCTCGTATCGCACGAAGGCCGTCAGCTTCTGGGACGACGAGCGAGCGAGGAGCGCGAGCACGTTGTAGGCCGCCTCGACGTAGCCGCCCGCGATGCGACTGCCGACATCCGTGCCGAACGCCGCGTTCATTGCCGCTGCGTCCGTCACGCTGATGTTCGCGACTTCGGCCCGCAGGCTCGCTGCGCCGCGGTCGTAGCGCGCGTCGGCCGAAAGGAGCGCGACGGGCGCGGAGAACGTGCCCGTGCCGAGGCTCGGCTCTCCGTTCGATGTACCGCCGTACCAGAACGACCCGCCGACCTTGAGCCCGGGCCGGGCCCACTCGAGGCGCCCGGTAACAGATGGGTTGGCATAGCTCGCATTCTGACCTTCCTGACGTCCCTCGCGGATCCCTTGCTCAGCGGAGAAGCCCTCCGCGTTGAGGCCGTTCAGGAGATACACGCGATAACTCAGCCCGGCGCCACCGGGGAGCTGGCCGAGCAACCCGACACCCAGCTCACGCCACGTGGTGGGAAGCACGTCAGTGTCGAACCCCGGCCGCTGGACGCCGTTGAAGGTCGTAGGCTCATGGGTCTCGTTCAAGATGCCAACGGGGACGAGGACAAGCCCCGTCCTCACGGTCAGCCAGTCCTTGAGACGGTAGTCGAGGAATGCTTGCTCGACCTCGACCTCGCCCGCCGTGCCCCCTGGCTCGACCCTCGCGTCCTCGACCTCGAGCTCCGAATGGAAGGTGAGCTGATCGTTGAAGCCGTGGGCCAGATACAGGACGAATCGCCGCAGCGTGGCTTGTCCCGGCGTGTTCGGCCCGGTGGCGTTGGTGTATTGCGCCTCACCGTAGCCGCCCACGGTGGTGCGCTCCTGGGCCGCGGCGGACCGGAGGGGAGCGCTGGCCGCGACTGCCGTGGCCAAGGCGAGAAACCAGAGGGTACGGTGGGCGAAAGCCACGGGCATAGCTTGTCTCCCCTGCCACTGAAGAAGTTGAGAATCAATATCAGCTTGTTGATATCCGAATGTATTTATCGGCATTTTGGTCGTCAAGAGCGCATCGGTGGCAACGGCAGCCGCGTTTCTTATACTGGCCTATGGCGACTTCCCTGCTGACGGGCGCTCTCACGGCGCTTGTCCTCACCTCCCTCGCTCTGGGCTGGGCGGCGCTGCGCTTGCGGCACCGACTGGTCCGGAGCGAGCAGGCGCGGCGGCAAGGAGCCGATGAGCTGAATCGCCGGCTGTCCGAGGTGTTCTCCCTGCAGGAGCTTTCCTACGTACTCTCGGAGTCCCTCGAGCTC
>DATIXG010000124.1:0-28306 GCA_035518815.1 Gemmatimonadales bacterium | reverse complement strand
CCTGTCCCCCGTCCCCCTCAATGAAGACGTCGTCGTCCACCTTGTACACGTGTTCAGCCAGCCGCTCCCCGGAGCGATAGAACGCGGGATCGAACCCGTCACCGGCCGCCCGCGCGAAGTTCTCCTGGGCCGCCCAATCGTACGCCTCCAGCGCCCCAACGTTGGCCCGCCACTCCAGGTGGTGCCGCAGCTCGTGCGAGAGGGTCTCCCAGGCTTCTTCCCGCCAGTCGAACCCGCCTGTGTCGCCGCGCGCCAGGGCGGCGAAGGACCCATGGTACAGGACGATGCGCGACTGGAGGTTCGCCCCGTCGCCGCTCCACTCGAGCGGAATGCACTCGCCCAGCGTGTAGACGTCGCCCCGGACGGGATCGGGCACGGCTTTGGGACTGACCTCGATGGCGACGACGCCAGCGCGGAATTCTGCGGGGACTTCCCGGGCGAGGCGGTCGATCAGGGTTCGAAAATCGTCGAATCGCATGGCCCGCCTGCGGGAAAACGCTCAGCCGGTGAGCTTCTCCGAGAGATAAGCGACCAAACGATCCGCGGCGATGCGCTCCTGCTGGAGCGTGTCCCGGTCGCGGACGGTCACCGTGCCGTCCTGGGTCGATTGGCCGTCGACCGTGATGCCGAAAGGCGTCCCGGCCTCGTCCTGCCGCCGGTAGCGGCGCCCAATGGACCCCGAGTCGTCGTAGAAGGCGTTGTGGCGGGCGCGCACGACGTCGAACACCCGCCGCGCCATCTCGGGCATCCCGTCCTTGTTCACGAGCGGAAACACCGCCGCCTTGATGGGCGCGAGCGGCGCCGCGAGGCGCAGCACGACGCGCTGCTCGCCCTCGACGTCCTCCTCGTGATAGGCATCGCACAGCACCGCGAGGGTCGTTCGGTCGGCGCCCGCCGAAGTTTCCACGATGTAGGGCAGGAACCGCTCGTTCGTCGCGGGATCGAGGTAGTCGAGCTTCTTCCCCGAGAACTCCTGGTGGCGCGAGAGGTCGAAGTCCGTGCGGTTGTGGATACCCTCGAACTCGTTCCAGCCGAAGGGAAACTCGTACTGGATGTCGTAGGCGTCCTTGGCATAGTGGGCCAGCTCCTGCTTCGTGTGCTGGTGGAACCGGAGCTTCTCCGGCCGCAGGCCCAGCCCGACGTGCCACTTCATGCGCTCCTGCTTCCAGAACTCGAACCATTCGCCGTCCGAGCCCGGCTTGACGAAGAACTGCATCTCCATCTGCTCGAACTCACGTGTGCGGAACGTGAAATTGCCGGGCGTGATCTCGTTCCGGAACGCCTTGCCGATCTGCGCGATCCCGAACGGAATCCGCTGGCGCGAGGACTGGAGCACGTTGAGATAGTTGACGTAGATCCCCTGCGCCGTCTCGGGCCGCAGGTAGACGACGGCCGCGTCTTCTTCGACGGGACCCATGAACGTCTTGAACATCAGGTTGAACATCCGCGGCGCGGTGAGCATACCCTTGGTACCGCACACGGGACATTGGCCATCCGGCTCGCCCGGAGTGCCCTTGATGCGCGGATCGTCGGCGCGGAAGCGATTCTTGCATTGCTTGCAGTCGATCAGCGGGTCGGTGAAGCCGGCGACGTGCCCCGACGCCTCCCACACCCGGGAAAGCATGAGAATCGCCGCATCGAGGCCCTCGATGTCCTCGCGCTCGTGCACCATCGAGCGCCACCAGCGCTCCTTGATGTTCTTCTTGAGCTCCACGCCGAGCGGCCCGTAGTCCCACACCGAGCCGAGGCCGCCATAGATCTCCGATGATTGGAAAACGAAGCCGCGCCGCTTGGCCAGCGACACGAGCTTCTCCATCAACTTGTTTGGCGGGGGCATGAGGGGCGGAAGATAGAGGTCCGACTAGGCAGTGGGCAACCCGAGCACGTCGCGCGTGGCCCGCTCCGCGAGTGCCGCGATGCCCGCGGCATCCAGGGTGTGCCCTTCCCCGCTCGCCACGTGCACACCGACCAGATCGCCTGCGGAGCCGGCCACCACCGCCACCTTCTTCCGGGTCGTCTGCGCCCGCCGCAGCACCTCGCCGGACGCCTTGCCCACAAACGAAGTCCGGTCGAAGGACCCTTCGCCCGTGATCACCAGATCGGCCGTGGCGAGGGCCGCGTCGAAACCCACCCGTTCGAGCACCCAGTCGGCCCCGGGCACGAGCTCGGCGCCCGCAAAGAACGCGAGGCCGGCGCCGAGACCGCCGGCCGCTCCGCCGCCCGGCAGCGAGGCAAGCTCGGGACGCCCGTGCTGGGCGAACGCCGCCGCCAGGACATCGAGCCCGGCTGCCAGCCGCTCGACCGCCGCCGGCGACGCGCCCTTCTGGGGCGCGAACACCGGCGCGGCCCCTTTCGGGCCCGTGAGCGGCGTCGTGACGTCGGTCAGCGCGACGATCCGCGCGTCGAGGCCCCACCCGCCCTCGAGACTCCCCAGTTCCGCGAGCGCGCCACCCCCCTCTGGCAGCGTCGCGCCCGCACGGTCCCGCAGCGTCCAGCCGACCCCGCGGGCGGCGCCACCCCCGCCGTCGACCGTCGCCGATCCCCCCAGCCCGACGACGACCGTTCTCGCGCCCCGGTCCACCGCTTCCCAGATCAGCTCGCCCACCCCTCTGGTCGTGGTGCGAAGTGGGTCACGCTCGGGCGGTTTGAGCAGGGCGATGCCGCAGGCCGTCGCGCTCTCGAAGATCGCTGAGTCGCCATCGAGCCAGCCCAGCACTCCAGGCACGGGCAGGCCGAGCGGGCCAGTCACCTCCACCCGTTCGCGCAGGGCCTCCGCCGGGAGCACGGCGTCGAGCAGGCCGTCGCCGCCATCGGAGATGGGGCACTGCAGGACGGTGGCATCGGGCACCGCGCGCCGAACCCCTGCTGAGATAGCTTGGGCGACCTGGCGGGGTCCGAACGTACCCTTGAAGGCCGCCGGAGCAACGAGGATCGTGTAATTCATGCGGCAAAACGCACGAAAAGTCGCATGATGCAAGGCTGTTCTTGAGTGGTCTGTGAGCCAGAGTACCGATTTGTGGTGTGTTGCGTTCGGGCACAGCTCTTGCCTACCCCTCTGCCAGCGACACTCTGCTCAGGGCAAACCGCCGGCGACGGCGGGGCGCAAAGCAAAGGGATCTCGGAGGGTACCCGAGATAGCCCAGCTGCCAGAAGAGTCGGCGGCGGCCCCTTTACCTGACACCAGGTGTGGGGCCGCTTCCTGTTCGGGCCCCCGACGAGTGGTTTCAAGTCGTCTCGCTCGCATCGGGTTCTAGGGCGCACGATGTCGGGCAGGCGATTACCCCCCAGGGGCAACTCTGGGGGGTTTTTCTTTCAGGGAGGCGCAGATGAGGTCGCCGTGCGCCCGGCCGTTCTCGATGAAGATGCGGTTGGCGTCGAATCCCGAGGCCATCACACCCGCGATGAAGACCCCGGGCACGTTCGATTCCATCGTCTGCGGATCGTGCTGCGGCACGCCCGTCTTCGCGTCGATCGCCACCCCGATCATCCGCAGCAGCGTCGGGTTGGTCCGATAACCCGTCAGCGCCAGGACGAAATCCGCGGGCAGCGTCTCGGTCGAGCCATCAGCCTCGGAGGCGATGATGACGCTCGTCGGCGTGATCTCCTTCACGCGGCTCCGCCACCGCACGCCGATGCTCCCGTCCTTCACCCGGTTCACGGCTTCCGGCAGCACCCACGGTTTCACGCGCGGGTCGAACTGGTCCAGGAAATGGACGACGGTCACCTGCGCGCCGATCCGCTGCACCTCGAGCGCGGCCTCGACCGCGCTGTTCCCGCCGCCCACGACCACGACCCGCTGCCGCCAATATTGATGCGGCTCGGTGAAGAAATGCGACACGTGGGGCAGGTCTTCCCCCGGTACGCCGAGCAGGTTGGGAGAATCGAAGTAACCGGTGGCGTACACCACGTTGCGGGCGGCGACCATCTCGCCGTCAGGGCACGCGGCGTGGCGCACCCGCAGCGTGAACCCGTCGCGCGCCCGCGCCACCTCCACGACCTCGTGCCGCTGCCGCACGTCCAGGTCGAAGTACTCGGCGATCTTGCGGTAGTACGTCAGCGCTTCGCGCCGCGTCGGCTTGTCGCTGCTCGAGACGAAGGGAATGCCGCCGATTTCGAGCTTCTCGGCCGTCGAAAAGAACGTCATATAGAGCGGGTAGCGCGTGAGGCTCGAAACGATCGGCCCCTTGTCGAACACCGTGGCGCGGAGCCCTGCGCGTTTCGCGGCGACGCCCACCGCGAGGCCGCACGGTCCCGCGCCGATCACCGCGATATCGAGCGGCTCGGGCGTCACGCGACTTCGATGATCTGGTCCCGGTGCGTGCCGACGCTCACGTAGCGGATCGGCGCGCGGGCCAGGTCCTGCAGGCGATCGAGATAGGCCCGCGCGGCGGGGGGGAGGTCGGCCAGACGCCGCACGCCGCACAGCGTCTGCTGCCATCCCGGAAGGGTCTCATACACGGGTTCCACGCGCGCCAGGCGCTCAACCTCGGACGGCATGCTGTCGATCTCTTCCCCCTCGAGGCGATAGCCGACGCACACGGGAATCTCGGCGAACGAGTCGAGCACATCGAGCTTGGTCACGGCGAGGCCCGTGAGCCCGTTCACGCGCACGGCGTACCGCACGACCACGGCATCGAACCAGCCGCAGCGGCGCGGCCGGCCCGTGGTGGCGCCGAACTCATCACCGATCTCGCGCAGCCGGTTGCCAACCGCGGGCTCGGCTTCCGTGGGCAACGGCCCATTCCCGACGCGCGTCGTGTAGGCCTTCACGACGCCCAGCACCGCGTCGATGGCCGTCGGCCCGATGCCGGCTCCCACCGCCGCGCCGCCCGCCGTCGTATTGGACGACGTCACATAAGGATAGGTGCCGTGATCCACGTCCAGGAGCGCACCCTGGGCGCCCTCGAGGAGCACGGACTCGCCGCGCTCGAGCGCCTCATACACCACGCGCCCGGCGTCCACCGCGATCGGCAGGAGGCGCGGGGCCAGCCGCTCGAGCAGGCGGACGTGCTCCGCCGGGTCGGCCCGCTCCTCGGCGCCCAGCAGGCCCAGAAACTCGTTCGCCCCCTCGACCCGCGCGCACACGAGCTCGCGGGCGTGCGGCAGGTGGCGCAGATCGCCGACCCGGATACCGCGGCGCCCAAACTTGTCCTCGTACGCCGGACCGATGCCGCGGCCGGTTGTGCCGATCCGCTCGCGCTTCTCCCGGGCGCGGTCGAGCAGCATGTGATAGGGCATGGTCAGGTGCGCGCGCTCCGAGACGAACAGCTTGTTCTCCGTGCGCACGCCCCGGGACGCCAGCGCGTCGAGCTCGGTGAACAGGGTTTCGGGGTCGAGCACGACCCCGTTCCCCACCACGCACACGGCGCCCTGCAGGATGCCGGCCGGGATCTGGTGCAGGACGAATTCACCCGACCCGGTGTGCACGGTGTGCCCGGCGTTCGCTCCACCCTGGTAGCGCACGACCAGGTCGGCGCGCTCGGCGAGCACGTCGACGATTTTGCCCTTGCCCTCGTCGCCCCATTGGGCGCCGACGACCACGACGCAGTGAGTCTTGGGTCCGAACATGGCACTCCCAGCAAAAACGCCCCGTCGAGCGGGGCGTGCGAGTATCCTCCGTGGAAAGCTAGGCCCGGTGATCCGCGCCGTCAACGCACCGGCAGGGTCTCGCGCAGCGCGCGAGCCACCGCGGCCGCGACCGCGCGGCTGCCGGCAAGGGTCATGCGAGCGACCGTGTCCCGCGGCGTGTGCACGACTGTCGCGGTACGCCAGTCGCCCCGCACGATGGTGACGCACTCGCGCGCGGCGCGCGCCAGCGCGAGCCCATCCTCGAGCACGGGCAGCCGGCGCGCCGGCCGCGTGCCGAGCGACCGGACGACGGCGTCCACGATCGGACCGGCGCGATGCACGAGCGCGATGGTGCGCTCGCGGTCGTCGATCCCGTCGAAATTGACGACGGCCGTGCCCTCGAGCAGGTTCGCCCGCTCGCGCACGAGCGCCTTCGCACCGAGGAGCCCCCATTCCTCCGCATCGGGAAAGATCACCCCGACGGGACTGTCCGGAGGGAGCGCATCCACGGTCGCAAGCACCGTGACGACGCCGGAGGCGTTGTCGAGGGCGCCCGGCGAACCGGCGGTCGCAGTGTTGCGCGCGAGGATCAACCCGCCCACGACGCCCGGCAGAAAGCACAGTGCGGCCCCCGGTGATGCCCCCAGCGCCGCGACCCCCAGCAGGGCGGGCAGCTGCAGCGCGACGAGGACCACGCCCGCAACCCGTGTCGCCATCGAGATCGGCTGTCCCTTGGAGTCGTAGTGAGCCGTGAGCCAGGCAGCGACCCGGGTTCGCGGCCGGACCCCGACGAGCGTGACCGCCCGGGATTCCGGCAGCGCGCGCCATGGACGGAGCGCGAGGACCGCGGCGACTACAAGGAAGGCCAGTGCCGCCCACCCTGCCCCGCCCGCCGGTCGCACCATCAATGCGGCGGAGCCCGCGGAGGCCACGGCGACGAGCGTCCCGGCAATCGCCACGGCGCGCAGCGGTCGGGGTGAGGCCGGGAAGGCGTGCTCCAGGACGACGAACCCGCGCGCCACCAGCTCGCGTTTCAGGATCTCGCGGACGCGTTCGTTACCCGGGGTCCCCGTGAGGCGGGGCACGGCGATGTCGGCGAAGAGCGCCGACCCTTCGCTCACTGCGGTGGGAAGATCTGGGAGAGCGCCGCGACCTGGGGCGCCGGTCGCCGCCGCAGCCCGCTGGTGAGCGTTTCGACCTCGGCGCGGTTCGTCGCGGCCGCGGCCGCGGCTTCCGCCGTCACCGTGCCCGCCAGAGCGAGGTCCACCAGGTGTTGGTCGAAGGTTTGCATGCCGTACTGCTCGCGCGACGTGGCGACGTACACCAGCAGATGCTCCGTTCGCTCCGGGTCGCGGATCATGTCGGGCACTTCGCCGGTTGCGATCAGGATCTCGACCGCCACTGCCCGGCCATGGCCATCGGCACGTGGCACGAGCCGCTGGGACACGATCGCACGCAGCGCCTGAGCGAGCCGCCCGCGGATGGCTTCCTGGTCCTCAGCAGGCGTCATCGCGATGAGACGGTGGATCGTCGTCACCACGTCCGGCGTGTCCACCGCCGAGATGACGAGGTGCCCCGTCTCGGCAGCCTTGAGGGCGGTATCGAGGACGGACGCGTCACCCAGTTCTCCGACGAGGAGCACGTCGGGATCCTGGCGCAGGGCGGCGCGCAGCCCGCGCCGGTAGTCGTCCGTGTCGACGCCAACCTCGCGCTGCGTGACCGAGGCCTTGATGTCGCGGTGCAGGAACTCAATCGGGCTCTCGAGCGTCACGATGTGCCGCTGCGCGGTCTGGTTGATGTGGTTCACCATGGCCGCCATGGTCGAGCTCTTGCCCGATCCCGCCGCGCCCGTGACCAGGATCAGTCCCTGCGCAACGGACGCCACGCCCTGCAGCACATCCGGGAGGTGCAGCGATTCGAACGAAGGGACGTCGAACGGAATGACCCGCATCACGATCATGAACGACGAGCGCTGGCGCAGGATATTGACGCGGAAGCGCCCGACGCCCGGCATCCCCCACGAGCAGTCGTAGTCCCGCAACCAGTCGATGCGCTCCTGGTCTTCTTCGCTCGGAATCAGGCGAAGGGCGATCGCCTTCGTCTGTTCGGGCGTGAGGCGCTGCTTGGTGAGCGGAACGAGCTGCCCGTCGATGCGGGCCCGGAACACGTCCCCCGCCTTGATGTGGAGATCGGAGGCGCCGCGGTCGACCGCGGCCTTGATGACCTTCTCAATCCCCCCCGGCGCCAAGTGGCCGCCCGTTCGCGGCCCGCGGGATTTCCCTTCGTCCATTAGTACCCGGCCTCCTGGTCCACGACGTTCACGAGGGGCTGCCGTGCAAGATAGCGCCGGATGTTCTCGAGCATGAGGCCCGTCTCGCGCTCCCAGTACCGCGAGGTGACGGCGGCCGCGTGGGGGCTCACGAGCACGCGGGGATGGTCCCAGAACGGGTGCTCCGGCGGCAGGGGCTCCGTGGCGAACACATCGAGCGCCGCTCCCCGCAGGGCCCCCCGGTCGAGCGCGGCGAGCAGGTCCGCTTCGACGAGCAACGAACCGCGCGACACGTTGACCACCATGGCGCCGGCGGGAAGGCGCCCGAGAATATCGCCGTTCACCGCGCCCGCCGTTTCGTTCGTATGGGGCGCCGCAATGACGAGGCAATCGCTCTCCGCGGCGAGCCGAGCCAGATCCCCCATCCCGCCGACCCAGCGGACCCCCGGGGGGCCGCCCCGGTCGGGCCGGCGGCGCACGCCGGCCACGCTCATCCCGAGCGCGAGCGCCCGCCGGGCGATGGCGGACCCGAGCCCGCCCAGACCGAACACCCCGACCCGCAGGTCGCGCAGCTCCGCCACCGGGATCTCGAGTGCCGCGAACTGGGGCCGCGTCCAGCGGTGCTGCCGCTGAGCGTCCCGCATGCGGTCGAGACTGCGAGCGAAATACGCGATGCCCGCGATCGCCCAATCGGCGATGGGGTCGGCGTGGATGCCGGCGGAGTTGGTGAGGACGATGCCCGTGCCTGCGAGCAGCGCCAGGCTCCCGGCGACGCCCGCCATGCCGCTGTGGACCCAGCGCAGGGTTGGGCGCGCCGCCTCGAGGACGCCGCGGGAGAGGGTGTAGCTGAAGTAGACCTCGGCCCCGTGCGCCGCAGTCGGATCTCCGGCCTCCGCTTCGACGACCTCCCACCCGGGGCCGAGCGCGTCACGCACTGCCTGGATGGACGATGGCGGGATCTTCCAGGCGGGGCCTTCGCGCGCGAGGTCAACTACCAGCCGCCGCGTCACTCTCCTGTGGACACGCCCCGCACGCCCGGGTGATGGACAACGCTGCCGAGCACCTCGTTATGCAGCCGCTTCGGGCCCCGCAGGTCGAATTCGATGACGAGGTCGACGTTCTCCTGATGCGATGCGGTACGGTGCACGTCGAGGCCGGAGCGCCGGATGAGACTCTCCAGGTCGGCGACCATGGTGGCTTCGGGCCGCGCGTGCACGAGGAGGTGTGTTTCGGTGGCGCTCCGCGCGACGATCTTCTCGACCCGGCCCAGCCCGTAGAGGACGAACATCACGAGCAGCGTCGTCCCGATGGCTTCGGTGTAGGCCCGTGCGCCGAGCGCCATGCCGATGGCCGCCACGACCCAGATCGTCGCCGCGCTCGTCAGGCCGGTGACGGAGCCGCGGGTGTGGAGAATGGTTCCGGCGCCGATGAAGCCCACGCCGGGAAGGATCTGGGCCGCAACCCGCGCCGGATCGCCGCGCCCGAGCGACATGACCATCGACAGTGACGTAAAGAGCGTGGCACCGACGCAGATGAGAATGTTGGTCCGCAGCCCGGCCGGTTTCCCGGAGAACTCCCGCTCGAGCCCGATCCAGCCGCCGCACAGCGTCGCAAGCCCCAGCTGCAGCAACAGCTCCAGGCGGAACACGTCGATCGCCTGCCGGATGATCTGTGGCATCACTCCTCCGCGCGCTCGAAGAACCCCATTTGGCGGCGCACCAGCGCCATCGTGCCTTCGGCCAGAATCCGCGCCTTGGCCGCGCCCGCAGCCAGAATGCGCCTGACGCCTCGCGGGTCGGCCTGCAAGGCGGTCGCGCGCTCGCGGATCGGAGTGAGCGTCGCTATCATGTTGTCCGCGAGCACCCGCTTGCAGTCGAGACAGCCCCAGCCGGCGGTGCGGCAGTTCTGCGCGACCGTGCGCTGTACGTCCGGCGGGGAGAATCCCTGGTGAATCGTGTAGATGTTGCAGATATCGGGATTCCCGGGATCCTTGCGGGTCTTGCGCGCGGGATCGGTGGCGGCGGGTCTCAGCTTCTGCCAGATCGCGTCCGGCGATTCGAGCAGGCCGATGGTGTTGCCCAGGCTCTTCGACATCTTGGCCTGCCCATCGAGCCCGAGGATGCGCTTCGAGGCGGTCAACTGCGCCTGGGGCTCCGGAAACGTGAAGCCCCCGGCCGTCCCGAAGCGCGCATTCCAGCGGCGGGCGATCTCGCGCATCAGCTCGAGGTGCTGGAGCTGATCCTCGCCGACGGGCACGAGGGTCGCCTGATAGAGCAGCACGTCGGCCGCCTGGAGCACGGGATAGTTGAGCAACCCCGCCGGCACGCTCTCCTGGCGCTGCGACTTGTCCTTGAATTGCGTCTGGCGCTCGAGCTCGCCCAGCGGCGTCACCGTGTTGAGCAGCCAGTTGAGCTCCGTATGCTCGGTGACGTGCGACTGCACGAACAGCGTGCAGAGCTCGGGATCGAGCCCGGAGGCGAGGAGCCCGATGGCCATGTCGAGCGTGCGCTGGGGGAGCGAGCTGACGTCGTAGGGTTGCGTGATCGCATGCAGATCGACGACGGAGAACAGGCAGTCGTGCTGGCGCTGGAGAAGGACCCAGTTCTGGACCGCGCCCAGGTAGTTGCCGATGTGCAGCTCGCCTGAGGGTTGAATCCCGGAGAAGATGCGCGCCATGGGCTGACAACCTACGAGCCAAAGGCGGTGTCCCGCAAGGTGCGAGAAATCATAGACTTAGTCGATGCCGCCGTGGCGGCCGCGAAACGGGCCGGCGCCTTCCTGCGCCAGACGCCGCGTCCCGCGATCGCCGACTGGAAGGAGAAGGGCCCGAACGATTTCGTGACCGCGATGGATCGGGGCGCCGAGACGATCATCGCCGAGGAGCTCGCGCGGCGCGTCCCGGGCTCGACAATCGTGGGCGAAGAGCTGTCGCCACACGCGGCGCGCGAGGGGAAGATCGTGTGGCTCGTCGATCCGCTGGACGGGACGACGAACTATCTGCATGGATATCCGCAATACGCCGTGTCGATCGGCGGGCTCGTGGATGGCGAGCTGTGCGTGGGGGTGGTGCACGACGTCACGCGCGACGTGACGCTCCACGGCAGCAAGGGGCACGGCGCCTGGCTCGGGGCGCAGCGTCTTGCGGTGTCGCAGGTGGCCGAGCCCCGTCACGCGCTCGTCGGAACCGGCTTTCCGTTCAAGCGGCTGGACCTGGTGGAGCGCTACATCCCGCAGTTTTCCGCGGTCATGAGTACGACGAGCGGTATCCGGCGCGCCGGCGCGGCCGCGCTCGACCTCGCCGACGTGGCCATGGGACGCCTCGATCTGTTCTGGGAGCTGACGCTCGCTCCCTGGGACGTCGCGGCGGGCGTGCTGCTGATCCGCGAAGCGGGCGGGATCGTCACCACTTTAGCCGGCGCCGAGGACGTGCTGGGCGGTGGCTCGATCGTGGCGGGGAACGCCGCGCTGCACGGATGGCTCTTGAACGTGTTGAACACACCGTGAACGCGGAGGGCGGAACGCGGAACAGCAAGGCGAGCCCTTCGATCGATGGGTGGCTCGAGGAGTTGGCGGCCGGGACGCCGGCGCCCGGGGGTGGGAGTGCGGCCGCGCTCGCCGGTGCCATGGCCGGCGCCCTGGTGGCGATGGTCGCCCGGCTCTCGACCTCCGAGCGCGCCCCAACGATCGTCCGCGAGGCCGACGCGCTGCGCTCGGACCTCCGCCGGCTCGTCGACGAGGACGCGGCCGCCTACGCGGGAGTGATCAGGGCGCTGCGGCTGCCGCGCACCGACCCGTCACGCCGGCAGACGGTCGATGGCGCGCTGCTGCGAGCCGCGGAGCCGCAGATCGAGGTCGCCCGGCGCGCCGCCCGGCTGCTCGCGCTCGCGCGCGAGGTCGGCGCGATCGGCAGTCCGGCCGCGCGAGCGGATGCCGTCGCGGCGGGACACCTGGCCCGCGCGGCGCTGCTCGCCGCGGTGGAAAACGTGCGCGCCAACGTGACCGGGCTTTCCGATCCAGCACGCGGCGCCGAGCTGTTGCGCGAAGCGGACGGCCTGACGGCCTAGCGGCGCCCCACGCGGAGCTCGGCCCACTCCACCTCGCGGGCCTCCACGGTGTCCCGCACCTGGCGTTCCCGCCCGCTCAGGCCGGCCGTTCCCGTCTTCACTTCGACGAACACCACGCGGCGCACTTGCCCGTCCGCCAACCCATCGAAGACCACCAGATCAACCGGCGTGCCGAGGAAGCGGGCATCCTTGGGGTTGAACGGGAAATCCGGCAGGTAGGGAACGAGCTGCTCGTGCACCTTGCCGGCGGTCACCGCCAGACTGCGCTGAATCGCATCCTCGCGGATGGCCGCGCTGTAGCGCGCCTTCCAGGTCACGAGATACAGCCCCGCGATCAGGAGCCCGAGTACCACGCCGAGGAGGACTGCGAGAACGACGGCGGCGTCGTGCGGGACGCTCACGCCACGCCCGCCGGGACGGCGGGCAGCTCTTTCATCGCCTGCGCGACGCGCTCGGCGGGGTATTCGTAGTCCTCGAGCATCCCGAGCCGATAGGCCTCGTAGGCCGTCATATCGAAGTGCCCGTGGCCGGACAGATTGAACGCGATAACCCGCCGGGCGCCGTCCCGCTTGGCAAGCAACGCCTCGTCGATGGCGACCCGGATGGCGTGCGCCGACTCGGGCGCGGGGAAGATCCCTTCCGTGCGGGCGAACTGCACCGCCGCCTCGAACGTGGCGAGCTGATTCACGGCGCGCGCCTCGATGTTCCCGTTCGCCACGAGCGCACTCACGCTCGGCGCCATGCCGTGGTAGCGCAGGCCGCCCGCGTGGATGCCGGGCGGCATGAAGGTGTGGCCGAGGGTATGCATCTTGACGATCGGGGCCATCGCGGCGGCGTCGCCGTAGTCGAACGTGTACCTGCCCTTGGTCATGGACGGGCACGACGCGGGCTCGACGGCGATCACCTTCGTCTTCCTGCCCTTGGTGAGATTCTGATGGAGGAATGGGTAGGCGAAGCCCGCGAAGTTCGAGCCGCCTCCCGCGCATCCGATCACGATGTCGGGATACTCGCCGGCCATCTCCATCTGCTCGAGCGATTCGAGCCCGATGACGCTCTGGTGCATCAACACGAAGCCGAGGACGGATCCGAGGCTGTATTTCTTGGCGCCGCCGCTCGTGGCCGCGGCTTCGACCGCCTCGGAGATCGCGATCCCGAGTGAGCCATTCGAGGTCAGGTCCGCCCCCAGCACGCTCCGCCCGTACTGGGTGCGGTCGGTGGGGCTCGCGTACACCGTCGCGCCGTAGGTCTCCATGATGATGCGGCGATAGGGCTTCTGGTGATAGGACACCTTCACCATAAAGACCTCGAGGCTCATACCGAAGAAGCTGCACGCCATCGCGAGCGCGCTCCCCCACTGCCCCGCGCCGGTCTCCGTCGTGAGCGCTTTGACCCCTTCCTGCTGGTTGTAGAACGCCTGCGCCACGGCGGTGTTCGGCTTGTGCGAGCCGACGGGCGAGACGCCCTCGTACTTGTAGTAGATGTGCGCGGGGGTATCGAGCGCGCGCTCGAGCCGCACGGCGCGGAACAGCGGCGTGGGTCGCCACAGGCGGTACACCTCCCGTACCGGCTCCGGGATCTCGATCCAGCGCTCCGCGCTCACCTCCTGCATGATGAGGCCCATGGGGAAAAGCACCGACAGGAAGTCGGGCGTCACGGGCTGCTTGGTGGCCGGGTGGAGCACCGGCGCCGGCGGGACCGGCATGTCCGCGTTGATGTTGTACCAGGCCTTGGGGAGGCGCGACTCGTCGAGGACGTACTTGTGCTGGGTCATGCGCTGAAACATTGAGGGCGGCCCCCGAGGCCGCTAGGGCCGGCGATACTCCGCCGAGAATTCCCAGTCCATGCTCTCGGGATGCTCGCACACGGACGCGAGCAATTCGCCAAGAACGGGGGAATCGCAGGGCAAGCGTTCCGAGGGAGGCACGAGCCGGTCGCCAACCTGACAGCTCCCCCAGGCGATCAGATCGGTCTCTGCGGCGGCGCGCAGGCGAACCTGGACCGGGGTCCAGGTTTCGTCCGTGAGCAGGAGCCCCGCGCCACGGAACTCCGCCTCGAACGGGCCCGTCTTCCGCGCCACCGGAAACTGGAACGCATCGAACGCCTCGAGCCGCCAATGGCCCGGGTCCGAATCCCGAAGCATCAAGGGGAGAAACAGCTCGAGCGCGCCCTCAAGTTGAGCGCGTGCCGGGGACTCGAGGATCTGGTGGCCCTCCTCCACTCCGTGCAGTGCAAGCCGGAGGTATTGGGCGGCGAGCTCTTCGAACTTGGCCATCATTCCCATGGCAAGTCCCCCGTTGGAGAGGGCCAGGAGCTGCACGCGGGCGGCACGCTGACCCTCACGGGCTGACGGAGATATTTTCGATGGAGACTGCCCAACGTTAGTTCGTCGGATCGATCACCGGAATGAGCGACGCGAGCTGCAAGTTCAGGTACAGGTCGATTCGGCGGTCGATCTGATAGAACTGCACGACCTTCTTGGGCGACACCAGCTTCTCGAACTGCGGCATGTACTTCATCCGGAGCGCGATCAGGTCGGCGTCGATCTGGGCCGACTTCATCATGTGGTCTTTCGCCTGCGCGTCAGTCATCTGTCCCTTAGCCGCGGCGTAGTCCTTCATCATCGCCCAGCGCGTGTCGTTGATCTTGCGGACCTCCGCCGTGTACTGGTCATAGAGCGGCCAGAACTTGGTGGCCTCGTCCGCGGTCAGCGTCATGTTTGCCGCCACGATCTGTTTCCGCTTAGCGCGGATGTCCTCGCGCATCATCTTGATGTTGTCGTCAACGGTGGGCGCGGGCTGCGCGGGCGCAGCCGCGGCTTGACTGGCCGGGGCCCCCTGGGCGGTCACCGCCACGGGGATCATGAAGAAGGCACTGGTGGCAAGCACAACTGCGGCCTGAATCGTACGGGTCATGCAGGGCTCCTTAGGTAGGGATGGGTGGGACACGAACAATACTACTGCGGCGCTCCCGGGGGTGCTGAGCGGGTTGGAGGCTTCGACGGCATAAAGGGGCATCGTCACTGTCGCAGATGCTCCCGCAAAAAGGTGAACACGTCACGTTCCCACGTCCCCATGCTCAGGTCGACCAGGTTGTGTCCGTCAGAGGTAGTCGTTCCGAAGGCCGGGTAGATCTTGATGCGGTACGGCTTGCCGAGGCGATCCCGCTCGGCCGCAAGTGCCTGACCCGGAGCAACGGAGTAGTCGTTGGCGGCGTGGATGAAGAAGATCGGCATGGTCGCGGCGCCGACCGCCGTGAGCAGTCGGGCGCGCAACTGTGGGGATTGCTCCCAACTCCCTGCCGCACCCGCGAAGTCAATCACAGCCCGAGGGGTGCTGTCGCGCTCCGCGAGGAGCAGAGCCAGCGCGCCGCCAAACGAGTGACCAGCGACGGCGATCAGTCGCCTGTCCACCTGCGGGAGCGTGCGCAGGAACGCCAGTCCGGCGAAGGCGTCGCTGAGTTCATCGGTCTCGAGCAACCGGAGCTGGGTACGGTTCCGCGCCTCCTGCCCGTTTGCACGGAGCTCCTTCTCCATGAGGTCGGCCGCGCTAACGCCTTGGCTGGCGGAAAGGCCGACCCCCCGCCGGAACAGAAAGAGAAACACGAAGTCATGCCGGGCAAAGACGGGTCCGAGCGCGGCGGCCTGCTCAAGGATCTCTCGGGCAGGTCGCCCCGAGCGAGGGTGTGTCGGCCAACTGCCGTGAATGAATAGCACCGCAGGAAACGGTCCCGGCCCCGCGGGCTCCCAGAGCAGGGCCTTCAGCCTGAGCTGGCCGCTCGGTGCCACGACGGTATCCGGCACCTGGATCGCGGCCCGTGCCGGGACGGGCATGGTGAGGGCGAGCGTCAGGAGAAGGCGGTGGATGGCGCGACCTAGTCCGGCAAGCGCTCCGGCGGCTGATCCGTCGTCAGCACCCGCGGCGGCCCGCCGCCCGCGACGATGGCCACCGTATGCTCGAAATGCGCCGACAGCGACCCGTCCATCGTCACCACGGTCCACTTGTCGTCGAGCGTGCGAATCTCGGCCCCGCCCATGTTCACCATCGGCTCGATCGCGATGGTCATCCCGGCGACGAGCCGTGGCCCGCGCCTGGGCTTGCCGTAGTTCGGCACCTGTGGCTCCTCGTGGAAGCTCGCGCCGATGCCGTGCCCCACGAGCTCGCGCACCACCGAATACCCGGCAGCCTCCGCCACCCCCTGCACGGCGTGCCCGATGTCTCCGACGTGGTTGCCGGCGCGCGCCTTGTCCACCCCTGCCGCGAGCGCCTGCTGCGTGACCGCCAGAAGCTGCTGCGCCCCGGCGGAAACCAGGCCCACGGGGAACGTCGCGGCCGAGTCCGCGTGCAGGCCGTCGAGCCAGACGCCGACGTCCACGCTCAGGAGGTCGCCCTCGCGCAGGATCCGCTTGGGTGAGGGGATGCCATGGACCACTTCCTGGTTGATGGAGGTACAGAGCGTGGCGGGAAAGTCGTACAGGCCCTTGAACGACGGCCGCGCGCCCGGATGGCTGCGGATGAACTCTTCCGCGATGTGGTCGAGCTGCTCCGTGGACACCCCCGGCCGGACCTCACGCGCCACGACGGCGAGCGTCTTCGCCACGATGCGGCCGGCGGCCGCCATCGTTTCGACCTCCCGGGGTGACTTGATCGTAATCATCGCCCGATGAGGCGCTTGATCTCCGTGGCGATGTCGTCGACCGTGCCGCTGGCCGGCACGCGGCGCACGTTGCCCCGCTGGGCGTAGTGGGCGATGAGGGGGGCGGTGTCCCGCTGGTAGACCTCGAGACGGGTACGGATGGTCTCGGGCGTGTCGTCCGAGCGGCCTTCGACCGTCGCGCGGCCGTGGACGCGCCGGACCAGCTCGTCCTCGGGGACGTCGAGCAGGAGGATGTGGTGGAGCCGGGCGCCCCGCTCTTCGAGCGTGCGGTCCACGAGCTCCGCCTGCGCGGCGGTGCGCGGAAACCCGTCGAGGATCGCGCCGTTCGCGGCTTCGGGCGTGGCGAGCTGGTCCTTGATGAGACCCAGGATCACGGCATCGGGGACGAGCTGTCCCTTGTCCATGTAGGTCTTCGCTTCACGGCCGAGGCGGGTGCCTTGCTGCACGGCGGCGCGCAAGAGATCGCCGGTCGTGATCTTGGGGAGCCCCAGGCGCTCCGCCAGCAGTTTTCCTTGAGTGCCTTTGCCCGAGCCGGGAGCGCCGAGCAGCAGGATGTACACGGGACGCTACATGTACCGCTGCCGCCCGCGGAACTTGACGCGGCCTTCCTTCATGAAGCCGTCGTAGTGCCGGAGCAGGAGGTGCTGCTGGACCTGCTGAACCGTGTCCAGCGCGACGCCTACCACGATCAGGAGGGCGGTGCCGCCGAACCCGAAGGGCATGTTGAGGACGTTGGAGATGACGATGGGCAGCATCGCCACCAGCGTGAGGAACAGCGCCCCGGGCAGGGTGATGCGGGACAGCACGTCGTCGATGTAATCCGCGGTCGCGGCGCCGGGTTTCACGCCCGGAATGAACCCGCCCTGCTTCTTCAGGTTCTCCGCCAGGTCCACGGGGTTGAAGATGATGGACGTGTAGAAGTACGCAAAGAATATGATCAGGGCCGCGCTGGTGAAGACATACACCCAGGACGTCACCTGGAAATACTCGGCGACCCGCTTCAGGATCTGGCTGCCGCTGAAGGTCGCGAGCGTCCCGGGCACGATGATCAGCGACTGCGCAAAGATGATCGGCATCACGCCCGACGAATTGATCCGGAGGGGGATGAACGTCTTCTGTCCCTCCCGAATGCGCCCTCGTCCCATCACCTTGCGCGGGATCTGGATGGGGATGCGCCGCGCCGCAACGGTGACCGCCACCGTGCCCGCGACCACCAGAACCATCACCGCGAGCACGACAATGAGGACGCCGAACGTCAGCGAATGGGCCTTCAGGGCCTCAATGGTGCGCAGGGTTTCCGGCCACATCCGCTCGATGATCGAGAAGAAGATCAAGAGGCTCGCGCCATTGCCGATGCCGCGCTCGGTGATTTGCTCGCCCAGCCACATGACGAACATGCCGCCGGTGGCCAGCGTGAGCACGGTCGTGAGCCGGAAGCCCCAGCCCGGCTGCCCCACCGCGCCGGGAAGCTGTTCCGTGAACATCGCGTAGCCGTACGCCTGGAAGACGCACAGCAGCAGCGTGAGATAACGCGTCCACTGCGTGAGCTTTTTCCGGCCTTCCTCGTCCCGCTGCATCTTCTCGACGGTCGGGAATACCGGGGCCGCGAGCTGAAATACGATGCTCGCCGAGATGTACGGCATGATGCCGAGCGCGAACACCGTGGCGCGCGAGAACCCGCCGCCCGCGAACAGGTCGTAGAGGCTGAACAGCGTGCCCTGCCCCTGATTCCGGAGGAAGTCCGCGAGCGCCTGGACATTCACGCCGGGCGTCGCGATGTGCGCGCCGGCGCGATACACGAGCAGGCAGATGAACGTGACGGAGAATTTCTCCCAGAGATCCTCGGGGAGCTTGAAGACGTTCAGCCAGCTGGGCAGGCGAAACGACATGGGCTCAGACCTCGATCGTGCCGCCGGCCTGCTCGATCTTCGCGCGGGCCGACGCTGACACCTTGACGCTCTTGACGACGAACTTGCGGCCGACGTCGCCCGTGCCGAGGAGCTTGACCGGGTGATCCGGGCGGCGCACCAGCCCGGCCCCGAAGAGGGTGTCGGGCGTGACCTCGATGCCTTCAGCCAAGCCGGCCAGCTGGTGCACGTTCACGACCTGTGCCGGCTGCTTGAAGGGGTTGGTGAACCCGCGCTTGGGGATCCGGCGAATGAGCGGCATCTGGCCGCCCTCGAAGCCGGGGCGCGTCGATCCGCCGCTGCGCGCCGTCTGTCCCTTACCGCCGCGCCCGGCCGTCTTGCCGAGTCCCGAGCCCGGCCCGCGTCCCTTGCGAAGCCGCGCGCGGTGCGAGCCGACCGGCGCCTTGAGGCTGGACAGCGTGACGCGCGCGATCTCCGCGCTCTGCGCCCGGGCCTTGGGTTTCGCCTTGGCCCGCGCCTTCGCCTTGGCTTTGGGCTTCGCAGGGGCCTTCTTCGTCGGCATGCGGCTACTCTCCGGTCTTGGCCGGCGTCACCTCGACGAGGTGGCGCACCTGGTACAGCATTCCGCGCAACGCCGGGCGGTCGGCCTGGACCACGGTGTCCTGATGGTGTTTCAAGCCCAGGGCCTCGAGGGTCCGCCGCTCGCCGGCCGGGCGGCCGATTCCCGACCGCACCTGGGTGATCTGCAGCTTGCCCTTGCCCGCGGGTGGCAGGGCGCGGTCGCGGCCCGGCTTGCGCTTGCGGTACTTCCTGGTCGGTGGCAGCCTACCCACGAGTCGTCTCCTGGCGCGCCCGATAGTGAATCTCTTCGAGCTCGACGCCCCGCTCCCGCGCCACGCGGCGCTGCGTGGTGAGGCGCAGCAGCCCATCCATCGCCGCGCGCACCATGTTGTGCGGGTTGGTGGAGCCAAGGCTCTTGGTGAGAATGTCCCGGATCCCCACGCATTCGAGCACGGCGCGCACCGGTCCGCCGGCGATCACGCCGGTTCCCGACGCCGCCGGCTTCAACAGCACGCGCCCCGCGCCGTGGTCGCCGATGATCTCATGCGGAATGGTGCCGCCGGTGAGCGGCACCTCCATCATTTTTCGGCGCGCGGCTTCGACCGCCTTGCGGACGGCTTCGCTCACCTCGTTGGCCTTGCCGGTGGCGATCCCGACGCGTCCCTGGCCATCGCCCACGGCGACCAGCGCGTTGAATCCGAACCGCCGGCCGCCCTTTACGACCTTGGCAACGCGGTTGATCGCGATGACGTTCTCGAGCAGCCCGTCGCCCTGCGGGCGGTCGCCGCCCTCGCCGCGACGCTCACCGCCGCGACCCCGACCCCGTCCACCGCCTCCGCCACCTCCGCCGCCGCCCCTGCCTCCACCACCACCCCCACGACCCCCGCCCCCGCCCCCGCGGTGCCCGCGATGACCTCCGCCGCCGCCGCCCATCGGGGGCGCCCCTGCCTGGGGCGTGGGTTGGGTCGGCGCGGTCTGGACCGGCGCGTCCGGCGTCGATTCGGTCGCCCCGCCTGCTACGGGCTCTTTCTCGTCGCTCATCAGAACTCCAGTCCGCCCTTGCGGGCGCCATCGGCCACGGCCTTCACTCGCCCGTGGTAGCGGTAACCCGCGCGGTCGAAGACGACTTTGGTGATGCCTTTGGCCTTGGCCTTCTCCGCCACGAGCCGCCCGACCGCGAAGCCCTTGCCGGCCTTCCCCTTGCCCTCGACCGTGAGGCCCTCGCTGCGATCCGAGGCGCCGATCAGTGTGGCGCCGCGGTCGTCATCCACGAGCTGGGCATACGTATGCTTGGACGACCGGAACACCACCAGCCGCGGCCGCGCCGCGGTGCCGCGCACCTTCTTGCGGACTCGCAGGTGCCGGCGGTAACGCTCGTGGGCGCGGGTCGTGATCTTATGGATCGATCGCATGGCTCTATTTCGCCGCCGCCTGCGCGGTCTTGCCCGCCTTGCGGCGCACGGCCTCGCCGACGTAGCGGATGCCTTTGCCCTTGTAGGGCTCCGGGGGCCGGACGCTCCGGAGCTCGGCCGCCACCTGGCCGACCAGCTCCTTGTCGACGCCCTCGACCTTCATGAGGACGTTGTTCTCCACCGAAATCTTGACGCCCTGGGGGGCGTGGTAGGGCACGGGGTGCGAGAATCCGACCACGAGCTGGACGCCGAACGGCTTCGGCTCCGCCTTGTACCCGACGCCCTGGATCTCGAGACTCTTCATGAAGCCCTTGGTCACGCCCTCCACCATGTTGGCGATGAGCGTGCGCGTCAGGCCGTGGAGGGCCTTGTGCCGGCTCTCGTCCGAGGGCCGCCCCACAGTGATCGTCTCCGGCTCGATCGTCACGCTCAGGTCCGCATGGACGAGGCGGCTCACTTCGCCCTTGGGGCCTTTGACGGTGAGCCGGACCCCGTCGAGCTTCGCGGTGACGCCCTTGGGGACGGGCACGGGCCGTCTGCCGATACGCGACACGGCTCCGCCTACCAGACCACCGCGAGCAGCTCGCCGCCCAGCCGGGCGGTGCGCGCTTCGCGGTCGGTCATGAGGCCCTGCGGCGTGGACAGAATCGCCATGCCGAGGCCGTTCCGGACCCGGGGCACCTCGCGCGCTTTGACGTAGCGCCGCAACCCGGGCGCCGAGACGCGGTGGAGCTCGCGGATGACCGGCGCATCCTCGTGGTACTTCAGGTAGAGGCGCAGCAGGCCGTGTTTACCGTCATCCAGCACCTTGAAGTCCTGGATGTAGTGGTTGTCGCGGAGCAGGCGCGCGATTTCGGATTTCAGCTTCGACACCGGCATGTCCACGCGGCGATGCCCAGCCGAGCAGGCATTGCGCACGCGGGTGAGCATGTCGGCAACGGGATCGGTCACACTCATCTCGTTGGTCCGTCCTTTACCAGCTGGCTTTGCGCACGCCGGGAATCTCCCCGCGCAGCGCCAGCTCCCGGAAGCAGATGCGGCACAGGCGGAACTTGGCCAGGGTGCCGCGGCTCCGGCCGCAGCGCTGGCAGCGGTAGTAGGCGCGCACCTTGAACTTCGGTTTCCGTTTGACCTTCTCGATCCAGCACTTCTTCGCCATCGAATTCTCCTAGGCCGCCGAGACCGGCGACTCGCCCCGGAAGGGCATCCCCAGCTCCCGGAGGAGGGCCAGCGCCGCGTCGTCGCGGCCGGCGGTGGTGACGATGGTGATATCCATTCCGTGAATTTGATCCACCTTATCGTAGTCGATCTCGGGGAAGATCATCTGCTCCTTGATGCCGATGGTGTAGCTGCCCCGTCCATCGAAGCTCTTGCTCGGCAACCCCCGGAAGTCGCGCATGCGCGGGACCGCGATGCTGATGAACCGGTCCAGGAACTCATACATCCGCGCCCCGCGCAGCGTTACGGCGCAGCCGATCGGCACGCCCTCGCGCAGGTTGAAGTTCGCGATGGCCTTCTTGGCCCGCGTGACCACGGGACGCTGGCCCGTGATGGCCGCCAGCTCGGCCACGGCCGTGTCGAGCGCCTTCGGGTTCTTGAGCGCGCTCCCCATCCCCACGTTGAGCACGATCTTCACGAGCCGCGGAATCTGGTGCGGATTCGTGAATCCGAACTGCTGCTGGAGCTTGGCGCGGACCCGCTGCTCGTACTGCTCGAGCAAGCGTGGGCGCGGCGCGGGCTCGGGCGGCGGGCCGGCAGGGACCTCGGGGCTCCGAGCCTGGGCCTCGGGCTTCTTCCCCTTCTTGCCCTGGCCGCCCTGCTCCGGCTTCCCCTGCTTCTTCTTCTCCTTCTCCTGCTTCTGCTCCTGCTCTTTCGTATCCGCCATCGCTACCTCGCCCGTGGCCGCGGGATCGGCTGGCCCGACTTGACCGCGATCCGCTCAATGGTGCCGTCCTTGTCCCGGCGCCGCCGCACCCGCGTCGGCTCGCCCGACTTGGGGTCGAGCAGCATCACGTTCGACGCGGCGATCGGGGCCGCGAGCTCGATGATGCCGCTCTCCTTCTGCGGGTTCGTGGCGCGCTTGTGCTTCTTGACGACGTTGACGCCCTCCACGACGACCCGGAACTTCTTGGGCAGGACCTGCAGCACCTTGCCCTCGCGCCCCCGGTGCTCGCCGCTGATGACGCGCACGGTGTCGCCCTTCGCGATGTGCAGCTTGAAGCGCTCCGGCTCCGTGCCGCGGACCCGCCGGCTCTTCTTGTAGACGAGCGGCTTCATGTCAGATGACCTCCGGCGCGAGCGACACGATCTTCATGAACCGCTTCTCGCGCAGCTCGCGTCCGACGGGCCCGAAGATGCGCGTGGCCCGGGGCTCGTTCTGATCGGTGATCAGCACGGCGGCGTTCTCGTCGAAGCGGATGTAGGAGCCGTCGCGCCGTTTGGTTTCCTTGGCGGTCCGCACGATCACCGCGCGCACCACCTCGCCTTTCTTCACCTGGCCAGTGGGGATGGCGTCCTTGATGGTGACGACGACGACGTCGCCCAGGCCCGCGTATCGGCGCCGGGATCCCCCGAGCACGCGGATGATCAAGGCCCTCCGCGCGCCGGAGTTGTCGGCGATCTTGACGATCGATTCCTGCTGCACCACGGGTCGTTAGTCCTCTCCCTCAGCGCGCCCGCTCAACGATTTCGACCACGCGCCAGCGCTTGGTCTTCGAGAGGGGACGCGTTTCCATGATGCGCACCGTGTCGCCGGATTTGGCGCCGTGCTCGTCGTGGGCGGCGACCTGCTTGCTGCGAACCACCCGCTTGCCGTACAGCCCGTGGGCAAAGCGGCGGGTCAGCGACACCGTGACCGTCTTCTGCATCTTGTCGCTCACCACCACGCCCGTTCTCACCTTGCGGCGGCCCCTCATGCCTTGGCCCTTTCGCGCAGCACCGTCTGGATGCGCGCGATGTCGCGGCGCATGGTCCGGAACTGGAGGGGGTTGGCGATCGCCTCCGTGCCGCGGCGGAACGCGAGGCGGAACCGCTCCTCCCGCAACGCCGCCAGCTTCTGCTCGAGCTCTTCGGTCTTGAGCTCGCGCAGCACCGTGGGCTTCAGGTCCTTGGCCATCCTAACGCTCCTCCCGCCGCACGAACTTGGACCGCAGCGGCAGCTTCGCCGCCGCGAGCGCCAGCGCCAGCCGCGCCGCCGCTTCCTCGATGCCCTCGAGCTCGAACAGGATCCGGCCCGGCTTGACCACCGCCACCCACCCCTCCGGATTGCCCTTGCCCTTCCCCATGCGCGTCTCGGCCGGCTTCTTCGTGATCGGCTTGTCGGGAAACAGCCGGATCCATACCTTGCCGCCGCGCTTCATCTCGCGCGTCAACGCGACGCGGGCCGCTTCGATCTGGCGGTTGGTAATCCATCCCGGGTCGAGCGACATCAAGGCGTAGTGCCCGAACGCCACCGTGTTGCCGCTCGTGGCCATCCCCTTGGTGCGCCCCTTGAACCGCTTGCGAAACTTGACCCGCTTCGGCGCCAGCATCGCTCAGACTCCCGTCGAGTAGGTGCGCCCCGTCAATTCCTCGGTGCGCTCCCCCTTGAAGATCCAGACTTTGACGCCGATGGTGCCGTAGGTCGTCTTGGCTGTGGACGTCGCGTAGTCCACGTCGGCCCGCAGCGTGTGCAGCGGCACGCGGCCCTCGTGATACCCTTCCGTCCGCGCGATTTCCGCCCCACCCAGACGGCCCGCCGTCTTGATCTTGATCCCCTGCGCGCCCATGCGCATGGCGCTCTGCACGGCGCGCTTCATGGCCCGCCGGAACGAGATGCGCTGCGTGAGCTGGTGCGCCACGCTGTCGCCAACCAGCTGGGCATCGAGCTCCGGCCGCTTGATCTCCTCGACGTTGATGCCCACTTCCTTGCCCGTGAGCTGCGTCAGCTCGTCGCGCAGCTTGTCCACCTCCGCGCCGCGCTTGCCGATCACCACCCCCGGCCGGCCCGTGTGGACGGTGACGGTGACTTTGCCGGGTTTGCGCTCGATGTGCACATCGGCGATGGCCGCGTGCGAGAGCCGCGTCTTCAGGTACTTCCGGATCAGCTCGTCTTCCTTGAGGAGCTCCGGGAAGTCGCGGCGCGCGTAGTAGCGCGACCGCCACGGCTTCACGATCCCGAGCCGAAACCCGTAGGGATGTGTCTTCTGGCCCACCTCAGTCCTTTCCTTTCTTGGACTTCGATTCCTTGCGCGCGCTCGAGCGCTTGGCCGGCGCCCGGGCCGCGGTCCGCGCCCCTTTCGCCTTGGCCGCCTTGGCCGCCGTCGGAGCCGCCGCAGCACGCGGCGGGGGCGGCGCGTCGGCGCCCACGCGAATCTCCACGTGGCTCGTCCGCTTCTTGATCGGCGTCGCCCGCCCCATGGCGCCAGGCGTGAAGCGCTTGAGCGTCGCGCCCTCGTTCACCACGGCGTAGCGCACCCGCAGCCGGTCCACATCGAGCGCCTCATTCTGCCGCTGCGCCTTCTGCTCGGCGTTGGCGACCGCGGACTTGAGCACCTTGTGGATCTGCTTCGCCGCGAGCTTCTTCGAAAACTTGAGGATCGCGTAGGCTTCCGGCACGGCCTGGCCCCGGATCTGATCGATCACGAGGCGCATCTTCCGCGCCGACTGCCGCACGGTCCGTTGAATCGCGCGCGCTTCCATCGGTTACGCCGGCGGCGGAGCGGCCGCCTCGGCCTCCCGCTCCTGAGCCGAGCCCTTGGCCGAGTGCCCGCGGAACAGGCGCGTCGCGGCGAACTCGCCCAGCTTGTGGCCCACCATGTTCTCGGTGATGTGGACGGGAATGAACTTGTTCCCGTTGTGCACCGCGAGGGTGTGGCCCACGAAGTCGGGCGTGATCGTGCTGCGCCGCGACCACGTCTTGAAGACGCGCTTTTCGTTCTTCGAGTTCAGGACCTGGATCTTCTCGAGCAACGAAGGCTCGACGTAGGGCCCCTTCTTGACGCTCCGTCCCATTACTGGGTCGCTTTCCCGCGGCGCCGGCCGCGTACGATCAGTCTGTTCGACGGCTTCTTGCGACGGCGGGTCTTGCGGCCCTCCGGCTTGCCCCATGGGGAGCAGGCCGGCCGCCCGCCCGAGCTCTTGCCTTCGCCGCCGCCGAGCGGATGGTCAACCGGGTTCATCGCGACGCCGCGCACGCGGGGCCGCCGGCCCAGCCAGCGGGTCTTGCCGGCCTTGCCGACCGACAGCAGCTCGTGCTCCGGGTTCCCGACTTCGCCGATGGTCGCGAGGCACTCGCCGCGGACCATCCGCATCTCGGTCGAGCGCAGGCGCAGGGTCGCGTAGTTGCCTTCCTTGGCCACCACCTGCACGCCGGTGCCGGCCGAGCGGCACAGCTGGCCCCCGCGCCCGATCTTGAGCTCGACGTTGTGCACCGTGGTGCCCAGCGGGATTTCGAACAGCGGCACCGCGTTCCCGACCCGAATGTCCGAGCCGGGGCCCGAGACCACCGTGTCGCCGACCTTGAGACCGTTGGGCGCGAGGATGTAGCGCTTCTCGCCGTCCGCATACACGAGCAGCGCGATCCGCGCCGTGCGGTTGGGATCGTACTCCACCGCGGAGACCCGCGCGGGGACGCCGAACTTGTCGCGGCGGAAATCGATCCGCCGGAAAGCCCGCTTGTGACCGCCGCCCTGATGGCGCGTGGTCACGTGGCCCTTGTTGTTGCGGCCGCCCGTGCGCCGGAGCGGCTCGAGCAGCGAGCGCTCCGGCTCCGTCTTCGTGATTTCGGCGAAGTCGGAGACCGAGCGGAAGCGCGTGGCCGGTGTGATCGGCCGAAACTGTCGTGTGCCCATGTCAGCCCTCGAAGACCTCGATCGCGTCCCCGTCCTTGAGGACCACGATGGCCTTTTTCCATGCCGGCCGGCGCCCGATGAAACGCCCCTGGGTGCGGCTCTTGGAGCGCATCACCAGCGTCCGCACGTCGGTCACGGTGACCTTGAAGAGTGCCTCGACCGCCGCCTTGATCTGAGGCTTCGTAGCGTCGCGATCCACCCGGAATGCGTATTCCTTGCGCGCCGCGAACGCAGCCGAGGATTTCTCGGTGACGACCGGGGCGACGATGGTGCGGTGGATGTCAGGCATCGTCCGTCGCCCCTTCCGCCGCCGCCCCCAGGGCCGGCAGCTCGACTATGACCGCGTCGGACCAGAGAATCTCGTAGGCCGTCACGTCGCTGAACCGCGTGACGTGTACCTTGGGGATGTTACGGCCCGACAGATAGACGTTGTGCGCGTGCCCCTCCCCCGTCGTCAGCACGAGCACCTTCTTGCCGGCCACGCCCAGTTTCGTGAGCAGCTCGGCCAGGACGCTCGTCTTGGGCTGCTCGTACGCAAGCGGGTCGACCACGAACAACGCCTCCTCGCGGGCGCGGGCGTTGAACGCCGACTTGCGGGCCAGCTGCCGCATTTTCTTCGGAATCCCGAGCCGGTAGTCGCGCGGATGGGGCCCGAACACGATGCCGCCGTGCCGCCAGTGCGGCGCGCGGGTGGAGCCCTGGCGCGCCCGACCGGTGCCCTTCTGCCGCCACGGCTTCTGATTGCCGCCCGAGACGAAGCTCCGTGTCTTCGTCGAGTGCGTCCCCTGCCGCTGGTTCGCGAGGTAGGTGACGACGGCCCGGTGCAGCAGGTCCTCGTTCACGGTCCCGTCGAACAGGGCCTCCGGAAGGCGTACGGCCTTCTTCTTGGCGCCGGCCGCGGAGTAGTGCGGGGCTTCAATCATGGCGGCTCTTGCCCCCTTGCTTGCGCACCGTGAGGAGCCCGTTCATCGGGCCCGGCACCGAGCCGCCCACGAACAGCAGGTGGCGCTCGACGTCGATCCTCACGACCCGCAGCCCGAGCTCCGTGGTGCGGCGCGCACCCATGTGACCGGGCATGCGCTTCCCCTTGATGATGCGCGACGGATCGGTGCCCGGCGCAATCGAGCCGGGCTTGCGATGACGCGTGTTGCCGTGGGTCGCCGGGCCGCCGTGGAAGTGGTGGCGATGCACCACGCCTTGGAAGCCGCGGCCCTTGCTGATCCCGGTGATCTTCACGCGGTCGCCCGGCGCGAAGATCGCGACCGTCACAGGCTCGCCGACCTTGGGCGGCTCGCCGGTGGTCGGGACGCTCACGAGCATGCGCGGCGCGGCCTCGAGGCCGGCGGCCTTGGCGTGCCCGAGCAGCGCCTTGGGGGAGCGCTTGAGCTTCTTGGCGCCGAAGCCGAGCTGTACCTGACCGTCGCGAACCTGAACCACGGCGCAGGGGCCCGCTTCGATGACCGTCACGGGCACGTGCGCCCCGTCCTCCGCGAACAGGCGCGTCATGCCGAGTTTTCTGCCGAGCAGCGCGTTCATGCGTCCCGTGTCCCTACTGGACCTTGATCTCGACGTCGACCCCGGCCGGCAGGTCGAGCTTGGTCAGCGCATCCACTGTTTGCGAGCGCGTGTCGAGGATGTCGATCAGCCGTTTGTGCGTCTTCAGCTCGAATTGCTCGCGGCTCTTCTTGTCGATGTGCGGGCTCCGCAGCACCGTCCACATCTGGCGCTTGGTCGGCAGGGGAATGGGTCCCGACACCTGCGCGCCCGTCTTCTCGGCCGTGCGGACGATGTCCGCCGCAGCCTGATCGATCAGGGCGTGGTCGAATGCTTTCAGTCGGATCCGGATTCTGCCAGCCATAGGTGCTCCGTTGTAAGTCGCTACGTCGCTACGTCGCTACGTTACTTCAAGATCTTCGTGACGACCCCGGCGCCTACCGTCCGGCCGCCTTCCCGAATCGCAAACCGCAGCTGCTCTTCCATCGCGATCGGCGTGATCAGCTCGATCGTCATCTTCGTATTGTCCCCCGGCATCACCATCTCCACCCCCGCCCCCAGCTCCACCGCCCCCGTCACGTCCGTC
>DATIXG010000123.1:0-57100 GCA_035518815.1 Gemmatimonadales bacterium | reverse complement strand
ATGATGACTTGAGGGCAGGGCCAACGAAAGGAGCTGGCGTATGTGGCAGTTAAAAAGCGATAGGGACATTGAGCGGGACGTCAGGGATGAATTGGCGTTCGATCCGAGGGTGGACGTGAAGTCAATCACGGTCTCGGCGGCAGCCGGGGTCGTCACGCTGAGCGGCTCGGTGCCGACGTACGCCGCGAAGGTGGGGGCATACCACGACGCCGAGCGTGTGAATGGTGTCCGCGCCGTCGTCGAACACATGGACGTATCGCTGCCCGACACACACGCCCGGAGCGACGCCGAGCTCGCGAGGGCTGTGGCCGATGCACTGAGCTGGGACGTCGAGGTGCCGCATGACAAGATCAAGGCGTCGGTTCGCGACGGCTGGGTCACGCTCGAAGGGTTGGTCAGTTGGGCGTATCAACGTTCCGCGGCCGAAGGTGCACTTCGCTACCTTACCGGGGTCAAGGGACTCAAGAACCTGATCGTGGTCTCCCCCTCGGCGGCAAGCTCGATCGATGTGAAGCAACACATCAAGGCAGCGCTGAAACGGAGTGCCGAGGCTGATGCACAGGGAATCACGGTTGATATCGGGGACGGTGGCGGCGTCACGCTCCGCGGCACCGTGCACTCGTGGGCGGAACGGGAAGAGGCGGTCCGAGCGGCCTGGGCGACTTCAGGCGTCCGCAAGGTTCAGGACGAGTTGACGTACGCCTAACAGCGCCGCAAAGGACAGGGCCTATGGTAGCACCATCGTGAAACGGGGGACGGCAATGGCCCGCGACAAGGGCAAGACCAAGGATGCTCGCGGCCCCCAGAACGGGCCCCGGGAATACCTAGCGGACCGTCTCGACGGCGCACGGGATTTGTATCTCCTTGCCCTGGCGTTGGGAGTGCGTCGAGAGGGGGCGACCCTCTTCGGTCGGATGATTCGGGAGGCCCGGATTCATTTCACCACCGTGATCGAAGAGTCACGCATTGCCGGCCTCGACACGACCGCGATCGCCGCGATGCTCGGCGGGAAGAGCGAGGAGCTGGTGGACAGCATCAGGCCCGAGATCTGGGGACACTTGGAGCAACTCATCGCCCAGCGCGCGCGCGGCCACACGGGCTGAGTTGCTTGCGTAGGGGGCGCGGCGGCGTGCGCTCCGCCCCCCCGCCGTCCCTGCATCCCTTCACCACCGTCTCACATTGTCGTTAGGCCCACCCGGGTACGATCAACCCATGAGCACCGTACCGACACAGCATTCCGAGACACGGGAGCCTACGACTATGTGGCGATCCGCCCTCGCGCCGGCGTTTGCCGGCATCATGTTCCTTTCCGTCACGCCCCCACTCTTCGGGCAGCACGCCGCGCAACAGCCGTGGGTGTTCCAGGCATTCGCGGCGCGGAAGCAGCCCTCGGGCAGCCCGCTCTTCGGCGGCATGAGCCTGGCGGGATTCCATCGCGCGTGGGGGTTGCGCGTGGGCGGTGGAGTGGACTTGCACACGGAAACTAGTGCGGTCCCGGCCGTCGCCTGCGGACCGTACGGGTACGGGTGCCGCAGCTTCGCGCAGGACCACACGAACGTCGTGCTCGACACGTGGTCGGTGAACGTGGACCTGCTCTTCGAGCCGGCGCGCGTCGTCCCTGGGCTCAGGCCGGTGCTCCTCGGCTTCTCCCCGTACGGCTTCGTGGGGATCGGGGGGTATGGCGTTCACCTGGTCGACGATCCCGATACGAGTATCGCCACTTGGAGCTATGGGGTCGGGGCGCACCACAACGTGTACGGGCCGCTCGGGCTACAGGCCGAAGCCCGGTGGCTGAGCCCGATCGAGACCAACAACAGATTCAATGGCTTGCGCCACAATCCGGAGTATCGTGTCGGACTCGCGGTGAGCTTTGGCGGTCCCCACCACGCCAAAACACCGGCACCGAACGCGCCGCCAGGCGCACCGGATGAGTCCGCGGTTCGCTTCGCGTCGGCCGTGCTGGACATGGCCGAGAGTTACCTCAATACGCCGTACCTGCATGGCGGGGCGATTCCGTCTACCGGCTTCGACGCCGCGGGGTTCGTGCAGTACGTGTTCGGACAGGCGGGAGTGTCGCTGCCGCGCACCGCGCGCGACATCGCCAAGATGGGCGAAAACGTTCCGTTGCGGATCGGCGCGCTCCGTCCGGGCGACCTCGTGTTCTTCGCCGGTAACCACAAGAACCCCGATCATGTGGCGATCTACGCCGGGCACGACCGCATCATCCATTCGACCAAGAGCGGCGGCGGCGTGCGGTATGACGTCCTTGGCTCGGGAGACCGCGGGGGCTGGTTCGCCGACCACCTCGTCTCGGCGCGCCGCATCGTCCCCCGCGCCCAGCCGTCGGGCAAGAAGCCGGCGGACGACAAGCTCGATCCGCCGGACCTGGCGCCGCAGCCGATGGGAGGCCCCCGATGAGACACGCCGTTCTCTGCGGCGCAGCCATGGCCGCTCTCGTCGCCGTTGCGCCACCCGCAGCCGCGCAGGGGGGAGTCAGTGATGCCGCTGACAAGGTGCGCACGATGCTCGGAATCACCGTCTCGGCGTCGGGAACTGACCGCGACACGCTTGGCCTGCTCGTCTCCACCGTCACCCCCAGGGGACTCGCCGACCTCGGGGGCATCGCTCCGGGGAATCGCCTGGCACAGGTGAACACCGTGAGCCTCCGCATAGCCCCGGCCGATGTCGGCCGGCGCGAGTCTGAAGAAGGCGCGCTGCACCGACTCGCCCAGGAGGTAGGGGCGGTGCAGCCCGGTGATTCCGTGAAGCTCGGCCTCTTCGGAGGGGGTCGCTACAGGACGGTGACAATTCAGACACCGCGGCCGGCAACTCCCGCCAAAGCTCCGGAGCCGCCGGCCGTTCGGCCGCTGACGCTGCTGGGGGTCGTCGACGGGATGAGCGACCTGCGCGTGCAGCTCGATCGCCTGACGCAGGACTCAACGGTGACGGTGCCGCGCGATACACTCGTCCGGGCTGAGCGCGAGCTCGGCGCCCTCGAGCGCCGACTGCGGGCGGCAGCCGCACCACGCCCCGCCGATGCGAGCGCCGGGACCGTGCCGGGTCTCCAGGTGGCCGTTGTCTCCGACGAGCTGAAGGACTACTTCGGCGAGGGGAGCGACGGGGGCTTCCTCGTTGTCGCGTGCGATTCGACGTGGGCGCCCCTGCGGAAAGGCGACGTCATTCTCCGCCTCAACGGCGAGCCCGCGACCCTCGACCGCTTGCGCGACGCGGTCGACCCAGGGCGCCAGACGCGAATCGACTTGCTGCGACGCAAGCAGTCCCTGACCGTCACGCTGCACGCCTGGAACGCGAACATCCCGTCCGCAGTGCCGGGCGCGGACGACGTCGGCCCGCCCCACTAACGGCGGTCAACCCTACTTCGGGCCGAGGCGCTTGACGATGTCCCGCGCGTGCTCGTTGCCGGGATCGAGCTCCGCAGCTCGGCGATAACTCGCGACCGCTTGAATGGTGTCTCCGGTCGCGAGCAACGTCTCCCCGTAGGAATCCCAGACGTTACCTGAGCGGGAGTACTCCTCGGTGTTCCACTCGAGGATCTGCACCGCATCGCTCCCGCGGCCCGCGGCGAGCGCCGCATATCCCGCGTCGTTCATCGCCCGCTCGTCGAACAGTCGCCATCCCGGCACGTCGCCGAACCGCGCGCGGCGTCGGGTGGCCTCGAGCCGGGCCGCCGCTGGGCCCGCGGCGAGTGCGATCTGGGGCAGGGACCTCAAGTCCGCCGGGGACCGCGCGAGGTCCAGCGCCGGGTCCCGCCCCGCGAAATAGTCCGCTGCCGTCATCCGCACCGGGAAGTCCGGGAGCTCGGCCCGCGACGTGTCGTCGCTGCGCGTGCCGTAATGCCGCAACGTGGAAACCTGGAGAATCATCCCGGTCCGCGGCAGCACGACTTCGCCTGCATCGCCCGAGTGGTTGCGGGCCGCCCCGGCCGGCTCGCCGATCGTCACGACCCCGGTGTGCTCTCGCATGGATGACCACCACAACACCGCCGCGCTGAATGTCTTCGGGCCGAGGAGCAGGACCAGTTTGCCGGGTTGATCGAGCCCTGGACGACGGATGATCTCGTGCACGAACGGGAGCACCTTCGAGCCGTCGCCACCGCTGTTGTAACGCAGATCGAGGATGAAGCGCCGCACCGGGGCGCGATCGGCGACCGCGAACAGGGAATCGGCGACTGCCGCAAACCGGGTCCCCCGGTAGTCCTGGACAAAGTTGCTCTGCACGTAGAGCGTGGAATCCTCGGGAAGCCATGCGAACCAGATCGGGATTCGATTGCGCAGCTGGAGGGGCAGGGTGCCGAGATTGCGGCGATAGTCGAGGGGTGCCAACCCCTGGAACGCCGTGACGACTGCGATTCCCGGCGGCCCGAACATCTCTCCCCGCTCGATCCACGCGGGATCGCCCCATTCCGTGTGCCGGGCCGACAGTCGTACCTCCCGCCGCGATCCGTCCGCGCCCGACACGCTGAGCACCAGCGTGTGACCGTCCGACAGCCCCAACGCATGGAGCGTTGCGGCGTTCGACAGCAGGCCGGTGCGCTCGCGACGCCCCCACGCGTTGTCGGCCCCGCTCAAGGCCGCGACCCGCGTCGCCGCTTCCGCGGCATCCACACCACCGATCTTGAGAACGCGCGCGCCCGGCAGATCTGCGTGCCCGGAATCGGCAGCGGTGATCGCCAGGGAGTCGGCAAACTGATGGAAGCGGACCGGGAACCACCAGGTGAACGCGTCCTGCTCTGCGGGCCAGAGGGTGGTGTGGCCGTCTTGCAGGCTCGCCACCAGCCGCATCATCGCCACCGCGTTCCGTTCCGGAGCATCGGCGCGCAGGTCGCGGCTGAGCCGGGCCGCCATCTGATGAAAGGAATCCGCTGGAATACGTCGCCACGGCCACGGGTGAACCGAGTCAATAGTATGGACGAGAGTCCGCAGGTCGGCTTGCCAATCCGCCAGAGTCAGGGCGCGGGCCTGGGGATGGCTCGAGGGAGCGCGGTGGCCGGGGCCCGGGGCAGGGCCGAGCGCGAGGGCGAACGCCAGTGAGCTGAGCAAAGGGATCGTCGGACGCATGAGTACTTGGATAGATAAACCGGCCGATAGGTTGCCTCGGCCGCGGTGGTCGTCGGGACGCCGAGATCAGCGTGGAGTCTGGTGCACGGCCACGGCGGCGATGTCGAACGTCACCGCATCCGCGACACGCACCGTTCCACCTGGCCCACCGCGGTACGGTTTGACCCCAAACGTCGTCTGCTTGACGGTGAACGTCGCGGTCGCCTCGCCCCGGTCACCTTGCGGATTTCCTCTGTGTCTGGAGGTGTGAGGACTTCGAGGCCCATGGTCTCGATGTGAATCTCGACCTTTGACCGTAGGACGGCGCTCTGGTACTTGGTCGCTACCGGCTGCGCGCTCACGCGAGTCGCGAGCGGCGCCCATTTCCTGAGCGACGTCGTGCTGGCCGCATTGGTGGGGTATGTCGTCGTGCTGGGTGTCTGCCGGGGGGGCAGGCCTCCACGTCGCGCGGCGGCCTTGCCTTGAGCCGCGCGACCGCGTTACTTGAGGACGATGCGCTTCCGCCTTGCTCGTGTTCGGGCCCTGACCGCGCTCGCGATCGGCGTGGTCTTTATCACCGGCTCCCCGCTAATAACCGTGAGCATGGCGCGGGGGGAACGTGGCTCGTCCGCGGCGCATTGCCCTGCGACGCCGGAGGGCCCCCGTCACCACCCGGGGCCGCAGCACTGCTGCGGGATTTGCGCGCTCGTGTGCGCGAGCGCCGCAACCTTGTCCGGCGGCGCCGCGTGCGTCGGCCCACTTGGTGGGACGGAATATCAGGTCGTTCTCGCGCAGCCATCCGCATCGGCTTCCTCACTCCACCAGCTTCGCCTTCCGTTTTCGATAGGCCCTCCGCCGTCGCTCGGGTAGGAGCGCGGCAGGAGGAGATCCCTAGCGGCGCGCACGGCCTGTGCGTGACCGGCCAATTGCCCGGGAAAACGGAGGACGCGATGTCAGCGCGTTTTGTACAGAACGAAGACGTCTCGTGTCGCATGTTTCGGAGTTCGTGGCTCGAAGCCGTGAGTCACGTCCACCCGGTGGTGCCGCACGTCATCTTTGTGCCCGTGATAGCGGCGCTGCTCTGGTCCTCGGGCGCGACCATGCGGCCGCGGGCGCTCGGCGCGGCGTTCGTGCTGGGCGTGCTGCTCTGGACCCTCACCGAGTACCTCATCCACCGGTTCGTCTTCCATCCGCCACCGGCCATCGAAGACGACACGCGGCGCATCGTGGGTGGGCTCGGCCCCGGGGAAGCCGCGATGCCCGCGCTCCCCACCTGGCGGCACCGGTTCTATTTCGTGGTGCACGGCGTCCACCACGACTTTCCGAACGATTCCCGGCGACTCGTCATGCCGCCCGTCGTCAGCGTGCCGTTGGCGGCGATCTTCTACGGGATCTTCGTGGTGTCGTTCGGGCCCGGGGCCAACGCGGCGTTTGCGGGCTTCGTGGCCGGCTACCTGTGGTACGACACCATTCACTATCTGACGCATCACGGCTCGCGCCACACGGCGCTCGGCCGGTACCTGCGCCGAGCCCATTTCGGGCATCACTACGTGGACTCGACGACCAACTACGGCGTGAGCTCGCCGCTGTGGGACCTGGTGCTCGGCACGCGAGCGGGCGGGACTAGCTCGCCGCGCGCTTGATTGAGCCATCCCGCGATGTCCGCACACCGTTTCGCCGAGGCCCTCACGCCGTCTTGAACGAACCGCTCACGGGTGCGAAAATCACCGCACGACGCCAAGGCGGGACACGCCTAGGGAGGGATCGACCATGACGGGTCCGCCTCCGGCTGTGACGGTGAACGTCGTGATGAGGATGCTGCGCGAAGCGTTCGACGGGCCGCCCGGTCCCTGGACTTACTTGATCGACACGTCCCCGTGCACCGGGCTGCTCGCGACGCTAGCGCCTTGACCGCCGCCCAGGCATCTCAGGAAGGCGGCCCCAACCGCTCCACTATCGCAGGCCACGTTCAACACCTGATCTCGAGCCTCGCCCTCACCGCGCGGGGCGTACGCGGGGAGTCACCGGCGTGGGATCGCAGCCACAGCTGGACGGTGTCCGGGGTCGACGCGGGCGAAATTGAGGTCGTTGAGCTCGCGGAGCTCAGCCCGTTGGGTGTCTATCTGCTGCATCCAATCAAACCAGATCATGGCTGCGTCGTCGCCGAGCGTTTCGTAGAGTTTGCGTGACAAACCGACGTAACCGTCATCGGCGATCCCAGTAGAGGGAGTCGCCAATCTGAAGCTAGCGCAGTTTCGATAGGGCATCAATTTGCGCGCGTGAGGCTCGGAAAAGCGCCAGCGACGATGCCCGACAAGAAGTCTCTCTTCGCCGTTACATCCCTGTTACGTGGATACCCCTTACGAGGCGGACTCCCCATTCGCACGTTCTCGAGCTTGGTGGCGTATCCGTGACCTCTCGATGGCAGGTGGCAGGTGTGGTGGCGTTCGCGTTCACGTTCGGGTGACGTTCGAGGATAACGAAAGGAGGAACTGGCTTATGAAGAGCAGGCGCATGCGGACGATGGCTATCCTGACGGTGCTCGTCGGTGCTTTGGGCAGCAGCGCTCTTTCCGCCCAGGACAAGTACAGCGTGAAGGTGCCGGGTGGACTGGCATTCGCCGAGTTCAAGGGCTATGAGGACTGGCAGACTGTTTCTGTCAGTTGGGACAATGGCGTGCTCGCGGTGATCACCGCCAATCCCGTGATGATCGAAGCCTACCGGGCCGGGGTTCCAGCCAACGGCAAGCCTTTTCCTGACGGCTCCAAGATGGCGAAGATCCATTGGAAGCCGAAACAGATGGTGACGTTCCCCGGTGCGACGGTACCGGGCACGTTGCTCAACGTCGACTTCATGGTGAGGGACAGCAAGCGGTTCGCGGACAGCGGCAATTGGGGGTGGGCCGTGTTCGACTATGATTCCGCGTCCGCTAGGTTCACACCCGGCACAACAGCCGGAAGGCCGCCGCAGGGGAACGACGCCAAGTGCGGATTCGCGTGCCACACGGCGGCGCAGAGCAGCGACTACGTGTTTACGGAGTACGGCAAACGCTAGGCGGAGAGAAACGGCGAACTCAATGGCTCGCCGTTTTGTTCTGTTCAGGCGGCCGTGCCCTCCAACGCCTTCGCGCTCACCATCACCGCGCACATCCCGCCCTGCTGCGCCACGTTGACCACCGGTCGCTGCGACGCCCGCGCCACGAGCGCCACGCCGTAGCGACTCGGCGCAAATCCCATGACGAGGTAGAACGGCTCCGCCCGCAGCCGATCCGCGTCGTCCAGCACGTGAAACGACTTGACCGGGATCGGCGCCGCCTGCTGCACCACCCAGCGGCTTTCATCACCCAGCCCTCGCTCGAGCGCCGACTCCCATTCACCCTGGGCCGCACTTCGACCGACGAGCACGCCCTCGCCCCCGTACGCCCGATTCGGCTTGAGCACGAGCGCCTCGCGCTCCCTCCGGGCATACTCGAGCAGGTCCACGCGTTGGCCCGCCGGCGACAGCGTGCGGCGCTCTGAGACGATGCGCGTCCACAGCACGTGCCGCCGCACCACCTGTCGCTCCTCAACGGTCAGGAACCGCTCGGCCAGCTCGGGATCGGTGAGCACCTCGAAGCAGCTCTTTTGATCGAGCTCCGCAGCGATCGATGAGACGACGCGGTTCTGCCGCAGCAACGCGCGCATCGGTGCGACATCGACTCCCTGTTGTGCCAGATCCATCAGGTCGAGCACGCTGGCATCGCGGTAAGCGAGGTCTACACGGGTGTCGCCGTACCACACGTCGTCGCCCTTCAATCGGAGCTCGCTCGCGTCCGCGTGCAGCACCGACATGCCATGCTGCTCGCGGTAGTACGCGGCGAGTGCGTCCGGCTCGTCCGGCCCTTCCATCACGTACTTGGGATCGACCAGCACGATCTGCCCCTCCCGCGGCCCGGTGGCCGCCAGGTGCTCGAGCATCTCCTGGAGCAACAGCTCCCGCATGTCGTCGGTGAACTGGAGGCGGATGCTCGGATCCTGGGCCAGCAGTGCGGGCAGGAGGACGTCCGCGATCACCCGCATCGCGGTCGGCCCCATGTGGAGCCCGCCGATGCCGCTCAGGTTCGATTCCATGAACTTGATCGAGTCGAGCCAATCGGCCGTCGCATAGTCCACCACCGCGTCGAGACGCCCGAAGACCGTGTTCGCTTCACGGTGCGCCGGCGTCCAGCACTCACGCAACCACTCTTCCTCGACCGGTGTCACGCGAAGAATCTCCCTCACCGGCGGCACCTCGAAGTAGAGGTCTGGGAGGCGCTTGAGACAGGTGAGCAGGGTCTGCGATATGTAGTGCGTGTACCCGACCTGGTCCCGGCGGAGGACGAGGGGGCAGGGAAGCAGGCGAACGGTCTCGGTCACCCCGTCCCGTTGATACGCGACGTGCCGGATGGTCGCCGAGCGATGGATCGCCTGGATCAGCTCGACCATCTGGGCTGGCGGGATCCGGTCGAGCGCATGCTGCACGCGCTCGGCGAGCCGCTGGGTCATGAGACCGACTTCTTGCCCGGGGGTGCGGAGCATGTTGGCGGGCGTATTATACGGCGACGTGAAACCGGAACAAGCCTACCAGGAGCTCGTGCGCCTCGCGCGCGAGGAGTCGCGCCTGGCGTCGTGTCTCGATCTGCTCGAGTGGGACGAGGAGGTCGCCATGCCGCGGGGCGGCGTGGAGCACCGCGCCGAGCAGATGGCGCTCCTCGCGGGGCTCGTGCACGACCGCAGCACCGATCCCCGCTACGAGGAGCTGCTCGGTGCGGTCGAAGCGTCGCCGCTCATGCGGGACCCGGAGAGCCCGCAGGCCGTGAACGTGCGGGAGCTGCGCCGGAGCTTCGATCGCGAGCGCAAGAAGCCGCGGCGGCTGGTCGAGGAGTCGGCCCGGGTGACGGCGCGAGCGTCGCAAGCCTGGGCCCTAGCGCGCGAGCGGGACGACATCAAGGCCTTCGCGCCATGGCTCGACCGGGTCTTCGCGCTTGCCCGTGAGGAAGCCGATGCCGTGGGCCACGTGGGCGAGCGGTACCAGGCGTTCCTCGACGACTACGAGCCCGGCATGACGCTCGAGCGGCTGCAGGCCCTGTTCGCGCGCCTCGAAACGGCGCTGGTACCGCTCGCGAACTCGGTACGGGTCGAGCGGCCGCCGCCGGACGCGGATGTCCTCGCGCGCGAGTTTCCCCTCGACCGCCAGCCCGTGTTCGCCCGGGACGTGGCGGCGGCGCTTGGCTTCGACCTGGAGTGCGGCCGTCTCGATGTGGGGCAGCACCCCTTCTGCACCGTCATCGGCCCCGGGGACATCCGCGTGGCGCTGCGATACTACCCGCGCGACTTCGCCCGCGGATTCTTCGCGCTGCTGCACGAAACCGGGCACGCGCTGTACGACCAGGGGCTCGATCCCGCGCACTACGGAACGCCAATGGGGGACGCGGCATCGCCCGGCCTGCACGAGTCGCAGTCGCGCCTGTGGGAGAATCTGGTTGGACGGAGCCATGGGTTCTGGCGGCACTTCTATCCGAAGATCCGGAGTGCGTTTCCCGAGCCGTTGCAGGACGTCTCGATGGACACGTTTCGTGGGGCGGTCAATCGGGTGGTCCCGGGCCCCATCCGCGCGCAGGCCGATGAGGTCACTTACGACCTGCATATCATCATTCGCTTCGAGCTCGAGCGCGCGTTGCTCGGCGGCGACCTGCGCGGCGCCGATCTCCCGGGCGCCTGGACGGACCTGTACCGGCGGCACCTGGGCGTGGCGCCCGGGGACGATCGCACCGGCTGCCTGCAGGACGGGCACTGGTCGGAGGGGTTGATCGGGTACTTCCCGACATATACGCTCGGCAATGTGTACGCGGCCCAGCTGTTCGCGGCCGCTGAACGGGCGGTCGGTCCGTTGGACGAGGCGTTTGCGGCCGGGGACTTTCGCACGCTCACCCGCTGGCTGGGCGAGAATGTTTACCGGCACGGCCGGCGGCACACCGCGGCGCAGATCGTCGAGCGCGCGACGGGGAGCGCGCCCGACCCGTCGGCGCTGATCGCGAGCCTCGAGCACCGCTACCGTTCCTGATGACGACCGCCCGCCTCGAAGCCTTCGCCGACGGCGTCTTCTCGATCGCCGCGACGCTGTTGATCCTCAACGTGGACGCCCAGGTGGGCGAGACGTCCACCGATCTGGGAGGCCGGCTGCTCCACATCTGGCCTTCCTACATCGCGTACGTCGTGAGCTTCGTCACGATCGGGATCATCTGGGTGAACCACAACACGGTGATGACCCAGGTCGCGCGGTGCGATCGCAGCTTTCTCTTTCTGACGGTGGTGTTCCTCCTGTGCATCGCGTTCATCCCGTTCCCGACCCGGCTCGTCGCCGAGCACGTGCGGGGCGAGGGCGCGCGCGCCGCCGCCCTCGTCTATGGCATCACGCTTACGACGACCGCGGTCACGTTCCAGGCAATCTGGCTCTACGCCTCGGTGGGCCGGCGGTTGCTGCGAGCGGACGCGAACGAACGGCTGGTCCGCGGCATCACCCGGAGCTACCTGCCGGGGCCGTTCATCTACCTCGGCGCAACGCTGCTGTCGCTCGTGAGCCCGACAGCCAGCGTGGTGTTGTACGGCGCGATCGCGCTGTTCTACGTCGTGGAGACCTCACTGTTCGGCGGGAAAGGGTAGCGCTCCACCCCCCCTATCTTCGTTCTCTCTCTCGCTCAGGACGTCACTATGCGTGCCCGAATTCCAGCCAATGTCGCCGTCATGATCGCTGCCATCGTGCGGCCGCTCAGCGCCCAGTCGTATCAGGTGACCCACCGCTACACCCTCGGGGGCGACGCAGGCTGGGACTTGATGGCCCTCGACACCGTGGGTCACCGCCTGTTCATCGCGCGGCGCGACCGCGTGATGGTGGTCGACCCCGACAAGGGCGCGCTGCTCGCCGAAATCCCCGGGTTCGAGCGAGCGCACGGGATCGCATTTTCGTACGAGACCGGTCGTGGCTTCGCCACGTCGGGAGGCGACTCGAGCGTCGTGATCTTCGATCTCAAGAGCCTCCAGGTGGTGGGCCGCACCATCGCTGCCCCGGACGCCGACGCGACTCTCGTGGACCCGGTGACGAAGCGCGTCTTCTCGTTCAACGGCGACTCGCGCAACGCATCCGTGCTCGACCCCGCGACTGGACGAAAGCTGGGCACGGTCGACCTCAGTGGGGGGGCTGAGTTCGGAGTCTCCGCGGGCGACGGCAAGCTGTATGTGAACCTGGAGGACAAGAGCGCCGTGGCGGAGATCGATGCGGCGACGATGCAGGTCACGCGCAGCTGGTCGCTCGCCCCATGCGAATCGCCCACCGGGCTCGCCATCGACCGCGCGCACCACCGTCTGTTTTCCGGCTGCCGGAACCAGATCATGGCGATCTCCGACGCCACCCTCGGCAAGGTGGTGGCGACCGAGCCGATCGGGCAGGGCGTGGACGCGTGCCAGTTCGATCCTGGCACACAGCTCGCCTTCGCTTCCACCGGTGACGGCGCGATCACCGTGATCCGCGAGGATGCGCCCGACCGCTACACCGTCAGGGGGAGCGTGACCACCAAGCGCGGCGCGCGCACCATGGAGATCGATCTCCGCACCCACCGCCTGTTCACCGTGACCGCCGACTTCGGACCCGTCCCGGCGGCGACGCCGGAGCACCCGCGGCCGCGGCCGCCGGTGGTGCCGGGGACGTTTGAGCTGCTCGAGCTCGATCTGACACGGTGAGGGCGTTCGTCCGCCTGGTCCTCGCTGGAGAGAATTGACACTACCAGCGACGCTGTGGTACTACTCGGCGTGACCAAAGGAGCGATCATGTCGGACAACATGGGAACCTTCAGAGTAGACATCGAGATCGAGAACCCCGCCCGGCCGGGGGACCGCCGGACGGTCAGGTCTTTGCTCGTGGACACGGGCGCCGAGCTGTCCTGGGTGCCTGCTGAGATTCTCGAGTCGTTGGGCGTCGAGCGCAACAACCGCTGGCGCTTCCGACAGGCCGACGGCACCGTCCTCGAGCGCTGGACCGGCATCGTCGTGCTGAGCGTGGCAGGGAGGAGAACTGGGGACGACGTGGTGTTCGGGCAGCCCGGAGACCTCGTGCTGCTGGGCTCGCGCACGCTGGAGGGGCTCAACCTCCGCGTCGAACCGGTCGCGCAGCGCTTGGTGGACGCCGGCCCGGCGCCCGCAGCGGCGGCCGCATAGCGCGCCGCTACTTGAGCGCCGTGTTGAGCAGCGCCGCCAGGCGGCGACCCGCCAGCGCCATCTGCTTCTCGGAGACCTTGAGCGCTTTCGCCCGATAGGCGTCGGAGGGCGCCGCACCGCGCTTGAGGCTGTCGTACACGACGGTCTGGGCGAGGTGCAGGCATTCGCGCTCCCACCCCGCGACGTCTGCCGATGGCGCGCCCGCCGCTGGATGTGCTTTCTCGATCCGGTGAGCCATGCGCGCCGCGTACGCGAGCGAGTCCTCATCGGACTCGGGCGCGATCGCTTCCTCGAGTATGTCGTCCCAGTACAGGTGCAGCTTGTGGTGGTCGTCGAGCAGAAACCCGTTGCCGCCTCGATCGCCATCTGGAAGCGGGTCCCGCGCCGTGACGCGCGAGCTGCAATGGAGCGGCTGGTGAATGTCGCCTACCAGGTGGAGCAGCCACGCCAGGTCCACGGCCTTCGTGGTATCGGGGATACTCGGGTCGGCGATCTGGGCGCGAAACGCCTCGATGCGCTCGCCCGCATTCACCGTGTCGGGGCCCGTGCCGGGAAGGTTGTGCGCGACCCCGTTCTCGACGTCCCAGTAGAAGTCGGCGTAGTGCCACGCGGGGCGGTTGTACGCGTGCCAGGCCTCGTTGGCATTGCGCACCAGGTCGGCCCAGGTCGCGGCATTCACGAACAAACCGCGATCGCGTTCCGCGTCCGGGCCCTCTGACGGGCGGAGCGAAGCGAAGTTCGCTAGCAGCGGCCCGTGCATGAGCAGCGCGACGGCTCGGGCTCGGGCCTGCGGGGTCATCTGGTCCCAGGCGATCATCGCGACCGTGCGGTGGCCCGCGGCGTCCCAGGCCAGGGTGAGCACCGGAGTCGCCAGGATGGCCACAGCGACCAGCGCGACGGACGTGAGTTTCTTCATCTGCTCCTCATGTTGTTGTCAACCTAATCCCGCCATGCTCCTCTAGCATCGCAAAGGAGACACCATGGCGGAGTATTCGGTCGCGGTTCCCACCCGTGGCAGCCCTGCCGACGCAGGGACGGTGTCGGGAAGTCCGGTTGTACCCGTCAAATCTCTGCTTGTCTGCGGTATCCTGTCGTCACTGCTTTACGCGGGCATGAACATTTTCATTCCTCTCGCGTGGGACGGCTACAACTCCGCGTCTCGGGTGGTGAGCGAGCTGTCCGCGATCGGCGCTCCGACGAGATCGCTCTGGGTCCCCTTCGGCTTCGTTTGGGCCGTGCTGGTGGCGGCGTTCGGATTGGGCGTGTGGATGTCTGCCGAACGCAACCGCCCCCTGCGCGTCGTGGGACTCGTATTGCTCGCGTACGGGCTCTTCAACTTCGTCCCCTGGCCCCCGATGCATCAGCGGGAGGTCCTCGCCGCCGGGGGCGCGACGCTCACCGATACGCTGCACCTCGTGTGGAGCTTCGTGGCGGTGTCCTTCATGATGGTCGCGATGGCGTTCGGGGCCGCGGCATTCGGCAAACGGTTCCGTCTCTATTCCATTACGACGATCGTGATCCTGATGACGCTCGGCGTGCTCACGGGACGTGATGCGCCGCGCATTCAGGCGAACCTCCCCACGCCATTGGTGGGCGTCTGGGAACGCATCAGCATCGGGGTCTTCCTGCTCTGGGTCGTGGTGCTGGCGCTTGCGGTGTGGCGCCGGCCGGGGGTCAAGGCATGAACGGCCTGATCCCGATTCGCGACGTGTCGCTGTACGTAAAAGTGATGGGGCATGGCAGTCCGCTGCTCCTCATGCACGGCGGCCCCGGCCTTGATCACACGACGCTCTCGTCACTCGAGCCCCTCGCGGACCAATTCACGCTGATCTTTTACGATCATCGCTGCAACGGCCGCTCGACGGGGATCGTCGAATCGATGACCTGGGAGAACCTCACGGCCGATGCGGACGCGCTGCGGCAGACCCTCGGCTTCGACCAATGGGCGGTGCTCGGCCATTCCTTCGGGGGCAATGTCGCCCTCGAATACGCGCTGCGGTATCCGCAGCGCCTGTCGCGCCTGCTATTGCTCGATACCTGCGGCGACGCGTGGTGGGCGCAGCATAACGCGCCGGACATCCTCGCCAAACGCGGCTATCGCGCCGCCACCGTCGCGGCGGCCCGGCGGTTCTACAACGGAGCAGTGACGCCGGACGAAGTGCGTCCCATCGTGTTCAAGTTCATCGGGGCGTACTTCTACCGCTTCGGGTTGCGGTCGCTGCCCCACGCCCTGCGTTCGGGATTCCGCATCAAGATGCGGCCCGAGGTCCACCCCTTTGCCTTCAAGCAGCTGCTCACCGGGTGGACAGTCATGGATCGCCTGCACGAGATCGAGGCACCGGCCCTGGTGCTCGCGGGGCGCCACGACTTCCTGTTCCCGCCCGAGCATCAGGCGATCCTCGCCGATCGGCTGCCACACGCGCAACTCGAGATCGTCGAGCGCGCGGGCCACAACGCGCATGAGGAGCAGGCCGCCCTTGTGCGCGGGATGGTGAGCCGTTTCCTGGCTACCGCGCATCGAGGCGCCGCGCTGGCGACTTCGACCTCGTGAACGACACGCGATCGCGTCACAACAGGAGCGTCTCCACCCGGTAGCCGTGCACCACGCCCTCGGGCTCGTGCCACGCGAACACCGTGAACTGTCCGTCCTGCGAGGCCACGAGCGCGATGGCCTCGTGCTGCTCGGAGACGAACTGCGCCGCGGAGAGGTGACGGGTCCCGCCCAGCTCCGCGGGATGCACCGCGACCGGCCGCCGCCCCAGGATCGGCTCGATCACCGTGAGTCGCTCGACCGGCACGCTGCCCGCGCGCCGTCCGATCTTCGCGCCGAACGCGAGAACCTCCCATTCGTCGCTCAGGACGGTCGCCCCGTCCACTGCCGTGAGCCCGCCGATGGCCTCGATCGCCGCGCGGAACCCGGGCGTTTCGCCGCCGGGCGGCCGGCTGGCGGGGACGGCTCGCAACAGGTCCGTGAGCGCCGTAAACGGGGGGGACACCGCGTACATCACCGGCCACAGGATCGACTCGCGCCATTCGTCCGAGCCGTGTGGCACCACGAGCAGCGATCCGCCGTGGTGGTGTGCCCGCATCGACAGCGCGAGCTGGAGCAGCACGCTCTCGCTCCGGCCGGCCGCTTCGTCGAATGCGACCAGCGACGACACGAATTCGGGGCAGGGGAACGACTGCACGCCCTCCGAGTCCACGATCTTCACCTCGTCACCTTCGAGCACGGCGACGTTGACGAACTTGCCGCCGCCGTCCGCCGGGTCAGCGCGCCGGTGCTTGATCACGAGCAGTCCCGCGTCCACCACCTCGAGCACGAAGCAGTAGGGCGGGATCGTCCGGGTGGCCCCCCACACGTACGGCTCGTCTCCGTCGGACCACACGCACAGGTGGATCCCCGGCCGCTCGGCCGCCGGGGCGAGACGCGTCAGCGTCGCCGGGTCGAGCGCGAGGCGGCGTTCGAGCACGAGCGCGCGTCCCGCGGCGGTGGCCGGCAGGTAGGCGAGCGAGATCTTGGGACCGCGGCCCTCTTCACGCCGCAGGCTCGCCCAAAATGCCGCGTCCACCATGCGCTCCACGGCGCTGGCGTCCGGCACGGGCGTGCCCCCGCGGCTGTGGCGGCGGAAGTGCTCCTCCACCGTCGCCGCGACTGAGCGCGCGGGCCGGTACGAGCCGCTCGTCATCTCTTCAGTTTCCTAATCTTGGACCTCGTTGTGGTCGCCGGAGTCCATCGTACCGGAAGGTACTACAGGTAATCGCGGCCGATGTTATTGGATTGGTGCACGTCGTCACGCACTCAGAACGTGGTGAAGCGGAACACCATCCCGTACATCCCGTTCGGCCCCTGCCACCCGTGCCCCATCTCGCCGCCCCCGCTGCCCATCATCCCGGCACCCATGATGGTACCGGTCGCCCACTGACCTCCCATCATCCCGCCATGCTGCATCATGTCGATGATACTCCCGTGCACGTCCGTCATCCCGCCGCCGAGGTGCAGCGTGTACATCCGGTTGGACATGAGCGGGTTCATGGGCGTGAGGGTCAGCACGGTCGAGTCGCCGGACCAGGCGGCGGCGCATGCGATGGCGGGTCCCGTGGCGTCCCCTTCGTGCAACGACGCGTACACGCTCATCTGGGGCTGCATCGGGCCGCTGAATTGGATCACGATGGGGGCTGTGGTGCTCACCGCGGTCCCGCCGCCTCGGGGCATCACAGCGAGGAACGAGGTCTCGGGCGGAATAGGCTCGGCCGGGGTGTCGATGCATGCGCCCGTCAGGGCGCCGAGCACTGCAAACGTCAGGATGCGAGCGATACGCGCGGTCATAAGCACCTCCTGCCTAACTGCCGCAGTATCGCCCTTTCCACCTGAGTTGAAGGTGAAGGAAGGTTGAGCCTTCGTTCAGACTAGCGCTCCCACGAGCGCGCCTCCCACGACCAGCCACGCCGAATTCACCCGGTAGCGCAGCAGCAAAAACACGCTGACAAGGGCCAGTGCGAGACTCATCCAATCGACCACCGCGGCGCGCCCCAGGTGCCACGTCACCACGGCCATGAGCGCGAGCGAGGCCACGTTTATGCCGTCCAACACCGCGCCGGCGACGGGCGAGCGCCGCAGTCGCGGGACCAGCGGCCCGCTTGCAGCGACGAACACGAATGCCGGGAGAAAGATCCCGACCGTGGCGACCACCGCCCCGGGGCCTCGCGCGAGGACGTAGCCGATGAACGTCGCCGTGGTGAACACCGGTCCGGGCGTGACCTGTCCGACCGCGACGGCGTCGAGCAGCTGCTGCTCGGTGAGCCAGTGGAGCCGCTGCACGAAATCCGCACGGAGGAACGCGAGGAGGACGTACCCGCTGCCGAACAGCACCGAGCCGATCTTGACGAGGACGCCGAACAGAGGCCACAGCGCGACGCTCGCCACGAGCGACGCCGGCCGGGGCCGTCCGAGACTGCGCGCGATGGGCGCGATCACGGCCCCTGCGGCGAGCACGAGCAGCTCGTTGACTCCGAGGGCCGACCCAACGACCGCCGCGGCACCGAGCGCGCCCAACCCGGGGGTCTTCACGGCCGAGCGGCCCAGGCCCCAGAGCGCCTGGATGACGACGGCGATGACCACGGGCTTGACGCCATGGAGCACGCCCGTCGCGGCGGGCAGACTGCCGAACCGGACGTAGGCCCAGGCGCACGCGCTCACGATGAGCGCCGCGGGCAGGATGAAACACAGTCCCGCGACGAGCAACCCCGGCCAGCCGCACCGACGGTAGCCGATGTGAATGGCCATCTCGGTCGAGTTCGGTCCGGGGATCAGGTTGGTCGCGCCGAGATAGTCGAGGAATTGCTCGCGCGTGAGCCACGCGCGGCGTCGCACGACCTCGTCCTCCATCATGGCGATGTGGGCCGCCGGACCGCCGAACGCGATGGTGCCGAGCTTGATGAAGAGGAACGCCAGCTCGCGGAGCGAGGTAGGGTCCGGGGCCACGACGGGGAAGGTACTATAGGTAATGGAGGCCCATGATGTTAGATTTGTGCGCACGTGTGCGCGTGCCGCACTCCGCGTTTTCTTCCGATGCTGAGGAGCCCGCCCTTGATGAAGTCGTCTCCGGTTTCCGGACCGCCTGTGACGGTCGGCGAATTGGTGCGCCGGCGGTTGAAGGAAATGACTCGCACAGTCGAAGACCTGGCGGAAGCCGTCGAGGTCCCGGTCGAATACATCCAAGACGTGATCGCGGGCACCCGGCAGCCGACGCTGGGCCGCACGGATATCTACGAGCGGATCACCTCATTCCTCCGCCTCGGGCGCAACGACCTCGCGGGCTGCCTTCCCCCCGAGGGGACGCCGCGGGCATCCGGCCCCGGGGTGCAGGTGCGCCGCATCCTGCTCGGCCTCTGCGAGCAGAAGACGGCCGAGGCCCTGGAGCAGCGTCGCGCGAAGCATGGGAGCGCCGAATTGACCGGCTTGTGCCAGCGCGTGCTCGACGTCGCGCAGGGCGCGGTCCGGCGCGTGCTGGACGATCATACGCAGCTGCGCCTCGCGGCGGCCGAGTCCGGCCGCAGCTACCCCGATATGCGTTTCCACGTGCTGGATTTCCTCGACGCCACGCCCGGGACGGTCACGATTCGCGCGCTGCAGGAGTTCGTGACGCCCCGCATTGCGCGCTGGGACGTCGAGCTCGAGACCGGTGTGCTGCGCGTCGTGATGCGGCCCTCGGAGCGGCGCCGCGGTGCGCGGGGGCGAGCGCTCGTCCCGTCGCTCGCAACCGAAGGCGCGGACTCGCCCCCACTCGAGTCGCAATCCGATACCGAGGCGGACGCCTAGCCTTGATGAAATCCTCTCCGGCCTCCGGGCCGCCCGTGACGATCGGCAAATTGGTACGCCGCCGCTTGCGCGAAATGGAACGCACGGTCGACGACCTGGCCGCGGCGGTGGAAGTGCCCATCGAGTACATCGAAGACGTGATCGCCGGGGTGCGGCAGCCCGCTCTGGGACGCTCGGACATCTACGCGCGCATGACGTCGTTCCTGCGGCTCGGTCGCAACGATATCGCGAACTGCATTGCCGACGAGGACGCACCCGTCCGGGCGGGCGTCCCCGGCGTGCAGGTCCGGCGCATGCTGCTCGCCCTGTGCGATACCAAGAAAGCCGAGGAGTTGGAGCAGCGCCGCGCGGAGCACGGCGGGGCGGAGTTGACCGGCCTGTGTCGCCGGCTGCTCGACGTCGCCCAGGGGGCGGTCCGACGGATCCTCGAGGACCATGCCCGGCTCCGGCTCGCGGCCGCGGAATGCGGCCGCACCTACCCGGCCATGCGCTTCCACGTCCTGGACTTCCTGGACGCCACGCCCGGGACGGTGACTCTGAACGCGCTGAACGAGTTTCTGGCGCCGCGCATCGCGCGGTGGGACGTCGAGCTCGAGACCGGCGTGCTGCGGGTGGTTATGCGGAACGCGGACCGGCGCAGCGCCCCCAAGGGGCGGGCGCTCTCTCCTCCGGGCGCATCACGACCCGACGAGGATGCTTAGGGCGTTCGCTCCCGCGGCCTGCCCGCGCGCGTCGTCGTGATTACCACCACGCTGGACAGCACGAGCATCAATCCAAGAACCGCGCGCAGACCCAGCGGTTCGCCCCCCAGCACATAGCCCAGCAACACGGCCACCACCGGGTTCACGTACGCGTACGTACCGACCTTGGTCGGGGACTCATGATGGATGAGCCACACGTACGCGGTGAAGGCGATGATGGAGCCCGCGACAATCAGGTAGAGCAGGGACACCCACGCGCCAGTGGACACGCTCCTGGGATGAAAGGCGCGAAACTCGCCTAACGCGGCGGCCGCGACCGTCAGCAGCACCCCCCCCGCAAGCATCTGCGCGCCCGAGCTCATGACCTTGGAAGACGGCAGCGGCAGCTTGCGCGCGAGGGCCGATGCGACCGACCAGCTCATCGCGCCGACGATCAGCGCCACGGCGCCCGCCCCGTCAATCGGCGACCCCCCCAGCCGCAACGAGCGGCTCACGAGAACGGCCACGCCGCCGATCCCGATCAGGAGCGCCAGGGCCAGACGGACGGTGAGCCGCTGCGTGCGCAACAGCACGACTTCGGAGAGCGCCATGAAGGCGGGGATCGTCGCCATCATGACGGCGGTGAGCCCCGAGGGCACGCGCTGCTCGGCCCAGAACACCAGCCCGTAATTGAGGACGAAAATCAGGATCGCGATCTGGGAGATCGATGCCCATTGGCGCCCACTCGGCGAGCGCTCGCCCCGCGCGATCATCCAGCCGTACAGGATCAGTCCCGCGGCCAGGAACCGCATCGCCGCGAGCAGGAAGGGCGGCACCTCGCGGACGCCGACCCGGATCGCGAGAAACGTGGATCCCCAGACCAGATAGATGATCGCGAAGGCGAGCAGCGTCTTCCACCGGCGGGGCCTGGCGTCAGGTTCCATGGGCGATGATGGCGCGCCGCGACCCGGTGCGCAACGTCCCGGGTCTCAGCCGCTCGTCTCACGCCGCCGAGGACGTTCGGTTATGATGCGACTGCCAGCCGTGCCTCCGCATCTGCTTCACGGGACGGCTTTCCTTCTACCAAATGGGGGACCTCACATGAAGCCGATTCACGTACTGATGGCGCTCGCGCTGGCTGCACCGCTCGCGGCCCAGAAGCCCGACAGCGACTCGCATGGCATGGGGATGGGCCCGCACCGCATGATGGGCCCGATGATGGGTATGGATGGAGTCCACGAGGGAGCGGCGATGCGCATGATTGCGTTCGCCCCCGAGCACCTGCTGGCGCACAAGGACGACCTGAAACTCACCGACGCCCAGGTCGCCAAGCTCACCACGCTGCGTGACGGAGCGAAAGCGACGCACGACGCGGCGATGAACGACATGCGGACGCATGGCAAGGAGCTGGCGTCGGCCTGGTCCGGCGCGAGCGTCGATACGGCGCAGCTGAAGCCGCATTTCCAGGCGATGCAGGCCGCAATGGCGAAAGCGCATTGGGCAATGATTACCGCCGCCACGCAGGCGCGAGCGGTGCTGACCGATGTGCAACGCGCCCGGGCGGAAGGCTGGGCCGACGCGATGGAGCACATGGGGCCGATGATGGGTCCCGGAGGCATGGGGCACCCGATGATGGGGCCCGGACCGGGACGGGATTCCACGAAGCGCTAGCCCCCACACCGGAAGAAAATGGCCCCACACGCGGTGCGCGGTGTGGGGCCTCGAGCTGCTCGAGCGCACCGTCAAGCTGGCGGAGCGGCGCTAGGGCCTCGGTTGTTCCTGCTTCGTGTACGTCGAGGGAATCGCAAACAGGTCGCCCGACAATGCCTTGCGGTCGACGGACTCGAGCTGCAATTCCAGCGTCATCTCTCCACCCTTGAAGCATCGGCTGAGCACCGGGTAGCCGTCCACGCTCGTGTCCCACTGGAAGGCGCGTGCCTCACCGCCGCCCGCCGGGTTCACCATGATGAGGTAGTTCCGCAGGTATTCCTGCATCGCGAGCATCGTTTTCCGCTCAGCGTCGGTCATGCGGAAGTCCGCCGACTTCGTGCCCCAATACTCCGCCTTCTTCTCGTCCCCTTGCATCACGTCTACTCGTGTGGCGTCGTAGCCCGCAATGGTCCTCCGGTCGGTGCTCCAGACGTACCGGTCCGGAGGCTGCTGCATGGCGCCCATTGTGCTCCGCATCATCTGCTGCGCCATCGCTCGTTGCTCGGGGGGCAACTGGTCGAGCTGCTTCTGCATCTCAGCCAGCTGGGCGGCGAGGTCCGAGGCCGTGCCGCTGGCTTTCCCCAGATCGATGTAGATCCTGCGACTGTCGTCGACCAGTCGCAGCACCTGCTCGCTTTCGAGGAACAGCATGCGCCGCACGGTGGCACCTCGCATGATCACGGCGACGCGACCGGGCTCGAGTGAGAACTGGGCGGTGGCGGGCACGTCCTTCCCGCCCTCGCGCACCTTCCCCTGGTAGTAGGTGTTCAGCTGGGCGCGTGCCGGCACTGTTGAAGACGCGGCGACGAGCGCGGCGATGACGCAGGCGCGGCCCATCAGGGGGTCACCTCGTAGCGCATCTGCATGCCCATCCGCAGGTGGGGCGAGACGTGGCAGTGAAACAACCACACGCCTGGGTCGTCCGGCACCATGTCGGCCACCACCATCCCCATCGCGAGCAATTGGGTCACATCGGTTCGCATCCCGGCGATCTGGACCGTGTTGCCGTGCCAGTGCGGCGAATGGAACTCGAACCCGGTGCCCGCCATGAGATACCACCGCACCCGCTCGCCCGCCCGCATCGTGGGCATGGGACCGTTGCCGTACAGGTAGCCGTTCAGCGTCTCCTTGAAGTTGTACTGGCTCGCGGGCCCTCGCACGCTCGGTAGGCCGAACGACGTGTCCACCCGAACGCTGTCCGGCTTCGGCATGTACGCCTTGATGTTCGCCATGAGATACGGGCTCGAGTTCTCGTCGATCTCGTCGAAGGCCACCACGAATTCCCGGTCGACGTCGATCGGCGTGCCGTCGGCCTTGGCCTTGCCCCGCGCGGTGACGATGATCGGCCCGACCAGTCCCGAGCTCAGGTCCTGCTCCTCGTGAACGTGCGAGTGGTACATCCACAGGATCGAGCTGGGATCGCCCGGACCCGGGCCGGCGCGCTCCGGGACGGGCCAGACGTACACGTGCCTGCCGCCGGTCGGCACCGCGCCGCGCAACGAGTCCGCGCTCGTGGTCTTGCCGGCGTAGGGAGCGCCCTCGGAGTCCTTGTCGTAGAAGAGGCCATGGGGATGCATCGTGACGGGGAAGCGCGTGTTGTTGCGGAATACGACCCGAATCGTGTCGCCCACCGACGCGCGCAACACCGGACCGAGCAGGCCGAGGTGCGCCCAAGCGGCGGGACGAGGCTTGACCGTCTCGAATGTCGAGTCCGTGTATTCACGGTATTGCGCCTTCAACGCCGTGGCCCCGACTGCCCCCTGCGCGGCTTCCACGAAGCGCCGCTCGACGGCGTCGAACGGCCGGCCCGTCACGTCATTCGTGCCGTGGGGGACGTAGTTCCACGTGACCTCGTCGGCCGCGATGTAGTAGGTGTGGGTCCGAGAAGGCGCAGCCGTCGGGCGCGAGCCGTACGTGACGCCCAGGATGAGCGGGAAGGCGGCGAGAACGCGGCGCATGGTACTTCGATCCCTGTGCAGGAGGGAGCAAACCTGGGGTCGCCCCCGCCGCGTGGCAAGCGTCCTCGTTCAGTGCGGGAACGGCAGGTGGGGGATCGGAATGCCGCCGGTCATCTCGCGCAGCCGCGCTTCCAGATCCTTCCGCACCCCGTCCAGCTCGGCACGCTGCTGGGCCACGCGCGCTTGCACGTCGTTCTGCACCGCACCGAGGCGCTGTTGCGCGGCGGCGACCTGACCCTGCACGGCGCTGTCGACGCGGGCGCGTGCCACCTGCTCGGCGCGCGCTACCTGCGCTCCGATCTCCTTGCGCAGTCCGCGCGCCACCTCGGTGCCGAGGTTCGAGCGGACCGACAGCGCGGGCCGGTCGAGGGCTCCGTGGAGCCGTGTTTCGATCTCCACGTCCTTCACCGCGTTCACGATGCGCCATAGGAGATTGTCGACGTCGCGCGATGCACCGGCCCCGCCGCTATCGGCCAGCCGCTGCCAGGCGACGTTGGTCGAGCGGACCAGCCAGCGGGCATCGATGTCGCCGCCGTGGCGCAGCACGGTGAACTGCGTGATGCCGTCGCCCAGCCCGGCGCGCGCGCGCAACGGCGGCAGGTCGTAACTCGGCAGCGCGAAGCCGGTGACGGACGCCGCGACCGAGTCGCGCACCGGCGCCCGCACGTGATCCAGCACGCCCGCGAGCCGTGCGTCGCGGGGCCCAATCCGTCCCGCGGTCCGTTGCGCCACCAGTCGCGTCGGCTGGCCATAGATGGTGGGCTCCGTCGTCAGTCCGGTGAGCCGTGCCTGGTACGCGCCCGCCGCGGCACCCTCGCCACCCAGCGAGAGCTCGAGCGCGGCGTACCGCAGGAGGAACTGCGGCCACCCGCGCTCGCGCGGAAATGCCACGGTCGTGCCGGCCATGCGCGCCCGGCTCGGGCCCTCGTGGAATCGCGCCGCGAGCCCCGGTGGGACATACCGCTCGGCGACTCGTACCCAGTACAGGACCGCCTGCATCCGATCGAGCGCCCTGACGCCGAACAGCGCCGGTGAGAGGTCGGGCGCGTCGAGCGAGGGGAGCTTGAGGAGGCCTAGGGCGTAGCCGTAGTCGCCGCGGCGCGCGTCGTCCAGCCCTCCCACGCCCGCCCGCATGCGCGCGACCCCGGAGTCCACGCTGCGCTCGAGCCTGCGCACGCGATCGAGTGTCCCGGTAATGGCATTCAACGATGCCTTGGTGGTCTGGACCGTCCGCGCCAGGTCCTGCACGCCGAGCGAACGGGTGTTGATGCCGCGCAGGCGCTCGACCAACGCCTTCCCGGAATCGATCTTCGGTCGGGGATCGATCGCTTTCAGCTCCGCTTCCCAGCCGCGCCGCGCGGTGTCGGCGAACTGGACGATGGCCCGGGCCTGCTGCACGGTCCGGAGACTGTCCACGTTCAACGGAGGCAGCTCGATGGCCCGGCCCAGGCCCTCGAGGCTGAAGGACGGGATCCGAATCTGCTCCGCCCAGGCGGTCACCTGGTGCGCGATTGCGCTCGAGGTGCTGCCGGACTTCTTGAGGGCACCCGACGTTTGCCGCGGCGTGTCGAACCGCACGCCCCGCGCGATGAGGCTGTCGATGACGAGCTTCTTCTCGAGCAGCGGCAGCGGGTTGACGCCCGCGACCATGTCGGAGGCTTCGAGCAGGTTCTCCATCGGCTGGCGCGGGTTCGCCACCTGAAGCCCCCGCAGCACGAGCTGTCCCGCGCCGAGCCGCACGTGCGCGCTCGCCAGCTCCACCTTTGCGCCCACGACCAGCTCGCCCGCCTTCTCGATACCGCGGCGCACGATCGTGTCGAGAAAGAGCCACGTCATGAGGACGAACAGGGCGATCGCCCCCGCAAGCGTGCCGATCGCTTTCCAGCGGAAGATCTTCACGGGCGGAACAGGCGGTAGACGTTGTAGAGCTTGGACGCGGTGACGACCCGGAACACCCGCGCGCGCCGCAGCCGGGCATAGATCCGCTCGCGGTACTGCGTGATCGCCCACCGCAACGCAAAGAAGAGAGGCAGGTACAGCACCGCCCACACGATCACGCTGCCGAGCACGATCGTGTTGTTGAAGTTCGTGAGCGGGATGACCGGGGTATTGAACCACGCCGTCCACAGCGGCGTGAGCGCCGGCGTGTCGATGAGCAGGGTCCGCCCGATCGCATGGAACAGCGGGTCCATCGCGAACCCGATGGGCACGAACAGCGCCCAGCCGAGCAGCACGCCCGGAAACGACACGTTGAGCAGCATGCCAGCCGCGAGGACGACCAGGTTGTGGAGATTGACGAGGGGTGTGAGCCCGAGCGCCGAGCCGAGCGCGATGCCGGCCGCCATCTGGCCGGGGGTGCCCTGCGAATTCAGCGAGCCGACGATGTTTTGGACCAGCTTGATCAGCGCGAGCATGGGCCCAAAGGTCAGCCCGGCGCGGCGTGATTGTCCAGGGTCCCGGCTACCTCAGCGTGGGGCGCCGAGGAACGCGGTGACGACCGCGTCCGACCACCAGTGACGGCAGCGCTCGATCTCCGCGATCGCCTCCGCGGGCGTCAGGGCCGGACGGTAGGGCCGGGTCGTGGTGAGGGCATCGTACACGTCCACGATTCCCACGACCTGCGCCGCGAGCGGGATCTCGTCGCCGCGCAGGCCATCGGGGTAGCCGCTCCCGTCGTGCTTCTCGTGATGCCAGCGGATGATCGGCTTGATGTCCCACGGGAACTCGACCGCGGCGAGCAGCTCGATGCCCCACAGCGGATGCATCTGGACCACCGCAAACTCGTCGCGGGTGAGCCGGCCCGGCTTGGTCAGGATCTCGTGCGGCACCTTCACCTTGCCCACGTCGTGGAGGTAGGCGCCGATGCGGATCGCCGTGCGTGCTTCTTCGTCCAGGCCGAGGGCGTCGGCGAGGGCCACCGCGTCCCGCGCAACCCGCTCGCAATGGCCGAACGTGTAGCTGTCGCTCGACTCGATTGACTGGCCCCACTCCCGCACGACCGCGAGGTACGTCGCTTCGAGGGCCGCGACCTTACCGCCGACGTGGACGAGATCAACCCTCGCATCGAGCCGACCGAACAGGCGATGCGCGGCGTTGAGCAGCGTGAGGGCCTCCTGATTCCTCCCCATCGTCTGGTAGAGCATCGCCAGCTCGCGGGAGCTCTCCGCCTCGCTCAGCACGGACCCCGCGCTCCGCGCCAGGTCGATGGCCGAGCGCAGGCGCGACTCCGCAAGGGCGGGACGGCCGGTCTCGCGGTAGACGATCCCGATCGTGCGGTACGCCTCCCCCTTTTCGACCCGGGCCCCCACCTGGTCGAAGATCGCGAGGGCGGACTCGGCGCTGCGCCGCGCGTCCTCGTAGCGCTGTCGCGCGACGTGCACTTCGGCGTGGTTCACGAGACACAGCCCCTGGAGGTGCACGTCTCCCAGGCGCCGCGCGATATCGTAACTCTCCCGGAAGAACAGGTCCGCCTCGTCGAACTGACCGCGGTCGGCGCTCACCATGCCCAGATTGTGGTAGGCGATCGCGCACCCCGGCGCGTCGTCCGCGCTGCGGTAGGCATCGAGCGACGCTTCGTAGTGCCGCAAGGCCTCCCGGAGGTCGCCCTGGATGTTGGCGAGGATGCCGAGGTTCTGCTCCGCCCGGGCCCGCAGCGCGCGACTCGCTCCGCCCTGCGCGAGAGCGGCGAGAAAGTGCCGGCGCGCCTGGTCGAGCGCCCCCGTCCGCAGGTCGAGCCCGCCGAGCGTGTTGAGCGCCTCGGCGGCGAGCACGTCCTCACCGTGCTCCTCTGCGACGGCGTGGCTGCGGTGGGCCAGGGCTCGTGCCTGGTCTTCTTCGTTGCGGTGATGGCGCACCACTGCGAGCCGGCGCAGTGCTTCCGCCAGCACGCGATGCTCGCCCGTCAATTCCGCCCTGGCGATAGCGGCTTCGTACGCCACGATGGCTTCCGGGACGCAGCCTGCCCGCTCGCGGGCCCGCCCTTCGTGAACGAAGTCGGCGGCGGGCTGCGCCGGCGCCCGCGGGTGAGGCCGCCCGGGAAGCCCTGGAGCGGTGAGCGCCACGCTACCAGGCCACCGCGTAGACCGAGAAGTGCTGCAGCGATCCCGTGACCCGCTTGAGCGACAGAATATCGAGCGAGGGCAGGTACTCGAGAATCTTCAGGTCGTCGCTGGCGTATGCGATCCGTTTGGGCAGGAGCCACGTCACGAGGCTGCAGTTCCCGTAGCTCATGGTGAGCGACGCTGGCTGCTGGAACGTGAGCCCTTCGGGACCGAACCGGACCGCGTTCACCGTGTCGGATCGAACGACGGCGGTGATCGTGACGGGGGCGCGCAGCGCGCCCGCGGGGATCGACAGGGTGTGCGGGCCGACGTGGATGATCCCGCCATCCCAGCCCACCGTTTGCGTGACGGAGTCGTACGGCAGGGGCGTGCACTTCAGGAGCCCCAGCCGCTGGACCAGGGAGCCGATGAGCGCGGGCTGTGGCGTGCCGATCGACGCCGGGCCAGCGGGAGTCGAGTCGCCGCAGCTCGCCGTCGCAAGGGCGAGGGCTGCAGCAAGGGCGCACAGGAAAGGCCGGGTGGTCTTCACCTGGGAAGGTCTCCTCACAAGGGTCGAGAGCTATTGCGGGGAGACCGTGGGCGCTCCGACCCCGCACGTACGCGCGCCTGTCTCGCACGGGCTATGCCATTCGCCGTGTGAGAGGGCTCACACGTGACAGAGCGTCGGGCTCACGCGCTCGTGCTCGGCGGTGGAGCCCCGGATGAGGTCTTGACGCGGATGTGGCAGCGCTGCGACGGCGCAAGGAGATGAGAAGCGGGGGACTGTTGCAGCGCCGGACATTTTCGACAGGCACCTATCTGCGCACGTGCCCATCATCTAGCTTCTGCCTCGACCCCTCCAGAGGTGCGCCATGGCCACCAGCCCGAAGCAACAATTCCTCGATGCCTACGACCGCGAGCACGCCATCACGATGAGGCTGCTGCGCGCCTATCCCCCGACCAAGGGCGACCTGAAGCCGCACGCCCGGCTCCGTACCGCGCGGGAGCTCGCCTGGATCTTCGTCCTGGAACGTGGCCTCGGGGGCATGGTGCTGAATGGTGAGTTCGGCGCGAAGCCACCAGCGCCGCAGCCGCCCGCTCCGCCGTGGGATGACATCCTCCCTGCCCTCGAGAAGGCACATAAGGATTTCGGCGCGCTCGTCCGCGGGCTGCCAGACGCGAAGCTCGAGGAGACCGTGAAGTTTCTCACCGGGCCGAAGCAGGTGGGGGACGTGAAGCGCATGGACTTCCTGTGGTTCCTGCTCGGCGACCAGATCCATCACCGCGGCCAGCTGTCCGTGTACCTGCGGATGGCGGATGCGAAAGTGCCGTCGATCTACGGGCCCAGCGGCGACGAGCCCTGGATGTGAAGGTGTGAGCGAGGGCGGCACCGCGGTGCGTCGCGCCGCGTGGCGCGGCGCGCAGCGTGTGGTCTGTGCCGGGGCGGGGGCGTGCGGGGCGGTCGCCATCGGCTGGACCCTGTGGTTCGCGCTCGCGTGGTTGCTCTACGGGCACCCCGGTGCGAACGGTGAGCCCGATCCCCTGATCGATCGCTTCATGCCAACCTACGAGGTAGCGGAGCGTCACACGATGCGTGTGGCAGCATCCGTCGCCCGAACCTACATCGCCGCCCGCGGCGTGGACCTCGAGCGGGCGGCGATCGTGCACGCCGTCTTCGAGGGTCGGCGCCGCCTGTTCGGGGAGCCCGAGACGCGGGGTGGGCGACTAACGCTCGGACAGCTCGAAGCGATGGGCTGGAGGGTGCTGGTAGAGGTGCCCGGACGGGAGCTCGTGTTCGGCGCCGTCACTCAGCCGTGGCATGGGAATCCGGGGTTTCGGCCGCTTCCTCCCGAGTCCTTCGCCGCCTTCGACAGCGCCGGATACGCGAAGATCGTGTGGACGCTCGCCGCGGATTCCCTCGGCCCCAACCAGTCGCGCTTTCGCACGGAGACGCGCGTGATCACGACCGACCCGGAGTCGCGGTCGCGGTTCCGGCGGTACTGGTCCTGGCTGTCGCCCGGCATCCTGCTGATCCGCTGGCAGGCGATCCGGCTCGTTCGCGCCGACGCCGAGCGGCTGGTCGAGGTGGCGCCATGAGGTACACACCCCGGCAGTGGCGCGTCGCGTTCCCCATAGTGTCGGTTGTCCTGCTCGCACTCGCCGCGGCGCTGATTCTCGCGCTGCAACAGGGGAGGCTGTGGGCGGCGGCGCTCGCGGCAGGCGGGATCGCCGGCCTGCTCGTCTCGATCGCCTGGGCGTTGCGCCACTTCGCGCCGAACATATCCGCCGCCGTTGTCGGGGCGGGCGCAGTACCGGCCGCGCTGCTCTGCCTCATGAGTCCCGGAGCCGCCTTGGGCGCCACCGGCGTCGCCGCCGCGGTCTTCGCGGTGTGGTTCGCCATCTATGACCTGGGCGTCACCGCGAGGGCGAACCGGGCGGTCGTCTCCGACGTCGCGACGATCGCCACCGCCAACAGGCCGTCGCGCGCGCTCATCGTCTACCACTCCACTCGCGGCGGCTTTCAGCCGCTCGTGCTCCGTGCCTTTGCCGGTGGTCTTGCCTCGCAGGGCTGGGGGGTGGAGATGACGACCGCGAGCGGTGCCACGCCCGTAGACCTTTCGCCCTACCAGCTCCTGGTGCTGGGCGCGCCTTCCTACAACTGGCAACCCGCGCGGCCCGTGCTAACCTATCTCGAGCGACTGGGAGACCTACAGGGCAAGCCGGTCGCGCTTGTGGTCTCGGGCGGCGGCATGACCGACCGTGCGTTGAAAACCCTCTGCGACCGCGTCGCCAGGGCGCACGGCCGGGTCGTGGACGCGATCGAGATCTGGACGAGTAGGCCGAACGCGCCACGCAACGGTGCGACCGATCCCCAGGTCATCCTGCGCGATGCGGGGACGCGCGTCGCGGCGGCGCTCGGTCCTATACGGCAGGGTGAATCAGACCGCTCCCGTCACATGGATGGCGCTGGCCCGCTGCCCGAACTCCCGGGCGAACGCGCCTAGTCCCTCCCAGTCGGTGTACTCGAAGTCGCGGGTCGTGTCCGTATCGCCGCCCGTCCTGGCTGCGATCCGCTTCATGACCCACTTCTTCCACCAGCTGTACCTGGTGTAGGGCAGCGCTCCCGCGACGGGCAGTCGGACCGTGGGGTGCCAGCCGGCGCGAGCGAGAAACCGGTCCATGATGTCGCGAACCTCGCGCTGTGCCTCGGCGCGTTGTTCGAGAATCCCGAGGCAGACCGACAGAAACGCGCTCGGCACTGCGTTGAGCGCCGCGGCGTGTCTCCGTACCCAGCGCGAGACCGCATGCTGGTAACCGCGTGCGTGAATCGAGGCTGCCACGATGACCCCATCGTATTGCTCGGGCCCGACATCGCGCGGGAGGTGCCGCGCGTCGACTACGTCCACGTGGGCTCCGTCCGCGGTCAACTCGTTCTTCAAGGCGCTTGCGATTTTCGCGGTGTGTCCATCAGTTGTGCCGTATATGATGAGGACCTGTGACATCGTTCCCCCCTGTTTCGTTTCGTCGCCTGTCCAACTCTGTGATCCTCCTTCTGAAGCTGGAGTGAGGCCGCGCTGAGGAGAGCGTCACGAAGTCGAGGGAGCCGGCCCGCTACGCGCTGATGGGCAAATGGGCCGGGTGGGTGACGACACGCGTCGCGTAGTACCGCGCGCACTCCACCTCGCGCCCGCGGACGATTCGCTTCCCCGCGAGACTGCCCCGCCGAGGCGTGATCACGGTGAATTGACGCTCGTCCCGTCCTCCATCCACGTACAGCACCACCCAGTCGTGCGTGCGGCCGAACTGGTGCGCGCGTGCCGTGTTGGAGAACAAAGCGGTGTAGTGGCGTTCGCCGCGGCTGGTATGCAGCACGGGCAGCCAGGCTTTACGCGCGATGTTGAACCGGCGCGGTGCGATCAGCGTGAGCTCTCCGCGCAAGGCCTTGCCGCGGTACTCCCGGTCGACCGAGAGCAGCTCTTCCACCGGGGGGTCTTGGGCGGCCGGAACCGCCACCGGCCGGCGCACTCGGCTCAGGCGGGTGGCGAGCGCATCGCGGATGCCGGCGAGGCGCTTGGGGCCGATGCCGGCGACGGTCGCGAGGCGGCCGTCGTGAGCAGCGGCCTCGAGGTCATGGAGCGTGCCGATACCAAGCTCGTGGTGCAAACGCTGGGCGAGCGTCTCGCCCACGCCCGGCACGGACGCGAGCAGGGAGAGCGGGTCGCTCTCTCCCCGCATGCGCTCGAGCATCGGGAGGCGCCCGGTGGTCGCCAGATCGCGGATCGCCCGCGCGAGGCTCGGCCCGATCCCGGGCAGCCACTCGAGGCCCACCATACCCTGGCTCTGGAGGATTTCCGACACCGGGACCGCCAGTTGCCGCAGCGTCTCCGCTGCGCGCGCGTATGCCTCCGCGCGGTAGCGGTTTGCCCCCTGCTCCGCCAGGAGTCGCGCCACCTCATCGAGGCGCCCGGCGATCTGCGCATTCAGCGTCACGGCCATGCGCCCCTCCTCATTTCCCTCGCGGGGCGCGCGAACGCTTGGGTGCGGGTCGGAGCCCCCGTCTCGCGGCGGGCTTCCGGGCCCGTGCGCGCGCCAAGTCGAGGCTCACGACGGGTGTCCGTCCCGCGGGAACGACCAGCAGGGAGGCCGGCAGGTCGGTCACGAGCTGCTGGGTCGTGCTCCCCACCAGGACCCGATCGACCCAGCCCTTGCCGTGTGATCCCACGACCACGAGGTCGGCGTGCCACGCGCCCGCTTCCTGGACGATCTGCTCCTCCGGCATGCCGTGCCGAACCACCCGATCTTCCGTCGCAACGTCCTCGACGGGCGCGGCGAACCGCCGGAACATTTCCTCGGAGCGTTGACGGTACTCCTGTTCGTTCCACAAGTCGGGAGCCAGATCCGCAAAGCGGAGGCGCTCCACCACGTGCAGCAGGCGGAGCCGGGCACCGAGGAGGTGGGCGATCCGCTGCGCCGCCTTGGCGGTCGGCAGGGAGACTGGCGAGAGGTCAACCGCGGCGAGCACGTGCGTGATCGGCGCAGCCGACTCTCCCACGATCAGGACCGGCATCTCCAGGGTCCGCACCAGGTAGTGCGCCGTGCTGCGCCCCAGCCCGCGAGCCAGTGGTCCGTGCCGCTTGCCGCCCAGCACGACCAGCTCGGCCCGCCGCCGGCGGGCGACCTCGGCGATGACGACCGCCGCGGGCCCGACTTGCACCTCGAGCTCATGCTTGGGAGCGATCTTCTCGAGCGCCCGCTCGATGTGTGCCCGTGAGGCGCGTGACACTTCCAGCTGCAGCTCTGGCGAGAATCCCGGCATCGGCTCGATCCCGGCCACGCCCGTGAATGCCGGGATCACCGGCACGGCGTGAACCGCGACGAGCTGGGCATGGGCGGCGCTCGCGATCGCTGCCGCCTGGGCCGCCGCCCGCAGGGACTCGGGGCTGCCGTCAACCCCGACGATGATGGGTTTCGTGGCCATGGTAAACCTCCTTACAACGCCGTTGGGAACGTCTCCGGGATCTCACCGCGCTCCCACAGTCCCGTACGTTCCAGGGGTTCGACGGCGCGCGTCCGATCGTAGTACAGGATCGCATCGAACTGCCGGGGCAACGCCGCATGGAAGTAGTGACTCGCGCGTTCCGTCTCCGGGCGATAGATGACACCGATGGCGCGTTCCAGGCGAGGCTCGTCGAGCCCGGCGAAGTCTTGCGCGGACGCGGCCAGGTCGAGCAGGATGTTGCCCCGACCACTCTCGTGCAGGAGCGCCTCGTAGCTGCCGGGCAGGGCCGGGCGCACCACCTTCCGCTGCGCGGGCTCGTCCCAGTCCGAGGCGGCGGTGACCGTTCCCTCGTAGGTGAGAAAGCCCACGAGCCGGGCGTCTCGGCCGTAGCCCTGCCGGACCAGCTGGCCGACGTTCAACTCGCCGCCGGCGCCCATCTCCGTGGCGCGCGCGTCGCCCAGATGGGAGTTGTGCGCCCACAGCACGACCTTCTCCCGGCGACCGCGGGCGGCCTGGAAGGCGACGAGCGCGTCCAGCGTCTCGAACATGTGCTTATCCCGCAGGTTCCACGACGCGACCCGGCTCCCAAACATCGCGCGGTAGTAGCGCTCGGCGTTCTTCACGAGCCGGGCGTTTTGCTCGGCGAAAAAGAGGTCGTCCGCCGCGACGCGGCCGTCGCGGCGCGCATAGTCGGCCGCCGACTGCCGCAGCTCGACGAGCTGCTCGACGACCGCCGCCTCGCACGACGGCGCCAGCCCGAAGCCGGCCGCGTATCCGTACGCCTGTGGATCGTCGCCAAAGTGCTCGAAGCAGGCGTAGCGGTTGCGGGCACGCACCGCGGCGTCGGGATCGACGATCTCCAGGTAGTGCAGCACGGCTTCGATCGAGGCGTGCAGACTGTAGAGGTCGAGGCCGTAGAACCCGACGCGTTCCGCCTCGGGGAGCTTCTCATTGTGCGTCCGGAGCCAACCGACGAAGTCCAGGACGTCGGCATTGCGCCACATCCATTGCGGGAAGCGCCGAAAGCCCTGCAGCGCCGCTTCCGCGTCCGCGTCGTCTCCCTTGCCACGGACATATCGGTTCACCCGGTAGGCATCCGGCCAGTCCGCTTCCACCGCCACCGAGCTGAAGCCCTTCTCCCGAATCAACCGCTTCGTGATCTCGGCCCTTATGCGGTAGAACTCGTGGGTGCCGTGCGAGGCCTCCCCGATGAGCGCGAAGCGCGCGTCGCCGATGCAAGCGAGCAGGGGACCGAAGTCCTCAGGTGCGCCTACGAGCGGATGCGCAGCAGCGAGTTGGGTCGGTTTCATGGTTTCAGTCTACGGGATGGACGTCGGAAGCCGGATGAAGCGCATGTGAAGCAGTCTTCAACAACAAAGCGGGCAAGGCTCGGGTGGCGCGATGGTGAGCAGGTTCGTGATGCCCCTGATCCCGGGGAGGCGGTGCAGCGCCTGCTCGGCGGCAGTGCGCTCGTCGTTCCGGTTCACTTCGCCCTCCAACCGCACCCAGCCTTCCGACACGCGGGCCCGAATCCGGTCGTGTGGCACCCCTGCGGCCCGTTCGAGCGCGTGCACTACCGCAGCGGCGAGCTCCGGATCGCCCTGCTCGTGGGGAATCGGCATCCTGACGTCGATGTCGTTCACCACCGCGTGCACGCCCTTCACGCGCTTGACCGCGCGTTCGGCCGCAACCTTCTGGGCATAATTCTCGGCAATGCCGGTGATGGTTACCACACCATCGTTCGCCACGGTGAGGTCGAGGTCGGACGCTCCCAAATCCGGCTCCCATTCGAGCTCGTCGAGGAGCTCACGTCGTAAGGCCTGTTGTTGATCGTTCATGGCCCGGCCCTCCTGAGAAACAAGTGGGTCGGGCAGGCGGTGACTGCCGCCGACGTAAGGTTCGCAAGGTTCGCGAGCCCTGGAGGTGTCTCCTTCGGTGACACCATCCTGATTGCCCGACCCTGCCGCAACTTAGGAGGACGCACCTGATGAGAGGCTGATCTGGCCATGAAGGTTCTCTTCATCCGAACAGTTCCTGAATCTCCCGCCACCCGGTACTCTTGTAGCGACCGTTGCCATGGGACGCTGTGGATCCTGCCCACCTCCGTGACTATGTCGAGCCGGCCGTGCTGCGGGACGGCGGCTCCGTGCTGATTCGGGCGATCCGTCCGGCGGACCAGCCGTTGCTCGCCGACCTGTTCCGGCACCTGACCCCACAGTCCATGCAGTTCCGGTTCCTCGGCGCGAAGAGCGCGCTCAGACCCCAAGATCTGGCTGCGCTGGCCGACCTGGACTTTGACACCGGCGTCGGCCTCGCCGCGATCCATCGGGAGAATGGGCAGGAGCGGATCATCGGGGTCGCTCACTGTTTCCGCGGCGGTCCGGGCGCGACGGCGCGCGCCGAGTTCGCCGTGACCGTCGCCGAGGAGCACCACGGGCGCGGGATTGGGACCGTCCTGCTCGAGCACCTCGCCCGCCTCGCGCGGGTGCAGGGCATCCAGGAGTTCGAGGCGCTGGTTCTCGCCGGCAACGCGGACATGCTGAAGGTGTTCGCGGACAGCGGCTTCACCGCACGCGAAACCGACGAGGCGGGCGTCTTCCATCTCGTCTTTCCCATACGGGAGACTGACCAGTTTCTACAGGCGACCACGGCCCGCGAGCGCCACGCCGCGGCGGAGAGCGTGCGCGTGTTCTTCGAGCCCCGCTCGGTCGCGGTTATCGGCGTCTCACGCCGCGCCGGCACCATCGGACGGACCATCGTGGACAACCTCACGCGCTGCGGGTTCCGCGCGCCCGTCTATCCCGTCAATCCTGCCGCTGACGCAATCGACGGCCTCCGGTGCTATGCGAGCGTGAGTGACATCGGTCAGGAGGTGGATCTCGCGGTGGTCGTCGTGCCGGCCGCGAAAGTCGAGGAAGTCGTGGCGGACTGCGCGCACGCGGGCGTTCGCGGCGTCGTGGTCATCTCGTCGGGGTTCGCCGAGGCGTCGGCCGAGGGGCGGGTCGTGCAGGACCGCTTGCGCCGCTTCGTGCGCGGCGCGGGTCTGCGCATGGTCGGCCCGAACTGCATGGGCGTGCTCAACACTGACCCGGTGGTGTCGCTCAACGCGACCTTCGCGGCGACCTGGCCACCCGCGGGCAACGTGTCCATCCTCTCCCAAAGCGGCGCGCTGGGCCTCGCCATGCTCGAGCATGCGCAGGGGCTGAACATCGGAATCGCGGGGTTCGTGTCCGTCGGCAACAAGGCCGACGTGTCGAGCAACGACCTGCTCTCCTATTGGGCCGACGATCCCCGCACCGCGGTGATCGCGCTGTATCTCGAGAGCTTCGGGAATCCGCGGAAATTCGCCCGGCTCGCGCCGGCGATCGCGCGGCGCAAGCCCATCGTCGCGGTGAAGTCCGGCCGCTCCGCCGCGGGCACGCGTGCCGCGTCGAGCCACTCGGCCGCGCTCGCGAGCCTCGATGTGGGGGTGGATGCGTTGTTTGCCCAGGCGGGCGTCATGCGGACCAACACGCTGGAGGAGCTGTTCGACGTCGTGGCGCTCCTCTCCACCCAGCCGGTGCCGGAGGGCCCGCGCATCGGCGTCGTAACCAACGCCGGGGGACCGGGCATTCTGCTGGCCGACGCCTGCGAGGCCCACGGGCTCGCGCTGCCGGGCCTCGCCCCCGACACCGTCGCGCGGCTACGATCGCGCCTCCCGCCCCAGGCGGGATTGTCGAACCCGGTGGACATGATCGCATCGGCGACACCGGATCAGTTCGCGGACGCCATCGAGGCGGTCGGGCACGACCCCGACGTCGACGCGCTGGTGGTGATCTACATCCCGCTCCTCTTGACCAAGCCGGACGACGTCGCGCAGGCCATCGCGCGTGCCGCGGGCACCCTGCCGGCCCACAAGCCCATCGCCACGGTGTTCATGTCGTCCAAGGGCGTTCCCGCCATCCTGTCGCAGGGACCGCGCGGCCGCATTCCTTCGTACAGCTTCCCCGAGAATGCGGCGAGCGCGCTCGCGGCTGCGCATCGCTATGGTCGCTGGCGCAGCCGCCCCCGCGGCTCCTACCTGACGCTCGACCGCGAACGGGAAGCCGCCATCCGTCGCCGGATCGATCCGCTCCGTGAGGCCGCGGCCGCCTCCCTCTGGCTCCCGCCGACTGACGTCGCGGCCATCCTCGGCGAGGCCGGTCTCCTCGTCGCGCCCTTCGAGGAGAGCGCGGTTGATCCCGCTGCGGCCGCGGCGGCCGCGGAGCGGCTCGGCTATCCCGTGGTCCTGAAGGCCGTCGCGCCGGGGCTCCTGCACAAGAGCGATGTCGGCGGCGTGGTACTCGACCTCGATTCCCGAGACGCCGTGGAGCGGGCTGCTCGGAGTATGCGCGAGCGCCTCCGGGAGACGGGCGCCGCCCTGACAGGGTTCGTGGTCCAGCGGCAGGTGGAAGACGGCGTGGAGGCGCTCGTCGGCGTGACGACGGACGCGAACCTGGGGCCCATCCTGGTCGCGGGGCTCGGCGGCGTCACGGTCGAGCTGCTCCGCGACGTGGCTTTCCGCCTCACCCCGGTCTCGGACCTGGATGCCAGCGAGATGCTCGCCGGGCTGCGCACGGCGAAACTGCTCGACGGGTTCCGTGGCGCTCCCCCGGCGGATCGACAGGCGCTCGTGGACGCCATTCTGAAGTTGTCGGCGCTGGTGGAGAGCGTCCCCGAGCTGCTCGAGCTCGAGCTGAATCCAGTGAAGGTGCTCGCGCCGGGGAAGGGTGCCGTCGTGGTGGATGCCCGCATGCGGATCGCCGGACGCGGCTAGGTCCGGCACCGGTCGTTTACGTGCTGATCCCCGCCTCGGGGATCCGGCGACCCTCGAAGAGACGTGCCGTCACAGTCCCGAAGATGAGACCACCGACGTGGGCCGCGTACGCCACGCCGCCCTTCGGCTGCTGCGCAACCGCACCCAGTTGAACGAACTGCGTGAGGAACCAGACTCCGATCAGGAGCGCCGCCGGAACGTACGCCACCCGCACAGTGATGAAAATCACGAGCGAGCGAATCCGGTCCGTCGGGTAGGTAACGAGAAACGCGCCCATCACGGCAGCGATCGCCCCACTCGCACCCAGGTTCGGGATCGTGGAGGACGGAGCGGCCGCAACCTGCGCCGCTGTCGCGGCGAGCCCGCCCAGGAGGTAGAAAGCGAGATAGCGCCACGGGCTCATGAGATCTTCAATTTCGGGGCCAAACGCCCACAGGAATACCATGTTGCCGATGATGTGCGACCAGCTGCCGTGCATGAACATTGCCGTCAGAATCGTTATCAGGTCGTGGCCGGCGGCAACGCTGGCAGGGGTCACCGACCACCTGGTCACAAACGTCTCTCCACGTATCAGCTCGAGCAGAAACACCAGCGCATTGACGGCCATGATGGATGTCGTCATCACCGGGAGCCGAGCCGGGCGTCGCGAGGCGTCGCTGAGTGGAATCACCCCCATGTTGTCCTCCCTCTGCCCTGATTCCGCATGACGCAGCGCCACAGCGAGCCGGTCATGGCACAGCTATTCTTGAAAGAGGAGCGCGCAAAGGTCGCGCGTCGGCCGCTCGACTGCAACTCGACGCCCCCCGACGCACGCAGCTCCTCGCCCCCTACGTCGGGTAGCGCCGGGGGGACGGTGGGCGGTTGTTGTTCCGGTCGAGCGTCGGCGAGGCGGAGGCGATGGAGCTTGGCCATCTGCGGCCACAACGGGACCGAAGCTCACATCATCCAGTTCCAGCCCCAAGACCTCGGCGACCCGCCCGCCCGTCAGTGCCTGCGGTCGACGTCCGGGAGGAGCGCACGGGATCGATCTCGACGCGGACGATGCGAGGGTCGCGTGCCACGCGTATCGTTGTGCGCCTGGCGCCCGCGAGCCATGACCATCACGCGGTTGGTCGAGCAGTTGCGGGCGTAGTCCGCTCTGCGCGCGATCGGCTCGCACCGAGGGGGCTCCTAGGCTCACGCGCCGGTCGCGTGAGCCCCGCCTAGAACGCCATCGTGAGCCCGAGCGTCCACTGTGTCGTCCCAAGCTCCCGATCCCAGGTTCCCTCGGCGTGGGCCCGGACGTTTCGCCGCATCAGGTAGCCCAGGCCGCCGGTCACAGCCTCATAACGCGACATGCCCGCAGGGCCTCCCAGCCGCACGTCGAGTAGCGGCTGGCTCGCGTCGATCAGGTTGTACAGCGCGATCGCGTACGAGCGAGCTCCGGTGCGGTGCCAGAGCACTTCCGCGAAGCCCCCATTGGTGATGACCCTGGGCTCGTTGAGCGTGAACGTGGGACTGCCGTCCTCGCGGTGAATGAACTGCGCGCGCAACGTCACGGGGCCAATCCCGACGCTCGCGTCACCTCCCAGCATCCAGAGCTCATTCACGACGGTCGGGCCGCCGGGAGCCGCGCCTTCCTGATGCGTTGCGTAGCCCAGAGCGCCGAGCGTCACCCCCTTGACCACTTCACGGCGTATGTGCCCGAGGAAGCTCTTGTGCGGGTCGTCATCGAAGCGATCGCTGGTCGATGCCGCGCCGTTGCCGTTCCCGTTCACTACCTCGCCGGTGAGCGTAAAGCCCGCGAGATCCGCGCCCACCATCAGGCCGCGGTCGTAGGTGAGATCGACGGGCGTGCTCCCAATCCGCGCCCGGTAGATGGCGTAGTCCTGGTGCTCGAGCCGCAGCTCGCGGGGGAATATCGGATCCGACACCTGGAACTGCCCAACCGACACGCTGACCGGCGCGCCGGCGACGTCGTTCCAGGTGACATATGCGTCCTCGAGGCCGCCGGTCGCGCCGTGTTCAGCGAACATGAAGTAGAGGTAGTATGACAGATTGTCCGAGAGCGGCCCGCCCGAAACGATCTTCACGTTGTAGGGCGTCTGAAAATCGGTCACTGCCTTCCCGTCGGTGTACGCCGTGGCGAACGCGTCCAGCCGGATCGCGAGCCGCAAGCGTTCCGGCAGCTCGAGCAGCGGATCGCCCGTCGGAACCCCGTCCGGCGGCGGCTGGTCCGGGGCGAAACGGTATCCGTTGCCCACAAACATTTCCCCGAAGGGGGTGAGCCGCGGTATCGGGTCGTGACAGAGGCTGCAACTCACCCGATGCAGCCGCGCGAACGCCGGGATCGCGTCCGCTCGCACGGTGGAGGCAGGCGTAGCGAGCAGCACGATGGTGCAGGTCAAGACACTCTTTGCCACCATCTGCACTTTCCTCCTCCCCCGTCGCAATGGTGTGCTGCGTTAGCTCTGTAAAGGGTGTCTCGCTCAGGCTAAAACGACGCTGAAGGGAGTCGGAAGGTTCGCCTCACCGCTCCCGTTTGCCCCCCAAATGTTCAGAATGGTTTCACCGCGGATTTCCGCTGCTGCCGCCAGATTCTTGCCGAAACGAGGGAGGATGGGTTCATGAGGTCCTTGTGCATAGCGCTCTTGTTGAGTGCCGCCGCCTGCCATCCTGGCCTGAACGTGAGTGGAGAGCCACAGACGGATCCCGTTGACCTCCGAGTGTTCGGTCAGCTTCCGGGCTCCATGACAGCGCTGGATAACCCCGCGACCCCGGCGAGGGTCAGCCTAGGCCGCATGCTGTACCACGATGCGGGTCTGTCCATCGACGGAACCGTGTCGTGCAACAGTTGCCACGCGCTGGACGCGTACGGTGTCGATAACCGTCCCGTCAGCCTCGGCGTGAGAGGGCAGTTGGGTAGCCGCAACGCACCCACGGTGTTCAACGCCGCCGGTCACCGTGCGCAATTCTGGGACGGCCGCGCACCAACTGTTGAGGAGCAGGCGAAGGGGCCGATTCTCAATCCTGTTGAGATGGGCATGCCAAGCGGCGACGCCGTGACCGAGCGCCTCAAAGCCGTCTCCCGGTACCGCTCCGCGTTCGCTGCGGCGTTCCCGGGCGAGGCGGACCCCGTGACTTACGACAACGTGGGAAGGGCTATCGGCGCCTTCGAGCGTTGCCTGGTAACGCCGTCGCGGTGGGATGCGTTTCTGGGTGGTGATCGGAGCGCGCTCAGAGTGGCGGAGAAAGACGGGCTGAAGACCTTCGTCGCCCTGGGCTGCTCTGCGTGCCACCGCGGGACGTACGTGGGTGGCGAGATGTTCCAGAAGGCGGGACTGGTCGAGCCGTGGCCGGAGCAGGACGACCCGGGACGGTACGCCGTGACCCGCCGGCGTGGCGACCGGCTCGTGTTCAAGGTCCCCTCGTTACGCAACGTCGAACGCACGGCGCCGTACTTCCATGACGGCCAGGTAGCGACGCTGCAAGAGGCAGTCAGATGGATGGCCCGCTATCAGCTGGGCCGGGAGCTGCGAGACGCGGAGGTCACCTCGCTCGTGACCTGGCTCAAGTCGCTGACCGGGACCATTCCGCCGGACTACGTCACGCCGCCGGAACCGACCGGCGTGGGAGTATCCCAAGCGACACCGGCTCAGCGCAACTAGCGCACTGAGCCGTCCGGACCCTCCGATGTCCACACCTGGTTGCTTCGGTCGGCGTCCGGGAGCAGAGCCTCGGGGTCGATCTCGACCCGGACGACGCGGGGGTCGCGCGCCACGCGGACCGTCGTGCGGCGGGCGCCGGTGAGCCAGACCGCCACCGGCACGGTCAGCCGCTGCACCACCCCGTCGGCCCGCGTCACCGCCAGCCAGACGGGCATCGGCGCGAGCCCCCGATCTACAATAATGATCGTCACCGAGTCGGAGCCGGTGGAGACAGAATCAATCGCCTGATCGAGGGGCCCCGTTTGGTAGAACCACGTCATCCAGAACCACGAGAGATCGCGACCCGCCACGTCACCAATGGTGTTGAAGAAATCGTACGGCTGGGGATGCCGGCCAATCCAGCGCTTGCCGTACTCCACGAATGCGCGGTGCCACACGTCGGGGCCCAACACCGCACGCAGTGCGGCGAGGGCCTGCGCCGTCTTGTTGTAGTACATCACATAGTACAGCGCCTCGGGATAATCATCGCCGCTGCCATGCGTCATCAGCGGAGCGTCGAGGCCGGCGCGCACGGCGCTGAGGTAGCGCGCGCGTTGGCCGCCCTCGGAATCGGTGGGCCGTCCGCCGGAACGCGGCTCGCCGTAGAGCGCGCGCATCCCTTGGGCCGCGTCGAACTGCGTGAACCCCTCGTCCATCCAGGGAAAGCGCGTCTCGTTCGAGCCGACCTGCATGGGAAACCACATGTGGCCCGTCTCGTGCATCAGGTCGCCGGCCAGGGAGAGCGTGTCGGCCCACGATTGCATGACGGTCACCATCGGATACTCCATGCCACCGCTCGAAAGCACGCCTTCCATCGACGTCATCTGGGGGTAGGGGTACGGCCAGAGGTAGTCCGACATCTGCTCGACCGCGTCCCGCGTGAAGCGGGCGGCGCCCGCGCGCCATGCGGCGGCCGGGGCCGTAAGGCGGAAGAAACTGTGGATCTCGATGGCTGCAGGCGCTCCACCCGGGGTCGCGACCAGCGCCCGCGTCGCGTCCCAGGCATACTCGTCGCTCGTGCCCCAGGCGAAATCCCGCACGTTCGTCGCCTTGAACTGCCAGGTCGCGGCGCCCTTGCCGGCGGCGAAGGCACGCCCGCCGGTCGGACCGGGCGTCAGGACCCGCACGACGCGCCCGGTCCTCCGCGCCGCGGCGAGGCTGTCGCGCGCGGCGGACGAGAGCACCGCGGCGGGATTCTCGAGCGTCCCGGTCGCGCCCACCACCCAGCCGTGCGGAACGCTAAGGCTGACGTCGTAGTCGGCGGGGTCCATGTAGAACTCCGCCTGGAGCAGATAGGGGTCTGCCACCCAACCGTCCACGTCGTCGTAGACCGCGACCTGAGGATACCAGTAGCCGATGAAGTACACATGACCCTCGTGTCCCTCGCGGCCATCGGACGGTGCCGGGGGCGGCGCATAGGCCCACGCGATCTCGAGCGTGAGACTATCCCTGGGAGGAAGGGCCCGCGCCAATGGGATCCACATCACTGTTCCGCGAACGGCGTAATGTCCGGCGGTCGCGGTCGCCGCGCTGTCCCCGCCCTCGCCGACCAGCGGGCGACCCTCGACCGCGACCTTGTGCAGCGTCACGCCTCCCATGACGGGCGCGAAGTCGTGGTGCGGGCTGCCGGCGGCGAAGACATTTTGCCGCAGATGCACCGCGATCTGCCGCAAAGAGTCGGGGGAACGATTGAAGTAGAGAATCGTTTCCCGTCCCTCGAGCCGATTGTGCGCCGGGTCGAGTGTCGCCGCGATCGTGTAGCGCGCGTGCTGGACCCAGTAGGCGGGGCCCGGCATGCCGGTCCGGGTCCGCGTGCCGCGGGCCACGGCGCGACTGAAGGCGGCCGGTTCGTACACCGGCCCGGGCATAGGGCGCGGAGCAGACGCGGTTATGCCAGGGTCCACCGCGGGCGAGGCGGTGGTTTGTGCGTGACTGCGGACGGACATGGCGGGTGCGATGAGGAGCAGGACAGCGAGCGTTCGGTTCCGCACGGAGGCCTCTCGAGGAGTCGCCGCGTGACGGCTTGAGGTCAGTCGGTGATCACGTCGTCGGGCATCACGAATGTCTTCGGATCGACCACCCGCCCATTCACCCACACCTCATAGTGCACATGTGGGCCGGTGGACTCGCCGGTCGAGCCGACGAGCGCGATCTTCTGCCCGCGCCTCACGTGCTGTCCGCGGGCGACCAGGATTTTGGAGCAATGCGCGTAACGAGTCACGATCCCGTAACCGTGGTCGATCGCCACCAGGTTGCCGTACCCGTCCTCCCATCGCACGTCGGTCACGATGCCGGCGGCGGTCGCGGTGATCGGGCTCCCCAACGGAGCGGCGACGTCGATGCCCTGGTGGGCGCGGATGTAATGGACGACTGGGTCGAGCCGCTGGGCGGCGAACGGGCTCGAGATCCGGCCCTGCGTGGGCTTGATCGAGGGCGTGGCGGCGAAGCGCGCCTCATGGCTCGACAGTGAATCGTAAGCCTGGCTCACCGAGCGCATCAGGATGCTCGCGCGTCGTGCCAGCGCGTCAGCGTCCACGCGCGCTGCGAACGCCTGCTCGCCGTTGGCCCCGAGCGCCAACAGCGTGTCCCGCTCGGGCCACTCGCCCGCAGGTCCGCCGATGCCGCCTGCCTGCACGGCGGTGTCGAGCAGATTCAAGCCGGCGAGGAGGCGCAGTTGCTGCTCGCGCGCGCCGATGCGGTTCAGCGAATCGCGCAATACCAGCAGCTGGTCGCGCTCGCGCCGGATCTCGTCGACGAGCACCTGGTTCTCGTGCTCGAGCCCGCGGTGACGGGCGATATTCACGCCGCGCGCGATGGCGGCGACGGCCAGCACCACGGTCGTCAGCATGAGGACGCCGCCGATCCCCAGGAGCCCTCTGATGAAGGTGTGGGAGACCGTCACCGCCCGGGACGAGCCCGAGCCGTGCGGCACCAGCATGACCGTCAACCGTCGCGTTGCGCGCTCGCGCATCGGCGTGGCAAACCTCGTTTCGACTGTCGATCAGGGCAGCGCCGGACAGGGCGTGAGTCCGGGTGCTGACGGGGCCTCCATAGTACGCCCGGCTGGCGATCTGGTCAACAACCCCGAAACGTGAGCTAAATCACGATGGCTTCGGTGCTAAGCCCGAGTCCCGACGCGCTGCGCAGGGGAGGCCTTGATCTCTCAGGGGTTAGGTCCCGACCCGAGCCCATCCCATAGGCAATATTCCTTGCTGTGCTCCTTCCTCGCGAGCGAACCGGATGAGTCCTAATGCCCACAAGCCCTGGCGGCCGGGTCCAAAGATCCTCTTAGCGGCGACGCTGACGCTGCTTCTTGTCGTGGCGCAGGCGTCCGACCAGTGGATCTTCCACCATGTCGTGTACGCCGGGATGTACGAGCGCCGGTGGGGCCAGCTGCTGCGGATGTCCGGCTACCTGCCGCTGTGGGGGATCGTCGCGCTGGCGCTCATGCTCCATGACCGGGTCCGGCAGCATCGAGATACGCTGCGCGAGGCCGGGCGTCGCGGGCTCTTACTCCTCTGGTCCGCTGTCCTCGGTGGGATCGTTGGCGAGGTCCTTAAGATCGCGTTCCGGCGCGAGCGGCCCGGCATGACCGATGGTGCTTACGTGTTCCGGCCCTGGTCGGAGCACCCCTGGTCCACGGCTCAGTTCGGGTTGCCCAGCAGCGAGGTGGCCGTGGCGTTTGCCGCCGCGGCGGCTCTCGCGCGTCTGTTTCCTGAAGGCCGCGTCCTTTGGTACACGCTCGCCGGCGCCTGCGCGCTGACCCGAGTGGCCAGTGGAGCTCACTTCATGAGCGACGTCGTGCTGGGCGCTGAGGTCGGATACCTGATGACGCTGGCCGTGTGGCGACGTCGTAGCCCTCGGAGTGGGGTCGTGACTGAGGGCACGGGATGACCATCCCCTACCCGCGCATCTCTCCAGTGCTGTTCCGCATTGGCCCCATCGCCATACGCTGGTACGGCCTGATGTACGTGGTGGGCTACGTGGTCGGCTACCGGGTGATGCGCGCAAGAATCGCGCGGGGTCTGATTGTCCTCACGCAGCGCGAGCTGGACACGCTGATCGGCTACCTGGCCGTGGGGATGCTCGTCGGCGCCCGCCTCGTCTACGCGATCGCCTACGAACCCGGCCACTATCTGCACGACCCGCTGGAATTCGTGCGGATCTGGCACGGGGGACTCTCATTCCATGGCGCTCTCATCGGACTGGTGACGGCGTGCGCCGTGTTCGCGCGCGTGCATCACGTTTCCTTCTGGCAGGTGGCTGACACGCTCGCGTTGGCCGGGACCCCGGGCCTGTTCTTCGGGCGTCTCGGTAACTTCATCAACGGGGAGCTGTACGGCCGCGTCACGACCGTGCCGTGGGCGATGGTGTTCCCGGCGGACCCGCAACATCTCCCGCGCCATCCCTCACAGCTGTACGAAGCGCTCGCCGAGGGCCTGGTGCTGTTCGTCGTGCTGTGGATGCTGGAACGCCGGAGCGTCGCGCGGGGCTGGTATCGGCCCGGCGTGCTCGCCGCTGGATTTCTCCTCGGGTACGGTACACTGCGCTTCCTGCTCGAGTTCACGCGGCAACCCGACGCGCAGCTCGGGCTCGTGCTGGGTCCCTTCAGCATGGGCCAGCTCTTCTGTGGCGCGATGATAGTCGCCGGCCTCCTAGTCCTCGCATTCCTGCCGACGTCCGGCCGCGCGGCTCCGGAGCCCGCGTCATGACGCACGACGTCATCGCCGCGATCATCCTCGGCCTGGTCGAGGGCGCGACGGAGTTCCTCCCCGTCTCCTCCACCGGGCACCTCATCCTGGCCGGCCACGCGCTCGGCTTCGTCGGGCCCCGCGCCGACGCGTTCGAAATCTTCATCCAGCTCGGCGCCATCCTGGCGGTCGTCTGGCTCTATCGTGGACTGCTGTGGCGTGTGACGCGCGACGCGATCACCGTCGGGGAGTCGCGCACGCTCCTTCTCGTATTGCTCGTCGCGTTCCTGCCGGCGGCGATCGTCGGGCTGCTCACGCATCACTGGATCACCGCGCACCTCTTCACGCCCCCGGTCGTGATCGCCGCGTTGATCGGCGGCGGCGTCGCCATCCTCGCGATCGAGCACTGGCGCCCAGCGCCCCGGATCGAGACGGTGATGCAGATCGGCTACCGCACGGCGCTCTGGATCGGCATCGCTCAGGTGTGCTCGCTGATTCCGGGCGTTTCGCGCTCGGGGGCGACGATCATGGGGGCGCTGGTCCTGGGGGTCGGGCGACCGGCGGCGGCGGAGTTTTCTTTCCTGCTGGCCATTCCCGTGATGTTCGCCGCCACGGGGCTGGACCTGTGGGAGAACCGGCACCTGCTGTCAGGATCGGAGGCGTTGATCTTCGCGATCGGCTTCGTGGTAGCGTTCGCGAGCGCGTTGGTGGTCGTGCGGTGGCTCATCCGCTTCGTGTCGCACCGCTCGTTCGTGCCGTTTGCCTGGTACCGCATCGCGTTCGGGGTGGCCCTGATGGCGCTCCTCGCCACGGGCCGCTGGTGGATCGTGCGGTAACCGGCCCGCGGGTCGCACATGAGCCACGAGCCCTCGTGATTGGAGGGGACGCGATACATTCAGCGTTATGCCCCCACGTGACAGCGCCGCGACGACCGACCCGAGACGCCACCTTTTCTACGAGACGTCGCATTCGCCCGCGCTCGCGGATCTGGTCGGCTACGAGCGGGCGCGCGAAATCGTGGACTTCTGCTTCATCGCCAATCCGTACTATCCCACGCCCGAGATGCTCGAGGACCTGCAACGCAACCTGCCGAACCTGATCAAGTCGTATCCGTCGAGCAATCCGGCGACGGCCCAGGCGCATCTGGCCACGGTCCTCCACGTGAACGCGGACAATCTGGTGATCGGCAACGGAGCGACGGAGATCATCGCGCTCATCAACCGGACGCTCATCGACCGCATCGCGGTCCCGATTCCTACGTTCGGCGAGTACATCGAGAAAATGAAGGACCGCCGCGATGCCGAGCTGTATGCCCTGGACCCGGCGCGGCACTACGAGCTGCGGCCCGCTGAGTACCTGGCCTGGGTACGCCAGCGCGATCTGACGTCGCTGCTGCTCATCAATCCCGGCAATCCCACGGGGCAGCTCATCCCGCTCGACGCAATGGTCGCGTTCCTGCGGGAGACCAAGGATCTGGAGCTCGTCATCGTCGACGAATCGTTCATCGATTTCGCCGGCGACCCGGTCCCGAGCCTGCTCCCCCTCGCCGATCAGTTCTCACATCTCCTGATCGTGCGCAGCATGAGCAAGCATTGCGGCGTTCCCGGCCTGCGGCTCGGGTACTGCTACAGCGCGAACCTCTACATCCTGAACCGGCTGCGGCGCGTCCTGCCCACCTGGAACCTGAACACCCTCGCCCAGTACTTCCTGTCGCTCCTGCCGCCGACGGACGCGGCGTACCACGTCGCGCGCAAGCGCCTCATCGCCGACGTGCGTGTGCTGTACGACGCGCTCCGCGCGCTCCCCGCGCTCGACGTCTATCCGACCGGCGCCAACTTCGTGTTGTTCAAGATCACGAACGGCATGACGGCCACCGAGCTGCAGCGCCGGCTCCTCGAGGAGCACCGCATGTACGTCCGCGATTGCTCCAACAAGGTCGGCATGGACCGGTTCCACGTCCGTGTCGCGTCGCAGGGACGGGACAAGGACGCCCGACTCGTCGAGGCGCTGCGGGTCCTGACGCGGTGAGCCGGCCCGCCGTCGTGGTCGTGACCCGGCGGAGTGTCCGCAAGGACCGGTTGATCGATTACGTCGGCGAGCTGCACCTCGAGCTGCTCACCCGGCTCCGCCTGCTGCCGGTGATGGTGCCCGTGGTGGCGGGCACCCTGGCGAATCTCCCGCAGTACACGCGTGGCATGAAGGGTCTCCTGCTCGTCGAAGGAGAGGACATCGAGCCGGGTCGCTACGAGACGGAGCGTGCCAACCTCGCGCAGCTCGAGGACACGCATCCGCTGAAGGACGAGATCGAGACCAGGCTCGCGCGCCTGGCGCTCCGGCGCCGCGTGCCGATCCTGGGCATCTGCCGGGGCTCGCAGCTCGTGAACGTGGTGTGCGGGGGCACGTTGCACGTCGACGTCCAGCGTGAGAAGGCAACGACATTGAAGCACATCGATTACGATCATTACGATGAGTACCGCCACCCCGTCACGATCGTCCCCGGCACCCCGCTCGAGCGCTGGTATCGCGAGAGCACGATCGCGGTGAACAGCTACCATCATCAGGGCATTCGCCGGCTCGCCCGCCGCTTTCGCCCCATGGCGCACGCGGCGGACGGGTTGATCGAGGCGTACTACGATCCCGCTGCGCGGTTTCTCGTGGGGCTGCAATTCCACCCCGAGCGCATGCTCGAGGAGCATCCGGGCAACCTGCGCGTGTGGCGGGCCTTCGCGGCGGCCGTGAAGTGACCACACTGCTCCTGGTGTCGTACCTGGGCGGCGTGCTGACCATCGTCAGCCCCTGCATCCTGCCGGTGTTGCCGTTCGTCTTCGCGCGCGCCGACCAGCCGTTCACGCGGAGCGGCCTGCCCCTGCTCGCCGGGATGGCGGTGGCGTTTGCCGGCGTCGCGTCGCTCGCGGCCGTAGGGGGCGGATGGGTGGTCCACGCCAACCAGTTCGGCCGCTTCGTGGCCCTCGTTCTCCTGGCGTTCTTCGGGCTCACCCTGCTCTCCGACTCGCTCACCACGCGTCTCACCCGCCCGCTGGTTTCTCTCGGCGCCCGCCTGTCGCAGTCGAGCGACCAGGCCGGAGGCACGGCCGGGGGCGTTTGGCCGTCCTTCCTCCTCGGGATCGCCACCGGATTGCTGTGGGCGCCATGCGCCGGTCCCATCCTCGGCCTCGTGCTCACAGGCGCGGCCTTGAACGGCGCGAGCGCGAGCACCAGCCTGCTCCTGCTCGCCTACGCCGCCGGTGCCGCGACCTCGCTGGCGCTGGCGCTGCTCCTGGGCGGACGCGTGTTCGCCGCGATGAAGCGCTCGCTCGGGGCAGGGGAGTGGGTCCGGCGCGGGCTTGGAGTCGCGGTGCTCGTGGCTATCGTCGCGATCGTCTTCGGCTGGGATACGGGATTCCTCACGCGCGTCTCGCTCGCCAGCACGACGCGCTTGGAGCAGGGCTTGATCGATCGCGTGCAGCCACCGACGCAGAGGCTGTCCTCAGGTGGGGAAGGGAACGATCTCGCGGTCGAGGGGACGCTGCCGTCGCTCGACGGCGCGGTCGCGTGGCTCAACTCCGCGCCCCTCACGGCTGACAGCCTGCGCGGCAAGGTCGTAGTGGTCGATTTCTGGACCTACTCGTGCATCAACTGCCTGCGCGCGCTCCCCTACGTCAACGCCTGGGCCGAGAAGTACAGGGATCATGGACTGGTCGTGATCGGCGTGCACTCGCCCGAGTTCGCGTTCGAGCGGGACGTGGACAACGTGAGCCGCGCGGTGCGCGACCTGCACGTCACCTATCCAGTCGCTGTGGACAGTCGCCTCACTATCTGGCGCGCATTCAACAACCTGTTTTGGCCGGCTCACTACTTCATCGACGCCCAGGGCCGCGTCCGCCACCATCATTTCGGCGAGGGCGAGTACGCGGCGTCCGAGCGGGTGATTCAGCGGCTCCTGGCCGAGGCGGGCTATCACGACGTGCCGGGCGGCGTGGTGAACCCCGCGGCGACCGGCGCGCAGGCCGCCGCCGACGCGGCCGCCATGCGGTCGCCCGAGACCTACGTCGGCTACGCCCGGGGCCGGAACTTCGCGAGCGGGCCGGTGGTGCAGGGGGCCCCATCCACGTATGCGGTGCCAGCATCGCTCGAGCGCAACCAGTGGGGGCTCGCGGGCGTTTGGACCATCGATCCACAGCGCGCCACGCTCGGACGCGCGCCGGGTCGCATCGTGTTCCGTTTTCACGCGCGCGACCTCCACCTCGTGCTCGGCCCCGGGCCGGGCGGGCGTCCCGTGCGGTTTCGCGTGACCATCGACGGCGCGGCGCCCGGCGACGCGCATGGCATGGACACCGATGCGCGGGGCGTTGGCACGGTGACGTCCGAGCGGCTCTACCAGCTTGTCCGCCAGAAGGGCGACATCGAGGACCACACGTTCGTCATCGAGTTTCTCGACCCCGGCGTGCAGGCGTACGCCTTCACGTTCGGATGACGATCCGGACGGCGACCTGCTTCGCGGCGTTGCTCGCTGGCGGCGCCCCGCTCTGGGGACAGGATCGATTCGCAGCGATGGATAGCGCGGTGCAGGCCGCGCTCGCGCGGGGCGGCGTACCTGGGGCCGCACTCGTCGTGGTGCGCGGCGACCAGGTGGTGCACGTACGGGGATTCGGGAGAGCGGACGACACCGGCCGTCCCGTCACCGCGGACACGCCTTTCTATCTGGGGTCCACCACCAAGAGCTTCACCGCACTCGCCGTCCTGCAGCTCGTGCAGGCGCACCAGGTCGACCTGGACGCTCCGGTGCAGCGCTACCTGCCCTGGTTCACCCTGGCCGACAGCGCCGTTTCGCGCGCCATTACGGTGCGCCAGCTCTTGTTGCACCGTGGCGGCGTTCCCGGACGCGCGGGCGAGTACTTCCTGAGCGACGAGGACACGAGCGCCGCGGCCGCCGAGCGGCACGTGCGCTGGCTCGCCGGGGCGAAGCCGGTGAGCGGATTTTCGTACTCCAACCTGAGCTATACGGCCCTCGGACTGATCGTCGAAGCGGCGAGCGGCATGCCCTACGCCGCCTATCTGCGGACCCACGTGTTCGAGCCGCTGGGCATGCGCCACACTCACACCGAGCGCGCCGACGCAGAGCGCGACGGCCTGGCGCAGGGCTACTCGGTGGTGCTGGGCCGTCCCGTCGCGTACCGCCAGCCCGCGGACCGCGGCGACCTCGCGGCCGGATATCTGATGTCGAGCGCTGGCGACATCGGCCAGTATCTCATCGCGCAGGTGAGCGGCGGTCGCGTGCCCGGGCATCCGGGATTGTCGCCGGCCGTCGTGCGCGAGATGCACCAGTCGCGCGGGCCCATCGTGCCCGACCGCGACATCTCGTTCGGCTTCAGCATTACGACGCTCGACTCGGTGCGCATCCTCGACATCTCGGGATCGGTGCCGGCCTATCTCTCCCGGTTCGTCATCGCGCCCGATTCGGGCGTCGGTGTGGCGCTGCTCGCCAACGCCAACAGCGTGATGGCTGACTTCTATGTCATGGAGGCGGCGCTGAATGCCGCGCGGATGGCGCTGGGCAAGCGAGCGGTGCCGGTCGAGGCCCCGCTCGTGCTCGTGGTGCCGGTCGTCGTGATCCTCGGCCTACCGGTGGCGCAGCTGGCCACGGCGTGGTGGACGGCGCGCCGCCTGCGCGTCCTCGGGACGCGGCGCGCAGGGCTGTGGGCTGCGGTGAACGCGGCGTGGGGGCTGCTCGTGCTGCTGGGTGCGCCGTTCCTGTTTCAGACCTATTGGCCTACCATGCGCGCTTATCAGCCGGGGCTCACCTGGGCGCTGATCGTCAGCGGATGGTTCGCGCTGGTGTGGGCCGTGGTGCGGACATTCCTCGCGACGCGCCGTCGTGCGCCCGCTTCAGCGTAGCGATGTCGAGCTGCACCATCTTGAGCATCGCCTGCGTCGCCCGGCCGGCCTTCACCGGATAGCTAGCCGCGCACAGCCTTTTCGATGGCGGCGACATTGATCTTCTTCATCGGCATCATGGCCTCAAACGCACGTTTCGCCACGGCGCCGCCCTTGGCGAGTGCTTCGGTCAATACCCGCGGGGTGATCTGCCAGCTAACGCCCCACTTGTCCTTACACCAACCGCATTGGCTTTCCTGCCCGCCATTGCTGACGATCGCGTTCCAGTAGCGGTCGGTCTCCGCCTGGTCGTCGGTCGCGATCTGGAAGGAGAAGGCCTCGGTGTGCTTGAACTGCGGCCCGCCGTTGAGGCCGATACAGGGTATGCCCGCGACGATGAAGTCGACAGTCAGAGCGTCGCCCGCTTTGCCATCGGGATAGTCGGCCGGGGCACGGTGGACGGCGCCGACACTGCTCTGCGGAAAGGTCTTGGCGTAAAAGCGCGCGGCTTCTTCGGCATCCCGTTCGTACCACAGGCAGATGGTGTTCTTGGCCATTGTGACTGACTCCTCTCGTGAGTTCGTGCCCCTCACGGCACCATGCTCCGCTTACCCTGGAACGATAAGCGCCCGGCGGCTCCATGCGCCCGTTGGCCAGCCGCCTGACTGGTGGGCCCGGTTGAGGGGACTTGACCAGGACGTCCCGGCTTTCGCGGACTGACGCGTTTTGCTATAGTGATGACTCATGGTCCCGCCCTGCGAGACGACGTAACGGCTCCCCAACGAGGCAGCCTCTCGGCGGGCTCAGCCACCCCCGCCGGCTCGGACCGGACCGTACTGCTCGAGTGCCGGCTCGAGCAATTGCGCGGCGCGCTCGACGAGGCGCGTGCCGAAGCGGACTTGGCCCGCGTCCGTCTCGCCGAGGCCGCCGCGCGTCAGGTCGGCGAGACTCAGCGTCTCAGCCAACTTCAGGACGAGGTCGCGCAGGCCCGTGAGGAGGTCGCCGCGCTGCACCGGCGACTGGAACACTCCGAGGCGCTGCGCGCCAAACTCCAGGGACATCTCTTCGAGTCAGAGGCGCGCGACGACGCGCAAGAGCTGGTGCGCCTGCGGCGGGAAGTGGCTGCCGCCCGGGAGCGTATCGCCGGCAGCGAGCAGACCGCTTCGCAACTGCGCGCGCGTGTGGACGAGCTGGTGGCATCCCGCGAGACGCTGCTCACGCGGGTGGTCGAGTGGCAACGCTCCGTGAGCGACGGCGACATCGAAGCTGTTGATCTTGCGGAGTTTATCGGCAGCCTGCGCCGCGCCCTCTTGGACCTCGAACGGGACAACGCCCTGGGAGAGCTCCGCGAGGCCGCCCTGCGCGACCAGCTCGACCAGGCGACGGCCCCACGACAGACGGCTGTCGCCACGGTGACACCGGAGCGTCCGCCCGCGGACGACTTGGTCGCGGCACTGGCGGCGGCGGAGCGCCCCCAGGACCAGGTGGATCTGCTCCTCCGTCTCGGCCGCCGTGGCGGGGATGCAGCGTTCTACGCCGTTCGCCCCTTGGCCACCGCGGAAGATGCGACCGTGCGCGCCGCGGCGTACCACGCGCTCGGCCGACTGCTGCAACGGGACCCGGCGCGGCTCGAGCCCCACATCCGGTGGGGGGTCGCCGACGCCAACCCCCACGTTCGGCGCCGGGCGGTGCTCGCGGCCGCCGGGGCGCGTGGGCTGGCGCTGCGACCCCTCCTCGAGCCGCTCACCGGTGATCCCGACCCCCACGTGCGGCGCATCGTCCTTCGGATCCTTCGCCCCCAAGACCCCGGGCGCTCGGAGACCGGCGTCGTGCAACGAGCGTCCTAGTGGAAATCCACTACCCGCGCAAGCACTTTGCCAAGCTCCTGGGTCTTACGGACTCGCTGCTCACCGACGCCGACAAACTGCCCGAGCTGAAATCGCTGCACGGCGGACCGGACTCCTACCAGCCGCGACACCTGTCGGCGTACCGCAGAGTGTTGGGTTGCTACCCTGGCCGGGAGCCGCTGCGCCGCCAGCTCTTCCTGAACTTCAAGGGTGGCACCGGCAAAACCAGCCTGTCCGTTGCCTATGCCTATCGGCTTGCGGAAATGGGCCACCGGGTGCTCTTGATCGACCTCGATTCGCAGGGGCACGCGACCCAGCATCTGGGCCTCCCCGGCGAGAGCCTCGAGCGCACGGTCTTTGACGTCATGGTCGGCGGGGTCCCGATCGAAGACGTGATCGTGGGAACAGTGCTCGCAGAGTTCGATGTGCTCCCGGCCAACCTGCGGATGACGACCATCGACATCAGCCTCATGCCGATGGCCGGGCGGGAGTACAAGCTGCAGCGGGCCCTCGCGCGAGTGTCCGATCGCTACGACTTCATCGTCATGGATGCCCCGCCCTCCTTCGGGCTCCTGAACTTGAACGCTCTGATGGCTTCCGATGACTTGCTCGTCCCGGTGCTCCCGGATTTCCTGTCGTTTCACGGTCTCAAATTGCTGTTCGAGACCCTGGGCCAGCTCGAGGACGATTTGAACCACCGGTTGCAGCGGATCCAGATCATCATCAATCAGTTCAACCCCACGACTCGGATTGCGCGCGAGGCCAAGGCTGCACTGGAATCGCACTATCCCGAATTCCTATCGGAAGTGGTCGTGCGGCAGTGCACCCAGTTTGCGCAGGCCTCGAGCGAAGGCTTGCCCGTCAATGCCTTCGCGCCATCGTGCAAGGGTGCCAAGGACATCGACGCCCTCATTGGCCAGCTGATCAGCGCGCGCTTCGAGCGCGCGATGGAGAAAAGCGCGTGACGACTCGCGGTTTCGACACCAACGTTTCCGCTCGCAAGCCGCGGCCGATCTCCCGCGTGCTCTCCGAGCTCACGGCCAATCCCGAACACGGGACGTCGCGGGACAATCTCGAGGCCGTCGCCGTCGCGCCGGCGCCCGAGGTCACGTCTCCGCCGGACGTCGCGCTTGAGCCCCGGAGACAGAGCGTACGCGCCGCGCGCGGGTTGAGTGGTCGGGAGCGGACGGCGTCGCTCCGGGAGCGACTGGCAACGACCGCGCGCGGGGCGGGCGACGCCGAGCCGGAGCAGACCGCGGCGGCGGTGCGAGAGTTGATCGACGTGTTGCGCGCGAAGCTCGAGTCGGCGATCGAAGAAAAGTCACGGCTGGCCGGGGAGCTGGAGGAATCGCGCGCCGCGCTCGCCCGGAGCGAGGCTGAGTTGAAGAAGGAGCGCCGGGCTAGGGGCACGCTCGAGGCCCAGGCCGAGGAGCGGCGGCGGATCGCGGAGGAGGCCGTGGCCGAGGCAGAGGCGCTCGCCGCCGAACGCGACCAGGTCCTGGAAGAGATCGCCTGGCTGCGCGGGCTCGAAGACCAAGCGGCCCTGCTGACAGAAGCGGAGGCAGAGTTGGCCGATCTGGATGGGCGCCTGAAGGAGGCGCAATCCGGTCGCGCGCGCTCCGAGGCGCGTTGCCGCGAGCTCACGTCGGAAGTGGAGCGCCTGTCCGCTGCGGGCGCCGCGCTCGAGGCCCTTGAGTCGTTGGTGAGGGGCACGCAACCTCGGTAGCCCACCAGCTCAAAGCGCCGGAATTGCGCATGTGAGGCAGCGCTTTGTCGTTGTCAGGGGCCTGCTATCTCACGTATCTCCACACTCGATCCCGGCCTCACCACGCCAGGGATTCCCTCGCACCCTCGAGGGCACGCTCGTAGTTCTCGGCCGCCACCACCATGTACCCGCCGACGATCTCTCCTTCAAGACGGCAGCGCCCGGCGGCTCCATGCGCTTGTGAGGCGGACCGCTAGAGACGAAACTCGTGGATGTACTCACCAGACGAGCGCCTCTCGAACGCGAGATGGGCATCCATGGCTGACCACTCTTCGTGCCGGTCTCCCGTTCGTACGTCGAGTTTCGCGAACGGGACGCGATCGGGCCAGCGGTTGCCAGCGCTCCACGAGACCTCGCCGAGCAAGGCCGCTGAATGTGGCCCGAGGGTGAATTCGACGATGACATGCCCTGAAGAATCTGCATCACGATAATGCACGAGACCGGGGGCTAACGAGGCCCATTCGCCAGTGCGTACGCGGCGTTCGTCCTCTGCCGACGCAACCGCGACGAGTGGATAGTTGCCGCGGACCGTTTCGAGGGAGACTACGAGGGGCTGATCTGATCTGTTCACCAGAACCAGCTCACCCGACTTACAGGACGTCGCGAAGGCTGCGGTGGACAGCCCAGCCACGAGGAGTATTCTGTAGGCGCTCAGGATCCGGTCCACTGTTATGCGGGTCCGCCTAACGGATCGCGCGTAGGCTGCGGCGCCCCGCCCCACCGGGCGCACCGATGATCGAGCTGCTCACGGATGAAGACGGGCGCACAAACGCAATTCTACCTCGAAGGGGCCGCGCCGCCAGCTTCACGCGCTTGTTAGGCGGCGCGGATTCATATAGTAAGTGCAACACCGCCCCACAAAGAAAAAGGTGACCTGGGCACCACCGGTAGTCTTCTGTCTCGACCAAGAGAAGGAAGCCTACCATGAGGTATCAGCAGATCACCTTCGC
>DATIXG010000122.1:0-4527 GCA_035518815.1 Gemmatimonadales bacterium | reverse complement strand
CATCCTGCGGATCAAGGGCCCGCGCGCGGTGCAGGAGTATCTCCTGAACGAAGTGCAGGAGGTCTACCGGCTCCAGGGCGTGAAGATCAACGACAAGCACATCGGCGTGATCGTGCGCCAGATGCTGCAGAAGGTGCGCGTCGTCGAGCCGGGCGACACGATGTTCCTCGAGGGCGAGCACGTGGACAAGCTCACGTTCCGCGAGATGAACGAGCGGGTGGTGAAGAAGGCGGGCAAGCCGGCCACCTCCGAGCCGCTGCTCCTCGGCATCACGAAGGCGAGTCTCACGACGCAGTCGTTCATTTCGGCGGCGTCGTTCCAGGAGACCACGCGTGTGCTGACGGATGCGGCGATCCGCGGGGCCAAGGACGATCTCCTGGGTCTCAAGGAGAACATCATCATCGGCCATCTCATCCCGGCGGGAACGGGGATTTACCGCTACCACGAGATCGAGATCGAGCCGCCAGAGGGCTTCGAGCCGCCGCCACCGCCAGTTGAGACCACCCCCGGCGCGGTGCCGAGTCCGTTCCCGGAGGAAGTGGAGGCGGACTGAGAAACGGGCGGTCGGCTGAAGCGGCGGTGAGATGAAGCGACGGTGGATGAGGCGGCGGTCAGGGTGTTGACCGCCGCTTCTTCTTTTCGACCGCGGCCTTTTGTTCTTGACCGCCGGGGGTTGGGTTTGGGGTGGGAGGTAGGGGTTGACCTAACCCGTGACCGGCGGCTAGCTTGTGAGTCTATTTCCCAACTTTTTTTCGGGACCGATGCCGACCATCAATCAGCTCGTGCGCCACGGCCGCAAGGACATGGCGAAGAAGGAGAAGGCACCTGCGCTGCGGAGCAATCCGCAGAAGCGCGGCGTGTGCACGCGCGTGTACACCACGACGCCCAAGAAGCCGAACTCGGCGCTGCGGAAGGTCGCGCGCGTGCGGCTCACCAACGGCTTCGAGGTGACGGCCTACATCCCGGGCGAAGGGCATAACCTGCAGGAGCACTCGATCGTGATGATCCGCGGCGGGCGCGTGAAAGATCTCCCCGGCGTGCGCTATCACATCATCCGCGGGACGCTCGATGCGGCGGGAGTGAGCGAGCGCAAGCAGTCGCGCTCGAAGTACGGCGCCAAGCGGCCGAAGGCAGCGGCGGCGTCATGAGCCGGCGCAAGAAGGCCGTCCGCCGTCCGGTTCCGCCGGATCCGCGCTACGACAGCCAGACCGTCTCCAAGTTCGTGAACAACCTGATGGAGCGGGGCAAGAAGTCCCTCTCCGAGCGGGTGTTCTACGACGCGATGGATCTGATCGAGCAGCGCACGGGGCAGCCCGGCGTGAACGTGTTCAAGCAGGCGCTCTCGAACGTGAAGCCGTCGCTCGAGGTCAAATCGCGGCGCGTGGGTGGCGCGACCTACCAGGTGCCGGTCGAAGTCCGGCCCGAGCGCCGCACCGCCCTGGGCATGCGCTGGCTGATCCAGTACAGCCGCGCGCGCCGTGAGAAGACCATGTCGGAGCGGCTGGCCGCGGAAGTGATCCTCGCCTCGAAGGGCGAGGGCGAGTCGATCAAGAAGAAGGAAGACACGCACCGGATGGCGGAAGCCAACCGGGCGTTCGCGCACTATCGCTGGTAGGTGAGAGCCGTTAGCCCCGGGCCGTCGGCCCGGGGTCAGCAGCGGAGCGAGACCGGCCCACATGGGTGCCTCGGTCGCCCCGCGTTTTTGCTGGATGAAGCTGAGTGAAAGGGAAGCATGCCGCGCACGACACCGCTCGATCGAACTCGTAACATCGGCATCATGGCCCACATCGATGCCGGGAAGACGACTACGACCGAGCGCATCCTGTACTACACGGGCCGCACCTACAAGCTGGGTGAGGTGCACGACGGCACGGCCACGATGGACTGGATGGAGCAGGAGCAGGAGCGCGGCATTACCATCACCTCCGCCGCGACCACGACGTTCTGGCCCCGCCGCGACCAGCAGTACCGCATCAACATCATCGATACGCCCGGCCACGTGGACTTCACCGTCGAGGTGGAGCGCAGCCTGCGGGTGCTCGACGGCGCCGTCACCCTGCTCGATGCCGTGGGCGGCGTGGAGCCGCAGACCGAGACCGTGTGGCGGCAGGCCGACCGCTACCGCGTCCCGCGGATCATCTTCGTCAACAAGATGGACCGCGTCGGCGCGGACTTCGAGCAGTGCCTGCGCATGGTGCGCGAACGGCTCGGCACCAAGGCCATCCCGATCCACCTCCCGCTCGGCTCGGGCGAGCTGTTCACCGGGCTCATCGACATCGTGCAACAGGTGCAGATCGTGTACGACGACGAGACCATGGGCAAGAAGTATGTCGAGAGTCCGGTCCCGGCGGCCTTCAAGGACACGGTCGCGAAGATGCGCCACGACCTGCTCGAAGCCGTGGTGGAGCACGACGACGTCATCCTCCACAAGTATCTGGACGGCAAGGAGCTGAGCGAGGACGAGATCCGAAGCGTCTTGCGCAAGGCGACCATCGCGAATCATGTCGTCCCGGTCCTGTGCGGCGCGGCCTTCAAGAACAAGGGCGTGCAGAAGCTGCTCGACGCCGTCATCGACTACCTGCCGTCGCCCCTCGACATCCCGCCCATCCAGGGCCACCTGCCGCACCACGACGCCACGCATGCCGTGCGGCAGGCCTCGGACGACGAGCCGTTCGCCGCGCTCGCGTTCAAGATCATGACCGATCCGTACGTGGGAAAGCTGACGTTCTTCCGCGTCTACTCGGGCGTGCTGAACGCCGGGTCCTACGTCTACAACAGCACCAAGGACCACAAGGAGCGCGTCGGCCGGCTGCTCCAGATGCATGCCAACAAGCGCGAGGAGATCGAGGAGGTTCGCGCGGGCGACATCGCCGCCGCCATCGGGCTGCGCGACACCAGAACCGGGGATACCCTCTGCGACGAGGGGCATCCGATCATCCTCGAGGCGATGAAGTTCCCCGAGCCCGTGATCTCGGTGGCCATCGAGCCCAAGACCAAGGCCGACCAGGACAAGTTGTCCGTCGCCCTGCAGAAGCTCTCCGAGGAAGACCCGACCTTCCGCGTCTACTCCGATGCCGAGACGGCGCAGACCATCATCAGCGGCATGGGCGAGCTGCATCTCGAGATCATCGTCGACCGCATGAAGCGCGAGTTCAAGGTTGACGCGAACGTGGGCCGGCCGCAGGTGGCCTATCGCGAGACGGTGCGCAAGCGCGTCGAGTACGTCGAGGGGAAGTTCATTCGGCAGACGGGCGGTCGGGGGCAGTACGGCCACGTGGTCATTCACATGGAGCCGGGAGTGGCCGGGACAGGGTTCGTGTTCGAGGACAACATCGTGGGCGGCACGATCCCGCGGGAGTACATCAAGCCGATCGAGCAGGGTGTCAAGGAAGCCCTCGAGAACGGCGTCCTCGCCGGCTACCCGATGGTGGACGTGAAGGTTGAGCTGGTGGACGGCTCCTACCACGACGTGGACTCGAGCGAGATGGCGTTCAAGATCGCGGGCTCCATGGCCGTCAAGGACGCCGCGCGTCAGGCGCACCCGGTGCTGCTCGAGCCGATCATGGACGTCGAAGTGGTGACGCCGTCGGACTACATGGGGGAAGTGATCGGGGACCTGTCGAGCCGCCGCGGCAAGATCGGCGGGATGACACAGCGGGCGGACGCCCACGTGGTGGCCGCCAGCGTGCCCCTCTCCGAGATGTTTGGGTACTCGACCACGCTGCGCTCCATGAGCCAGGGTCGCGCGATCTACAGCATGCAGTTCAGTCACTACCAGGAAGTGCCGAAGGCGAAGGCCGAGGAAATCGTCACGAAGATGAAGGGCTGACACCTGACACCTGGCACCTGACACCGCAGTTCAGCAAGGAACGAGCAATGGCGAAAGCGAAATTCGAACGCACCAAGCCGCACGTGAACGTGGGCACCATCGGCCACGTGGACCACGGCAAGACGACCCTGACCGCGGCCCTGACGAAGGTCTCAGCCGACAAAGGGCTCGCGACCTACGTGAGCTACGACCAGGTGGCGAAGGCGTCGGAGTCGCAGGGGCGCCGGGACGCGACGAAGATTTTGACGATCGCGACGAGCCACGTGGAGTACTCGACCCCGGAGCGGCACTACGCGCACGTGGACTGCCCGGGGCACGCCGACTACGTGAAGAACATGATCACGGGCGCGGCGCAGATGGACGGGGCGATCCTGGTGGTGAGCGCCGTCGATGGGCCGATGCCGCAGACGCGGGAGCACATCCTGCTCGCCCGGCAAGTGAACGTGCCGGCAATCGTCGTGTTCCTGAACAAGTGCGACCTGGTGGACGACCCGGAGCTGCTCGACCTGGTGGAGCTTGAGGTGCGGGAGCTCTTGTCGAAGTATGAGTTCCCGGGGGACGACACGCCGGTGATCCGGGGGTCGGCCCTGAAGGCGATCGAAGGGGACGCGAAGTGGGTGGAGAAGGTGTGGGAGCTGCTGACGGCGCTCGATAAGAACATCCCGGTGCCGAAGCGGGAGGTGGACAAGCCGTTCCTG
>DATIXG010000121.1:0-11518 GCA_035518815.1 Gemmatimonadales bacterium | reverse complement strand
CAGGAACGGCTTGTCCACCTCCCGCTTCGGCACCGGGATGTTCTTATCGAGCGCCGTCAGCAGCTCCCACACCTTCTCCACCCACTTCGCGTCCCCTTCGATCGCCTTCAGGGCCGACCCCCGGATCACCGGCGTGTCGTCGCCCGGGAACTCATACTTCGACAGGAGCTCCCGCACCTCGAGCTCCACCAGGTCCAACAGCTCCGGGTCGTCCACCAGGTCGCACTTGTTCAGGAACACGACGATCGCCGGCACGTTCACCTGCCGGGCGAGCAGAATGTGCTCCCGCGTCTGCGGCATCGGCCCATCGACCGCGGAGACCACCAGGATCGCCCCGTCCATCTGCGCCGCCCCCGTGATCATGTTCTTCACGTAGTCGGCATGCCCCGGGCAGTCCACGTGTGCGTAGTGCCGCTCCGGCGTCGAGTACTCCACGTGGCTCGTCGCGATCGTCAAAATCTTCGTCGCGTCCCGGCGCCCCTGCGACTCCGACGCCTTCGCCACCTGGTCGTAGCTCACGTAGGTCGCGAGCCCTTTGTCGGCCGAGACCTTCGTCAGGGCCGCGGTCAGGGTCGTCTTGCCGTGGTCCACGTGGCCGATGGTGCCCACGTTCACGTGCGGCTTGGTGCGTTCGAACTTGGCTTTGGCCATGGCTCTCGTTCCTTACTCGGTGCTAGGTGTTAGGTGCTAGGTGTGAGCGGTGCACACCTCGCACCTCACACCTCACACCGCCTTTGTCTCCCAAGCTCGCGACCGGGATTGAACCGGTGACCTCGTCCTTACCAAGGACGCGCTCTACCGACTGAGCTACGCGAGCGAAAGCGGGCGACGGGGCTCGAACCCGCGACCCTCAGCTTGGAAGGCTGATGCTCTACCAACTGAGCTACGCCCGCGCGCCCGATGGTGGGGGAAGGATTCGAACCTTCGTAGGCTGTCGCCGGCAGATTTACAGTCTGCTCCCTTTGGCCACTCGGGCACCCCACCAGCCGGCAGCGCTCGCGTCGTCCTTCTCCCCCTGCGGTCGCGTGTTTCTCCGTTCCCTCCCGACCCCCAGTGACGATTCACCCCGCGTTGTCCCAAAGCGCGGGGTGTGTACATCCCTCCGAACGAAGGTGGAGTCGGGGCGGGTTGTGCCTCTTCGACAACGTGAGCTGACGAAGGGACTCGAACCCTTAACCTGCTGATTACAAATCAGCTGCTCTACCATTGAGCTACGTCAGCAGCCGCTACGAAATTCTCCCAGACTCGTAGGATAGCCGGGGCAGGGGTTTACCGCAAGGGACGTGTGTGGAACGACTTAGACGACGCGCCACTTGGTTCCGGTGGGAGTGTCTTCGAGCTCGACCCCGCGGGCGCGCAGCTCAGCGCGCACGCGGTCGGCCTCTGTGAAGTCCTTGGCTTTACGGGCTTTGTCGCGCGCCGCCATGCGGTCCTCGACCCAGCGGGCGAGGTCGGCATCGACGGCCGCGGCCGACGGGAGCACGTCGAGCACGGTCATGACGTGATCGAGCGCGGCGAGTGCGCTGCGCGCGAATGCGGCATTCGGCGACCGGTCGAGCTCGGCGTTCGCGGCGCGCGCGAACTCGAACAACGCGGCGACCGCGCGCGGCGCGTTGAGATCGTCGTCCAAGGCGGCGCGAAAATCCGTGAGCAACCGCTCTCCGATTTCGTCGCCGCCTGCTCCCGCCTTCCCACTCTGCGCCGCGCGGCTCAGGCGCTCGTGCAGCTCGCCGAGTCGTCTCGCGCCGGCCTTCGCGCCCTCGAGCGCTTCGTCGTTGAACTCGATCGCCTGGCGGTAGTGCGTCTGCCAGAACAAGAGGCGCACCGACGCCGCGTCCACTTTGTGTTCCTTCAGATCGCGCACGGTGAGAAAGTTGCCGAACCGTTTCGACATTTTGGTGCCGCGAACGTTGAGAAATTCCCCGTGCAGCCAGTAGCGCGCGAACGGCTGTCCCGTCGCGGCTTCGGACTGTGCGATCTCGTCTTCGTGATGTGGGAAGATCAGGTCGATCCCGCCGGCGTGGATGTCCAGCGTCTCGACGCCGAAGCGCTGTTTGATCTCCAAGAGCGACATGGCCGAGCATTCGAGGTGCCAGCCGGGGCGGCCGCGGCCGAATGGGGCGTCCCAGGCAGCGCCGACCGTTTCGTCCATCGGAAGCGCTTTTTTCCAAAGAGCGAAATCGCGCGGGTCGTCTTTCGCGTATTCGTCGCTCGCCACACGCGCGCCGACTTTCAACTCGCGGGTGTCGAGTTGCGACAGGCGGCCGTAGGTGGGGAACTTGGCGATTGCGAAATACACCGAGCCGTCTTCGCCCACGTAAGCAACACCGCGCTCGATCAGCCGCTGCACCAGCGCCACCATCGCTGGCACCGTCCCCGTGGCTTTCGGGTAGACGTGCGCCGGCTTGATGCGGAGGTAGTCGCGGTCTTCGAAGAACGCCGTGACGAACGGCGCGGTGTGGTCGACGAGCTTCTTGCCCGCGGCCTCGGCCGCCTTGATGGTGCGGTCGTCCACGTCGGTGAGGTTCATGATGTGGAAGACGTCGTAGCCCGAGAACTCGAGGTAGCGGCGCAGCAGGTCTTCAAACAGGAAGGTGCGGAAGTTGCCGATGTGCGCGTAGTTCCACACCGTGGGGCCGCACGTGTACATGGTCACCCGCGGGGCTCTTAGCGGGGTGAAGGGTTCGACGCGGCGGGTGAGGGTGTTGTAGAGGGACAGGCCCATGGCGGGGCGTAACGTAGGAGGGGCGCGAGAGGGCGTCAACGCGGACGGGCGCCGGCCTTGGGCAAGCTATGCCCGAGCTATATAAAGGAAGGCGACTATCGCGAGCGGGTTCCGCTCAGAACGTCGCTGCGAAGCTCGCCGCGCGGCTCACCGCATCGAAGTACACGCGCACCCCGACCGCGTTGCTGTGCCCGCCGCAGGAGGCCCCGGTGCTCGTGGTCCCGATGCGCGTCAGCACCTTGAACGACAGGACGTCGGTCGTGCCGTTGAACGGGGTGGCCGAGAACGGGGCAAACGCGACGGTCACGGTCTTCGCAAGGCTCGCGTTCAGGGTGAGGCCCTGGACGCAGAGGGTTTGGCCCGCCGCCACGAGCGCCCCGTTCTTGTACGCCTCTATCCGGACGTCGAAGTTGGTCCCGATGTCGTCGCTGTTCTTCAAGCCGAGCCAGAGCTGAGCGGCACCGAGCGCTGCCAGGGTGCCACTCGATAGCCCCGGGGCTGCCGTCCAGGTGCCAACCGCGGCCCAGGCATTGCCCCCGTTGAAGGTGATGGAAGGGGAGTCCTTGTACTTCGCGGTGGTCGTGGTCGGGGCGGTGGCCGTGAGTGACAGCGTGGGTGGGTTGGCGGTGGCGCCGGTGCCGGTGAGGTAGAGCGTCTGCGCGGTACCCGATGCGGGGGGGAGCCGGCCGAGGATGAACTCGGCGTTGCCCTTGAGCAGCCAGTAGGCGTTGTCGGTGACGGGAAGGGTGCCAGCGCTGTTGTGCTGGCTTTGGAGCTCAGTGGTGAAGCTCTGGAGAGGCGCGCGAGCGCCCAGACTGTCCCCTTGCGATGCAGCTTGACTGGCCTGCTGCAGCTTCGTCGTGAGACTGGTGCACACGGTGGGACTCTTAATCCACGCCAGTTCACCGCACGCGCGATCGGTAAGATCGCGCATCCGACTGAGCAGGCTGACCGTACTCAGGTCCGGCAGGGGCTCTACGCCCAGCGTGAAGCCCCCGACCGAGTTCACCCAGAACGATGGCGCGTCTTTGATAAGCCATGGCAGCGAATCGTGGTATTCAGGCGGGTCGTACCCCCCTTGAACGCGAAACGGAGCAATACCTGGGAGGCCGGTTGCTTGGAACGAAAAACCCGTCACGGTCTGCCCGGGTTGGAGATCGGGCGAGAACAATGTGGACCAGAGCGCCGCTGCCGAATCCTGAACGATACCGGGACTGGAGTGCCACGATGCTGGGCCATCCATGCTGTAGAGGTCCACGAATGTCCGAATCGCCAAGTGTCGCGCCGCCTGTTGGCTTGTGGCAGCATTCGAGAGGGCGTACCAAAGTCGAGTGGTATCGCCACGGACGGAAACACTGTCGGGGCGAAGTGTCACGCTGAGGCGATTCCCCGCGGGCCAAGGAATGGAATCCTGCGCTTTAACGCTGGCTGCACACCCGGCGAGCAGCGCAGTGCCCAAGAGGAGCCCAAGGCCGGCTCGCGTCCAGTATCCATAGATGGGTTTCATGACCTATGATGGCCTAAAATACAAGGTGAAAGTGGTGCTTCGTGGTGCGCTCGTCGCCCACTTTGTGGTGCAGTCGCGTCTCCCAGATGAACTGCACGTACTTGGCGTAGCCGTCCCACTCGGAGCCTCCTCGAACGTCGATGTCGGCATTCGTGCCCACGCGATGGTCGGAGTGTTCTCCTGTCCAATTGCCATTCAGGTCGTACCTGCCTCCCTCGACCAAGCTCAAGTCATTGACGCCCAGCTTGGATGGAAACATCCCCGTGGGCCGCTTCGACGGCGGGAGGCTCGGTATCTGATTCGCGAACGCAGCAAGGGAATCAGCAAGGGTCTTGAGTGCGCCCAGGAACGCGGGCGTACCATGATAGGGCCCTTCATGCTCGCCCGGGTCTGAGATCAGCGCATATGCTGCGCCAGGGCCGAGCGGCATGAGCCCCGAGACGCGCACCCGAATAGTGTCGAGGGCGTCGAGCGCGCTGTCGCTAGTCCCGTGAATCGCGACGGGTCCACTAAACTCCGGCGCGGTGTAGGTTACCTCGGCCGTTCCCGAGCCAGTTGCCACGGTGAATAGCGACAGCGTGCTCCGCGGTTTCCCCCCGATGTGCAGATGCCCAGCGGTACCCTCCTTCGGCGTGAGCGAGAGGACCACGGTGCGGTTCGGGATCGGCATGTCTTCCGCATCGAGCACCTCAACGTACAGCGGGAGCACGTTTGAGCCGGTGCCTTGGGGGGCAACCTCTAAGGGACCGCTCACCGCCCGTACCCGCACGCGCCTGGTCTCCACCGCTTGATAGACGCGCACGGTGATGGTCCCCTGCGGCGCCGCGTCCGAGATCCGATCGGCTGGTGCTACCCAGCAGACCACATCATCGTCGAGGCCCGGGCAGAGGTTGCCCCAATGGGGGTCGTTGAGGTTGCGGCCAGTCCATACAGGCTCGCCGAAATCCCAGACGACCTCCAATCCGTGCAGCCCGGCACCCTGATCGCGGAAACGGATCTGGTTGCGCGGCGCACTCGGTTGGAGAGACTGAAGCTCGCGGCCTCCACCGGGGTTCACCTGGACCACCGCGATGCTGGCGAACCGGATGTAGAAGTCGCCGTTGACGTGAAACCACATCACCGCGCCGGGCGCGAGCAACTCGGTGACCGGGACGCTCTGTGGCGGCGCCGTGATCTCGCCCGCGAGCTCGACCACGACCGGCCCGGTTACGTCCCCGAGGTTGAGGAGGACCGCGGATCCCGACACGGCGCCCTCCTCGGGCATGCCGATTGTCACTTCATGGATCAGCGCGCCGACGGGCAGGGTGTTGTCCTCGACCAACTCGAGGGTCGGTCGGAGCGGGCGGGGCCCACGCTCCGGGAACGCCGGCGCCAGCGGCTCGCTGCAGGCCACCACCAACGTCACGCACAGGACTCTGCCGAGCCCCCGATCCAGCATTGAGCGGTGCATCGACGCCTCCCGACTTTCCCCGGCCGTGCACATGTAACTCGCTTCAGCCTACCCTGCGCAAATATCATCTCGCCATCAACCCACGCGTGAACGCAGCATCGGAGAGACACCCCGAATGTGGGGTGCATCACAGGGAGGAGTAGGGCGATTTTGCGGCATCGTATGGTGCCGGTGCGACATTCGGGAAAAAGCATCAGCACACGGCTAGCGGACTGCGACCATCTCCCGCAAGACAGCCTCTGCGAGGGGCTCCGTCCCGAACCGCACCGGATCCGTCGCCTGCAACCCGGTCTCTTCGCTGGCGCGAGCCACGGCTTCCCGGGCTCCCGCGTCGTCCAGATCGAACGTATTCAGCGCGATCCCGATGACCTTCGCCGGCCGAACCGGCGCCGCCGCGCGCTCGTAGATCTCGATCACCTCAGACAGGGGTGGGATGCGAACCCACGGCCCTCGGCCGTGATAGTCGCCGATGAAGTCGCGCGTCGCCTGGTGACAGAGGATCAACGCGTCGGCGCAGGCGCCGTGCAGTAACCCGAGCGTCACACCCGAATAGCCTGGATGGATCAGGCTGCCCTGCCCTTCCACGAGCACGATGTCGGCGTCCACCGCGCCGTCGAGCACGAGGCGCTCCGCCGCACCCGCCACGAAGTCCGCCACCACAGCGTCGATCGCGATCCCCCATCCTTCAATGAAGATCCCCGTCTGCCCGGTGGCCACGAAGCGCGCCCTGTGCCCTCGGCGCAGCAGCTCGCTCCGCAGCTCGAGCTGCGCCGTCATCTTCCCGACGTTGCAATCAGTTCCGACCGTGAGGATCACCAGCGGATCCACCTCGGCCGCACGGCCATCCGCAATCACGAGTCCCGCGGGCGGCTTGCGGGCGTCGAGCACGCGGACGCCACGCTCGCGCGCGAGCGCGCCCAGCTCGGGATCATCGCCGATGAAGGTGTGCAGGCCGCTCCAGATCTCGAGGCCGCGCCCGATCGCCGTCTTGATCCAGCCGCGCCACTCCGCGGGGAGCTGGCCGCCGGTCGGAGCGATGCCGATGAGGATGGCCGTGGGGCCGAGGGCCAAGCCGCGGCCGAAGTCGCCCACAATCGGAATGGCGCCCCCGAATCCCAGGACGTCGCCAACCGTCTTGCCCGCGTGCCGCCGATCGAGCACGCCGACCACGCGCTCAGGGAAATAGCGAATGCACGAGTTGGCCGTCTTGGATGTGAGCGGGCCAAACTGGCCGTCAGCGACAATGAGGAAGCGGGGCTGCGTGGACCCGGTCATGTCGCGCGCATCCGGGCCCGGCGCTCGCCGAATTCGCCGCTCGGGCGCAGCACGGTGGGCTCGTCGGCCGTGGACGAGTCTCCGTACAGCTCACCCTGCACGATGTGGCGCAGCAGGACGAGCGTAAGGGCCAGCACCGGTACCGCGACGACGAGCCCGATGGGACCGAGCAGCGTGGCCATGATGAGCACGCTCGCGATGGTGAGCACGGGCGGCAGGGCGACCTTCCGCTGCATGATGAGGGGGGAAATGAAGTTCGCTTCCACAACGTGCACCGTGACGCCCCACCCCATGACCGCGAGCGCCTGGACCCAGTCCCCGCTGCCGAGGACGAACAGCGCGGGGAGGAAGGTGGACACCAGGCTCCCGAAGAACGGCACGATGGCGACGAGCCCCGTGAAGAGGCCGAACGCGAGCCAGTACGGCACGCGGAGGATCCAGAGTCCGATCGCCGTGAAGATGGTCAGCATCGTCATCGCGAGCAGCTGCCCCACCACCCAGGCCCGCAGCGTCGCCACAGCGTCTTCGACGATCCGCTCTCCCACGGCGCGGTATCGCGGCGACACGAGGGACAGCACCCCGTCGCGGTAGAGCCCTGGTTGCCGGGCGAGGTAGAGCGCCATCACCAGGACGCTCGCGCCCTCGATGAAGAGTTTCCCGCCCGCCCGCAGGTACGGGAGCAGGGAGCCCCGCAGAAATTCGGCGGCGTCATCGATGACCCGTGCAATGATGCCGGACTGCGGATCAGACAAGCCCGTCCGGCGCAGCACGTCGTACTTGCCCGCCCAGCGCGCGATGACGTTCTGGATGTCGGTGAGCGTCTGAGGCAACCCGGAGAGCAGCGCCTGCGTTTGATCGATCACGGGCGGGACGACGAGCGCCCCGATGCCCACAACCACCGCGATCGTCCCCAACACGGCGCAGAGCAATCCCGCCCAGCGCGGCGTGCGAAAGCGGCGCTCGAGCTGGTCGGTGATGGCGGAGAAATACACGGCGGCGAGGACGGCCAGAAATACGAGCAGCAGGACGTCGGCCACGCGCAGCACGAACCAGACGACCAGGGCAGCGACGAAGAGCGCCACGAACGTGGCGCCTGATAGCCGCGATGAAGCAGGAGGGGGAGGCGGCGGTGCGAGAGCGGACGACTCAGCGCTCAGCGGGCAGGCTCGTCGTCGTCGTCCGCCAGCTGCGCCTCGGCGGCGCCCTTGCCGAGCTGCTTCGATTCGGCCGATCCGCCGGCTGGCAGGAGCCCCATCTTGCGTTTCAGGCTCAAGAGCTGCTGGTCGGCGTCCGCCTTGACCTCGATGGTCTGGAACTGCTTCAGCAGCCGGTCGCCTGAAAGGTCCTCGTTCACCTCGGCCGCGGCGATGAGCCGGCGCTCCTCCTGCTCGATCTGATCAGCCATGCGCTCGAACGTCTCGAACGCACTCGAATCGCCCATCGACGACATGGTCTCCTGGATCTTTCTGTGGGCCTCGGCGCGCTTCTGCCGCGCCACGAGCAGCGTCTTCTTGCGCTTCGCGTCCTCGATGCGGTCGTTGAGCTGGCGCAGCGACACCTTGAGCTTGTCGGTCTCCTCACGATGCTTGACCCACGTATCGTGCAGCTGCAGGGCGCCCTGCGCATGCTCGTTGTGGCGCAGCAGCGCCTGCTTGGCGAGATCGTCGCGGCCTTCCTGCACCGCCAGCACGGCGCGACGCTCCCAGTCTTCCGCGGCCTTCTTCTCGGTTTCCACCTGGGCCGCGAGGCGCTTCTCGTCGGCGATCGCGCCCGCCACCTGCTGCTTGGCTTTGGCCAGGTGGGTGCGCATGTCGACGATCAGCTGGTTCAACATCTTCTCGGGATTCTCGACGCGCGAGATGAGGTCGTTGATGTTCGACCGGATGAGCGTCGAGAGGCGGTCAAAGATTCCCATGCGGCTCCTCGGTGTCCTGGCGGTGTGCGCGGCGAAATCTAACGCGGCGGGGCCAGCCGATCGGCATCGCGCGGCTTGGCCTGGAGCCGCTCGAGAAAATCCATTCGCTCGGCCAGCTCGGCTACCTCACGGCGCAGCGCCTGCACGTCAGCTGCAACTTCGTCAGCCTGCCCCGTCGCACGTCCCACGTTGCCCGTCCCACGAATCCGGTCGGCAATCGCCCGCCCGATCGGCGAGATCGCAAGGAGGAACAGCGTCCCTCCGCCAAACAGGAACACGATTGCCAGGGCGTCTTCCATTCCTCAACCTACGCCCTAGTCCCCTGCCTGCAACACCTTACGGAGGTACTGCCCGGTGGACGAGCCCGCCACGCGGGCCACCCGCTCGGGAGTCCCCTCCGCCACGATCCGGCCACCCGCCGCGCCGCCTTCGGGGCCGAGGTCGATGACCCAGTCCGCGGTCTTCACGACGTCGAGATTGTGCTCGATGACGACGACGGTATTGCCCTTGTCGACCAGGCGGTGCAGCACCTCGAGCAGCAGCCGGACGTCTTCGAAGTGCAGCCCGGTGGTCGGCTCGTCGAGGATATACATGGTGCGGCCGGTGTCGCGCTTGGCGAGCTCGGTCGCGAGCTTCACGCGCTGCGCCTCGCCGCCCGACAGCGTCGTGGCCGACTGGCCCAGGTGGATGTAACCGAGCCCTACGTCGTTCAAGAGCTCGAGTTTCCCGCCGATCCGGGGCTGCTGGCTCTCGAAGAACTCGAGCGCATCGGCGACGGTCAGGTCGAGCACGTCGGCGATCGAGCGGCCGCGGTAGCGGACTTCGAGCGTCTCGCGGTTGTAGCGCCTGCCCTTGCACACCTCGCAGGGGACGTAGACGTCCGGCAGGAAATGCATCTCCACTTTGACCAGGCCGTCGCCCTGGCAGGCCTCGCAGCGGCCGCCCTTCACGTTGAAGGAGAAGCGGCCCGGCCCGTAGCCGCGGATCTTCGATTCCGGGAGCGCGGCGAACAGCTCGCGGATCGGCGTGAACAGCCCCGTGTAGGTCGCGGGATTCGACCGGGGCGTCCGGCCGATGGGACTCTGGTCGATCTCAATGACCTTGTCCACGTGCTCGAGCCCCTCGATGCGGTCGTGGGCGCCGGGCATGAGCTTCGCGTGGAAGAAGTGGCGCGCGAGCGTCCGGTAGAGGATGTCACTCACGAGCGTGGACTTGCCCGAGCCCGACACGCCCGTGACGGCGATGAACGTGCCGAGCGGGAATGCGACGGTGAGATTCTGGAGATTGTGCTGGCGCGCGCCCACCACGCGGAGCGCCCGGCCGCCGTCGGGCGTGCGCCGGGCGGCGGGGATCGGGATGCGCAGCTCCCCCCGCAGGTAGCGCGCGGTGAGGGAGTCCGGGTGCCTGAGCACGTCGGCCAGGACCCCGTCCGCCACCACCTCGCCGCCGTGACGACCGGCCCGGGGCCCGAGGTCGATCACATGGTCCGCCGCCCGAATGGTTTCCTCGTCATGCTCGACGACCAGGACGGTATTGCCGAGGTCGCGCAGCTCGCGCAGCGTGTCGAGCAGGCGCGCGTTGTCGCGCTGGTGCAGGCCGATGCTCGGCTCGTCGAGGATGTAGAGCACGCCCACGAGGCGGGAGCCGATCTGCGTGGCGAGCCGGATGCGCTGCGCTTCGCCGCCGGAGAGCGACTCGGCGCTGCGGCCGAGGGTGAGGTAGTCGAGGCCCACGTCCACGAGGAAGCGCAGGCGGTCGCGCACTTCCTTGAGGATCGGCCCGGCGATCTCGGGGTCGAGGCCGGGGCGTCCCGGCTCGCGCAGCGGCACCGCGTCGAAGAAGGTGCAGGCCTCCGCCACCGGGAGCTCGACGAGCTCGCCGATGTTGCGCCCCTGCACGGTGACGGCGAGCGACTCGGGCTTGAGCCGCCGTCCGCCGCACGCGGCGCACGACTGCTGGATCATGTACTCCTGCAGCTCGGTGCGTACCGCGTCGGACGCGGTCTCGGCGTAGCGGCGCTGCACGTTCGCGAGCACGCCCTCCCACGCGCCCACGTAGTCGCCCTTGAACACCGGCGACTCCACGTGGAAGGTGGTCTTCCTGCCGGCGGTGCCGTGCAGCACCACCTCGCGCACCTTGGGCGGGAGCGTGCCCCACGGCGCGTTGAGCTCGAACTTGAACTGCTTCGCGAGCGCGGGGAGGATCGTCTTGCGCAGGTGTCCCGCGGGCTCGCCCCAGGGGAGGATCACCCCTTCGAGGATGGAGATGGAGGGATCGCCCAGGATGAGCTCCTCGCTCACCATGCGCTCGGTGCCGAGCCCGCCGCAGCGCGCGCACGCGCCGAAGGGGGAATTGAAGGAGAACTGCCGCGGCTCCAGCTCGGGCAGGGAGATGCCGCAGTCGGGGCAGCCGTAGCGCTCCGAGAAGAGCTGCGAGGCGTCGCTGTCATGGCGCTGCACCTCGGCGAGTCCGTCGGCGAGCTTGAGCGCGGTCTCGAGGGAATCGGTGAGGCGCCCGCGGTCCGCGCCGCGCACCACGAGGCGGTCGACGACGACGGCGATGCTGTGGTTCTGCTGGCGCCCGAGCTTGGGCGCCTTCGCGAGCTCCACCACCGCGCCGTCGATGCGCGCGCGCACGAAGCCCTGC
>DATIXG010000120.1:0-9149 GCA_035518815.1 Gemmatimonadales bacterium | reverse complement strand
TGGGCGCTCGCCTATAATGGCGTCGCCAACCTGCTCGGCGACCCACCCCCGCAGATGGGGACCCAAACGACGACGTTCCCCTGGGATGGGCCGGCGGGAAGCCCGCGCCTGTGGTGCTTTGCCTATGCTCCGACCCTGATCCCCGGGGCCCCCAGCGTGCGGATCTATGTGTCGCCCACGGGGCGCGTGGTGTGGACCGAGCCCGCTGACCTGGCGGCACGGGTGAAGGCGCTGCACGCCACGGGGTATTGAGGAGGCTGGGCCGTCTTCAAGCGTGGCCGTTCGACGTCTGGCTCGCCCCGAGCAACACGGTCTCGATGCTGGACACCGGAGGCAGTGCGGCAGCGATCGAGCAAAGGGATGAGGCGAGGGATGAGAGGAGACGACTCCTTGTCATCCAACGCGGCGGGTGGCACAATTGACCGTCCTCGCACGGTGGGCCTGCACGCGTGACGGTGAAGCCATCCATCAACTGGCTCGTCGCCTTCGTCCCGGTCACGCTCTGGCTCGAGCACGCACACGCCGCGCCGCCCCTCGTCTTCTTCTCGGCAGCGCTCGCCATCGTCCCCGCCGCAAGCATGATCGTCCACTCTACCGAGCAGATCGCGACCCGCACCGGGGACGCCGTCGGCGGGCTCCTGAACGCCACGTTCGGCAATGCGCCCGAGCTGATTATCGCGATCGTCGCACTCCGCGCGGGCCTGCTCGATCTCGTGCGCGCCTCGATCATCGGCGCGATCCTCGGCAACCTGCTGCTCGCGCTCGGTGTCTCGCTGCTGCTCGGCGGCCTGCGCCATCGCGACCAGGTCTACAACCCAGACGCCGCGCGCATCTACAGCTCGATGATGCTCCTCGCCGTCATCAGCCTCATCGTGCCGGGTGCGTTCGAGAACTACTTCTCGGCGGCCGAGTTCTCCGTGCACGTCGAGAGCCTGAACGTCGCCATGGCGCTGCTGCTGCTCGTCACCTACGGCTTGTACCTCGTCTTCATGCTGCGAACCCATCCGCAGTTGTTCCGAAGCGCGAAGGGGTCGAAGCCCGAGCATGCGGAGGGCCCCGCCTGGAGCATTCCGCGCGCGGTGGGGGCGCTGGTCGCGGCCTCCGTACTCGCGGCCTGGATGAGCGAAATACTCGTGGGGGCGGCCGAGGGCACCGGCAAGGCGCTCGGGATGTCGCAGGCGTTCATCGGCCTCGTGCTCGTGGCCGTCGTGGGCGGATCGGCGGAGAGCCTGTCGGCGATCGCGGCGGCCTGGAAGAACAAGGCGGATCTCACCATGGGGATCGCTTTGGGCAGCTCGATCCAGATCGCGTTGTTCGTCGCGCCCCTCCTGGTCCTGCTCTCTCGCGTGATTGCGCCGCAGCCGCTGAGCCTCGCGTTCCATCGCGCCGAGCTGGGCGCACTCTTCCTCACCGTGCTGATCGGAACCGTCGTCTCGAGCGACGGACGCGGCAACTGGTACAAAGGCACCCAGCTGATCGTCGTGTATACCGCTATCGCCCTGATGTTCTACTTCGTGCCGGACGTGGAGAAATGATCGAAGCCATCGAATCTCGTCGCGTGCTCGAGCCGAGCGAGCGCATCGCGGAAGTGTTGTTCGGCCTGATCATGGTGCTCACGTTCACCGGCTCGCTGAGCGTGGCGGAGGCCGGACATGAGGACGTGCGCACGATGCTGATCGGCGCGCTGGGGTGCAACATCGCGTGGGGCATCATCGACGGAATCCTGTATCTGATGGATTGCCTGAGTGAGCGGGGACGCGGGATTCGGGCGTTGCGGGCCGTGCGCGCGGCCACAGCTCCCGAGGAGGCGCGCGAGGCTATTGCCGGCGCGCTGCCGCCGATGGTGGCAGCGGCACTCGGTCCCGCCGAGTACGAGTCCGTGCGGCGGAAGCTGGCTCAGGAGCCCGAGCCGCCGCGGTGGCCATGGCTGTCCAAGGCGGAGTGGCTGGGGGGACTCGCGGTGTTCCTGTGGGTGTTCGTGACCACGTTCCCGGTGACCATCCCCTTCATCGTCATGAGCGACGTCGGGCACGCCATGCGGGTCTCGAACGCCATCGCGGTCGCGCTCCTGTTCTTCGCCGGCTATGCGTTCGGCCGCATCACGGAATACCACCCGTGGCTCAGCGGCGTCGCGATGGTCGTGCTCGGCAGCGCGTTAGTGGTCGTGACCATCGCGCTGGGAGGCTGAGGACATGGAACGGATCACGCGGGCGCTCAACGACCGGGAGGCGGGCCTCCTGCGGGTCCTGCTCGCGGGGGCGTGCCTCGTGATCATCGTGACGGGCCTGAAGGCCGCGGCGCCGATCGTGAATGTCATGCTCTTGGGCCTGCTCGTCGCGCAAAGCCTCACGCCGCTGCCCATGTGGCTCATGAAAAGGGGGCGCGCGCCGGGCGTGAGCGTGGCGATCTCGATCCTGATCGTCGTCCTGGGCGGGCTGGTCCTGGTCGGTCTGTTCACGCTCTCGACGGCGCGGCTGGTGGACCAGTTTCCCACCTATCAGGCGGGCCTAGCGACGCTCAAGGACAACCTCACCGCTTTCCTCACGGCCCGGGGCGTCGATGTCTCGCGGATCGGCGCCTTCCAGCCGCTCGACCCGAACCGGGCCCTCGCGGCGGCGAAGGTCGCCCTGTCAGGGCTGGCCTCCGCACTGGGCACATCGGTCCTCGTCATTCTGATTGCTGCGGTGGCGCTCTACGAAGTGGCCGCGGTGCGGGCGCTGCACGCCAAGGGTGAGCGGCCGGGCACGCTGGCGGCGCGTTTCGACGAGGTCACCGGCCAGTCACGCCAGTACGTGGCGCTCACGGGCCTCGCCGGTCTGATCCAGGCGGCGGTGAACCTCGTCATTCTGCTGGCGGCGGGCGTCGACGCGCCGCTGACCTGGGCGGTCCTCTTCTTCTTTCTGAACTTCGTGCCGGCGGTCGGATTCCTTGCAGCGCTCGTGCCGCCCGCCGTGATCGCGCTGCTCGAGCATGGCTGGCAGCGGGCGTTGATCGTGGTCGGAGGCTACTGGATCGTCAACCTGATCGGCGACAACGTCATCAAGCCGCGCTTCTTCGTGAAGGGGCTCGATCTGTCGTTCACGACGATGGTCTTCGCGATCGTGTTCTGGAGCTGGGTGCTGGGCGCCCCGGGCACGATCCTCGCCGTGCCGCTGGCGTTGTCGCTCAAGCGGGTGGCGGATTTCTTCCCTACAGCACGGCCGGCGTAAGCACCGAGCCGGTGACGGCTGTCAGCGGTGCTGGCTCATGGCCTTGAACACGCCGCTCGGATCGTGATCGAAGTAGTACACCTTGGCGACCGCGATCCGGCTCGCCAGGAAGCTGCAGGCCAGGACGGCAACGACGGTACCCAGGAACGGGCCGACCCAGTAGATCCACCATCCGTCGAAGTTGCTCGAGATGATCGCCGGGCCGAGGGTGCGAGCCGGATTGGTGCTGGTGCCGGAAATGGACGCTTCCAGCGGTGACATGATCGCGTAGAGAAACGGAATCATGAACGGGGTGAACCGGCGCAGCTCGCGCAGGCTCAAGAACACGCACAGGCTGGCGACCAGGCCGAAGGTCGTGACAACCTCGCCCAGCAAGACAGTCCAGGTGGAGTAGCCCTGGCCCGGCAGGGTCGCGGCGAAACTGATGCTCCGACCCATGTCCCCCCACGCGAGCAGCGGCACGGACCCCAATACCGCGCCGCCCAATTGCGCCACCACGTAGCCGAATGCCACCCGGGGTTTGAGTTTCCCGAACAGCAGGAATCCCAGGGTTACGGCCGGGTTGATGTGCGCCCCGCTCACGTCGCCCACCGGGGACAGCGCGATCGCCGCCCCAATGGACCCGAACAGGAAACCCGTCAGGATCCTTCGTACGGTGAGGCTGGGCAGGAGCGGCGCGATGGGACTGCCGGCGCCGAACACCAGGATCACGATGGAAAGGCCGCCGAGGAGCAGGGCGGCCGTGCCGATCATCTCCGAGAGAAAGATTTGCCAAGGCAGGTGGAGCACTTCCGGAACGGTGGGTCGCGCCTCGAGTGCGCTCGTGTCTGCGTTCGTCATCCAGCCTCGATGCGGACGCGTCTACCCCGCCTCGTGCCCTCCCGCTCGGGTGAGACGCGAGCCTCGCTCCGCGCCTCGAGCGAGAAAACGTGGTACTGCCACGGCTTCAAGTCCACATAGAGCCCGTGGGAATTCAAGTCGTCGCCTGCGCGCTGGTAGGACTCACCGCCGAGCAGGTCCACGAGGTGCCAGTCGCGCGCGGCGAGGTCCGCAAACGGCAGCCGGAAAGAGCCCTGGCTCTGGTTCGGCGCGTAGTTGACCGCCACGATCAGGCGCTCTGGTCCCGGACCTTGCCACGCAAAGGCAACGAGACAGTCCGCGGTCCAGTTGCCTTCCCACGCGCGCGCGGCCTCGAGCAGCTGCCACTGCCCCTCCCGGACCACGGGACGGCGCAGCGTGGCGAGGAGGCGCTGGTAAAACTGGCCGAGGGCCTCGTCGACGCCTTCCTCGGGGGCCCGAACCAGATGCGGCGAGATCCGTTTCTTCCGGCCCTCGAATTGCCCCTGATGGAAAAAGCGCAGCCCAGGCGACAGGAAGGTGATGACGGCCGCCGCCTTGTGAACGTCGGGGGTGAAGGTCGTCGCCGCGCGCGGCTCGTCGTGGTTCTCGAGGAAGCGCGCCAGCTTGTTCTGATAGTCGAGCCCGGCCCTGAAATGATCCCGCACCGGCCCCGGGTGTCCTTCCACCAGGCGGTCGTACAGCCGCTTGTCGTAGGCGTAGTCAAACCCCTGCTGCTGCATCGTCCACTCGAGATCCCAGTAGACCTCGGCCATGAAGCAGAAGCCCGGGACGCGCTCTCGCACGCGGCGCGTCGCCTCAGGCCAGAACGGCTGCGCGTGGATCCCCCAGGTCTTCTCGAAGACGTCCGGGAGCACGAGCATCGCCATGTCGCAGCGGACCCCGTCGCATTGCCCGGCGATCTTGATGAGCGTGTCGATCATCGCCTGCTGGGTGGCGGGCTTGCCGTAGTTGAGCTGGAGCGTGTCGGGCCAGCCGGGGAAGTAGGGGTCCCGGCCATGGGCGAGCAGCAGGTCTCCGGCCGCACGCTTCACCCAGACGTAGTTCTTGGGGGCCCTGGTCAGGTCGATCTCGCTGCCGGGGACGTAATACTCCGGATGCACTTCGACCCACGGGTGGTCCATGCCCGTGTGGTTCGGCACGAAGTCGAGCATCAGCCGCAGGCCACGCTTCCGCAAGCGCTCTCGCACTCGCGCGAGCGCCGCATCGCCTCCCATGCCTGGATCGACGTCGTATCCGGTGATCGCGAACCCGGAGCCGGCGATGTCGTCGTCGGTCAGGTCGGGCAGGGTTTCCTGGAATTCCTTGCGCCACTCCGGCTTGGTGCGGGACACCTGCCGACCCGCGGGACCGGTTTGCCACACGGAAAGGAGCCACACCCAGTCGAAGCCGAGCTCGGCGATCCGGTCGAGCGCGCTATCGGGGATGTCGTCGAGCGTAGCGGCGCGGCCCAGGGCGCGCGCGCGCTCCGTCAACCAGACCCGCGTGTTGATCTGGAAGAGCGAGGGATAGAGTGGGGCGCGCATGTCAGGTCGTCCTCGCTCGCCGGACGCGGGGCGTCTTCTCAGGCGCGGGTGCCTTCTTCACTTCGTGCGCGGCGGCTGCCTTGCCCAGCTCGAGCGCTTGCTCGGGCGTCGTCGTCGCGAACAGCTGCATGATCCGGGCGATCACGCCGGTCCACCCGGTCTGATGACTGGCGCCAATCCCGGCGCCGTTGTCGCCGTGGAAGTACTCGTAGAAGAGCAGCAGGTCGCGCCAGTGCGGATCCTGCTGGAACTTCTCCGTGTCGCCATACACGGCGCGGCGGCCCTGTTTGTCCCGCACGAAGATGTTGCCCAGCCGTCCGCCAATCTCCTCGGACACCTGGTAGAGGTTCATCATCCGTCCGGAGCCGGTCGGGCACTCGACGGTGAAATCGTCGCCGTAGTACAGGTAGTACTGGAGCAGCGCGCGCACGATCAGGGCGTTCACGGGCATCCAGATCGGCCCACGCCAGTTCGAATTCCCGCCGAACATGCCGCTGTCGGACTCGGCCGGGAGATAGGCGACCTGATACTCCTGGCCCGCCACTCGCACCGTATACGGGTGGTCGGCATGGTACCGCGAGATGGACCGGATCCCGTAGGGGCTCAGGAACTCGTTCTCGTCCAGCATTCGCGCCAGCACCCGGCGCAACTTGTCCTCGTTGAGCGGCGCGCTCATCTGGCGTCCCGCCACTCCGGGCGTCACCGGATCATGGATGAATTCCCGCAGCTCCGGGCGAGCAAGCAGGAACCGACGCAGGCGATCCACGAGGTGCGGCACTTTGCGTTTCAACTCGCCCTCGAACACGGTGACCGCGCACAGGGGAAGCAACCCGACCATCGACCGGACCTTGAGGCGTCGCGCCTTGCCGTCCGGCAACCGCAGCACATCGTAGAAGAACCCGTCTTCCTCGTCCCACATGCCCGTTCCGTCGCCGGCATGCAGCATCGAGGAGGTGATCCACAGCACGTGCTCGACGAACTTCTCCACCAGCTCCACGTAGGCCGGCCGCTCGAGCGCCAGCTCCGCGGCGATCTCGAGCATGTTCTGACAGAACAACGCCATCCAGGCGGTGCCATCGGCCTGGTCGAGGTATCCACCGGTGGGCAGCGGGGCACTGCGGTCGAACACGCCGATGTTGTCCAGCCCCAGGAAGCCGCCTTCGAATACGTTGCTGCCGGAGCGGTCCTTGCGGTTCACCCACCAGGTGAAGTTGAGCAGGAGCTTGAGGAACGACCGTTCCAGCCAGTCGAGATCACCCTTGCCGCGCTTGGCCTTCTCGAGGCGATAGGTGAACATCGTGGCCCAGGCGTGAACCGGGGGATTGACGTCACCGAAGTTCCACTCGTAGGCGGGGAGCTGGCCGTTGGGGTGCAGGTATTGCGACCCCAGCATCAGATCCAGTTGCTCCTTGCCGAAGTCCAGGTCCACGAGGGTCAGCGCCAGGGTGTGGAAGGCCAGGTCCCACGCCGCGTACCATGGGTACTCCCACTTGTCCGGCATCGAGATGATGTCGGCGTTGTACATGTGGTGCCAATGGCCGTTGCGAGGCGCCTGCTTCCCACCGAAGGCACCGGCGCCCCGCTCGTCGAGCCACCGGTCGACGTCGTAATAGTAGAACTGCTTGGACCAGAGCATCCCCGCGAGCGCCTGACGCATCACGTTCGCCTTATCGGCGCCAAGGGATGACGGGATCACGTTCGCGTAGAATTCATCCGCTTCTTTCCGGCGCGATGCGAACACGGCGTCGAACGCGCTGCCGAACGGTCCTGACGCGGCTGGCGCCGCGTCGCTCAAGCGCAGCCGCACGGTGGCCGAGGCGTTCCCCGGGACCGACAGTGTGTAGTGCGCCGCCGCCTTGGTGCCGGTCCGGTCAGGGTTCACGGCCGCCTTGACGCCATGGACCAGGTAGTTGTGAATCGCATCCTTGACGTACGGGGTCCGGTTGGGAACGTGGACCAGCCGCTCGGTGTTGGTTTCGTTCTCGGTGAACAGCAACTCGACGGCGCCGTCGGCGTGGAGGAACCGTTCGCCCAGGTCAGGATGCGATGCCGCGATGACGCCGGGCGCAGTCTGGCGGAGCAGGGGGCGGGCGGGAGGGGGGGTGGGGGTGCCGCCCCATGACCAGGTGTTCCGAAACCAGAGCGTCGGTGCGAGGTGCAGCGTCGCAGGCTCCGATCCGCGGTTGTGGACGGTGATCTGAATCAGGATATCGTCCGGCGTGGCCTTGGCGTACTCGACGAACACGTCGAAATAGCGGTCTTTGTCGAAGACGCCGGTATCGATGAGCTCGTACTCCTGCGCGTCCTTCCCGCGCGCCCGATTGGTTGCCACCAGCTGGTCGTAGGGATAGGCGGCCTGGGGATATTTGTACAGGTACTTCATGTAGGAGTGGGTCGGCGTCGAATCGAGATAGAAGTAGTACTCCTTCACGTCTTCGCCGTGATTCCCCTCGCTATTGGTCAGGCCGAACAGGCGCTCCTTGAGGATCGGGTCCCGACCGTTCCACAGGGCCAGGGCGAAGCAGAGCAGCTGGCGGTCGTCCGAGATCCCCGCGAGCCCGTCCTCACCCCAGCGATACGCGCGCGAGCGGGCGTCGTCGTGGGTGAAGTAGTTCCAGGCGTCGCCGGAATCGCTGTAGTCCTCCCGCACCGTGCCCCACTGGCGCTCACTCAGGTAGGGTCCCCACTTCTTCCAAGGAGTCTTCTGTTCCCGCGCCTCGTCGAGGCGAGCCTGTTCCGCGTTCATGCCGCAGTCTCCCTTCCTCCGTTATCCTCCACACCTTCACATTCCTCCACAACCTTCACCCTCCACAACCTCGACACCGCCATTGGGCCAATTTCTCGCCAGCTGCAAGCGAACCCGATGAAGGCATCGTGAGGATTCCTTCGTCACGCGGCCGATTTCCGCTGCGCCGCCGCTTCCATGGAGCGCAGGAAAAACGGGTATAGCGGCACGCTCACCAGCAACGCCACGAACGCCGCCACCACGGTTCCGGGGGAGCCTCCCAGCACCGCCCAGACGCAGTAGGCGACCGCGGCAATCGCGATCCACATGAACGTGCGGACCGTCCGTCGCGGCTGCTGATGGTCGTAGACGACCTTGACAACCGCCACCGACGAGTAGACGTAGGGCACGACCGCGAGGATGACCGCGATATCGATGAGGCGGCTGAACTGGCCGGCGATCGTGGGCGACATCGTCGCGAACAGCATAACCGTCATCAGGATGGCTACGATCACGAGCCCGCGGCCGGGCACGCCGTTGCGATTGAGGCGCGCGAACCCCGTCGGGAACATGCCGTCATCTGCCGCCGCCTTGGCGCTCTGGCCCACGAGCAGCATCCAGCCGCCGAGCGAGCCGACTGACTTGAGGATCGCGCACACGGCGATGACGGTCATGCCCACGTTCCCCACCGCGAGCCGCGCCGCCTCCGCGAAGGGCGCGTGCGCGGTCTGCAGCTCGGCGTTGGGAATGATGCCCATGATCACGGTCGAGCTGAGGATGTAGACCACGGCCGACAGCCCGAGCCCGATGAGCGTGGCGAGGGGAATGTTG
>DATIXG010000119.1:0-2153 GCA_035518815.1 Gemmatimonadales bacterium | reverse complement strand
CCAGGACTCCGGGTAGATGATGCTGAAATTGCGCGGCAGGTCGGCGGGGCGGTTCCCGATGACGGGGATGCTCGCATCCAGCCACGTCGTCGCGTAGTCGTAGTACTCGACCTGGACTCCGGCGTCGAAGCGGGCGCTCGGTCGCCAGGTCAACGCGCCGGAGGCGGCGATGTTCTGGCGGTGCGCATTGTCGACCCACGACGAGGCCAGGTCGAGGTCACCGGTCGCGCGGTAGGACCACCGCTCGGAGCGTCCCACCGGGCCCGTCGCGTCCAGGGTCGTGCGATACATGCCGAAGCTGCCGATTTGCTGCTCGATCGAGTAGGCCGGCGCGGGCTGAGGAAGGCGGGTGACCATGTTCACGAACCCGCCCGGCTCGATGCGCCCGTAGAGCATCGAAGCCGGTCCCTTGACGACCTCGACGCGGTCGACGAACGCCATGTTCACCGCTTCGTTGATGCCGCGGAGCTGGAGGCCGTTCCGGAAGGTGACGCCGTAGCCGCTGTCGAAGCCGCGGATCAGGAACTGGTCGTAGAACTCGTAGGTGTCGGCCTGAACGCCGCTGACGCCCATCGCCGCCTCGAGGGACGTGCGTTGCTGGCGATCGTCGATCACCGCTCTCGGTACGGCCTGCACCGCCATGGGCGTGTCGAGGAGCGCCGCGTCGGTCCTGGTGGCGGCGTTGCTGGACGCCGGCGCCGCGTAGCCGGAGCCCGCGGTCACGCGCACCCACTCGTTGCGAGGCGCGACTTTCAAGACGATCCGAAGATTGCTCCGGCTGTCCGACGGACCCAGGTCGAGACGGACGGGGGAGAACGACGTCGCTTCCACGCGGAGAGTCAACGAACCCGGAGGCGGGCTCGCGAAGGCAAAGGAGCCGTCGTCGCCCGTGCTGACCCTCGCGGACGAGCTGGGATCTCCCGTGTCCAGGATCACCGCGGCGTGAGCAATGGCGCCGCCCGACTCGTCGACGACGACTCCGGAGACGAGCTCTCCCGCTTGCGCGCTCCACCCGCCGGCGAGCGTGAGTGACAGCAGCGTCGGCAGCGTTCGCCACGCCCCCGCGACTCGACGCCGAGCATCGCGCTGCTCCGTCGACGACGCCCGGCCCGGCGCGAATCCGCGGAACAAGAACATCGGCAGCCTCCGAGTTGACGAGCGCCGTAGTGTCCGTTCGCGGTCGCTGGACCGTCGATGCGGCATGTTGTCGCACGTGTGGCCTCGTGGAAGGCGACAGTCCCTGCGACAATTTGTCGCACCCGCGATGATGGCGGAAAGCCGACCTGTCCGTCTCGGCTGCCGTACAATCGCGACGATGCTCGGATGCGCGCGTCGGCTGGTCGGCGGCGTGGTTCTTACCCTGCTCGCCCTGACGCCGGTCGTCGAGAGGTGGCGAACCAACTCGTGCTCGCCCTCCTTTTGCCCGTGCCGAGGGGGAGCCGCGGTGCGTGCCGCAAGCTGTTGCGCAGGACGAACGGGCGTGGCGTCCTGCGCGCAGCGTAAGGAACTGAGCTCGTTCGCCCGCGTCGAGCGGCTTCCTCTGATCGCGAGGGTCAGTCTGCCGATTCCGCGAGGCTTCACCTTCGTGGCCGCCTCGACTCGGCCGGCGGCGCTCGCCGGGTTTCGGCAAGCGCCGCTGCAGCCCCCCAGAAGCTCACCCCACTGCTAGACCCCGCCGCGTAGGGCGAGGTCGCCGTCCGTTTGTGGACCTCTCACAGTGTGGAGGGTGAGTCATGAGCGCTTTGGTTCGAAACCACCTGGCTGCCGTAGCGGTGGCGGTGCTGTGTGTCACCGCCGTTCCCGCGTCGGCGTCGGTGTTCGGTGACGTCCGCGGACAGGTCGTCGATCCGCAGTCGCGCGCGATCCCCCAAGCGAAGGTCGAGCTGCGAGCCGACGGTTCCGGCTTCGCGAGGGACGTGGAGACCGATGCCGCCGGCGCCTTCCGCCTCCGGGCGATACCCCTGGGGGAGTACGTCCTGAAGGTCGAAGCGCAGGGGTTCGCCAGGGCCGAGCGGCGGGTCACCGTCGTCACGGACAGCGCGCCGCTCGTGCAGGTCCGAATGGCGATCGCGACCCTCACGGAAACGACCGAGGTCGTGGCGCCGGCGGTCGCCAGCGACGCGGTCACGCCGAAGGCGCTGGTCGACAAGGAA
>DATIXG010000118.1:0-7828 GCA_035518815.1 Gemmatimonadales bacterium | reverse complement strand
TTAGGAAACCGCTGCTCTATCCACCTGAGCTACAGGGGCGTGGCTCGGAACCGCTAAGTACTGGAAGCTAGCCCAGTTACGGGTAATGCAGCAAGGCCTCGACCCGTTCCCCCTGAAGCCTGCGTCTCCCCTGGAGGAAATCAAGCTCGATCAGAAACGCGTATCCCGCAACCCGGGCCCCGTGGGCCGCCACGAGCTTGGCCGCGGCCTCCGCTGTGCCCCCTGTGGCGAGGACGTCGTCCACGATCAGCACGCGGTCGCCCGAGCCCACGGCATCACGATGCATTTCCAGGGCGTCGGTTCCGTACTCGAGGGAGTATTCCACGCGTCCCGTCGCCGCAGGCAGCTTGCCCGGCTTGCGAATCGGCACGAGACCTGCCCCGAGCGAGAGCGCGATCGGCGCTCCCAGCAGGAACCCGCGTGACTCGATCGAAATCACCCGGGAAACGGCCTCCTGGCGAAACGGCGCGGCCATCAGGTCCACGGCGGCCTGGAAGCGTGGCGGGTCGAGCAAGAGCGGGGTGATGTCCTTGAACACCACCCCCGGCTTCGGAAAATCCGGGATGTCGCGGATACAGCGACGGATCTCCCGGATCTGATCGGTGGCGCTCGCGGTCATCCGGTCAGGCTACCGGATATCGAAGAAGTTGGACAACTGGACGTCCGGCGGCACCGGGGATTTCGCCACATCTCGCACCTGTGCCACCCGCGGTCCCCGTTTGAGCGCCGCCTCGAGCTCGCCGAGCCGGGTCTCCGTCCCCTCCGCGACCACCTCGACCGAGCCGTCCTCGAGATTCGTCACCCACCCGCGTAATTCCAGTCGGTGCGCCTCCCGCAGCACGAACCAGCGGAAGCCCACGCCCTGCACCATACCGCTCACGACGTAGCGTAGTCGGTGCATCGCGGGCTCACCCACCGCTGCTCGATGGCTCGCGGCGGCGTCGCCACAAGATGTACAACGCCGTTACGCCCGCGAGGAACGGCAACAGGATCAGGAGGACGCGCGCGACGTAGTGGCGCACTTCCGCGTGGCGCAGGACCCCTTCAGTGCGGCCCAGGAGGTATCCGATGCCAACGAGCACGGAGCACCACAGGAACGCGCCCAGCCCCGTGTAGACAACGAACGCCGGCAGCGACATGCGTGCGAGCCCCGCCGGGATGGAAATCAGGTGTCGCACCACGGGCAGCATCCGTCCCATGAGCACGCTGATCTCCCCGTGGGCCCCGAAGAAGCGCTCCGAGCGCTCGAGCGCCTTGTCGGTGATGAACACGTACTTCCCGAAGCGTCGCACCAAGGGCCGCCCGAGCAGGTGCGCGAGGCCGTAGGTCACGACGGCTCCCAGCACGCTCCCGAGCACCCCGCTCGCCACGGCCGCCGTGGCACTCATCTGGCCTTTCGCCACCCAGTAGCCGGCCGGCGGCATCACGAGCTCTGCGGGGATGGGCAACACGGTCGATTCCATCGCCATGAGGACGATGATCCCGGGATAGCCCAGGGCGAGGAGCCCGTTCAGCAGCCAATCGATGAACTGTTCAAGCATCGAAGCCATGCTCTCCAAGCAGGGGGACGAAACGCGCATCACCGAGCGGGGTGCGCCGCAGGTCGGCGCCGGCTCGCTGCACGAGGGTGAGGACCTGCGCCCCGCGGTCGCCCAGGGGGATCAGCAGCCGCCCGCGGGCCGTCAACTGCTCGACGAGCGGGGGCGGTACTTCCGGGCCGCCCGCCGCCACCAGAATCGCATCGTAGGGCGCGTAGTCGCTCCATCCCAGGGTCCCGTCACCCACGAGGACGGACACGTTCGTCACACCGGCCTCGCGCAGCACGTCGCGCGCGCGCAGGGCGAGCGCCGTGACAAGCTCCACGCTGAACACCTGCTCCGCCAGGGCGCCCAGCAGGGCGGTTTGATATCCCGAGCCCGTGCCGACCTCGAGCACGCGCTCAGCGCCCGAGAGCCGCAGGGCCTCGAGGTAACGCGCCTGGGTGAACGGCTGTGAGATCGTCTGGCCGCTCCCGATCGGCAGCGCGACGTCGTCGTACGCCTGGCGCCGCAGCGCGTCGGGCACGAACAGGTGGCGCGGGGTTTCTGCGAACGCCTTGAGCACCGCCAAGTCGGCGATGCCCTTGGCCCGCAACCCGTCCACGAGGCGGGCGCGATAACCGGCGAAGCTGTCGCCGCCCGACCCGGTCAGTCGTCGCGGAGCCACGCCTGAGTCGCCTGGAGCAGCCGGTAGTTGGTCATGTCCATATGCAGCGGCGTGACGGAGATGTAACCGTCGCGCGTTGCCTGGACGTCCGAGTCCGCGTCGCCGGACCAGGTGACATGACCCCCGCCAATCCAATAGATGTCCTTGCCCCAGGGATCCTTCATGCGCGCGATCTCTTCGTGAAACACCCGGCTCCCGAGGTGCGTCGCCTTCACGCCTTTGACGTCCGCGCCGGGAATACCCGGAATGTTGACGTTCAGCAGCGTCTCCTTGGGGAAATCCGGCACGTGCACGAGCCGGCGGATCAGGCGTTCGAGGCGAGGACGGTGCGAGTCGAGCAACTCCAGGTCGCCCCCCGCGAACGACACCGCGATGCTCGGGATCCCCGCGACGAGGCCCTCGAACGCGGCGGCGACCGTGCCCGAGTAGAGCACGTCCTCGCCCATATTGGCGCCGTGGTTCACGCCCGAGATCACGAAATCCGGCCGCTCCGGCATCAGCTGACCGAGTGCCAGCAGCACGCAGTCGGTGGGCGTGCCGTCGACCTGGAACGCACCGTCGGACCGGCGGGTTGCACGAAGCGGGTGGTGCAGCGTGAGCGAGTGCGAGGTGCCGCTCTGCTCCCGATCGGGGGCGACGACCGTCACCTGTCCGACGGCGCTGCAGACGTCCGCGAGGACCCCCAGGCCCCGGGCCAGGATTCCGTCGTCGTTCGAGACCAGGATCCTCATCTGGCGGGCGCGCTACCCTCGAGGACGGCGAGGACGGCCTTCAGCTCCGCCCTGAGATCCTTGACGGTTTCGAGCGCCAGGGCTCGCCGCGCTTCGGGTTTCAACTCGCCCGAGCGGCGGTACTGCTCGATCTTCTGACGTGCGCCTTCGATCGTGTATTTCTCGGTGTAGAGGAGATGCTTCACGAGCATGATCAGCTCGATCTCGCGGCGCTGGTACACGCGATTCCCCGAGCGGTTCTTCGCCGGGTTCAGGAACCGGAACTGGCTCTCCCAGTACCGCAGCACGTGGGGCTTGAGATCGGTGAGCTGGCAGACCTCGCCGATCGAGAAGAACTCCTGCACGGGATGCGGAGCGCTCATCGCCACCGCTCCGCCTTGAGGGTCCGCTCCATGAGCGCGCCGACGGCCTGCCGGGGCGCCTTGTCGTGGAACAGCACGTCCGTCACCTCGCGCGCGATCGGCAGCTCGACGCCATGGCGCTCGCCCAGCGCCACCGCCACGCGGGCGGTGTAGACGCCCTCGGTGGTGGTCGCCCGGTTGCGCAAGGCGTCGCCGGGACGCGCCCCGCGACCGAGCTCCGTGCCGAGGGCGTAGTTGCGCGACAACATCCCGGTGGCCGTGAGAATGAGGTCCCCCATCCCGGCCAGGCCGGCGAAGGTCGCCGCCTCCGCCCCGAGCGCGACCCCCAGCCGGGTGATCTCCGCCAGCCCCCGCGTGATCAGGGCGGCACGCGCGTTGTGCCCAAGACCGAGGCCGTCCAGGATGCCGGCCGCGACGGCGATGACGTTCTTGAGGGCGCCGCCGAGCTCGACGCCCAGCACGTCGGTATGCGAGTAGACGCGGAACGACCCGGTCGAGAAGATCTGCTGCACGCGCTGCGCGATGGCGTGATCCGCCGCGGCCGCCACAACCGCGGTCGGCCAGCCGGCGTACACTTCCTGCGCGAACGACGGCCCCGACAGCACGGCGATTTCCGTCTCCGGGGGCATCACCTCCTGCAGGACGCACGACAGGGTCGTGAGCCGCTCGGGCTCGAGCCCTTTCGAGACGCTCACGACCAGCGCGCGCCCGCGCACCGCCTCCGCGGCCTGCGCCATCACGCCGCGGACCGCGTGGGACGGCGCGGCGGAGACAATGACCTCCGCGCCGCGAACCGCATCGCCGATGTCGCCGTGCGCGCGGACACCTTCCGCGAGCGGTGACCCGGGAAGGAACTGCCGGTTGAGATGACTCTGATTGATGTTCTCCACCACCTCGGGCTCCCGCGCCCAGAGACTCACCGCGTCGCCCTTGCGCGCCAGAAGATCGGCGAGCGTCGTGCCCCACGCCCCCGCGCCGACGACCGCGATCCTGGTCACGCCGCGACGCCCCCCTTCCGGGTCCGGAATCGGCTCTCCGTCCCGGCGAGGAGCCGCCGAATGTTCGCTCGATGGGAGAACGCGATGAGACCCGCCGAGGCCACGCTGGCCCAGAACGTGTACTGGGCACCGGGCAGCGTCAGGTACGTCCACAGCGGGAACAGCGCGGCCGCGGTGAGGGAGCTGACCGAGACGTAGCCGGTGAGCCACAACAGCCCCGCCCACACGATCACCGAAATGGCAATGGCGAGCGGGGCGAGCGCCAGGAACATCCCGGCCGCGGTCGCCACCCCCTTTCCACCTCTGAAGCGGACGTACGGCGAGAACATGTGCCCGAGGACCGCCGCCACGCCCAGCACGACCGGGAGCCATCCCGGACCGTGCGCCCACCGGGGGAACAGGGTGACGGGCAGCGCACCCTTGGCTATGTCGATCACGCCGACCGGAATCGCATACCCCCACCCCAGAACCCGGTACACGTTTGTGGCACCGAGATTCCGGCTGCCGTGCTCGCGGAGATCGATGCCCCGGCCGAGTTTCCCGGCGAGGTAGCTGGTCGGGATGGCCCCGATCAGGTACGCGGCGATGATCCAGGGTGCAATGGTCACCGTCCTGCCGCCTTGCGCTCCCGCTTGCGGCGCAGCTTGATGTTGACCGGCGCACCGGTGAACTCCCAGGCAGCCCGAAATCCATTCAGCAGGTAGCGCGTGTACGACTCCGGAATCGCCTCCGGCCGGTTCGACACGACGGCAAAGCGGGGCGGCGCGGTCCCGATCTGGGCCGCGTAGAGCAGCCGGACCGATTCTCCCACGGGCTGCGGCGGCTGTTGCCGCTCGACGAGCGCCGTGAGCACGCGGTTGACCTCCGCGGTCGGGACCCGCTTCTTCCGCTCCTCCGAGACGAGCACGATCAGGTCGAGCAACTTGGCCACCCGCTGCCCGGTCTTGGCGGACACGTAGAGGAACGGCATGAACTCGAGAAACGGGGCGCGCTCCTTCACGTCCCGCTCTCCGCGGACTGCCGTGTTCGTTTCCTTCTCCTCGACCAGGTCCCACTTGTTCACAGCCACGATGAGCCCCGCCCCGCTGTCCCACACCTGGTTCGCGACCTTCAAGTCCTGCGCGGCCATACCTTCCGTTGCATCCACCACCAGGACGCACACGTCCGCCCGCTCCACCGCCCGCGCCGTGCGCAGCGTCGAGTAGAACTCGAGGTCTTCCGTGACCTTGCTGCGCTTGCGCAAGCCCGCGGTGTCGACGAACACCATCCTGCGGCCCTGGTGGACGAGCGGCGTGTCGATGGCGTCCCGCGTGGTGCCGGGCTCGGGCGCCACGACCACGCGATCCTGGCCGAGCAGGCGATTCACGATGCTCGACTTCCCTACGTTGGGCCGGCCGACGACGGCGACACGAATCGGGCTGGCCTCCTCCTCCCCTGCCCCATCCTCTCCCGTTGTCCCCCGTGCTTCCCCGTCTGCTCCCGGCAGCAGTTCGACCACCCGATCGAGCAAGTCCCCGCTGCTCTTCCCGATGGCGGCGGAGATCGGGAACGGGTCCCCCATGCCGAGCTCGTAGAAGGCCAGGTGTCGCGTGTCCACGGGCAGGCGGTCGGCCTTGTTCGCCACCAGCAGCACCGGCCGCTGCACCCTGCGGAGCTCCTCGACGATCGCGAGATCGGCGGGGTGGACACCCGTCTCGACATCCACGACGAACAGCAGCAGGTCGCTCTCCGCAATTGCCATCTCGACCTGGGTGCGGATGGCGCGACTCAAGGCATCGGGCGCCCCGGGCACGAGACCGCCCGTATCGACGAGCCAGAACCGGCGTCCGTTCCACTCGGCCGCGGCGAAATTGCGGTCGCGCGTCACGCCCGCCTGTGCGTCCACGATCGCTTCGGGCCGGCCGATCAAGCGGTTGAACAGGGTGGACTTCCCGACGTTCGGGCGCCCGATGATCGCGACGGTGGGCGTGGCGCTCATCCGTCCCTCAACACATCCACGAAGTCGTACGAGAGCCGCACCGGGACCGGGACATCGGCGGCCAGGCGGTCGAGCGACACGTCGTCGATGAACACCAGGTCGTCGTTCACGGCCTCGGCGGGAAGGAGCGCAAGGTCGAGGTCGCCCCGCCCGGCGAGGGCCTCGCGGAAGGCGGCGGCCGGCAGGAGACCGGCCGTGGTCACGCTCGAACCGAACAGGGAGTTCTCGACAGCGACGATTTCGAAGCGCGCCCCGGTGGCGGCGCCCAGCGCCCCCACGACCTGGGGCATCAGGGGCGCCATGGCCGAGCCCGTGAGCACGCCGATGCGCTTGCCCGACAGATCCGCCGGCCAGGCGTCCCTCGCGCCGGCGATGCGCGTCTGGAGATAGCGCACCGCGCCAACCCCGTTCTCGCGCTGCTCGAAGTCGCCGTACCACTCTGCCGGAGGCAGCGGCTCGTCCGCCTGGAGATAGAGATCGTCCGCGCCGAAGCACCACGGCGTCCCGCGCTCGGCGATCGCCCGCGCGGACCAGTTCCCGACCGTCTCGAGCGCCGCCCGGCACTCCTCCCTGCTCGGCGGCCGCACGAGGTGCAACTTGCTGAATTCGGTGAGCGCCACAGGGACCACCGACACCGACAGCACCGGAGCCCCAATCGCGTAGAGGTCACCGAGGGTGCGCACGAGCTCGGCGCCGTCGTTCACCCCGGGCACGAGCACCACCTGCGTGTGAAACGCGATACCGCGCTCGGCGAAGCTCTTGAGCTGGGGGACGATGTCGGGCGCCTCGGGGTTGCGCAGCAACCAGCGGCGGACGGTCGGGTCGGTGGCGTGAACGGAGACATAGAGCGGCGACAGGCGGTATTCGGTGATGCGCTCCACGTCCCACGGCTTCAGGTTCGTCAGGGTGGCGAAATTGCCGTACCGGAACGACAGGCGATAGTCGTCATCCCGGATATAGAGTGGCGTGCGCAGATCGCTGGGATTGCCGTCCACGAAGCAGAAGTCGCAGTGGTTGGCGCAGCGACGGATTCGGGGGGCCTCGAGCGTCACCCCCATGGGCCAGCCTTCGGGCCGCTCGACGTCGTATTCGATCTCCTCCCCTGCGGGCGACTTCACGTGCAACATGAAGTGGTCGTCCGCCGTCAGGAACTCCCAATCCAGGAAGTCCTCGAGGGGACGGCCGTTGACCGCGACCAGTTCAGTCCCGGGGGAGAGGCCGAGCGCGGCACCGAGGGAGTCTGGCGCCACGGCATGCACGCGTACCACGCCTTGCCGCCTAGTGGTTCAAGGAATTTGTGAGACCGGTGCCGCAACCCCAACGCCGGCAGACACTTCGCAAGTTTTGAATATCGCCTGTGGGGTGGCGGCGCGCCAGCGGCGTGACTCACAACGAAAAACCCGCCGCAGAGTGCGGCGGGTGTGCAGAGCGGGCGACCGGATTCGAACCGGCGACGTCCAGCTTGGGAAGCTGGCATTCTACCCCTGAATTACGCCCGCAGAAATCGTCTGGCCTAAGTTAGCAACAAGTTCTGCGGCGCGGTACTACACCCAC
>DATIXG010000117.1:0-74718 GCA_035518815.1 Gemmatimonadales bacterium | reverse complement strand
ACTGGAACGTGATAGGTCACCGTTTCCGCCGTTCCCGAACCCCCACTCCCTAACCCCACACCCCCAAACAAACGGCCCCGCCTGCCCGTGGCAGACGAGGCCGCGTATATCCTCCCGCGACGCGGGTTCAAGCGGGGCTGACGGGGCTCGAACCCGCGACCTCCGGTGTGACAGACCGGCGCTCTAACCAGCTGAGCTACAGCCCCCTGCGACGGATCGCGCAATATAGGTCCGCATGAAAGTCGATTCAACGCCTCAGAAATTCCGGCACTGGAACTGCTTCTTCACCTGCGGCATGATCGCCTCGAGCTTCGCCAGGTTCTGCAGCATCGAGTTGGCCGTCGGCGGGTGCACGCGCGAGCCCAGGGTCAACGCCTGTTTGGCGCGCTCCAGCCAGTCGTTCACCGCTTTCGCCTGCGTGCAGCTCTTCGATTTCACCATCACGCCGTACTCGCGGAACAGCGGCTGGACCGACGAAACGCCGTACCAGAAGCTCGCCTGCACGCGGATCTGCTGGCGCGGCCCGACCGTGTCGCCGGGCGTGCGCGGCGCCACGAGCTTGAGCGATTGCTCGAGCCAGGGATACGCGCGGTCATAGGCCCCGGTCTGCGCGATCTTCGAGCCGCCCGTGAGGTAGATGACGGCGGCCGACAGCTTCTGGGCGGAATCGCCCGCAGCGACCGGCCGGGCCAGGTAGATCTTGGCGGTGTCGAGCCGGTCGGCGAACGCGTTGCGGAGGGTCTGCAGCGCGACCGAATCCTTCTTCAGGCGATTCGCCTGCACCGTGTCGTACATCGAACGGTCGACGATCGTCTTGGCGACGAGCAGCGAGCTGTTGATATCGTTGGGATCGAGCGCGAGCGACGCGCGGTATGCCGCGACGGCCGAGTCGGGCAGGCCCTTCAAGTCGTAGGCCTGCCCCAACGCCTTCCAGAACGCCGCCGATTTGGGGAAGCGCCGGACGGCGGCGCGGCCAAAGAACAGCAGCTGCTGGGTGTCGGGCACCTGCTGCGCGGCGCCCAGGGCCGCCTTGAGGAACGACGTGTCGGCGAGCTTGGTGCTGTCGGCCTGCGCCTGGGCAACGAATCCCTGGAGCGTGCACTGCCAGAGCTGGCCTTCGATGCAGATGCGGGAGCGCAGGTCGAGCAGCTTCTCGTCGGCCGGCGCGACCGCGAGCCCGGCGTCGAGCAGGGCAACGGCGCGCTGGTACTGCTTCTGCTGCCGCAGCATGTCCGCCATCGCGAGGCGCAACCGCTGGTTGCCCGGATCGCCGGCCAGCTCCTTTTCAAATGCGTCGACCGCATTCAGCGTGTCACCCTTGACCTGGTACGTGCGGGCGATGGTCTCCCACGCCGTCGGGTTCATCGAGTCGCCCCGCGTCGCGCGCCGCGCCTCGGCGATGAGGCTGTCGGACGGCATGCGCTGCGCCTCGTAGACCGTCGCCATGCAGAGGTGCGCCGCCGGCAGATCGGGCTCGATCGCGATCGCCTTGCGCGCCGCGTCCAGGGCCGCGTTGAACTGCGCCTTCGAGCGCTTGTCGTTGCACTCGCGCGCCGGCTCGCCCGCCTTGACGATGGTGTTGAGCCGCTGGGCGATCGCTTCGCTCAGCGCCGCGGGCGTTCCCGCGGGCGCGCTCGTCGAGCTGAAGGCGAACGCCAAGCCCGACGACCCCATGTCCACCACCCGCACCCGCGCCACGAGCGCCCCGCCCTGCGCGGCGTGCTCGAGCGTGCCCCCGGTGTAGGCGTGCGCGTTGAGCAGGCGCGCGAGCAGGCGGGCCTGCGCGTCGGGCAACAGCAGGTCGCAGGGAAATCCCGACGCCTGGAGCGCCTCGCACAGCTTCGCCTTGGGAATCACGATCACCTTGTACTTGGCCAGCACGGCGAGCCGGACGCGCACCGTGTCCATGACTTTGACGCTCATCGCCGAATCGGCGGCGGTCGAAACACTCAAGGGGAGAATGAGGAGCCGGGTGGTGGGCTGCGTGATGGCGAGCTGTGCGGTCGCCGCGCCGGGGGCGGCGAGCGCGAGGACCGCCAGCACGCCGAGGACCCGGATGGGCGAAGAGGGATTCGAACCCCCGACTTCCTGCGTGTAAGGCAGGCGCTCTGAACCAGCTGAGCTATTCGCCCGTGGCACGAGGGGACGCTAGCGGCCCAAGCCTACTGGAAAGAGAACGCAGTAGCCCAGGACGAGCAGCAGCGGCGCGGCCGTAGTCGACCCGCGGGAGAGCAGCCAGTACCCCGCCGCGACCGTGACCAGCGCCGCGGCGAGCAAAGCGGAATTCTTGCGACCGAAATGCAGCCGGGACTGGGGCGCCGGGTCCGACATGGCGCGGAGTTTACCCGATAGCTTCCAGCGCGTCAAGCAGTTAGCGGTGGCCGCGCCAGCGACGTTCACTGCTGATGGCATGCCATGCAGGCAAACACCGACCGGCCCATCATCCCGGTCTTCCGATCGGGATCCCGTCCATTGAACCGCGCGACGTTCGCCTCCGCATCCCGGAGCCTGGCTGCGAGCAGCTCACGGTAGGGCCACGTGGGGTACTCCGGTAAGAGCTTGGCGTACGCGTAGACCTGCTGGGCCGTCCGCCAATCGCCCGACTTGACGAGCATGTCCCCCATGTTGAGGAAGAACCCCTCACCGTTGTGCGGCGCGATCCAGGTATTCAGACAGGCGCGGGCATCGGTGATGCGCCCCATGTACTTGGAAAAATCCGGGTGGACGCGATCGACTCGCTCCCCCGCGCACACGTCGAGATCGCGCCACTCCCATGCCAGGCCTTCGGCGAACTGCTTCGACTTGGCGGGCGCGAGGCTGACGACGTAGCCCGCGGTGAACAGGTTGAACGCCGGCCACGCCTTGATCGCGTCCAGCATCGTGAAGTAGCCCCGCCGGATGAGACGCTGATCGTCGTCGATCTGACCCTCCCCCATGAGCGCGCTGGCCAGGAACCCTTGCTTTCTCGCGTCCGAGGGATCGAGCCGCACCGCTTCGTCGAAGAACCGCCGCGCCAGTCGCATGTCCTCGGTGATCGTGGCGGGCGCCGCGTCGAGCCGGGCGCTTTCGGCGATGCGCCAGATGTGCAGCCAGCCGATATGGGCCGCGGTGGTGGCGTCACGCGGGGTCGCGAGATACGCCTGCGTGAGCGTTTCGAGTGCCGGTTGGATCTCGTCGTAGCGAGCGCCGTGAAACGTGCGCCAGAACACGGAATCGGCCGCCACGGCGGCCGCGCTGCGGGAAGCGAGCGCCCGCTTCCGAGGAGCGGACCAGATCGCGATGAGGCGGTAACTCAGGGTGCCCACGATCGCAGGGATCAACGCGAGGGCTCCGACCGTGAGGAAGAACCTTCCACGTGGCGTCATCGCCCCTCCCACTCGTCGTCCGTCTCGTCGTCCGTCGGGATGACCCAACCCTCGTCCAGCGCCGCGCGGCGCGGCCGGTCCCGGCGCCGCCGCACGCGCACGAGCCAGATCAGGAGCAGCGCGGTGACCGTCCAAAACAAACCGACCGCACTCGCCCACGACACCCACCCGTAGCGCGATGCAACGTCCTTCTGCCAGCGCGTCTCGAACTCACCCTCGGTGATACGGTAGGTCACCCGGATCGCGGCGTCGAAGCTGCGCTCGCGGGTGAGGTTCTCGATCAGCCGGTCGAGCCCGCCGGGCCCACCCCAGCGCTGCAGCAACGTCACCGCCGTCATCGCGAGCGCGTACGCCGTGCCGGCATCGGCCCGGTCGCCGCGCAGCGCGCGGTCCAGCTCGTCCAGGTCGGGCAGCTCGCCGCGCGCCACCCGCCAGTTGAGCTGCAGTCCGTCCAGGTCCGTCCACTCGCCCGCCGCGAGCGCCGCGTATCCCTCCTGGAACCAGAGCGGCAGCGCCCACCCCACGCGCCAGGAGAGCGCGAGATGCGCCAGCTCGTGGCGCAGCGCCCCGTGCAGGCAATCGGACGGCTTCCCGCAAAACAGCACGATGACGCCGGCGTCGGGAAACGCGGCGCCCTCGCTCCAGCTCGGCATCCGGCCGCGGGTGAGCGAGTCGTAGCGATCACGGGTGTCGGCGATGATGAGGCGGATGGGACGACCGGGAAGCGATCCGATGCCGGGGAAAGACCCCGCGGCGTCGGCCTGCTCGGCGAGCGTGGTGGCGAGCGTGGTCTGCCCCGGCCATGCCACCGCTGTCACCCGACCGACCGTCACCGCTTGTGGGGGCAAGACGAGCAGCGACAGCAGGACTAGGTGCGCGGCGGCTCCTGCCCCTGGGCCACCAGGTCGAGCGTCTCGCCGCACTTCTTGCCCCACGGGTTGAACTTGTTCGCCTTCTGCCCCGCATCCCACGTCCGTCGCGCGCGCTCCTGGTCGCCCGCGAACCAGTAGGCGCGACCCAGCTGGTAGTACGCCTCGATCAGGTTCGGTCCCAGCTTGAGCGTCTTCTCGAAGAAGGTCTGGGCATCTTCGTACATGTCGCGCTGCAGGTAGACCAGGCCGAGATAGAAGTGGGCATATAGCGTGGCCTTCTTGTCGTTGTCGAGGCGAATGGCCTTCGACAGATGCTCGATCGCCTCGCCGAAAATGCGCTTCTGGAGACAGATGTAGCCGACGTTGATCCGCGCGAGCGAGTTGGCCGGCTCCTTCATCAGGACCTTCTGGAAGGTCTGCAGCGCGTCGTCGTACTCTTCGTGCAGCATCTGCGCCCACCCGAGCAGCGACTCCGCCTGCGTTTCGCCGGGCGAGAGCTGCAGGGCCTTCTGGAGCGCCTGTATCGCTCCGGCGTGATCGCCGAGCGAGATGAGGCTCCACCCCTTCTCGATGAAGGTCGACGCGCCGATGTGGTCGGCGTGGATGGCGGGGCGCGCGCTCGTGAACTCGGGCGCCGACGCGGCCGCGGTCGACGTCGCCCCCTGCTTGTAGCGCTCGACCAGCTTGCGCACGTCCTCCTTCAGCTCCGTCAGCTCCGTGATGAGCGCGTCGACCTGCTTGAAATAACTGATGATCTCCCGCTTGACGGTTTCCCGGTCGGCGCCGGTCGCCCCGTCGAGCCTGCGGGCAATCGCGTCGTACTCGGCCCGCAGGGCGGGAACGGGAGACTCGCTCACGAGACCTTGGCCTTGGGCTGGAGGACGACCTCGAGGGCGAGCTTCTCCTTCGCTGAGAGCAGCTGGGCGCTGTTCAGAACGATGATCGTGCGGTCGTCCTTGCTCACGATCCCCGCGATGTACTCCGCGGCGAGCCCCTTCACGATCTTGGGCGGGGAGGTGACCTCGCTGGCCGCCACCTGGAGCACCTCGGTCACGGCATCCACCACCACGCCGATCTTGCCGCCATCCGCCTCGAGGATCACGATCCGCGTCTCCTCGCGGATCGGCGAGGGTACGGTGAGCCGCTTCCGGAGATCGACCAGGGGTACCGCCGCGCCCTGGTAGTGGAGCACGCCTTCGAGGAACTCCGGCGCCTTGGGCAGGGGGACGGGCGCCTCGTGCCGCAGGATGCGCTCGACGTGGAAGATGTGAAACGCGAAATCCTGGCCCGCCAGTCTGAACACGACCAGCTGGACATCATCCCCGGTGCTCATGCGATACGATCCTCCAGCAGGGCGAGGTCGAGAATCGGCACCAGCGCGTCGGCGCGCCGGGCGACGCCCGAGGCCCAGGGCAGCGATTCGCCGTCGGGCACGGGCAACGCCCCCTCGCGTACGACCTCGTCGGCGTCGTCCACCTCGAAGGCCACCAGCCGCTGCTCCGCGGCGAGCGCGACGACGACGATCGTCCGCCCGCGCTCCGCCGGCGGCGTGCGTTCGCCGAGCAGGGCCCCGAGATGCACGAGCGGCACGAGCCGCCCGCCGAACGGGGTGAGCCCGCGGATCGCGGGCAGCGCCCGCGGCACGCTCAGTACCTCACCCAGGTCGCCCACCTGCCGCACGGAGTTGAGGGGGAGGCCGTACGCGCGGCCTTCCGCGCGGATCAGCAGGTACCCCAGCGCGCCGCTCACGCGCGCCGCCAGCCGCCGAGCGCCGTGGCGCGCTGCGCCAGCTCGGCGCTCACGCGGCCCGCAATCTGACCGAGGGGAAGAACCGCGTCCACTCCCCCGCCCTGCACGGCGGCCGTGGGCATCCCCGCGATCACCGCCGACTCGCGGTCCTGCGCCACGCCGCGGCCGCCCGCGTCGTGAATCGCCCGCAACCCCGCCGCGCCGTCCCGTCCCATGCCCGTCAGCACGACGCCGATGCTGCGGGCGCCGAAGATCTCGGCGACGGACCGAAACAGCGGATCGGCGGCGGGCCGCACGCCCCACACCGTGGGTCCCTGGTCGAGCACGATCTGCGGGCCGTCGGACGCGGGTGCCACGCGCATATGATAATCGCCCGGCGCCACGTACGCCGTGTCCTCGACCACGGGCGTGCCGTGATCGGCTTCGACCACGCGCAGTGGGCTCATCGAGTCGAGGCGCTCGGCCAGGCTGCGGGTGAACTTGGGCGGCATGTGCTGCACGATCAGGACGGCGGCGTTCTGTCCGGTCGGGAGTTTCGGTATGAGCTCCGCGAGCGCGCGGGGCCCTCCGGTGGAGGCGGCGATCGCGACCGCCACGCGCGCGCGCGGCCGCAATCCCACTTCCGGAGCGTGGCGCACCGGCGCCGGGGGGCGCGCCATGACCGGCACTCGCGACACGTCGGCCGCGAGCGCGCGCCGGACCGCGCTGATCAGCTCGGGGCCCAGCCGCTCGATCGCTCCGCGCGTCGCCTCCATCGGCTTCTCCACGATCTCCACGGCGCCGAGCTCGAGCGCGCGGATCACGACCGCCGTGCCCGGGCCCGCGTGCGCGCTCACCACGACGATCGGGCGGGGCGTCTCCGACATGATGTAGCCGATCGCCCCGAGCCCATCCAGCTCCGGCATCTCGAGGTCCATGGTCACCACGTCGGGCACGTGCTGGTGGATCTTGCGCAACGCGTCGAATCCGTCGCGCGCGGTGGCCACGACGTCGAACTCGCCGCCCAGGACATCCGTGAGCACCCGGCGGATCAGGGCGCTGTCGTCGACGACCAGCACCGTCGGCCGCCGGTCAGATGCGGCGTTCATCGGATCCCACGGCGCGAATCTCCACCCGCCCGTCCTGTACGTAGAAGCGCACCGACCGGCCGGCCGTCCCCCCCACCGCCTCGGCGGTCAGCGGGATCGCGGCGGCCCGGAGCGCGGCGCGGGTCGCGACCAGATTGCGCTCGCCCATCTGCACCGAACCCGGGGTCATGAGCTGCGCGAACATGCTGGCGCCGCCGGCCAGCTTGGCCACGAGCCGGCGCTGGTCCACGCCGAGCGCGCGCAGCCGCTCCACGAGGAACGGGATCGCCGTCTCCGGGAACTTGGCCGGGTTGGTCGCATCGCGCGCCAGACTGCGCGACGGCAGCAGCACGTGCGCCATCGCGCCGGCGCCGCTGCTCGGATCGTGCAGCATGATCGCCACGCACGACCCGAGGCCAAGCGTAACGAGCACGTGGTCGCCGCGCTCGGCCGCCCAGTCCGCCACATGCACGAGCGTTTCCTTGGGCCGCGACTCGGTCATGCGGGCTTCGCGTAGATCCGCTCGCGCACGTGCTCGAGGTGCATGCGCTCGCGCACCGGGCCCACGAGCGTCTCGACCTTGCCGAGCAGGAGGATGCCGCCCGGCACGAGGGCGTCATAGAACGTCTGGAACAGGCGCTCCTGCACCGGCCGGTCGAAATAGATGACCACGTTGCGGCATACGATCAGCTCGTAGGGAGGGTCGGGCGGCGGATCGCGCGTCAGGTCGTGCCGGCTCACGCGGACCATCCGCTGCAGCACCGGCAGCGGCTTGCGTGGCAGGTCCGCCGTGAAATAGCGCTCCACCAGCTCCGGCGGCATCTCGCTGAACGTGCCCGGCGCGAACTCCGCGGCCCGGGTGCGATCCAGGCTCTCGCGGTCGAGATCGGTGGCGTCGATGCGGGCGCGCACCAGCAGGTGCTCCTCCTTGTGCTGGCGCGCCGTTTCGGCCAGCGCCACCGCCAGCGTATACGGCTCCTCACCCGACGCGCATCCCGCCGACCACACCCGCACGTGGCCCCGGGTCGCCCGCCACAGCGTCCCGAGATACGGCTCGGCCAGCGTCTGCCAGGTTTCCGCGTTGCGCCAGAACTTCGTGACGTTGATGGTCAGCGCGTCGAGCAGCCGGTCGTACTCGGCCGGGTCCCGGTCGAGCACCTTGCTGTACGCCTCGTAGGTGTGCGCGCTGCACGCGCGCATGCGCACGGCCAGCCGCCGCTTGAGGCAGCGCTCCTTGTACGCCGCACAATCGACGCCACGAGCCTGCGAGATCTTGCGGGTCAGCGCCTGGAGGGCCTGCTCGTCCTGGCCGGTCGTCACGCCAGCGCGCTCAGCGTATCCAGATTGGCTTTCACCAGCTCGTGCCCGGGATTCAGCTGGAGGGCCTTGCGCCACATCTGCGATGCGAGATCCCGGTCGTTCCGCTTGTAGGCGATGTTGCCGAGCTTGAAGTAGACGTCGTCGCCCAGCTCGGGCGCGAGCTCCACCGCCCGGCTGTAGGCATCCCAGGCCTCGTCGTAGCGGGAGGCGCGATACGCGAGGTCGCCCAGGTTCTTCGAGAGCTGCGGGAGCGACGGCTCGCTCTTGCGCGCCCCGCGGACGATCTCCTCGGCGCCCTCGAGATCGCCGGCCAGCTCCCGCAGCACCCCGAGATTGTTCTGGAGCACGGCGTGGGACGGGTAGGCTTCCACGCCTTCCTCGGCCACCTGCGCCGCCAGCTCGAACTCGCCGGCCGAGGCGGCGGCGAGCGCCCGCGCCCAGAACCAGGTTGGCGGCGGCACCTTGGCGAACAGCTCCTTGGCGCGGTCGAGCCGGCCCGCGGCGCCCGTGAAGTCGCCCTGCTTCAGGGTGACGATGCCCCACCCCAGGTAGATCCGCGCGTCGGTGCGGGCCCGCGACGCCGCCTCGGCGAGCGCCGCCTGGGCCTCCTCGAGCCGCCCGAGCTGCTCGTAGGCGAGGCCCAGGTTGTGCAGCACCGCGGGCTTGCTGCCGCCCTTCTCCGCGGCGAGTCGGAGCGCCTCCATCGCCGGGCGCCAGCGCGCCTGGCGCAGCGCGACGAGGCCGAGGAAGAAATGCGCCGCCGGATCCGAGCCCCGCAGCTCCGCCACCCGCCGGAACTCGCGCGCCGCCTCATCCATCATGCCCGTCTTATAGAACGCGATGCCGAGGTTGCGATGCTCCTCGACCCGCGCGTCGGTCACCTGCGCGTCCACGGCCGACGCGGTGCGCCCCGAGCGGTGCACGAAGCCGGCGGTGATGAGGCCGTAGAGGGCCTTGCCGATCTCGAACTCGCCCAGCCCGGAGTCTTCGATCACCTGATTCACGTCCCGCGCGCCGTCGAGCAGCTGGAGCACCGCGCGTTGGGTCTCGGTGAGCGTCCCCTCCGAGATCGCGAGCCGGTCCCGGTCGACCACGAAGATGAGGTCGAACGACGGGATCTTCTTTTCGATCAGGCTCCACTCGTCGACCCGGCGCGCTCCCTCGAGCAGGAGGGACTCGGGGTTGATGGACACGAGGAAGTCCTGGCGGTCGGGGCGAACGTCGGCCTCGAAGTTGAACGTCCCCTGCGTCCAGGTGAAGAGATAGAAGACGGATTCTTCGATCTGCACGCGCATGTAGCGCTCGAGATCGTCCTGGGAGATGACGTTCTGGGCCACGAGGATCTGCCCGAGCTTCTTGTCGCGCTCGCGCTGCTGGCGGTGGATGGCGGCGTCGAGCTGTTCGGCGGCGATCTTGCCGTGCTTGACGAGGATGTCGCCCAGGCGGTCGCGCCGGTTCACAATCGAGGCGTAGGAGATCCGGCCCTTGTCGAAGTAGATGTAGCCGAAGTTCGACCGGTCGGCGATCGAGAGGCAGCCCGTTTTCTGCCCCAGCGAGAGCAGCTGCAGCACGTCGGGGAGCGAGGCCTCCTTGAGCGAGCCCTTGATCGCCATCTAGCGCAGCTCCTCGATCATTCGCTCCACCATGTCCGGCCACTCCCAGACCATCTTTTCGCGGCTGCGGATCCCGCTCAAGCTCGACACGACGAGCCCGCTGGTCTTGACCCCGGTCGACTTGCGACCGGCGTCCACCGACTGGCCCTCCAGCACCTCGCGCGCGAGCCCAGCGTTGATCGGCGCGTCCTGCGTCGCGGCCGCGGCGACCACGCGCTGCACCAGACCGCTCAGCGCGCGCACCGAGTCCGCCGGGCGGTCCGCCAGGTACTCGAGCAGCGCCTCGTCGAATGGCACCTCCTGCTGCGCAAGGACGCGCTCGAGCACCGCGCGCCGCACCAGGCGGTCGGGCTCCGCCAGCTCGACCACGAGACCGCCCTCGAGCCGCGAGCGGATCCGCTCCTCCACCCCGTCGAGCGTCTTGGGGTGGGCGGGCGTGGTGAACACGAGCTGGCGCTCCCGCTCCTGCAGGAGATTGAACAGGTTGAACAGCTCTTCCTGCGTGCGGTCCTTGCCGGCGATCAGGTGGATGTCGTCGAGCAAGAGCGCGGTCGCGCGCCGGTAGCGGGCGCGCCACCAATCCATGCGATTGCCGTCGATCGCCGAGATCAGCTCGTCGACGAAATCCTGAGTCGAGAGGCAGGCGACCACCGCGCCCCGCTTCTGCGCCAGCTCGAGACCCAGCGCATGCAGCAGGTGGGTCTTCCCGAGCCCGCTCTTCCCCGTGAGCACGAGGGGGTTGTACTGCTTGCCGGGGCGCTCGAGCGCGGCCCGCACGGCGGAGACCGCCACCTGGTTCGACTGCCCCACCGCGAACGCCGCGAGCGGGAACGCGCCCGAAGGGCCGGGCGGCGGGGCCACGCCCTCCTGCACCTTCGTCGCCAGCTCGCGCGCCTCGGCCAGCCGCTCCGGATCGCGGAACATGCTCTGCCCCGCGGCCTGCGGATCGAGCGCCGCGACCTCGGCTTCGAGCGCCCGCAACCGTTCCACGTCCTTCGCGAACGCCGCGATCACGGCGTCCACCGCGCCCGGCGTTTCCTGTTGCAGCAGCGCTTCGAGACGGTGGGTGCGGTAGCCTTCCCCTTCCCACCGCAGGACGGCCTCCCCCACCCGCGCGCGCCACGCCTCGACCGCTTTGCCGACCGTGGCCGTCACATCCTGAAGGAAGGCCCCGAACTCATCGCCCCCCCCCGGGGTGCGCGCGGCTCCTGTCGCCGGGCTTTCGGCCTCGGGCGGAGCGGCAGTGATGCCGAGGAGCTGCTTCGCGCCGGCGGCGTTCAGGAACGTGTCGTTCACCGCCTGGTAGGCGATGAGCCGGTTGAGCGCGCCGAGCAGCTCGCGCACGTTCTGGAACTCGGCGGCCGACACGGTCTCGAGCACGCCGGGCTGAAACCGCGCCCCCCGCTCCTCCGCCCGGCGCCGCAGGATCGCGACGCGCGTCTCGTAGTCGGGCACGCCCATGTCCACCACCAGCCCGCCCGAGAACCGCGAGATCAGCCGCTCGTCCAGATCGGCGATCTCCACCGGGGGACGATCGCTCGTGAGCACCATCTGATGCCCCGCCAGCTGCAAGGCTTCGCAGAGCCGCAGCAGCTCCGCCTGCATCTCCTTGCGATTCGTGAGGAACTGCACGTCATCCACGAGCAGCACGTCCACGTTCTGGAAGCGGCGGCGGAACACGTCGCCCTGTCCCGCCGCCACCGCCGCGTGGAACGCTTCGACGTACTCGTCGAGCGTCAGGTACTCGATGTTGAGCTGGGGAGCGAGCTTCTGCGCCGCCTGCCCGATCGCCATCAGCAGGTGCGTCTTGCCGAGGCCCGAGCCGCCATAGATGAAGAGCGGGTTGTACGTCGTGCCGGGGTTCTCGGCCACGTTGCGGCCCGCCGTGACCGCGAGCTGGTTCGCCGCGCCCACGACCAGCGAATCGAACGAGAACTTGGCGTTCAGGGCGGCGGTCATATGGCCGTCCCGGCGGCCAGCCGCTTGAGCACGAGCTCGGAAATGCCCTTCAGCGTCTCGAACACACCCTTCCCGTGCAGGGCGTCGGCGGCGAAGCTCGGCACGCTGCGGAAGTTGAGCGCGTCGTCGAGATCGGCCGACTGGAGAATCAACTCGCGCGGCAGGTCCTGCTTGTTGTACTGCAGCACGACGGGCAGCGTCCGGATGTCGACGCCCAGCTCGAGCAGGTTGCCCTGGAGGTTCTGGAGGCTTTCGATGTTCTCATCCAGCTGCCGCGCCTGGCTGTCGGCCACGAACACCACCCCGTCCGCCCCCTGCAGCACGAGGCGGCGCGTCGCGTTGTAGTAGACCTGGCCCGGCACCGTGTACAGCTGGAAGCGGGTGGAGAAGCCCGAGATCTGGCCCAGGTCGATCGGAAGGAAATCGAAGAACAGCGTCCGGTCGGTCTGCGTGGCGAGCGAGACCATGCGCCCGCGCCGCGCCTCGGGAACGCGCCCGTACACGTAGTGCAGGTTCGTGGTCTTCCCGGACCGCCCGGGACCGTAGTACACGATCTTGCAGGTAATCTCGCGCGTCGTGAAGTTCACCAGGGACACGGGCTATCTCCCGAACAACGTGTTCAAGCTGTTCGTCAATTCCCGCTCGAAATCCGCCGCCAGCACCTGCTTGGGCACCGCTTCCTTGGGACTCGCCGCGTCGAGATCGGCCGCGAGCTCCTCAAAGAATAGTTGCACCAGTCCGAGCGACGAAGCGTCCAGCTCGTACACGACGAGCGCGACGATGGTACCTCGCCCGGTGGGGACGCCGGCGAGGAAGATTCCATGCCGTACGCCCTGATGGTTGAGCGCCGCGAAGGGCGGCTGTGAAAGCTGCCGCGCGATTTCGCCCGTCGATGCCATGATCGCGGCGCCGAGCGCGGACGCCGCCATGACATCCATCGCGCGCGAGAAGCCGTGTTGCGCGAGCACCTGTCCCGCCGGCGTCATCAGCAGCACCAGGCGGACCCCCGCTTCGCTCACGAATTTCTTGAGCGGAGCGAGTGTCCAGGCTTCGACCGCGCGCGTGCTCATGTCACCGCCTGCGCCGCCCGGAGCAGCTCGAGCCGCACGAGGCCGACATTGACCTCGGGCTCGGTGACCGCGACCACCAGAATGCCCGACGCCGCGGGCACGGCGAGAAGCGCGCCCTCGCTCGCCTGGAGGTGCCAGTAGACCCCGGCGCCCAGGCCCGCCGCCTCCATCGCGCGGCCGAGGCGGTTCGCGAGGCTCGCCGCGAGCGCCGCGACCGCGGGGCCCTTGATGCCCTCCATCAGATGCTCGGCCACGACCACACCGTCCCCGAGCTCGACGAGCATCGCGCCCCTCACGCCGCGCACCCGGGTAACGAGATCCAGGGCTCGCTGAAACGCGACCGCCGTCATGCCTGCTGCTCCAGCCAGCGGCGCGCCGCCTGCGCCGCCCGCTCCGCCAGAATCGCGAGCCGCCCCATCGGCACCGCCCGGTCGCGCACCACGAGCAACAGGGCGTCGCCGGTCGGCTGCGCGAGATGGACGTGGCCGGCCCCCGCTTCGGCCGCGAGGCCCGTCCAGCTGCCCAGACCGAGCAGCTTGGCTGTCCGGCCGGCCTCCTGCGACACGCCGGCGAGATAGGCCGCGACGGCGTCGCTCACATCCTGCCCGGCGGGATCGCGCAGCGTGCCGCCCAGGACCCGACCGGACGAGTCGAGCAGCAACAGCCCCTCCTCGGCGCCTTCCAGGCCGGCGAAGACGCGTGCGTCCTCCATCGGCGCCGCCGCCGCCGGAGGCGCCCCGGCCGTCGGTGACGCCGGCGCCGACGCGACACCGACCCCGCGCGCCGCGTCCGCCGCTTCGCCGCCGCGCACCATGGCGAGCGCCTGTTCCACGCTGGGATCGCCGGGCGCCGCGCGCTGGGCCAGATCGAGGTGCGCCGCCGCCTGCGCCACGTCGCCCACCTTGAAATAAAGGAAGGCCAGCCCCTTCAACGCGCCCAGGTGCGTGGGGGCGATGCGGAGCGCCATGTCCCATTCGTCAAAGGCGCGCTCGAAGTCGCCCTTGTCGGCGAGGATGCGCGCATACAGATCGTGCGCGTCCGCCGAATGGGGGTGGCGCTCGAGCCCGTTCAGCGCCACGCGGTGCGCGGCGTCGAGTAGTCCCTTGAGCCGCAGCATTTCGCCGAGCCGCAGGAAGACGAGGCTGTTCGGGTCCTGCGCGAGCTGCGCGGAGAGCGCCTTGACGTCGTCAGCCATGGCTCACCCCCGCGCCGGCCAGGGTCTGGGCCGCCGCACGCGCGCGTCGGACCGCCTCGAGATGCGCCCCTTCCGACTCGATGTGCATCGCGAGGCGCTCCCACTGATCCCACTGCTCCACCGCTTCCGCAAACCGGCCCGACGCGACCAGGGCGTAGCCCAGGATGCGATGGGCCTGGGCGAGCAGCGGGTCGAACCGCAGCGCGCGGCGCAGATCGTCCACCGCTTCGCTCGCCCGCCCCTCCGCGACGTGCAGGCGGCCGAGCAGCAGGTGCACCGACGCATCCTGCGGCGCGAGGGTGGCGGCCTGCTCGGCTTCGGCGCGCGCGCGCGCGAGGTCCTTCCGGGCCAGCGCGTCCTCCGCGCGCGCGACGACCTCCGCCAGCTGCGCCGCGCTGGTCCCGCGCTCGCGCCGGCCGGTGCCCCTGTCCAGCAGCACGACCACGCCCGCGCTCTCGAGACCGAAGACCGTCTTCGCCACGTCGAAGTCCGAGCGGCCCAGCTCGGTCGCGATCGCGCGGAGATCGCGCGCGCCGTCGATCATGGCGAGCACTTCCCACTCGGGCGGCAGGAGGTCCAGCTCCCCGCCTTCGGGCTGGGGCGCGATCTGCGGCACCACGCCCAGATGCGGGACGCGCTTCTCGATCCGGGACCACTCATCGATGCGGCGCGCTCCCTCCATGAGCACGGCCTCAGTGGGAATCCGCACCGTGATGTCCGTCGACGGCTCGGGGATGGCCTCCTCGCTGAACGAGAAGAAGCCTTCGTGCCAGCTCATCATCTCGAACACCACTTCTTCGATCTGAAACCGCATCTGGCGCTCGAGCTCCCGGGGCGAGAGCGCGCCGATGGCGACCAGGATCTCGCCCAGGCGGCGCGTGTCACCGTGGCGCGTTTGCATGTCCCGCGCGCGCTCCAGATCGGCCTCGCTGATCTTCCCGGTGCGGACGAGCAACGTGCCGAGCTGGTGCGGGTTGCTCCGGATTTCGGCGTACACGATGGCCCCGCCGTGGAAATGCACGGTGCCGGCGTTGTGCCGCAGGTCGGACGTCACCCGCAGCACGCCCGTCTTCCGGCTCAGGTCGAGGAGCTGGAAGACGTCGTGGATGCCGAGCTCCCGCAGCGGTCCTTCGATCGCCATGGCTCAGGCCGCCGTCGTGAAGATGCGCTTCAGGTCGAGCGCGGTCCGCGCGTGGGCCCGCGCGGCCTGCGCGAATGGACCGGCCGGATCGAGCCGGGTGACGCGCTCCCACGCCTCCACGGCATCACCGTAGCGATGCAGGCGCGCGAGCGCGACGCCGAGCTGGAACAGGGCCTCGACCTGCTCGGCGTCGAACTTGAGCGCGCGCTGAAACGCCGCGAGCGCGGCCTCGTCCCGCTTCTCGTCGAGCAGCGCGCGCCCGAGCAGGAGCAGGGCCTTGAGATCGTACGGATCCTGCTCGAGCATGGTCGCCAAACGCGTCACCGCCTCGCGAACGCGTCCGGTGCGCCGCAGCAGGTCGGCCAGGGCCAGCGCCGCCTCATAGAAGCTCGGCAGGACGTCGAGCGCGCGCGTGTACGCCTCCTCCGCCGGGGTCCATTCCTGCTTGTGCTCGTGCAGGCGGCCCAGCTCGAGCCACACCTGGACGTAGCCGGGGTCGAGCTCGAGCGCGGCGCTGTACGCGGCGAGCGCGGCGCGCGGGTCGTTCACCTTGAGGGCGACGTCGCCCTGCAGCTTATGCAGGTCCGCGCGTCCGGGCGCCCGCGCCTGCGCGCGCTGGAGCGCCGTGAGCGCCCCGCCCGCGTCGCCCGCCGCGGCGCGACCCTTGGCGACCGCCACAAGCGCTTCCACGTCGTCCGGCGTGAGCTGCTGCAATTCCTCGGCGAGGGCCCGCGCCTCCTCCTGGCGGTCGAGCGCCTGGAGGGCTTTCACCTCGCCCAGCCGGGCATCGTTGCGCTTCGGGTCGAGCGTCCGGGCCTCGCGGTAGCGCTCGAGCGCCTCGCCGTGGAGGCCGCGGCGGGCAAAGATGTCGCCCAGGAAAATCGCAGCATCGCCGCGATCCGCGCCGCGCTGCACGGCGCGCACGGCCTCCGCCGCCGCCATGTCCATCAGTCCCTTGCTCACGTAATCGCGCGCGAGCGCGAGGGCGTCGTCCGGGCGGGCAGCTTCCTTCGCCGCGGGCGCCGCCGCCGGAGGCGCCAGCTCCTGGAAGATGTTGTCCAGGAGACGCTGGTCGAACGAGAAATTCTCGCCCAGCGTGTCGGCCGCCACGTCGGCCGAGATCTCCGGCGCGATCCCGATGGTCGCACGCTCGAACTGGAGATCGATCGTGAGCGAGAACTTCTGCGAGACGTAGTAGGGGTCGATCTCGAGCGCGCGCTTGGTGGCGCGCAGCGCCCCGTCGTAGTCGCCGAGATTCGAGAGCGTGAAACTCAGATTGTAGTGCGCGCCCGCGTGTTGCGCATCGGCCTCGACCGCGCGCACGAACGCGTTGCGCGCGTCGGCAAACCGCTTGAGCTCGACCAGCACGAGCCCGATGCCGTTCCACGCCGCGGCCGACTCGGGCTCGGTCGCGAGCACCTGGCGGTAGGCCTCGAGCGCCAGCTGGAACCGGCGCAGCTGATAGAGCAGGAGCGCCAGGTTGAGCCGGGCCGCCATGAGCCCGCCCGGCAGCTGCAGGGCGGTGCGGAACGCCTGGATGGCGTCCTCGCTTTCGCCACGGTGCGCGAGCAGCACGCCCAGGTTGTTCCACCCCAGCGCGTACCGCGGGTCCACATCCACGGCCTGCCGGTAGGACACGAGCGCCGCATCGCTCCGCCCGCTCTGGTGGTGCACCACGCCATGCTCGTTCCAGAGCTTCGGCGAGTCGGGCACCTCGCGCAGCAGGGTCTCGTACAGGTCGAGCGCCGCGGTGAAGTCCCGCTTCAGCAGGTGCACTTCCGCCATCGCCTGGAGCGTCAGCCGCCGGTCCTCGCCCCGCTCGAGCGCCAGGCGGTACTCGCGCAGCGCCTCGTTGTAATAGCCCTTCTGGCGGAACGCGAGCCCCAGGTTGTAGTGCGCCAGCGCGTTCCCTTCCACGATCGCCGGCTCGGGGCTCTCGCGGACCTGCCGGTCGGTCGCTTTTTTCTCGGCGGCGTAGCGATCGAGGGAGAGATTGGTCTGCGCCCGCGCGAGGGGCGGGTTGAGCTTGATCGCGCGCTTCGACGCAGCGCGGGCATCCTCGTGGCGGCCCAGGTCGCCCAGCACGAACGCCATGAGGTAATGCGCGTTCGCATTGTCCGGATTCAGCGCGACCGCCCGTTCGAGCGCCACCAGCGCGTCGGCGTTCATGCCGCGCCCGTAGTACACCTCGCCGAGATAGAACTGCACCACGGTGCTCGTCGGGTCGAGCTCGCAGGCGCGCTGGAACCACTCGGTCGCGATCTCCATCCGGCCCCGGGCCTTCTCCGCGAGGCCGAGCTGGATGATGGCGGCCACGTCGTCGGGCCGGTGCGCGAGCAGCTCCTCGAACTCGGCCACCGCATCCTGGTGCTGGCCGAGGATCGCGTACGCGCGCCCCAGCTCCCAGCGCGTGTCGCGGTCGTCGGGCGTCTGGCGCAGCTTCTCCTGCAGCTCGGCGACGCGCCGGTCGTAATAGCCCGTGTCGTGGTGTGCAATCTCGAGGTTGCGCTGCGCCACCTGCATCTTCGGATCGAGCTCGAGCGCGCGCGTGAACTCCGCGATGGCCTCGTCCACGAGGCCCTTGCGGTAATAGAGGACGCCGAGGTTGTTGTGTGCGCCGGCGTCGGACGGGTCGATCCGCCGGGCAAACGATCGGAGAACGGCGAGATCGCGTTCCGACAGCGCCGGCGCCGTCACGGCTCAGGTCAAGCGAATGGCGTCGAAGATCGCCTTGAGAGACGCCAGGTCGGGGAGCAGCAGGAAGTGGCCCCGGAGCCCTTCCTCCGAGTCGATGTGGAACTCGGTCTCGACGCAGAACACGAAATCGCGCTCATGGCCGAAGTTGAGATAGGCAGTCGTGAGCACCGCCGCCGACAGGTCTACCACCAGGCTCGGCACCGACGGCAGGAGCAGCATCCCCATGAAGTCCGAGAGCGCGTTCAGGTATGCGCCCGAGAGAATGTTGCCGGCCTCCTTGAGACACGACTGCTCGAGGACGTCGTAGCCTTTGGTGGTGCCGGCCGGACGCCGCAGCAGCATGTCGCACACGCGCTTGCCCACCGCGTCCGGGAACAGGAGCAGGGTCCGCCCGGTGAGATCGCCCAGCATGTGCATCAGCACCGCGGCTACCACATCCTGCGGATTGCCGAGCAGGTCGGGGACCTCCTCGAGCCGCGCGATGTTGATCTGCGGCACGCTGATCATGATGCGGCGATTGGTCATCTGCGACAGGGCCGTTGCCGCGTGGCCCGCGCCGATGTTCGCCACTTCGCGCAGCGCGTCGATCTGGAGCGCCTTGAGGTCCCGCACGTCCTCCATGCCGCCTCCTTTAGACGAGCCCGCCCGCGTCCAGAATCAACGCGGGCACGCCGTCGCCCATGATCGTCGCCCCGCTGAACAGCGGCAACATGCCCTGGGGCGCGTCGAAGCTCTTCACCACGATCTCTCGCTGGCCCAGCATCCCGTCCACCACCACGCCGGCCCGGCGCTCGCCCATTTCGAGCACGATGATCGGCCGCCGGGGCGGCGGCGTATCCGTGCCCGCCGTGAGCAGCTGGCGCAGATGGACCAGCGGCACCACGCGCTCGCGCAGCACGATCGCCTCGCGCCCCTCCACCATGGTGGTCGGCACCTCGCCAAACTCCACCGTTTCGGAGACGTAGGTGAGGGGGAGCGCGTAGCGCTCGTCGCCCACGCGCGCGATGAGCGCGCGTACGATGGCGAGCGTCACCGGCAGCCGCAGCACGAAGCTCGTGCCCTTCCCCGGCTCCGTCCGGATGTCGATCGAGCCGCCCAGCGCCCGCAGCCGGGTCAGCGCCACGTCGATTCCCACCCCGCGGCCCGACACGCTCGTGACCGATTCGGTGGTCGTGAAGCCGGGCCGGCCCAGGAGACGCAGCAGCTGGTCGTCGCTCAGCGACTCGACGTGGGGATCGATCAACCCCTCGCGCTTGCCGCGCGCCATCACCTTGCGCAGGTCCACGCCGCGCCCGTCATCCGACACGGTGATCGTCACGCTCGAGCGCTCGCGCGCCGCGGTGAGCACCACCTCGCCTTCGGCCGGCTTGCCCGCCTTCCGCCGCTCGGCCGGCATCTCGATGCCGTGGTCCACCGCGTTGCGCAGCAGGTGCATGAGCGGGTCGGTCAGCTCGTCCAGAATGGCGCGGTCGAGCTCGATGTCCTTGCCCTCCACCCGGAACGCGACCTGCTTGTTCAGCTGGCGGGCGCTGTCGCGCACGAGGCGGGGGAAACGGTCGAACACCTGCCACACCGGGGTCATGCGCGCCTGGATGATCTCATCCTGGAGATCGCCGGAGAGGCGCGAAACGTGAATCGCGATGTCGTCGATCTCGGGATCCCGCCGCGCCACCGCGAGGTCGTTCAACCGGCCGCGCGCGATCACGAGCTCGCCGATCAGGTTCATGAGCGCATCGAGCCGCCGCAGGTCGACGCGCAGGTGGCGCGTGCGGGACGCTTCGCCCGAGGTTCCCTCGACCCGGGCTGCCACGGGCGCCGCGGCGACGACATCGACCTCCTCGACGTCCCCGGCGGTCCGGATCGCCGCGACGATCACGTCGGCCGGGGCCTGGGAGTCGAGCTGGAACGCAAAGCGTCCGTCGAAATCCTCCGCCTCGAAGGCCGCGGGCGGAGGCGAGACGGCGTGCACCGCACCCAGCGCCGCTGCCTTGCGCAACACGATCAACGCGCGCCCGCCCTTGAGCGCCGCCTCCGGGCGGAGCGTCACCTGGACCAGCCGCCCGCGGGCGACGGTCGGCACCGGCGGCGCAGGCGCAGGGGCCGCAGGTGTACTCGGACGCGGGGCGCGCCCCCCGAGGTTCGTGCCGGCGCGCTCGAGCTCCGCCGTCACCGCCGCGACGTCAAGCTCCTCTTCCCGGCCCACGACCGAGAGCTCCACTGACTTCTCGAGCGCGTCGACGGTCCGGAACAGGAGCTGGAGCACGTCCTGCCCGACCGCCTCGCTCCCGCGCCGCAGAGCGTCGAGCAGGCCTTCCGCGCGGTGCGCGAGATCGGCGACGCGCGCGTAGCCCATGGTGGCAGCCATGCCCTTGATGGTATGCACGGCGCGAAACAGCCCGCTCACCGGCTCGCGGGCGGCAGGATTGCGCTCCCACTCGAGCAGGAGCTGGTTGCAGGCGCTCAAGTGCTCCCGGCTCTCGGCCAGGAACAGCTCGGCGTACTGCGACAGATCCATGGTTAGGCGAGCACCCGCTGCACGGCCTCGAGCACGCGGGAGGGCTGGAACGGCTTGACCACGAAGTCCTTCGCGCCGGCCTGGATGGCTTCGACCACCAGGGCCTGCTGCCCCATCGCGCTGCACATCAGGATCTTCGCGTCGGGGTCGTGCTTCACGATCTCGCGAACCGCGTCGATGCCCCCCATGTCGGGCATGACGATGTCCATCGTGACCAGGTCGGGCCGGAGCTCTTTGTAGCGCTCGACGGCCTGGGCGCCCGTCTCGGCCTCACCCACGATCTCGAAGCCGGCTTGCGCCAGGATGTCGCTGATCATCGTCCGCATGAAAATGGCGTCGTCGCAGACGAGGACAGTGTGGCTCACACAGCCTCCCTAGGAAGCAAGAATGGGGGTTAGCAGCGCGTCGGTATCGAGGACGATGAAGAGTTCTCCGTCCCGGCGGCCGACGGCCTTGACCAAGCGGGGATCGACGCCGGGCAGGGCCTGGCGGCGCTCCAGGGTCGCTTCGGCTACCGTGAGGAGGTCGATCACTTCGTCCACCATGAAGCCGACGACCTTCCGGCCGCCGGCCAACTCCAGCACCACGGTGGTCCCGTGCCCAGTCTCCCCGGTCGGTGCCGCCTGGTCCAGCGCCCGCCAGCCGTCAACCACGGTTACCAGACTCCCGCGGACGTTTACGAGCCCGGCTACCATCGGGGGCGCGCCGGGAATCCGGGTGGGTTCGAGGCGCGGCAGGATCTCCCGCACCGTCTCCGCCGCAGCCGCGCAGGCCAGGGCGCCCACACGGAACACCAGCAGCCGAACTGTCCCGCCGTCACTCATCCGATGCGAAGAAGCCAAAATACTGCAAGGGGTTGCGTTGAGCAAGCAAATTGGCGTCGTGAGCCGCTTCAGCGAGCGCCGGGAGGAGGTCGGCGGGCCACTCGGACTGCAAGGCCATGCGCGCGCCGGTCACGGGATGATCGAACGACAGGGCCGCGGCGTGCAGCAGCTGGCGCGGAGCGAGCGCCTCGAGCCGCTCGGCGTCGTGGCGTTCGGACGGCGTCACGCGCCGGCTCCCGCCGAACGCGTATTCGCGGTCGCCGACCACGGGATGGCCCACGTGCGCGAGGTGTACGCGGATCTGATGCGTGCGCCCGGTGCCGAGTTTCAGGCGCAGCAGATCGGTCTGCGCGAACCGCGCCACGACCGTCGCGTAGGTGACGGCGTGCCGCCCGCCCGCCAGCACCGCCATCCGCTGGCGGTCGGACGGATGGCGCATGATGGGCGCCTCGATCGTGACCCGCTGGTTCGCGAGATGCCCCCAGGCGAGCGCCGCGTATTGCCGCTCGACCTTGCGCAGCTCGAGCGCCCGCGCCAGCCGGCGGTGCGCCTCGTCCGTCTTCGCGATCAGCAGGAGACCCGACGTGTCGCGGTCGAGCCGATGTACGATGCCCGGCCGCCCCTCCTCGGAGCCCTGCGACAGCGCGGTGCCGCGCCCCACCAGCACGTTGACGAGTGAATCGTCCCAATGACCCGGCCCGGGGTGGACCACGAGACCGGCGGGCTTGTCGAGCACCGCGAGGTGCTCGTCTTCGTACACGAACCGGAGGTCGCGCTGCGCCGGCGCGTATGCGCGGGGCGCATCGGGTGCCGGCGGGAGCGTGACGGAGACGATGGTGCCGTGCGCGAGCTGCGCCGAGGCGCGCAGGGCGCGGCCGCCGGACGTCACGCACTTGTCGGCGATCAGGCGGGCGGCGGTGGTGCGGGAGAGGGACAGCTGCTCGGCGAGGAAGCGGTCGAGGCGCTCGGTTTCGGAGACGGCCACGCAGAACGTGACCACGGTGCCGGTCACGGCTCGGCCGCCTGGGCCTCCTTCGCGCGCTCCTGGTGCCGCCCCTCGAGCCAGAGCGACACGGCGAGGGCGATCGCGCCGACCGTGATGGCGGAGTCGGCGACGTTGAAGGTGGGCCACCGCAGCGCCCCGATGCCGACGTCCACGAAATCCACCACGCCGAGGGGGTTGCGGATCCGGTCGATCAGGTTGCCCAGGGCGCCGGCACAGACGAGCGCGAGGGCGACGATGCGCACGTTGTCGCCCGGGCGCGTGGCGCGCACCATGGAGCCGAGCACGAACAGCGCGGCGATGGCGAGCGCGAAGAAGATCCAGCGGGAGTGCTCGCCCACGCACACGCCGAAGGCCGCGCACTGGTTGTAGACGAGCCGCAGCTGCACGGTATCGCCGATCACCGACACCGGCTGGTGGCGGGTGAGATAGGAGACCGCGACGAGCTTCGTTACCACGTCGGCGACGACGATCGCGGCCGCCGTCGCCCAGAAGTGCCGGCGGTCAGCGCCGCTTGCCATCTTCCTCCCTCGCCTTGCACTTGATGCACAGCCGGGCGTGCGGCAGCGCGTCCAGCCGCTCGAAGCTGATCTCTTCCCCGCACTGCTCGCACATGCCGAACTTCTCCGGCGCCTGGTAGAGGCGGCGCAGGGCCTGGTTCACGTGCCAGAGGTAACGGCCCTCCTGCGACGCGAACAGGAACGCCTTCTCGCGCTCCATAGCGTCGGTGCCCTGGTCCGCCATGTGGAAGGAGTAGCTGGACAGATCGCCGTCGGATGCCTGGAGGCTCGAGTTGAAGGACTCGCCGTAATACCCGAGTTCCTTCATGACGCGCGCGCGCTCTTCCAGCAGCCGCTTCTCGAGGTGGGCGAGCTGCTTCTTGCCGAGGCCCTTGCTCTTGGTCTTGGTCTTGGCTTTCGATTTCGCCGGCATTATCGGGTTCCGCCCTTTCGTCCGTCATAGCGTCGCAGCGCGATGGTCACGCGGCGTCCTTCGATGTCCAGCTCTCGCGTCACGTCGGCGTCTTCGAGCACGGCGCCGAGCTGCGTCCGGCGCGCCAACGTCTCGCCCTCCACGAACTCCTGAAACGCCTCGGTGGCCGCCAGCACGTCCGCGGCGCCCGACAGGCTCAGCTCGATGCGGGTCGAGAAATCGTAGCCCGCGTCCTTGCGGAGCCGCTGTACGCGGTTCACCACCTCGCGCGCCAGGCCTTCCTGTACCAGGTCGTCGGTGAGCCGCGGGTCGAGCGCCACCACGTACGGCCCGTCGGCCTCCACCACCCAGTCGCTCTTCACCTCGCGGGTCACCGTCACGTCCTCGGGCTGAAACTCGTACTCCCCGCGCCGCACCGTCTCGCCCCGCTCGAGCGCCAGCAGCTGCTCGGCACCGAGCTCCGCCGCCACGGCCGCCGCGCGCGGGGTGTCCTTGCCGTAGCGCTTCCCGAGGGAGCGGAAGTTCGCCTTGCCGCGCGGCGTCACCAGCTCGTGGTCCGAAGCGACGACTTCATAATCCTTGGCGTTGACTTCGGCAGCCAAGATATCTAACAGGTCCCTCAAGAGCGGGCCCTTCACGGCGGGGGGCACGGCCACCTGGATCTTGGCTACCGGCTGGCGCACCCGGAGGTTGCGCGCCTCGCGCGCCGCCCGGGCCAGCGAAGCCAGCCGCCGCACCGCCGCCATGGCCGTCACCAGCTCGGGCTCCCGCCGCCCCTGGTCGGCTGGAAACGAAGCGAGATGCACCGAGGTTCCCACCAGCGCGCGGTGCAGCCAATCCGCCAGGAACGGCGCTGCCGGCGCGAGCAACCGGGCCGCCGCCACGAGGGCCTCGTAGAGCGTCGCGAGCGCGGCCGGGTCGGCCGCGCGATCCGGAGCCCAGAACCGTGCCCGGTTCGCTCGCACATACCAGCGGGACACGTCCTCCTGCACGAAGTCGAGAATCGCGCGGACGCCGGCGGTGACGTCGTAGCCGTTCCAGGCTTCCCGCACCGCCGCGACGGTCTCGTCGAGGCGGGCCAGCAGCCAGCGATCCACGAGCGGGCGCTGTGCCACCGGCGGCGTTGGGGTCGCCGGGGTCCATTCCTCGGCATACAACGCGAAGAAGCCGTACGTGTTTCGCAACGCGTTCACGGGACCGCTGACCAGCTCGCGGATCTGTGCGACGTCGAAGCGCTTGGGCACCCACACCTGGCTTTGACCCAGGAGATACAGCCGCACGGCGTCGGCCCCGGATTCCTCGATCACCTGCCACGGGTTCACGACGTTGCCCCGGCTCTTCGACATCTTCTGCCCCTGCGCGTCGAGCACCAGCTCGTTTACGACGACGTTGCGGTAGACGCCCTGATCGAAGGCAGCCGCGCCGATCGCGAGCAGTGAATAGAACCAGCCCCGTGTCTGATCGACGCCCTCGCAGATGAAGTCGGCGGGGAAATGGGCCTGAAACTCCGCCTGGTGCGCAAACGGATAGTGCCACTGGGCGTACGGCATCGCTCCCGAGTCGAACCAGGCGTCGATCACCTCGGGGGTGCGCCGCATCGTGCCGCCGCAGGTCTTGCACGACCACTTGTATGCGTCGATGTACGGACGATGGGGATCGAAGTCGCCCGTCGGCTTGCCGCCCTGCTCGAACAGCTCGGCGTAGGACCCCATCACCTCGCGGTGCTCCGGCTGGCGATCGCATTCCCACACCGGCAGCGGCGTGCCCCAGTAGCGGTCGCGCGACAACGCCCAATCCACGTTGTTCGCGAGCCACTCGCCGAAGCGCCCCGACCCCACCTCGGGTGGATGCCACTCGACCTGCCCGTTCACCTCGAGCATCCGGGATTTGACGGCCGTGGTACGGACGAACCACGACGTTCTGGCGTAGTAAATCAGGGCCGAGTCGCACCGCCAGCAGAAGGGATAGCTGTGCGAGTGCGGGCGCGTCTCGAGCCAGCGGCCGTCGCGCTTCAAGCGGTCGATGATGAGCCGGTTCGTTTCCTTATCCGTGACCAGCTTGCCGTTGATTTCGGGCCAACGTGTGTCCTGGAACGTGCCGTCGGCCGCAACAGGATTCACGAACGCCAGGCCGTTCTGCTGCGCCGCCTGGTAGTCGTCCGCGCCGAACGCGGGGGCCATGTGGACGAGCCCCGACCCTTCGTCCGCCGATACGAACGCGCCCGCGATGACCACGGCCCGCTTGCCTTCCGACGGCAGCGGCACGACGTCGAGCGGGCGCGTGTACCGTTTCCCCGTCAGATCGCGGCCCCTGTGCGTCGCAACCCGGTGGCCCTCGGCGATGGCGCGGTGTCCCACGCGCACGTCCCCGGCGCGCGCCACTGCGATGATGTACTGGGTGCCGTCGAGCTCGTACTCGCCGTACTCGAGATCCGGATGCACCGCTACGGCCACGTTGGACAGGAGTGTCCACGGCGTCGTGGTCCAGACGACCAGCTGGCGGCGCGGCTCTCCGTCGAGCGGGAAGGTCACGTACACCGAGTTCGTCTGTACTGTCTCGTAGCCCTGCGCCAGCTCGTGTGACGAGAGCGCCGTCTCGCAGCGCGGGCAGTACGGCAGCACCTTGTGGCCGCGGTAGAGCAGCGCCTTGTCGTACAGCCGTTTGAGCAGCCACCACACGGTTTCGACGTACTCGTTCGTGTAGGTGATGTAGGCGTGTTCGTAGTCGAGCCAGTAGCCGATCCGGTCGGAGAGCGCCTCCCAGTCGGCTTTATAGGTGAACACGCTCTCGCGGCACAGCCGATTGAAGGCCTCGATGCCGTACGCTTCGATCTGCTTCTTGCCGCTGATGTTCAGCTGCTTCTCGATCTCGATCTCGACCGGGAGGCCGTGCGTGTCCCATCCCGCGATGCGCGTCACCGCCTGGCCGAGCATCGCGTGATAGCGGCACACGAGATCCTTGATGGTGCGGGCGAACACGTGGTGGATGCCCGGCCGGCCGTTGGCGGTCGGCGGCCCCTCGTAAAACACGAACGGGGGCCCGTAGCGCGCCGCCTCCATGGTGCGCTCGAACAGGCGCTCGTGTTTCCATGTCGCGAGCAGCTGCTTTTCGAGCGCGTCCGCCGTGACCTTGAGGTCGAGCGGTGGAAAGGGCATCAGGTGAGGCGCTCCAGCACGCCCCGCACGAGGGCCGACAGCGCGGGCTCCGCCCCCTGCGCCACGGCGATGATCTTCTCCACGGTCGCCGGCTCGAGCGCGTCCGGGAGGCACTGATCCGTGATGATCGAGATGCCGAGCACCCGCATGCCGGCGTGCACCGCCGCGATCACCTCGGGCACGGTACTCATCCCGACCACGTCGGCCCCGAGGAACCGCAGCATGCGGTACTCCGCCCGGGTCTCGAGATTGGGCCCGCTCACGGCGACGTAGACGCCTTCACGCAGGGTCAGCCCCTGCTCGAGCGCGACCGCGCGCGCGAGCCCGCGCAGCTCGGCGTCGTAGGGTGCGGACATGTCCGGGAACCGCGGCCCGACGCGGTCGTCGTTCGGGCCCACGAGGGGATTGTCGCCGAGCAGGTTGATGTGGTCGGCGATCAGCATGAGGTCGCCGGGCCGCCAGAGGGGATGCATCCCGCCCGCTGCATTCGAGGCGATGAGAATCCGCGCCCCCAGCGCCCGCATGACGCGCACCGGATGCGCGATCTGCTGGAGCGTGTAGCCCTCGTAGCGATGAAAGCGCCCGCGCATCGCGACCGTGCGGCGGCCGCCCAGGGTGCCGAGCAGCAGCTCGCCCGCATGGCTTTCGACCGTGGCGCGGGGAAAGCCGGGGATGTCCTGATAGGGGATGCGCGTGGCAACGGTCATGGCGTCGGCCAGGCCACCCAACCCCGTGCCGAAAATGACCGCGACGTCGGGGGTGAGCGTGGTCCGCGCCTGAACGGCACGGACCGCGTCCGCGATCATTCCGTCCGCTGTCCGTCCAGCGCGCGCAGCTCGGCCAGCTGCCGCTCGAGCAGGGCGCGGAAGCCGCCGAGGTACGCCTGGAACTGGCGCTCTGTCTCCGCCAGCTGCCGGCGCACGTCGGCTTCCGCGATCTTCGCGGTATCGACGATGCGGCGCGCCTCGCCTTCGGCCTCGCGCACGATCGTCTGCGCTTCCCGCTCCGCCAGCGCTCGGGTCTCCTCCCGCATCTTCTGCGCGGCGACGAGCGCCTCGTTCATCGCGCTCTCCCGCTCGCGGAACGCCCGCAGCTGCTCCGTGAGCGCGGACACCCGCTCGTCGAGCACCGAGCGGTCGCGCAGGATGCGCTCCAGCTCGTCGGCCACGCGGGCCCGGAAATCCTCGACGCCGACCTGATCGTAGCCGCGGAGCGTGCGGCGGAACTCCTGCTTGCGGACATCGAGCGGCGTGAGATGAAAGACGGGCTCAGTCACCCCGTTCTCGTCCCGAAGAGTGCCGTTCCCAGCCGCAGCATCGTCGCTCCCTCCTCGACCGCTACGCCGAAATCGGCGGACATCCCCATCGAGAGCGCCGGTAGCCATAATCCCTCCTCCTTCTGCAAGGCATCGCGCAGCTCGCGCAACGCGCGAAACGTGCGGCGCTGGACCGCTTCGTCCTCGGTCAACGGCGCCACGGTCATCAACCCTTCGAGCTTCAAGTGCGGGTGGGCGGCAACGGCCTTCGCCAATACCCGCGCGGCTTGAAGCGCGACCCCGCTCTTCTGCTCCTCACCCGCCACGTTGACCTGCACCAGCACCCGCAGCGTCACGTTCGCCTCACCCGCCCGCCGCTCGAGCTCGGCCGCGAGCGGCTCCGAGTCGATCGAGTGCACCAGCGCGAAGCGCCCCGGTACGTGCTTCGCCTTGTTGCGCTGCAGGTGCCCGATCATGTGCCACGTGGCCCGCGCGCCAATCGGCGTGTCGATCTTCGACAGCGCTTCCTGAATCCGGTTTTCCCCGAGGTCGGAGAGACCGGCGGCCAGGGCGGCTTCGACCGCGTCCAGCCCGAAGCCCTTGGTGACGGCGACGAGGGTTACCGGATGGGTCCACCCCCGGTCAGCCTGGCGCCGGGCGATTTCCGCGCGCACGCGCTCCAAGCGCTCGGGTAGCGCCCGAAAATCCATAACCGCAAAAAGTTAGCTATGTGGCAGAGGTGAAACAATGACGGGCATAGGAGTTGAATCAGGGTCGGGGTGAACGACTCTAGAAGACCCGCCCTGAAGGGCGGGCTCGGCCCGAATTCCTGCTGAAGCACGACGAACGCGCTCGCCCTTCAGGGCGCACCCACGGCCGAGCCCGGGCTTCAGCCCGGGGATGACCACGGGACGCGACTACCCCGCCGCCGCGATAAGCCGTTCGCCGCCTTCGAGGTGCGAGATGGCGCCGGAGAGCAGGTCGCGCACCTGCTCCGGGGTCAGGTGGCGATGCAGCAGCCCGTGGCTCGCGACCGAGATGGTCGAGGTCTCCTCGGAGACGACGAGCACGGTCGCGTCCGTCTCCTCGGAGAGGCCCAGCGCGGCGCGGTGCCGGGTGCCGAGCGACTTGTCGGTCACCTTGAACTGGGTCAGCGGGAGCACGCAGCCCGCGCCGATGATGCGGTCGCCGCGGATCAGCACGGCGCCGTCGTGCAGCGGCGAGTAGGGCGTGAAGATGGTCGTCAGCAGATCAGCCGACACCTTCGCCTCCATCGGCACGCCGGAGGAGATGAACTCCTCGAGCCCGATGTCGCCTTCCACGGCGATGATGGCGCCCGTCCCCGCGCGCGATAGCCGGTCCATCGCTTCCGCGATCTCTTCGGCCACCGACTGGCGATCGCTCTGCGAGAAGCGGCGCATCAAGCGCGACTGGCCGAGCCGGGCCAGCGCGTTCCGCAGCTCGGGCTGGAACACGACGACCGCGGCGAACGCGCCGTAGGTGAAGACCACGGACAGGAGGAAGCTGATCATCTGGAACTTGGCGACGAGTGCCACGAAGTAGGCGATCGAGAGAATCATCACGCCGACCACGATCTGCATCGCCCGCGTGCCGACGAGAAACAGGAGGAAACGATAAATCACGAACGCGACGAGGATGATCTCGACGACGTCCGGCCACAGGGGCGGGATCAGGAACCGAAAGGACTCGAAGCTCACGTTGGGTGCATCGTCGCGTTGGCCACGCTGAGCGCCTCGCGGGCGAGGGTCACGTCGTGGACCCGGAACAGCCGGGCGCCCCGCTCCCAGGCGAGGGCGCAGGCCACGGCGGTGGCGCGGTCGCGGTCGTCCACGGGTCGTCCCGTGGCCGCGCCGAGAAACCGCTTGCGCGAGGGGCCGATCGCTACAGGATAGCCCAAGCCCACCACCGCCGCCAGTTCATCGAGCAGCCGGAAGTTGTGAGCGGACGTCTTGGCGAACCCGAACCCCGGGTCGAGCACGATGCGCTCGCGGTCCACACCCGCCTCCTCCGCCCGGCCCGCCGCCGCCCGCAGCTCGCCCGCGACCTCTACCGCCACGTCCGCGTAGGTCGCGAGGCCATCCATCGTTTCGGGCGTCCCCCGCATGTGCATGAGGATCACCCCCACCCCTGCCCGAGCGGCCACGCCGAGCAGCGCGGGATCGAATGCTCCGCCGGACACGTCGTTCACCACCGCCGCGCCCGCGCCGATCGCCGCCCGCGCCACCTCGCCCTTCCGGGTGTCGACCGAGATGGGCCCGAGTCCGCGGCGCACGAGCTCGGCGATCACGGGGACTACCCGCTCGCGCTCCTCGCTCTCCGCCACGCGCACCGCGCCGGGCCGGGTGGACTCCCCGCCCACATCGAGCAGGTCGCAGCCGTCGGCCTTCAACCGCTCGGCGTGCGCCACGGCCGCTTCTACGGCGTTGAACCGGCCACCGTCGGAAAACGAATCCGGCGTGACGTTCACGACGCCGATCAGCACCGGGCGATCGACCCGCAGCGCGGCGCCCCCGCCGATGGCCCATTCTCGCGGCGGCTCGGCGTACCCGCTGAGAAAGCGGGCGATTTCCGGCGCGAGGCCTGCCAGAAGCTCGGGGACCCGGTCCGGGCGGGCGAGCGGCGCGAGCCGGCTCGCCGCCGTGCCGACCAGGGCCCAGCCCGGGCCAGTGAGAACGTCGGCGCCCGCGCGGGCGCCCCAGTGGACGAGGCCTTCCCGTTCGGATTCGGTGATCTCTTCGAGGAGGACCAGCAGGGGCTGCACTCCGGTGGCGGCGAGCCACGCGGGTCCCGCATCCCACCCGCGGGCCGCGAGCGCGGCGCGCACCGCTTCAGGAGTGTGCGACGCGAGCTTCGTGACCTTCATTGAATGCGAGAGGAAAGGTGCGGCTCGGCAACGCGCGAGTAAACTCGCGGCTCGGCACCTGCCCGTAAACGGGCATAGCGCGGCCGCTTCAGCGGCAGACGCCGAGCCGCGGCTTCAGCCGCGCAACGTGGGCGGCGCTCCAAAGGGTGGACAACGCCTCTTTCATCATCACCTACCTCAACGCTTGCACGACCCGCAAGCGCGACGCGCGCCACGCGGGGAAGAACCCGCCCACCAACCCCATCACCAGCGCGAACACGAACCCGCCCAGGAGCAGGCCGGGCGTGACGCGGAACGCGAACGCCACCTCGCTGAACGACGCCCAGTTGGTCGTGCTCGTGACGATCCCGTTGATGGGCAGGGCGAGCAGGCCTCCGGCCACGCCGCCGAGCGCCGCGATAGCCGCCGACTCCGCGAGGAACGACGCGAGGATACTGCGGGGTTTGAAGCCGAGCGTGAGGAGCACCGCGATCTCGGATGTGCGCGAAGAGACCGAGGCGTACATCGTGTTGATCGCCCCGAATACCGCGCCCACCGCCATGATGCTGGTGATCATCACCGCGAGCACCGTCATGATCCGCGTCAGCATGCCTGATTGCGCGGCGTAGAACACCGACTCCCGTTCCACCTGCACCGTGAGCCGCTGGTCGCCCTCGAGGGTGCGCTTGGCCTCGTCGAACGCCGCGAGGTCCTTGAGCCGGAAGATCACCGACTGGAAGACCTGGCCGCGGAACACCGGCATGAACTGCTCGTTCTCGCCCCAGATCTCCGATTCGAGCGCCGATCCGCCGGCGTCGAAATGCCCGACCACGAGCCACGTCCGGCCGGCGAAGCGGAGCGAGTCACCGATGGCCGTATGGGCAAAGCGGGGGACGATCTTCTTGCCCAAGATGATCTCACTCTTCCCCGACTCGAACTTTCTCCCCGCCACGATGTGAATGCCGCGGACCGCGTAGGCCTCTTCGTTGACGCCGCGCGCCACGATGTTGTTCATCCCCTCCCCCACCTTCCGGGGGATGTTCACGACGACCACCACCTCGGGGGAGATGAGCGGCTGGCCGTCGGCGCCCGTGGCGATTCGCGGATCCGTGGCGAGCACCCGCTCGTCCTCACGGGAGATGCCGCTCGTCAGCTCGCTCGTGGCACCGCGCCGCAGCACGATGACATTGCTGGGAGAGCCCGTCTTCACGAGCGCCGCCTGGAACCCGCCCGCGAGCGCCAGCATCGCCACGAACACGGCCACGACGAGCGTGATGCCGAGCGCGGTCATCGCTGTGGACACCGGCCGCTGCGCGATGCTGCGCAGGTTATAGACGAGGGGGATCTTCATTCGACGTGCCGCAATGCCTGGACGATGGACAGGCGCGCGGCCCGCAGCGCCGGGACAATGCCGCTGGCGAGCGCGAGCACCGCCGCAATCACGAAGCCCAGCACGAGCGTCCCCGCCGTCACGTCGAAGCCGGGCAGCATGCCGTTCATCGTGACCCCCCCGCCGCCGTACAGCAGCTTCGCGCCCCCGAGGCCAAGTACCGCACCCGTGAGCGTGATGACGCTCGCCTCACCCATCACGAGCCCGAAGAGCGTTCGATCGGTGAACCCGATCGTCTTGAGCACGGCGACCTCTCCCGTCCGCTCGCGCGCCGTCATCATCATGGCGTTCGCGGTCACCATGAGGATCGCGAACACCACCGCCATGCCGATCGAGTTCATCAGGAAGCGCACGTTGCCCCACATCGTGATGAACCCCTGGTTGAACGCCTTCTCGGTCCCGGTCTTGGTGGGGTCGCTCGAGTTCTGGAACATGTCGTCCACCGTCTGCGCCACTTGCGGCGCCAGCGACGGATCGCTCAAGCGCAGCACGAACCAGCCCGGAATCGCGCGATGATCGGTGTGCTCGTACAGGTAGTCGTAATGGAACATGAACGAGCGGTCATCGAACGCGCGCACCGTGGGCGTGTACACGCCGCGGATCGTGAACGTCCAGTCGCCCGGATAAATCGACCCGCGGATCGTGACATCCTGCCCTACATGCCATCCGAACACCTCCATCAGCCCCTTGCCCACGAGCGCCGCGGTCCGCTCGTTCTTGAAGGCTTCGAACTGATCGGGCGGGACTCCGACCTCGGGATACATGGCGAACCACGTGTCGGGATCAACGGCGTACTGCGCGAAGAACGTCTTGCCATCGCCGTACGTCCCGCCGAACCAGTTGGCCCACGTCACAGCCTCGACGCCCTTGACCGTCGCGAGCCGCTCCTTGTAGCTCATCGGCAACGGAAAGACGATCGCCGTCTTATGCGTCACCACCATGCGCGACGCGCTCGCCACCTCGGCGCCCTGGTTCAGCGTCGTCACCACCGAGCGGAGTGACGCGAACAGGAACGTCGCGAGCGCCACGCCCAGGATCGTGAGGACCGTCCGCAGCTTGTGGCGCCGCAGGTTCGCGAACACCAGCGGGAAGAGCTTCACCGCGCCAGCACTCCCTTGTCGATATGCAGTACCTGCTGCGCCCGCTCGGCGGCGTGGGCGTCGTGCGTCACCATGATGATCGTCTTCTTCATCTCCGCATTCAGGCGCTGCAACAGGGTCAGCACCTCCTCGGCGGACTTCTTGTCGAGCTGGCCGGTGGGCTCGTCCAGGAGAATGAGCGTGGGGTCGGAGACAATCGCGCGCGCGATCGCCACCCGCTGCTCCTGGCCGCCCGAGAGCTGCCGCGGGTAGTGCTGCATCCGGTCTTCCAGGCCCACAATGCCGAGCGCGATGCGCACCCGCTCATCGCGTTCCTTCTTCGAGAGCCGGGTGAGGAGCAGCGGCAGCTCCACGTTCTGCGCCGCGGTCAGCACGGGCAGCAGGTTGTAAGACTGGAACACGAATCCAACGTGCCGCGCGCGCCACGCGGCGAGCCCCGAGGGCGAAAGGCCGCTCACCGCCGCGCCCGCCACCGTGATCGTCCCGCTCGTCGGCCGGTCGAGGCCGGCGATCAGGTTCAACAGGGTGGACTTGCCGCTGCCCGAGGGGCCCATCAGCGCGGTGAAGCTGTTCGCCGCGAAGTCGAGCGTCAGGCCCTCGAAGACCTCGACGGTCTGCGTGTCCCGCTGAAAGGACTTGTGGACGTTGCGGATTTCGACCAGTGCCATGGAGCGTCCAGAATCGAAGGGTTGTGACTAAGGGCTCGTCGTAGCGTGCACCCGCTGGCCGTCGCGCGGGCTCTCGAGGCCATCCACGAGCAGCAGCTCGCCTCCGGCCAGCCCCGATCGAATCTCGCGCAAGTTACCACTGACCGGACCCGCGTCAACGTTGCGCCGCTCGAGGCGATCGTTGCGCACGATCCACACGACCGACTGGCCGTTTTCCGACCGCACCGCCGCCGCGGGCACCGTGATGCGGCGTGGAGCGCTTGCGCTGGCGTCCCCCTTCGGCACCGAGTCGAGAAACTCGACCTTGGCGCCCATCTCGGGGAGGATGCGGGGATCGTGATCCTGGATCGCGACCTTGACCTGCACGGTAGCGCGTTGGCGGTCTGCCGTAGGGACCACCTGACGCACCGCGCCATGGAACGCGGTGTCGCCGTATGCATCGAGGATGATCCGCGCCTTCTGGCCACCGTACACGCGCGAGATGTAGGCCTCGTTCACATCCACTTCGACTTCGAGCGTGGAGAGGTCGGCCATGGTGACTACGGCACCCCGCGTGAGCCCACCACCCACGGAGGGCGCCACGACCTCGCCGACCTCGGCTTCTTTCCGGAGTACGGTCCCCGAAAACGGGGCACGGATGACGGTGTTGTCGAGATTGGCGCGGGCCATGCGGAGTCCCGCGCTCGCCGCCTCCACCCGCGCGGTCTGGGCCTCGACGCGGGCGGCCCCTTGCCTGGCGCGGCTGTCGGCAACATCCACTTCCTGCTGCGACACGAGGTTCGGGCTCTTGGACTGAATGTCACGCACCCGGTCGAGCTCGCGCTGCAGCTGGTCGCGGTCGGCCTGAGCCTCGACGAGGGTGGCGCGGGCGGTGGCGAGCTGCGCTTCGGCTTCGCCGACCGCTGCCTGATAGTCCGAGTTCTCGAGCCGGGCGATCACTTCGCCTTCGCGTACCTGCGACCCTTCGCTCACTCCGAGGGAGGCGAGCCGGCCCGCGATCTTCGCGGACACCGCGGCCTTCGTGCGGGCCACGACGTACCCATTCGCCACCACACCTACCGCACCTCCACCTCCTCCACCCCCTGCATCACCGGCCGCCACCGACGCTGTTACGACTTTCACCGGCACCGCGGAACCGCGTTTCATCCATATCACGAGCCCGGCGATGATGACGATCGCCGCCCCGGCAAACCAGATCACGCGCATGAGCGCGCGCCTCACCGCCGGCGGCGGCTGGTCGCGATCGATGCGCAGCTTGGAGAGATCGGCGGCGTTGGTCATCGGACAGCGGGAAATGTAGACCGGAGGCGCGGCTTGGAGCGACCCTCAGCCTAGCGGCAGAAAAGACTCACGCCACCGAAACAGCGATGGTCGCAAGGAATTACCAGCTAGATCAGGGACCTATAGCTCCCCACGACGCTTGAGGTCCTTCAACACGTCCTCAAATGGCAAGGCGGGCTCGCGGACGCGCGCCTCGAAGACGGCCATATCGGCGGCGTCCTCTGTCAAACCATGTTGCACGGGGAATTTCTTCATGGTGCCCGTGCCCTACCGTTTCTCAATCTCCACGATGTCCACCATCTTGCCAGCCATGCAAAAGCTGCCGGCAGTGGAGGGCGTAAGAGTCGCTGAGACCTTGAGGCCGTTGACCTGGTAGGGCGCTGAGAGGTTCGTCGGCTCATAGGAAGTACCGTCGGTGGCAACCACGCGCCAACAACCCTCATCGGAGAGGACAGTTCCTTGAATGCGGAACTGGTCATCCGGCAGACGGCAGCCGAAGAAAGCGAGCGACAAGAAAAGGGCGAGGCCAAGCAGTCTCATTTGTCGCCTACCTGTTATTTGTCGAGCTGGATAGAGAGAACAGGCCAATTCGGAGGCTTCGAAAGACCAATGCCGCAATCAGTGCACGACTCCATGATTACGCGATCTCCAATGGCGAAGGCATTGATGTCCACTGGGCGAGCGGATACGTACGGGCATGTTGCAGTCGATTGAGACCAAGATTCTCCCCATCGCGGCACCCATTTCGATCTTGAGTTGCCCATGCGCTACGTTCGGGCCAGCGAGCACGAACACCATGAGAACAATCAATAGCATGACTTCCCCCTACCTCCTTACGGCCTGAAGGAAAGGGCAAGCGAAATCATCAGATCTTGTTGGAACGCACTCGCGTCCGAGTAGCTCCAAGCGCCGGCCTTGCTATCGCCGGAGAGCTCGAGGTTGTACAGATAATCGCTCACCTCGCCCCGAAGCCCGATCCGGGAGGCCGAAAACGCGTCGATGCCAAGTCCGAGCCCAAGAGCCGGAGACGTGGTCCCAGCGATGCCAGCCCACGCATCTCCCGATCGGTGAACGAACGCCGGCCCAGCCATGAGAAGGAGAGACAGGATGTGCGAGCCCGGGTCCACCCTGAATACGTATCGCAATCCGGCCGTTGTGATCGTACCCGCGCCAGGGTCCCCGTATGCCGGATCATCTGTGACCTTGCTTGGCGCATACCAAAACGAAGCTTCCACTGCGCTGCGGTGGTTGAGCCAAACCGCGACCCGTCCACCAGCCGCGCCCGTTCGTACCTGCCTCAAGTCATGCGGAGGAAGTGGCATACAATCGGAACTGCAGCCCCAAAACTCCGTTGATGCGGGGAGCGCGCGAGTGGGGAAATAGCCGCCAAACGTCGGCGCGATTTCGATCCTAACTTGTGCGTCCGCTACGCTCGCGAACGTGATTGCAAGTGCCGCGACAGCTTTGCCGATCGCATTCATACGTAGACCGTTGGTATTGTCGGCTTGCCGCTACACGATGTGGCCATCAACATCGCTTCTGCCATGACCATGCGTTTCATTGAACCTCCGTGCGCGAAGTGCTCCGCGCTTGGCCTATTCACTGTATAATAAGCTCCGCAGGTTCCGGCGTACGCCACTTCTAGCAGCCCGGACGCGATCGCCTTGTCGTTGTGACATGCGTGGCATTCTCGGGCCGCGCTGAGGACGTGGGGCCGATCGTGAGCGCGGTGCGGCGGCGGTCTGTGCCTGCCCCCGCAACGCTCGCGGCGTGGATCGCGCGACGCCTCGGCATGCCGGAGCTGTGCGAGCCACTCGCGAACCAGTTTCGGTCGGCAATCTCAGACGCTCCGACGCCCGACGGTCCGAGCGCGCCGACCTATAGCCGCTTATTCCGTCAGTATGGGCGCTACAATGCGCGCGATTGGCGTGCTCTTGGTCGACTCTGTCGTTACGCGCAATCGCTTGGAAGCAATGGCGGCAGGGAAAATCGTTTAACACTTCGCACCGCCAGTCGATATGTCACGAGGTATCTCCGCGCCCCACATCAAGTCTTCGCCGAGCGGCTCGGCTGGGAGTGGGTTCTGGAGACCGCCCTGCGTGTGGCAGGATATGTAGTTGGTGCCTAGCCCCGTGATTCGTTACTAACAGCCCGGCGCGCCGTCTTCGACGTACACCTCTACAGAGGAAGACGCCTCGGCCCCATTAGCCGCAGTTACCGAAACATCCACCCACATGTGATCAAGCACGTAGACTCCGTAGGTATCTGCTCCGCTCGTAGTATCGACGGCAGCACCGCTTTGCCAGTTATAGACGTAGGGTGGTGTCCCGCCGGTAGGTGTAGCAGTCCAATGGCACACTTGATTCCCATGAACCCAAGTTGGCCCGCTCAGATCTAGGTTCGTGACGGGATTGATGCCAACACTCACCGAGTCGGTAACTGTATCCGACCCGGACACGACCTTTACTCGTATGGTGAAGCTCGAATTGGATGTGTCGACGTATCTCGTCTGAGAAATACTTGTACCGAGGGAGTTCCAGGTTGACGAACCCGCGTTCTTGTAGGCCCACTGATAGGAGTAGCTGCCCGTCCCTGCCTTCGGCCATGCCCTCCATTCATACGTACCCGCTGTCCCGATGTCGCTCGGACCTTCTGCGCATGCGTCTAGCGGCAAGCTGATCGCATGCGGAACGTCAAGAATCCCCCAGCCATAGTAGTTGTCATAGCCACCCTGCCCAGGACAACTCATTCGCTTCGCTCCGGCCGCCAAACGGTTTCGAATGTCAACGTTTGACCAAGATGAATTATACGATTTGAGGAGTGCTGCTGCGGCGGCAACTGCAGGGGCTGCGTACGAGGTACCATTGCCGAGGCAAACGCTGCCCGAGAGGCATATGGACGGCACGTGCCATCCCGGAGCCGCTAGTTCGACAGCCGCTCCGTGCGCCGATGCGGAACCTGCGAAGTTGTTTAGGCTATCAACCCCCGATACTGCTATAACAGTGCCCAGCGTTGCCGGGTACACGACGTCGGTCTCATCACCAGCTGAGACAACAACCACGATCCCGTGGTTATTGTAAGCATCGTTGATGTCATCTGTAAGCGTCTGGTAGGGTTGGGACCAACCCGCGCTAATGTTCATCGCGTTTACGCCCACAGATATCCCATACTCAACGGCGCATGCAGCCGCGTGCAAGCCCGGAACGCCAGTCACCGAGTCGATTTTTGCGGAATAAAGGTTCACTCCGGGAGCCACGCCTATGATGCCGCTCGAATTATCCAAAGCAGCTGCTATGTTCGCGACACGGGTGCCGTGGTTGTAAGTATCAACGCCGTTGCCCCCAACGCAGCTGTGCATGTGGACACCAGCGAGATCGGCTTGAGTCGAGTCAACCCCGCTATCGATGATGAGTAATTTGGCTCCGCTCCCTGTCGAGTAGGCCCATGCCACAGGAGCCGAAACTTGCCTCACATTCCACGTAGTGTCTTGCGACGCGAACCTCCCTGGGAAGATCGGCTCGACGTACTCAACGAGTGGATCATGGCGTATCAGCGGCAGTGATGACGGTGCCATGTGAGCTGCTACGGCTGGCACATGTTCGTATTCGAAGCGAACCGTAACACCAAGCTGTCGTAGGCGTTCTTTCGCATTGGCTACAGATGATGCACTCGCTAGCGTCACGCCCCGTTCGTTCACGCCAGCTGCGGCGCTCGAGTCTTTGAATCCAATGAACACACTTCCGCCCGCCTCCTGGATCTTTGCTTCAAGAACAGAATCGCTCATATCGCGCCATGGCATGTCCCTCTCGATCGTCGGGACATGGCTCGCCTTGTTCACTAGATCCAAGCTCAAAGTCGGCGTTGACGGCGAGTCGCATGAGTAGGTGCTGACACACCCGATCGCAACCAAGATTCCTAGTATGACATAGCCTTGTTGTTTCGACATGACGTGACCCCTTGGATGTGTTCAGCGTACGAGCGATGGCGCTCCAACTCAAGAAGTGGGTCGTTGTGTGCGTCTAGGGTAAGACGCGTTCGTTTCACAAATGCCATATCCGGGTATCACGGTGACCGAGGTACTTGGACAAGTTTGAGGACCGTGCTAGATATTTTGTGGAAGTGGCACGCGTCATCGACCCCGCATGCCACGTTGCCTGCATTCAGCTGTCAGGAGGAGACCATGAGATCCGCGAGACCTACTCGTCCACTATCGACTCTGCATAGGTCACTCGCGACCTTGCTTGTCCTGGGCCTATCCGGCGCACCATGCGTTGCTCAGGCACCCGGCAAATGGGAGATCACCCTCAGCGGCGGGCTCTACATCCCGGGCGACCTTTTCCAACCGAGCGGCGGATGCTTTGGCCACGATCCATCACTTCCACCATGTCCTGCCACCCAGCCACCCACTCATAGCGTGTTCGCCGGCGGCGGCCGAGTGACCGCCTGGGTGAGCAGACGCATCGCCGTAGAAGGTGCCGTCGAATATTCGACGAGTACGGAAGCCGATGATATCACTGCGGCCAATGTGCGACTGTTGTTCGGGCTCGCTCACACCGGCAAGACGTGGTGGTATCTCACGGGCGGCCCGGCTGTCGTGTCACATACCGGGCGCGGCGGGAATAGTGGATTCGGCGGAGTGCTAGGCGGTGGCGCCCATATTGGCTTCGCGCCACGCCTCGCGCTGCGAGTGGAGTTCGAGGAATACCTGTCGTACGCGAACGGGGAATCCTACCGAGACCCGTTCTGGCTCGTGGGAGTGTCGATCGCTCCCTGAGCTGCGCTGAAGACTACGCCCCAGCCGGCTCCGGCGGTGGGGTCCCCAACACAGGTCTCGGCGTGGGCGCCGGCGTAGGAGTGGGCTGCTTCGGCGGCACGCTGCCGGTCGGCGCCGCCGCGGGTGGCATCGGCGGCAACGGCTTGCCCGCCGCTACGAGCTCGATTTCGTCCCGATCGAGTGTTTCCCGCTCGAGCAGCGCAGCAGCCAGACGATCGAGAATTGCGCGATGCTCCAGCAGGATATGCCGCGCGCGCTCGAAGGCTTCTCCCAACACCCGCTTCAGCTCGGTGTCGACCAGCTCGGCGGTGCGCTCCGAGATCTCGCGGCGCTGCACCACTTCGCGCCCGAGGAAGATCTCGGCCTCGCGGTCGCCCACGGCGATCGGGCCCACAACGTCGCTCATGCCGAACTGCGTGACCATGCGGCGCGCCATCTCCGTCGCCTGCTGGATGTCCTGCGCGGCCCCGGTCGTGACCTTGTCGGCCCCGAACACGATCTCCTCGGCCACCCGGCCGCCGTACGCCATGGCGAGCCGGCCAAGGATGTAGGCCTTGGTGTAGTTGTGGCGGTCCTCCTCGGGCAGCGAGAAGGTGAGACCCAGCGCGCGGCCGCGCGGCACGATCGTCACTTTATGCAGTGGATCGAGTCCCGGAATCTTGAGGCTCACGAGCGCGTGGCCGGCCTCGTGATAGGCCGTGAGCTTCCGCTCCTCTTCCGACAAGACCATGCTCTTCCGCTCGAGGCCGAGCATGACCTTGTCCTTCGCGTCTTCCAAGTCCGCGTCGTCCACGGCGGGCTTGTTGCGCCGGGCGGCGAGCAGCGCCGCCTCGTTCACGATGTTGGACAGCTCGGCACCCGAGAGGCCGGGCGTCCCCTTGGCGATCCGCTCGAGGTTCACGTTGGCCGCGAGCGGAATCTTGCGCGTGTGCACGCGGATGATCTGCTCCCGGCCCTTCACGTCCGGCATGTCGACCACGATCTGGCGGTCGAAGCGTCCCGGACGGAGCAAGGCAGGGTCCAGGATGTCCGGCCGGTTCGTGGCGGCGAGCAGGATCACGCCGTCGTTCGATTCGAAGCCGTCCATCTCGACCAGCAGCTGATTCAATGTCTGCTCGCGCTCGTCATGCCCGCCGCCCAGGCCGGCGCCGCGATGGCGGCCCACCGCGTCGATCTCATCGATGAAGATGATGCAGGGTGCGTGCGTCTTGCCCTGCTCGAACAGGTCGCGCACGCGCGAGGCGCCTACGCCCACGAACATCTCGACGAAGTCCGACCCCGACATCGAGAAGAAGGGTCGTCCCGCCTCGCCCGCCACCGCCTTCGCGAGCAACGTCTTGCCGGTGCCCGGCGGCCCGATGAGCAGCGCGCCCTTGGGGAGCCGGCCGCCCAGCCGCTGGAATTTCTGCGGGTCCTTCAGGAAATCGATGATCTCCTCGAGCTCCTGCTTGGCCTCGTCGCACCCCGCCACGTCGGCAAAGGTCACCTTGGGCGTGTCGCCCGAGAGCAGTTTCGCTTTCGACTTGCCGAACGCGAACGCGCGATTGCCGCCCTGCTGCATCTGGCGCAGCATGAAGATGATCAGGCCGAGAATGAAGAGGTACGGCAGGAACGAGAACAGGAAGACGCCGAAGGACTGCTTCTCTTCCTTGGCGCGGACGCTCACGTTCTTCTGGCGCAGCGCAGTCACCCACGCGTCGCTCGACTCGAACGGCAACAGCGTCGTGAAATGCTCGGCGGTGCGGTGCCCGACGGTGACGGGACTCTTGAAGTCGCCCCGCAGCTGCTGGCGCTCGGTGATCTCGACGGAGGTGATATTCGCCTGGTCGAGCTGTTCGATGAACTCCGAGTACGACAGGTCCACAGCGTCCTGCCGGCGGCTGGACGCGAACTGCACGAGCGCGATGGACCCCACGATCAGGAGCGCCCAGAAGGAGAGCGTCCGAAGCGTGCGGCCCCAGTTGAAATCGCGCGGCGCAGGAGAACGATTGGCCATCTAGGTCAGGCTCGCGATATAAGGGAGGTGCCGAAAGTCCTCGGCGTGGTCCAGGCCGTACCCCACGAGAAAATTCCGCGGGGCGTCGAACCCGACGAACGCCGCCTCGACCTCCAGGTGCTCCGCCACGTGCTTATGCAACAATGCGCAGATGTTCAGACTCCGCGGCCGGCGTTCGCGTAACAGCGTCACCAGCCTGTTGATCGTGTTCCCCGTCTCGATGATGTCCTCGACGAGGAGGATGTGCTTCCCCTCGAGCGCGGTCTCAGGATCGTACACCAGACGAACCGACCCGCTCGCCTCCCGGCCGGCCCCGTAGCTCGCCGCGGCCAGGAAATCGACCTGCAGGGGCCGCTCGATGCGCCGTACCAGGTCGCTGAGGAAGATGAAGCTGCCCTTCAGGAGGCCCAGCACGAGGAGATCGCCTTCGGGATACGCCGCCGCAATCTCGCGGCCAAGGGACGCGACCCGCGCCGCGATGGCCGCCTCATCATACACCACCCGGGCGAGATTCCTGCCGCCCGTCCGCCGCAGGACGTCCGTGCTCGATAACATCCAGCCGCAACCCCTGAGTTCCTGGCACCGGCAGGTCCGCCGCGCTCCGGCACACCCCGGGCACCCACAGGATCGTCTCGCCGCGCGCGATCACGGGATAACTCTGCCGCGCCCCGCGCGGCACGCGCGCTTCCATCAGGAGCCGACGAACCGTCCGATTCCCGACACCGCCAAGCGGCACCATCCGGTCGCCAGCGCGCGGCGTGCGAAGCTCCCAGCTCGCCTCGTCCCCGCCAATCCACGTCGACCACCCCGTGCGCTCGAGCGCCGCCTGCTCCGGGACCGCCGCCGCTTCCCAGCGAACCACGAACTCGCCGAACACCGCTTCGCCGCGCTCGCCCGGCTCGGCCAGCAGCTGCGGAGCGACTTCCCGCGGACGATGGATGCGCAGCCGGTCGAACTCGGCTTCCGCCACCCATCCCGCTCCCAGCTCCACCCGCCTACCCGAACCCCCAGCCCCGAGCCCCAGAACCCGTCGTGCTTTTTCCGGCCCCAGCACCAGTCCCGCCTGCCGCGCCGCGGCGGCGAGCAACGCGCGGCTCACTGCCGGATCATAGCCCACGAGGGGTCCACGAGCAACGTCGACCCCGTTGCTTGTGACCCGAAGTGCTAACTCGGGCAGGAGTTGCAGGACCCGGTCCCACCCGCGCCGGTCCGCGCGCGCGTGGCGGCCGAGCCGGAGCAGGTCGCGCCCGACCGTTTCGCCGAATCGTTCCATGAGCTGGGGCAGCAGAACGGCGCGGAGCCACGACCGCGCGTGTCGTGGATCACGGTTCGCAGGGTCGTCGTGCACGGGGAGGTCGCGGGCGGCCGCGTAGGCCACCAGCTCGGTCTTGGAGAACGGCAAGAGGGGACGCACCAGCCCTCCCTGACCGCGCGCCGGAATCCCGGCGAGGCCGGCCATGCCGCTGCCCTTCAAGGCGCGCCAGAGAATCGTCTCGACCTGATCGTCGCGTTGATGCGCGGTGACGAGGTAGCGAGCGCCACGGGTCCGTTGGACCTCGCGCAACCAGCGGTAGCGGGCCCGTCGCGCGACGGTCTCCGACGCCCCCGGGCCCAGGCGCAGCTCGACCGATTCGAACGGCAGCACAAACCGCGCGGCCAGGTCCCTCACCGCTTGTCCGACCGTCCGGCTGTCGGCCTGCATGCCATGGTCCGCATGCGCCACGACCAGCGTCAGACCGAGCTCGAGCGCCACGTGGTCCAGCAGATCGAGCAGGGCGACCGAGTCTGGCCCTCCCGACACGGCCACGAGCGCCGTGCCCGGCTCGGGTAAGAGCCGTGCCCGCGCGACGTGCTCGCGAAACCGGTCGACCAGGCCAGCGGTCATGACTGAATCATACTCACGCGGCACCTTGCCCGCGCTTCGAATGCCGCGGTATCGTGGGGGGTGCCGCGCACGCCCCTGGGTCCGGACGAGCTATACCAGTTGATCCGCAGCTTCACCTCCCCCGTCGTCGCGATCACGAGCGAACGGGCCGGCCGCACCAACGGCATGATCTCCGACAGCGCCGTGCGCGCGTCGATCGTCCCTACGATCCCCCGGCTCTCCGTGTTCGTGCACAAGTTCAACCTGAGCCACGACATGATTTTCGAGTCGGGCCGGTTCGTGATGCACCTGTTGCGCCAGGACCAGTTCGACGTGATCCACCGGCTCGGCTTCGTGAGCGGCCGCACCCGCGACAAGCTCGCGGCCGTGCCGCACCACACGGGGCGCCTTGGCGCGCCCGTGCTGGACGAGTGCTACGCGCACTTCGAATGCCGGGTGGTGAACGTGATGGACACCGGCAGCTCGACCTGCTTCCTGGGCGATGTGACGGATGCGGGTTTCGGTGCCGCGACCGCGGCGCGCGGCGAAATCATGACCGCCGCGTATTTTCGCGCCAACATGCCCGCGGCGTGGCGCAAGGACTACGAGGAGCACCTCGGGGCCGCGCAGAAGTTCGCCGAGGAGCGTTCGAAGGATATCCGGCCCGTGGTGTGGCGCGGAGTCAACGGCTAGCGCTCGCCCGGCGCGAGCCTCGGTAAGAGCGACACGCCCAGCCCGACGAGGATCAGACCCGCCAGCGTGATGACCGACAGCGATTCGAGCCGCTCGGCCCACGTCCAGCCGACCCATGCCGATGCACTGAAGGTGAGGCACGCGAAAGCCGCCCACCACAGCACCCAGCCGTAACGACGCCGGGCGCTATCGCGCGGCAGCCGACGGAGCCCCGCGCACACGAGCGCTGCCGGCGCGACGACCGTGACGAAATGCGCGATCCAGGCGATGGGAGACACGAGCGTCATCGCGGCCACGCAGATCGCGACCTCGCCGGCGCAGCGCGGATCGCTCAGGTCCCGCGGATTCCTCCAAAACGCGGCCGCCAGGCCCAGCGCGCCGAGCCACGCGACGATCCAGAAGAGCCGCACGACCCCCGCGGTGGACAGCGATGCGAGCGTGACGTGAATCGGGTCGTCACTCGTCCCCGCGATCGACAGGTACCGTTTCATTGCCGAGAGCAGCGCCTGGTTGGGATGGTGCGCGGCGGGCACGAGCATCTCGGCGCCCACAACCGCGCGCCAGGCATGCCACTGATGGGCGACGGCCCCAGCGCCGAAGATCCCCACCGGGATGACGACGTTGAGCAGCACGAGAAATGCGACTGTCCAACCCACCGCCCGCCACGCGCGCTTGTACACGAAATAGCCAACCAGCAACACGGGCACCGCCTTCAACGTCGCTGCCAGAGCGAGTGCGACCCCCCCGGACACCGCTCGTCCGGTCCGAAATCGCTCGAACGCAAACAACGACAGAAACAGCAGCTGCGTGTTGATCTGACCGTGCAGCACATTGTCCTGGAACGGCCGGATCGCGAGCAGGAACGGGGCCAGGATGGGGGCGGAGACGAATGCCAGCCGGTCGGGGGAGCGGGGCCAGAATGACGGCTGGCCCCCTTCGGGATCGAACCATTTGGCGAGCAGCTTGAGCGTCCCCCACGCCGCGAGCACGCTCCCGAGCTGCCAGACGGCGAGGGTCGCAATCGCAGACATACGTGACGCGAGGGCGATCGCCACGCCGAGCAGCAGGAAGCCGGGCGGCCACGAGGTGAACGGCAGCGTGTAGGGGTCGGTCCCCGCGAGCACGGCTTCACCGAGCTGCGGATAGTAGCTGTAGTCGAGCCGGTCGCCGCGCGCGACCGAGCGCGCCACTTCGATGACCGTGAGGAGCAGCACGAGCGCATAGACGCCCGCGATCGCGACGCGAGTCGCGGTGGGAGAGCGGAAGCGCGGCCAGCAATCGCGGGGGATCACGAGCCGCAATACTACGTAGAAGAGCCGGCGCCGCCAGCGGTTGCGCCGTGCGAATAGCAGGGGTGGGACTCGAACCCACGACCTAGCGATTATGAGCCGCTTGCTCTACCTCTGAGCTACCCTGCCGTGCGCCTGAAACTATCATCCTCCGCGCCGGGACGGCAGTCACGGCTCCCAGGCAATCGACAAGCGCACCTGCCGCGGCTCGACCGGGTGAAAGTGGATGTCGTCCACGCCGCCGGCCGGCTCGCCGGCCAGACGCGACGTGTAGTAGTACTCGATGTCGTTCGCCACTTCGTCGAACAGATTCAGCACCGACAGCTGAACCCGCAACCCCGTCCGCGCGAAGCCGACCTCGGCATTGATGAGATTCGTGGGGGTCGCGCGCACGCTGTTGTCCTCGATGAGCGGGTACGCCCCGAAATGCCGCAGCCGCACGGAGGCGTAGGGGCCCCGGCCGAGTGAGGTCCAGGTGATGCCGGCGGCCACGACGTTCTCGAGCGCGCCCGGAATGTGCTCCTGGTCCGCCGGCACGCCGCTGAACCGCGCGTGCGCGAACGAGATGTCGGCGTCGAACGCCAGGTGCGCCGTGGGCCGGTAGAAATTGGCCCACGTGACCCCGCGACGCCGGCTCGCCGCCGCAGGCTCCGTCGTGCCCCCGTCGCCCACGAACAACAACTCGCTCTCGAGACGCAGGGCCCACAACGACAGCGTGGACCGCCACCCGCGGGCGAGCGACGCGCGCACGCCCAGTTCGCCACCGCTCGAACGGACGAGCGGATCGACCCGTTGCGCGGGCTCGCCCGTCGCAGGATCGACTGTGATGGTCGTGCCGCGCGCATCGTTGCTGTGGAAACCGAGGCCACCGCTCAAATAGAACTCGGCCTTGGCCGACGGCGCGATCATGAGCGAGGCTTTGGGGCTCACGATCGTGGCCTTGCGGCTGCCCGAGTTCACCGGGTCGTCGCTCGCCACGTCGAACCAGTAGGCGTCCCCACGGAGGCCGACCTCGGACCTGAGCCACGGCGTCCACCGCGAGCGGGCCTCGACGAAGACACCCGTCCCCAACTCCCGCACATCGTCCTCGCGCACCGTACCGATCCTCGTGCGCGCGGCGGTGCGATAGAGTCCGACCGGGCTCACGATGTCGTACCGCCCCTGGATGCCGCCCGTAAGGACGTGCGGCCCGCCGACGCGGCCGAGCTGCTGCGTGCGCGTCGCCTGCCCGCCGAGCACGACGCGATGCTCCCGCTGATTGAACTGGTCGCCCTGCGTTGTGTCGTTCAACCGATACTCGAAGTTCGAGAACAGGCTCAACGAGGACTGAATCGCGAACAACCGCACCTCGTCCGCGCGCTCGGCGCCCGCGCGGCGCCATGAGGCGGCCAGACTGTACCGGCTGGTGTTGCCGCCGTCCGTAGGATCGATCTGGCCGAAGCGGGTGATCTGCCCGTCCTCGACGGCGCGGAGCGGGATCTGATCGGTCGCGTTCCATTGATTGTGATAGGCCATCGCCACGACGTAGTACTGGGACTCGCCCCCGTTGAACGAATAGCTCACGAGACCGCTCGCCTTGCGCAGCTGCTCCGCCACGTCCCAGGGTCCGTCGTAGCCCTTCAGCTCGCCGCCGAACAAGGCGTGACCGCTGCCCAGACGAGCAGAAGCCCCAGCCGCCACCCGCGCCATCGCGTGCTCGCCGCCCGTGGCCGTCACGAACGGTCGATCGAGCGCGCGCGCGAGGTGATACTCCGCCGCCCCCGCGCTGCCGAAATCGCCGACCTCCGCGTAGTAGACGCCCAGCCGGTAGTCGATGTAGGAGACCAGCTCGGGGATAAGCATGTTGAGGTCGGTGTAACCCTGCCCATGCGCGTGAGTGGGCATGTTCAACGGCATGCCCTCGATGCTCGTCTGGAAGTCGGTGCCGTGGTCGAGATTGAACCCGCGCACGAAGTACTGGTTCGCTTTCCCGTCCCCCGAGTGCTGGGTGACGATCATGCCGGGGATGGTTTCCTGCAGCTCTCCTTCGCGCGCGAGCGGCCGCAGCTGGAGGTCGGCGGCGCCGACGCGCCCCTCGGAGGCGGTCGCGGCGGTGCCGATCAGATCGTCGGCTCTCCCCTCGACGGTGACGGGGGGCAGTGCATATGTGCGGAGGCTGTCGCGGTGCGGCAGGGAGTCCTGCGCGGCGAGGTGCCATGCCGCGAGCGACAGGGTGAAGAGCGTGGCCGCCAAGGTGCGCATGATCGCCACAAGGTCGCAAAAAACCGCGGGCGGCGCCACCGCGCCGCCCGTTCAATGCAACCCGGATTTGAATGAAGGTCAGTCGGTGGGCTCCATGCCGCCGTGATCGTGGTCCGACCAGTCGCGACCGCGCGGCCCATCCGGGCCGTCCCTCCCCGGGGAGCCACCCGGACCACCGTGGCGCCCGCCACGCATCATCCCCCGGCCGCGCGCCATCATCCGCTCATGCAGCAGCTCGATGCGCGCCCGCTGCACCGGCGTCAGGTAGGTGGCCAGCTCGCGGTCCATGTCTCGCGCGAGCTGCGCGCGCGAGCTCCACAGCTGCTGGCGCAGGTCGAGCAGCTTCTTCACGCTGTCCGGATTCGCCGCGATGCCGGGCTGCAGCTGGCCGCGCAGCGCTTCGCCGATGTCCCGGCTGCGTTGCATCAGGTCGCGGCGCTGGCCCAGGAACTTCTCCTGGGTGGCGTGCAGCTTCGCCGCCTGATCGTCCGTGAGATTCAGATCCTTCTTGACCGTCGCTTCCATGCGGCGCTGGAACTCCTCGCGTCGCGCCTTCCTGCCCGCCGTGTCCCGGGGAACCTGGGCGGTGAGCGCGGGCGCCACCGCCAGGAGTAACAGCACTGCCATGCGTTTCATCGGTATCTCCCATCGTGCTCGAGAATGCGAGACCAGCGGGCCGCGTGGTTCATCGCAGATCATACGTGGTGACGGTGCGGAATGCTGACGCGAAGCCCGGGAGGACGTTAAGGCGTGGAGTCTCGCTGGACGATGCGGTAGAGCAGCTCCCCGTTACGGATCATGCCAAACTGTTCCCGCGCGGCGCGTTCCTGGGTCGCCGAATCCCTCTCGAGCGCGTGGGCCAGCCGGGCCAGGGAATCCAGGGCCATATGCAGCTGCGCCACCTCGGCCCGCTCGGTGGCGAGCTGGCGACGCAGGGTGAGCCAGTCGAAGGTGCTGTATTCGCCGCCGAAGACGGCCACCCAGCCGAGCACGATCCCGCCGCCCAGAGCGGCCAGCCGCGCCGGCTTCACAGGCCGTAGAGGTCCCTGCCGGGATAGTAGGCCACGTCGCCCAGCTCTTCGGTGATCCGCAGCAGCTGGTTGTACTTCGCCACGCGGTCGGTGCGGGAGGCGCTGCCGGTCTTGATCTGCCCCACGCCGGTGGCCACCGCCAGGTCGGCAATGAACGTGTCTTCCGTCTCGCCCGAGCGGTGCGAGATGACGGCGCCGTACCCGTGCGAGCGCGCCCGCTCGATGCACTCGAGCGTCTCGGTGAGCGTCCCGATCTGATTCACCTTGATGAGAATCGCGTTTGCGACCCCCTGCTCGATGCCGCGCGCCAGCAGGTCGGCGTTCGTGCAGAAGATGTCGTCGCCCACGAGCTGGATGCGGGCCCCGAGCGCCTCGGTCAGCCTGGCCCATCCGGCCCAGTCGTTCTCGGCGAGCCCGTCCTCGATCGAGACGATGGGGTAGCGATCGATCCACGACTGGTACAGGGCGATCATCTCGTCGGCCGAGCGGCGGGCGCCGCCGCTCTTCTTGAAGACATAGCAGTCATCCTGGTACAGCTCCGACGCCGCCGGATCGAGCGCGATGGCCACGTGCTTGCCCGCCTCATACCCGGCCCCTTCGATGGCAGCCATGACGGCATCGAGCGCGGCTTCGTCGTTCGGCAGATTCGGCGCGAAGCCGCCCTCGTCGCCGACCGCGGCCGAAAGGCCCCGCTTGGTGAGCACCTTCTTGAGCGCGTGGAAGACCTCGACGCCCGTGCGCAGCGCCTCGGGAAACGTCTCGGCGCCGATCGGGACGATCATGAACTCCTGAACATCGATGTTGTTGGTCGCGTGCGCGCCGCCGTTCAGGATGTTCATCATCGGCACGGGGAGCACGTGGCTCACGGGACCGCCCAGGTAGCGGTACAGCGGGAGCGCGGCGTCCTCGGCGGCCGCGCGCGCGACGGCGAGCGACACCGCGAGGATCGCGTTGGCGCCGAGGTGGCCCTTGTTGGGCGTGCCGTCGAGCTCGAGCATCGCGAAGTCGACCGTGATCTGGTCCTCGGCCGCCATGCCTTCGAGCCGGGGCGCGATGATCTCGTTGACGTTCTTCACGGCCTCGAGGACGCCTTTGCCGCCGAAGCGCTGGTTATCCCCGTCGCGCAGCTCGACGGCCTCGTTTTCACCGGTGGACGCGCCGCTGGGAACGGCGGCCCGCCCCGTCGCCCCGCTCGCGAGCGTGACGTCGGCTTCGACGGTGGGATTCCCTCGACTGTCGAGGATTTCGCGGGCGTGGACCGAGATGATTGTGCTCATGGGCGCGCCCTACCCTAAGGGGATGCGGCGGCGGCGTCAACGCGCGCCTTCAGATCGAGGATGGCGGCGCGCACCCGCGCCCCGAGGGCGTCCCGCTCGGTCAGGGCCATCCCGGCGGTCGGAATGGGCTCACCGATCGCGATCTGAATGGGTTTGGGCCGGAGCCGGATGGATCCCTTCGGCAAGATCTGGTAGGTGCCATGGACGTACACCGGCACGATGGGCACCTGGGCGGTGATGGCGAGCCCGAAGGGGGCCGTCTTGAACGGGAGCAGCTCGCCGGTCCGGCTGCGGGTCCCTTCCGGGAAGACGATCGCCGAGATGCCGCTCCGGATGGTTGCAGCGGCCTGATCGTAGGCCTCGAAGGCCCGCGCGCGGTTGAATCGGTCGATGAGAACGTGCCCGGCGCGCTGCATCGCGAGACCCAGGATCGGAATCCGGCCCAACTCCTGCTTCGCTACGAAGCGGACGGACCCGGGCAGGGTCGCGGCAAGCGCCCAGATGTCGAACATGGAGGTGTGATTCGACGCATACACGACCGGTACATCCCGCGGAATGCGCTCGAGGCCGGTCGCGTGCACGGGGGTGCCGGCCACGGCCAGCATCCGGCGCGACCAGTCCACGGTGGCCCAATCGTAGACCCCGCCCGGCCGCCGCTTGACGCCCAACAAGGCCGCCAGGATCGCGCCCATCGCATGCAAGAACGTGGACGGGAGGACGTACAGCAGCCACCACAGGGTGCGGATCACGGGGAGGCGAAGTGGTCGAATCCGGGCGGCGTGGCGACGGGGGTGCCGCCCCGCGTCACGCGCACGCCCGCCGATCCGCGACCGCATTGTCCGATGCGCGTGAGCGGAAGACCCGTGGCGCGCGTGAATGCCGTCGCCGAACGGCGGTCGAAGCGCGATGGCAGCGCGGCAAGCAGCTCGAATTCCTCACCGCTCGCTGCAGCCGCGCCGGGGGCGACTCCCGGCCAGCAGGGAACATGCTCGAGCTCGATGTCGATCATCACTCCCGACGCGGCCGCGAGGTGGCCCGCGTCCTGGGCCAACCCATCCGACACATCGATCATGGCGTGCGCGCCGCGCCGCGCGAGCCACCGCCCCGCCGCGATCCGGGGCTCCGGCCGCGCGAACCGCGCCCGCAGCGCGCCGGTCGGCGGCGCGCCGGCGCGAAGCTGCTGGAGCGCGAGCCCGGACCCGCCCAGCGTCCCGGTCACCCACAGGCCGTCGCCCGGCCGGGCGCCGTTCCGCCGTACGGGGCGGTCGACGGTGCCGAGCACCGTGACATCAATGAGGTACCGCTCGGAGCGCAGCAGATCCCCGCCCAGGACCTTGGCCCCGACGCTCCTCGCCGCCCTCGCGACCCCGCCCATGATCTCGACGCCGGGTTCTCGTTGGCCGCCGGGCATGCCCAGCGCTACCAGCACCCCAACGGGCTTCGCCCCGACTGCCGCCAGGTCCGACAACGCCCCCGCCGCCGCGCGCCAGCCGATCTCCTCGAACGACAGCCAGTCGGTCCGGAAGTGGACGCCTTCGAGGCTCGCATCCACACTCGCCGCCAGCGTGGTCCCGCCGAGGCGCAGGAGCGCGCAGTCGTCACCAAGATTCCGGGCATCTTTGCCGAGTCTCGCGAAGATGGCGCGCAGCCGGTCAAATTCGGCGCCGGGACCGAGCACGTCGCGCGCGCTCATCCGCCGCGCGCGGTGCGGCGGTCGAAGCGGACCACCCCGCTGTCGGTCGCGACCCAGAGATAGTCCTGGTCGGCAACGAGGTCGCGCACCGCCGCCGGCACATCGTTGGGAGCGTACAGTACCCGCAGCGTCCCCCGCACCAGGTCCCAGAAGGCGAGCCCTCCCGGGCCACCGAGCCAGACCCCTGCCCCGTCCGGATCCGGGGCGATACTGGAAATCGGCCCGAGATCGCTGCGCGCATGCGTGAGCGACCAATCGCCGCTCTGCGGATTGCGCCACGCGAGTTGATCGGGAGTCGCCACGACCAGCCGGTCGCCGACGCAACCGATGGCGAGAATGGGTGTGTGCAGCCACGGCTCCCGCGCGACATCCTCGGGAACGCCAAGCTCGTCCGCCCCCGGCAGGAGCAGCGCCAGGCCGTCGACGGTGCCGACCCACAGGCTGTCGCCCGTCACGAGCAGGGACAACACCGGCCGCCCGATATCACCGACGGGCTCGGCCCGATCGGCGTCCGTGACCCGAGCCAGGCCGAGCCTCGTGCCCACCCAGGCACCGTCCGGCGCGGGCGCGAGCGCCAGCACGTCGTCCGAAGGCAGGCCGCGGCCGATGTCGAACACGCGGGAGCGTCCGTCCCCGGCGATGCGCAGGAGGCCACGTTCGCACGCCACCCAGAGGAACGAGCCGCTGGCGACGAGCCTGCGGCCGGCGCGGCACACGAACCCCGACGCGCCGGAGCTTTCCAACACGCTGTCGGTGGTGAGAGCGGACGAGACCCGCGCGAGCCCCGACCGCTCGCCCACCTGCGCGAGCGTCGCGACCCACACGCCGTCGTCACCGCGAGCGAGACTGCCCGCTGCCGCTGCGAGCAACCCGAATCGCAGGGGCTCCCATTGGCCGGTCGCCGCGTCGATGCGGACGATGCCCATGCCGTTCGTGCCGAAGAACACGTCGCCGCGATCGGGGGTCCGGGCGGCGCAGGTGAAGGCATACGCGCGCAGCCTGGGATCCATGAGGAAGAGCGCGCGGAATGCGTCGGCCGCCGGCGTGGCGTTCAGCGCCGCCTGGGGAGAGAGCGGCGCGATACGGCGAGCGGGCGGCGGCAGCGGCTGCCCGGCGATGGGCGTGAAGGCTCCGCGCGGCAGGAACGCCCACCCCCTCGCGCCCTCGAGAAACACGCCGCCGGCGGGATCGCGCGCGTCGATCACGAGTCCCGTCACCCCTCCCGCCGCGGGCCCCGACTCCCACTGCCGCAGCTCGACGTCGTAGTGCGCCCATCCCTGATCGGTGCCGAGCCACACGGCGTCGCCCACCGGGTCGGCGAGCGCCACGCGTACGGGCGCGAGCGGATACCCGTCGAGCGACGTGACCGGGGGCCGCCAGGCGCGCGCCACGCGGTCGTAGATCGTCAGGCCGTGCGTGGTGGCCGCGAACACGAGGGCGGGCGACGCGGCGATGGCATTCACGCGGGAGAAGTCGCTCAAGAGGACGCGTTCCTCGGGGCGCCACAAAGACTGGGCGGTCAGGCGGACGGGTGACGCGGCGGTCAGGAGCAGAACCGCGATTCTACCGACCGCCACCTGACCTGACCGCCTGTCCGCCGCCTTCATTCCGTTTCAGGCAGCTCAAGCTGCGTGATCACCGGCGGCCCCACGGGTTTCTGGTCGCCCCACGCGCGCCAGATGTCCGGCAGCGCGGCGAGCACGTCGGCGGGCCGGAGGCTCCGCGCGGTCCACTGTCGCGCGCCCAGGTCCGCGGCCCGGCCGAGGGCATGGGCGCCCAGCGCGGCGGCCTCGGGTGGCGCGCCGCCGCGCGCGAGGAAGGCGCCGATGAAGCCCGCGAGCAAGTCGCCCGAGCCGCCCGTGGCGAGCCCGGGATTGCCGCTGGCCACGACGTGGATCGGCCCGCGCAGGTCCGCGATCACGGTGGGGACGCCCTTCAGGAGCACGGTGCCGCGCACCTTCTGCGCCGCCTTCGCGGCGGCCCCCCAGCGGTCGTTGGTGGCGGCATCGGCGAGCTGATCGCCGAACAGCGCGCGGAATTCGCCGAGATGCGGAGTGAAGACCATCGGCCGGCCCGCCTCGCCCGCGAACAGCACGAGCGCGTCGGCGTCGATGACGGTGGGGACCGCGCGTCGCGCGAGCACCGCCTTCAGGAATTCCCCGCGCACGGGCTCCCGGCCCAACCCGGGCCCCACGACGAGCGCGTCGGCCCACTCGAGCGCCTCGCCCACCGCGGGCTCCAGCTCTCCGCCCGGATTCCCGCCCAGCGCTGATTCGATCGTCAGGACGTCGGGGAGGCTGGTGCGTGCGGCCGCGACGGTCTCGGGTGCGGCGACCAGTTTCACGAGGCCGGCGCCCGCGGCGAGCGCCGCCCGCGCGGCATGCAGCGCGGCCCCCGTCATGCCCGTCGCGCCACCGACCACCGTCACGCGCCCCCGGTCGCCCTTGTGCATCGTCGGCGTGAGGCGGGGCAGCCGGGCACCCGCCCACGCATCGGTGACGAGCAGCGGCCACCCGCCGTCGGGTGGTGGGAGGCCGATGTCCACCACGACGATACGGCCGCACCAGTCGCGCGCGAGCAGGTGGCCGCGCCGCACGCCCCCGAAGGTGATGCTGAGCTGGGCGCGGATCGGCCCGTGCGCTTCGCCGCTCGAGAGATCGAGCCCCGTGGGACCGTCCACCGCGACGATGGGAGCGCCGCACGCGACCACTCGCTGCGCCAGCGCGAGGACCTCGCCCCGCGCCGGTCCCGCGGCACCGGTGCCGAGCAGCGCGTCGATCACGACGGCGGGCGCGGGCCACGGCTCTTCGCGACCGATCTCACGCACGCCATCCACCCGCGCCAGCGCGCGATTGTCGATGGCATCGTCGGTCTTGGGATCGAGCGCCGCGACCCACACCGGGCACGCGGCGCCATGCAGCGCGCGGGCGATCACCCACCCGTCGCCCCCGTTGTTCCCCGCCCCCGCGACGACGAGTGCACCGCGGGTCGCGACCTCCGGATACTCGCGCGCGACGAGCTGCGCGGCCGCGCGCCCCGCCGCTTCCATCAGGACGCGGCTCGGAATCCGGTACTGGGTCCGCGCGGTCGTGTCCCAGGCCGCGGCCTCGGTCGCCGAAAGGACGGGGATCGCGTTCAGGAGATCACCACGCCGCCGTAACCCACCACCGCCCCGTCGTCGCCCGTGACCCACCCCGAGTGGCGATAGTCCACCACGTCCCCCCGCACCGCGCCGAGGGCCCGCGCGGCCGCGGCCACCGTGGCGGCGGGCGCGCGGCCGCACATCGAGATCCGTTGGCGGCGGCAGCGGGCGAGCAGCTCCTCGCCGTCGAGCGCCTCGAGCGCGGCGAGCGCGGCGCGGTCCTTCGGCGTCGACACGGCCGCCGGCTCGTAATGGTTCAGGTCGCTCGAGGCCAGCATCAGTACCGGCTCGGCCCACGGCGCGATGACGCGCGCGAGCGCCTCGCCCAGATCGCGGCACGGCGGCCACGCATCCCACCCCAGCACGAGCGGGACGATGCGCACGCCAGGCTCGAGCACCTGAAGGAACGGCAGCAGCACCTCGACGGCGTGCTCGCCGCGATGGGCATCGTGGTCGGTCTGCACCAGGTCGCTCGCGCCCGCGAGCGCGGCGGCCAGGGGCTCGTCCACCGGCACGTCGCCGAGCGGCGTGCGGAACGCGCCGGCTTCCCAGAGCGCGGCGCGGCCCGGCGCTCTGGCGACGCCCGTGTGGTTGGGGGCGAGGATCACGACCAGGAGGGGCACGCGCAGGCGGGCGAACACGCGGGCAGCGGTGGGTCCGGAATAGAGGTAGCCGGCGTGCGGGACGACCGCGGCGCGGGCCGGCGCGGGGCGCGCGTCCGCCACGTCCGCGAGCAGCTCGCGCACCGTGCGCGCGAGATCACGGGGCGCGCCCGGGTAGAACCGCCCGCTGACGGCAGGCGCGCGCACGGCGTCCAAGCCTACTTGAAGCTCTGGCCGATCGTGCGACCGAACGAGATCTCCCCGTTGTCGATGCGAATGTTGAACCCGCACTCGGGGTTCGTACACACCCAGGCCTTGTAGGTGATCGGCGCCCCATCGCGACCGTAGTCCGAGAGCGGGATGAGGAGACCTTGCTGACACTTCTTGCAGGCGGGCCATTCCGTGACGTTGTTCATGCGGCACCCCCTTCACCCGAGCGACCGCCAGTTACGCGCTTCCCTCCTCCACGCCGGACCACCGATAGCCGGCCCGGAACACCTCCCCGAAGTCGTATACGCGGTCGAAGTCCTCGATCCGATCGCTGTCCTGGCGGGCGAGCAGCCCGACGTCGATCAGGAGGAAGACGATTCGTCCGAAATCCTCGGTGGACGCGATGCCCCAGAACGCGAGCACGGACGGCGCGAGCAGGCCGAACTGCTCGAGGGCGAAGTCGCGACACGCCCACGTCAACTCGATGCCGCTCAGGTGGCGGCGCGCGGGCAGCCGGCCCTGCGCGAACTCGAGCGCGGCGAGCACGAACAGATAGCCGCGCTCGTGATAGCGCCCGTCCCGCTCGCGGATGAGCGCGAAGGCTTCGTCCAGGCTCGCGAACGTGCTCACGGGGCCGCCTCGCGCGGCGCGCCTTCCGTCGCCACGCGCACGGATACCGGGCGCGACACGCGGGGCTCGAGCAGCGCGAGCTCGAGCACCTGATCGATCGTGTCCACCGGCTTGATGTCGAGCAGTTTGCGCACCTCGTCCGGAACGTCCACCAGATCGCCCGAATTGCGCGCGGGCACGAGCACGGTTTTGACCCCCGCCCGCGCCGCCGCGGTCAGCTTTTCCTTGAGCCCGCCGATCGGCAGCACGCGGCCCCGCAGCGTCAGCTCCCCCGTCATCGCCACGTCGTGGCGCGCGGGGCGCCGGCACAGGAGCGATGCGAGGGCCGTTGCAATTGTGATGCCGGCCGACGGCCCGTCCTTGGGCACCGCGCCCGCCGGGACGTGCAGATGCACGTCGGTCAGCGTGAACGCATCGAGCGGGATGCCGAGCCCCACCGCCCGGGCACGTAGCAGACTCCATGCCGCCTGCGCCGATTCCTTCATGACGTCGCCCAACTGCCCGGTCAGGGTGATCTGCCCCTTCCCCGGCATCTGGATCGCCTCGACGAACATGATGTCGCCGCCGACGGGCGTCCATGCGAGCCCGGTGGCGACCCCGACTTCGGGGCTCCGTCCCGCAACCTCGCTTTGGACCTTGGGCTGGCTGGCGAACTTCTCGAGGTTCTTGGCGGAGATCTTCACCGCATCCACCCGCCCCTCCACCACTTCCAGCGCCGCCTTGCGCAACACGCCCTGGATCTCGCGCTCGAGCTGCCGCACGCCGGCCTCGCGCGTGTACTCGGCGATCAGGCGCTCGAGCGCCCCGTCAGCCACGCTCGCCCGCGCCGGATCGAGACCCGTCTCCTTGAGCTGGCGCGGCAGCAGATACCGCTTGGCGATCGCCAGCTTCTCCCCGGGCGTGTACCCGGGTAAGGTGAGAACTTCCATCCGGTCCAGCAAGGGGTCGGGAATCGGCTCGAGACTGTTGGCGGTGGCGATGAACATCACGCCCGACAGGTCGAACGGCACCTCGAGATAGTGGTCGACGAAGGTCCCGTTTTGGGCCGGATCGAGCACCTCGAGCAGCGCCGCCGTGGGGTCGCCGCGCACGTCGGCGCCCATCTTGTCGACTTCATCGAGCATGAGCAGCGGATTGCGCGTCTCGCACCGCTGCAGCGCGTGGATGATGCGCCCGGGCAGCGCACCGACGTACGTGCGCCGGTGGCCGCGCACTTCCGCCTCGTCGCGCACCCCGCCGAGCGAGACGCGCGTGAAGCGGCGGCCCAGGGCTTCCGCGATGCTCTGGCCGAGCGACGTCTTGCCGACCCCGGGCGGCCCGACGAAGCAGAGAATGCTCCCTCGCGCCTGCGGGTTCAACGTCCGCACGGCGAGATACTCGAGAATCCGCTCCTTCACTGGTTTGAGATCGTAATGGTCGCGGTCGAGGATCTCGCGCGCGGCCTTCAGATCGAGCCGGTCATCCGAGACGCGATTCCACGGCAGCGACGCCATGACCTCGAGGTAGGTCCGCGCCACCTGATACTCGGCGGACTGGACCGACATCCGACGGAGGCGGCGCAGCTCGCGGTCGGCGACCTTGTGGGCTTCGACGGACAGGCCGGCGTCGTCCAAACGGTGCGCCAGCTCCTCGACCTCGTCCTCGCCTTCGTCTTCGCCCAGCTCCTGCTTGATCACGCGAAGCTGCTCGCGCAGCACGTACTCGCGCTGATTGGCGTCGAGGCGGGTCTTTACCTTCTCCTGGATCTGGCTGCCGACTTCCAGCACCTGCAGCTCGTGACTGAGCAGCTCGGCGAGCCGCTCGAGCCGGAGTGTCACATCGTCGAGGGCGAGCAGCTCGGCTTTCGCGGGAAGGGCGAGGTCCAGGTTCGCGGCGACGAAGTCGGCCAGGCGGCCCGCGCCCTTGATGCCGGCGAGCACGTCGTGCAGCTCTTCGCCGAGGTAGGGCGCGATGTCGATCACGCGCGAGAACTGGGCGTGCACGGTGCGCTGCAGCGCCTCCGTGCGCGCGCCCTCGAGGGGACCCTCGGGCAGCAGCTCGTAGCGCGCTACGAGCCAATGTTCGGCGGGCGTGAATTCGAGCAGCCGCGCCCGCTCGACGCCCTGCACCATCACGCGCGCCGACCCGTCGCCCAGCTTGAGCATGCGGACCAGGAGCCCGAGCGAGCCGACCTCGTACAGCTCGTGGGGGCGCGCGTGCATCACCGCCCCCTCCGCGGGCTCCACGCCGCCGACCGGCTTCACCACGGCCAGGAGCAGCCGCTTGTTCGCCTGCACCACCTCGTCGATCAGCTGGACCGCGTTGGGATCGTCGATCGTGAGCGGGACCACGACGTGTGGATACACGACGAGCTGCCCCAGGGGCAGAACGGGCAGCGCGTCCGGAACAGCAGCGGCTGGTGGCGGCGCGGCAGCCGGCGGTTCGGTCACTCGACCTTCACGGAGCGCGTGCCGGTCTGCTGGTCGGGGATTTTGGTGAGACGAACCTCGAGGAATCCCGCGTCGTAGGACGCGTGGATGCTGCTCGGATCGACGGGCACCGGGAGGCGCAGGCGGCGCTCGAACGGGCCGATCTGCACTTCCATCGCGTGATAGTGCCGCTTGCCCTCGCGTCGCCCGTGCCGCTCGCCGCCGATCGTCAGAATGCCGTCTGACAGCTCGACCTGGAAGTCTTCCGAGCGCATGCCGGCAACGTCCATGTAGATGACGATCGCGTCCGCGGTCTCGTAGACGTCGGTGGGAGGCTTCCACTTGAGCGAGGCGACGAAACCCACGGGCCGCCCGTGGGCGACCTCGTTGAAGTAGACCTCGAGCTCGTCCGCGAGATGGATCGCGAACCCTCCCGAGCCTCGCGACGACCGGCCGGATTGTCCGAATTCAGACATCGAGTGGGGGCTCGGGGTTAGGGGTTAGGGGTTAGGGGTTAGGGGTTAGGGGTTGGGGTTAGGTGCGCGCCGCGACCTGGCCCTTGGCAACGCCAGTGGCTGGCTTCGGCGTCAGGTAGAGGGGGAACTGATCGGTCAGCTCGCGCACGCGGGCGCGCACCCGCGCGATCGTCGCGTCGTCCTTCTTCGTGAGCACCGTGTCGATCAGGTCGGCGACGGTCTCGATCTCGGGCTCGCGGAAGCCGCGCGTGGTGACGGCCGGCGTGCCCAGCCGGATCCCGCTCGTGACGAACGCCTTCTGCGGGTCGCCCGGGATCGTGTTCTTGTTCACGGTAATGGCGGCCCGGTCGAGCAGCTCCTGCGCTTCCTTCCCCGTCACCTGTTTCGGGCGCAGGTCCACCAGCATCAGGTGGGTATCCGTCCCGCCCGACACGATCGCATAGCCGCGCGCCATCATCGCCCGCGCGAGGGCCTGGGCGTTCTTGATCACCTGCGCCGCGTAGGCCTTGAAGGCGGGATCGAGCGCCTCGCCGAGCGCGACGGCCTTCGCCGCGATCACGTGCTCGAGCGGTCCCCCTTGAATGCCGGGGAACACCTGCTTGTCCACGTCCTTGGCGTACGGCTCCTGGCACAGGATGATGCCGCCGCGCGGACCCCGCAGCGTCTTGTGCGTCGTGGTCGTCACGATCTGGGCGTGGGGGACGGGCGACGGGTGGAGGCCCGCAGCCACCAAGCCCGCGAAGTGCGCCATGTCCACGATGAACACGGCCCCGACTTCGTCCGCGATGCTGCGGAGCGCGGGAAAATCGATGATCCGGGCGTAGGCGCTGCCGCCGCCGATGAGGAGACGCGGCCGGTCGCGCCGCACGATGTCGCGCACCTGGTCGTAGTCGATGCGCCCCGTGTCCTCGCGCACGCCGTAGGACGTCGCCTGAAACAGCGAGCCCGAGAAATTGACCGGTGAGCCGTGGGTGAGGTGGCCGCCGTGCGGCAGGGCCAGGCCCACCAGCTTGTCGCCCGGCTTCGCGACGGCGAGGTAGGCGGCCATGTTCGCCTGCGCCCCCGAGTGCGGCTGCACGTTCACGTGCTCGGCGCCGAACAGTTGCTTGGCGCGGTCGACCGCGAGCTGCTCGACCTCGTCCACCACCTCGCAGCCGCCGTAGTAGCGCTTCCGCGGGGTGCCCTCGGCGTACTTGTTGGTGAGCGCCGTCCCCATCGCTTCGAGCACCGCCACCGACACGAAGTTCTCGCTCGCGATCAGCTCGAGCCCGTGCTCCTGGCGCTCCACCTCACGGCGGATCAGCGCGTGGATCGTGGGATCGGCCTTGGCGAGCGACGCGAGGCGGTCGATCACTGCTCGATCTTGGCGACCCGGCGCGAGTGGCGCCCGCCCTCGAAATTCGTGTCGAGCCAGCGGTGCAGGATCTCCATCCCCTCCTCTTCGCTGACGAAGCGGGCCGGCAACACGAGGATGTTCGCGTCGTTGTGCTTGCGCGCCAGCTCGGCCACCTCGGGGCTCCACGCCACCGCGGCGCGGACCTTCGGGAACCGGTTCGCCGTGTAGGACATGCCCAGACCCGTCCCGCAGGTCAGCACACCGCGGGGCGCCTTGCCCGCGCTCACGGCCTCGGCCACGGGCTTCGCGAAGTCGGGAAAATCGTCCTGCGGATCGAGCGCCTTGGGGCCCACGTCCACTGGCTCGAACCCCAACCGTTTCAGCTCCTCCACCAGCTTCTGCTTGAGCGCGAAACCGGCATGGTCGGCGCCCACATAGATACGCTCACCCACCGCTCACTCCCTTCGGTCCCCGCACATGATAGCTTGCGAGGCCGTCTCCATGCTAGCGCCCGGCGTACAGATCGCGCGCCACAATGAGGCGCTGCAGCTCGCCCGTGGCGTCGTAGCGCTCCAAGGCCTTGGCATCCCGCAGGAGCTTCTCGACCGGAAAGTCGCGCATGTAGCCATAGCCGCCGAACAGCTGGATGGCCTGGATCGTGACCCACTCGGCGGCTGCGGACGCGCAGAGCCTGGCCATGCCGGCCACGCCCATCGCCGCCGCCTGGTGCGCGAGGGCGCGCGCCCCCGCCACCCGAGTCGCCATCTCGGCGAGCTTGAACTGCACGGCCTCGAACTCGCGGAGCGCCTTCCCGAACTGCCGGCGCTCGGCGCAGTAACCCACGGCGTGCTCGAGCGCGCGGCGCGCGATGCCGACGGCCGCCGTAGCAGTTCCGAGGCGCGCGAAATCGAGCGCCGGTTGCTCATCCCCAAGCAGGTGATCCGCCGGCACCTCCACGCCGTCAAGCGCGACGGGCACGATGGGCGCCGAACGGAGACCGATGCTGTCGGCGGCCTTCCCCGGCCGGTATCCCGCCGTGTCAGTCGGCACGAGGGCGGCCGCAACACCACTCGGTCCGCGAGCCCGCACGACCGCCAGCCCGACCGTGGCACCGTTCGTCACCCACGACACCGTGCCGGGCTCGGGATCGCCGAGCGCGAGCGTCGCGAGCATCTCGCCCCGGGCGAGGGGGGCGAGCCACCGCTCCTGCTGCCCCGGGGTGCCGATCGCGCGCTGAGCGGCATGATGGAAATGGACTGAAATGGCGAGCCCGGCGTCGGCTGCCGCCAACTCCTCGAGCACCAGCAGGTAGGTGAGGGCGTCGAGCCCCATCCCGTCATGCGATTCCGGGGTGACCAGGCCGAGAAACCCGAGGCCTCCCAGCTCGGCTACCACGTCCGCGGGAAACCGAGCGGTCCGGTCCCATTCGGCCGCCTGCGGCTCGATCCGGGTGCGTGCGAATTCGCGCGCCAGGTCCACGATCTGGCGCTGCGTCTCCGAGAGCCCGGCCCGCTCAGTCGCGGTAGACATAGAAGCCGTGGCCGCTCTTCTTGCCGAGGCGCCCCGCCGCGACCAGCTGGGCGAGCAGCGGCGCCGGCCGGTACTTGTCGTCCTTCAGGTCGCGGTGGAGCACCTGGAGGATGGCGAGGCAGACGTCGAGGCCGATCAGGTCCGCGAGGGCCAGGGGCCCCAAGGGATGGCTCATGCCGAGCTTCATGACCGCGTCGACGTCCTCGGGCGCCGCCACGCCCTCCATGACGCAGAACACGGCCTCGTTGATCATCGGCATCAACACACGGTTCGCGACGAAGCCTGGTGAGTCGCGGACCACGACAGGCCTCTTGCCCAGCGCCTGCGCGATCGCGACGACGCGTTCGGTGGTCGCGTCCGACGTCTCCCGTCCACGGATCACTTCGACGAGCGGCATGACGGGCACGGGGTTCATGAAGTGCATGCCGATCACCTGAGCCGGGCGGCGCGTCGCGGCCGCGAGCGCGGTGATGGAGATCGACGAAGTGTTGCTCGCGAGCGTGGCGGCCGGAGGAAGCGCCGCATCCAGGTCCCGAAAGACGCGGCGTTTGACGTCGCTGTCTTCGATCACCGCCTCGACCGCGAGATCCGCGCCCGTCCCATCGAGCGTCGTGCCAACGGAGACGCGGCTCACCGCGCTCGCCGCGGCGTCGCTCGTGAGCGAGCCCTTACGGACCTGCCGGTCGAGGTTCTTGCGCATGGTCTCGAGAGCCCGGTCGAGCACGGACTGCGCCGTGTCCACCATGGCCACGTCCCAACCGGACTGAGCGAACACGTGTGCGATCCCGCTGCCCATGGTGCCAGCGCCGACCACTACGACGCGACTCACGCTACGGCTCTCCGCCGGGCCTGGCGCAGAAACAGCGCGACCCCGATGCCGATGGCGATCGTGCCCACGACGCCGCCTTCCGGACCGAACAGGCCTCCATCCAGCCATTCCCACCGGCCGGGACTGTAATGCGCGCCCGGAATAGCGAGGTCGTACCCGCTGACCGGAGCGTTGAACAGCTCCGCGAGGGTCGCATTCCACCCCACGTGCACGCCCCAGGCGAGCGCCATCCCGCCCGGCGAGAAGAAGGCGAGCGCGAGCCACGCGCCGGCGAGCCCCACGTTCAGGGCGCCGAGCGCGGCAGCCTCGGGGTTCATGAGGTGCGCCGCCCCGAACGCCACGGCGCTCACGATCGTGGCACCCACGGGCCCCACGGCGTCCGCGAGGCGGCTCAGGGGATAGCCCCGAAACACGAGCTCCTCGGACAGAGCGGCGAAGAGCACGCCGACCAAGACCGGCCCGCCGACGGGGAACACGGGGCCGGGGGCGTGCAGGTAGACGTGCGCACCGCCGAGCACGACGGCGAGGAACACCGCGAGCGTCGCCAAGGCGCCGCCCCACAACATGCCGCGCAAGAAGTGACGAGGCGCGGCCCGTCCGCTCTTCCACCCCATCGCGGCCCAGGGACGCCGATCCAGCACCCGGCCCACGAGCCAGGTGGCAGCGGCGAAGCCGACCGCCTGGATCACTCCCAGGCGCGCCAGCCACCACGGCGACTCTGTTTGGGGGCAGAGCTTCTCGAGAAGCGCGGTCACGCCGAGACCCACGGTCAAACAGGCGACGATCCACGCGAGCGCCCCGCTGAGCGGCTTGATGTACTGCATGAGCCGGACGCGCGCCGCGAGCGGTGGATCCAGGGGGGACTCGACCCGGGGCGCGGTGACCATCACATCATCTCGACGCTCAGCGCCACCGCGTTGCCACCCCCAAGGCAGAGGGTGGCGAGTCCTCGCGCCCGCTTGCGGTCCTTGAGGGCGTAGAGCAGCGTGGTCAGCACGCGCGCGCCGGAAGCGCCAATGGGATGGCCGAGGGCGATCGCGCCGCCGTTCACGTTGACGCGGTCCCAATCCCAGCCGAGCGCCCGGCCGTCGGCGAGGGCCTGCGCAGCGAACGCTTCATTGGCCTCGATCAAGTCGAAGTCACCGATGCTGTTGCCAGCCTTCGCCATGAGATTCCGCACTGCGACGATCGGCGCGAAGAACAGATCCTTGGGCTCGCCCCCGCCCGTCGCATAGGCGACGACGCGCGCGAGGGGCGTGAGGCCGTGCGCCCGCGCAAACTCGAGCGACGCGACCACGAGCGCGCTGGCGCCATCGTTCAGGCCCGGCGCGTTCCCCGCGGTCACCGTCCCGCCCGGCTCGAACGCGGGCTTCAAGGCCGCGAGCGCGGCGAGCGAGGTGTCCTTTCGCGGCCCTTCATCCTTCTCGACCTTGTCGACCGGCACCGTTTCGGCCTTGAAGCGGCAGGCCTCGATCGCCGCTACCGCCTTCTGGTGGCTCTGGAGCGCGAGGCGATCCTGGTCCTCGCGCGTGATCCCGGCCTTGCGCGCGGTGTACTCGGCGAGCGCGCCCATGTGGCTGTTCGAGAACGAATCCCACAACCCGTCGTGAATCATCCCGTCCACGAGCTTCGCGTCACCCGCCTTGATGCCGCCGCGCATGCCGGAGAGATAGTGGGGCGCGTTGGACATCGACTCCATGCCGCCCGCCACCACACACTGCGAGTCCCCGGCGCGGATCGCCTGGGCGGCGAGCATCACGGCCTTAAGACCTGAGCCGCAGACCTTGTTGATCGTCAGCGCGGGCACCGTGCCCGGCAGGCCGGCGTGGATCTGGGCCTGGCGCGCGGGAGCCTGCCCCGTGCCGCCCTGAAGCACATGGCCCATGATGACTTCGTCGATGTGGTTGGGAGCAACGCCCGCGCGGCGGACGGCCTCCTGGATGACGATCGCGCCGAGGCGGGGCGCGCTGAGGGGCGCGAGCCCCCCCAGGTACCGCCCGATCGGCGTGCGGACGGCACCGAGGATCACCGGGGTGGTGCGGTCGGTATCCATCCCATCCAAACTACCCCGGGCTTGCGCCCGGGGTTAGTCAGGCTGGTCCCGGTCCCAGGCTCCTGGTCCGAATCTCCTCGCTGAGCGTCTTCACAAACTCATCCACCGAGACGACGACCTGCTTGTTGCCCGCCCCGCGCTGGCGTATCGCGACGGTCCCGGCCTGGGCCTCGCGCTCCCCTACGACCGCGAGATAGGGGACCTTGTGGATCTCGCCATCCCGGATCTTGTAGTTCAGCGTCTCGCTGCGCTCGTCCAGGTGCGAGCGGATCCCGGCGGCGCGCAGGCGCTCGTGAACGCCTCGCGCCGCTGCGAGCTGGCCGTCGGCGATCGGGAGCATGCGCACCTGCTCCGGGGCGAGCCAGAGCGGGAACGCGCCGGCAAAATGCTCGATGAGAATGGCCATGAAGCGTTCGAACGAACCGCTCACGGCTCGGTGGATGACCACCGGTCGGTGCTCGGTGTTGTCCTCGCCCACGTACACCAGGCCGAAGCGCTCGGGCGCCGCATAGTCCAGCTGAATCGTGCCGAGCTGCCACGTCCGGCCGATCGAGTCGGCCACGTGGAAATCGATCTTCGGCCCGTAGAACGCGCCGTCCCCGGGACTCAGCACATACGGCAGGCCGATCGTCTCGAGCGCGCCGCGCAGCGCCGCTTCGGCGCGGTCCCACATCGCGTCGTCCCCGATGCGCACGGCGGGGCGCGTGCAGAATTTGAGCTCCGCCGTGAGCCCGAACGTCCGGTAGTAGCCGAGAATCAGGTCGACGAGCCGCTTGACCTCGTCCGTGATCTGACGCTCCATCAGGAAAATGTGACAGTCGTCCTGCTGGAACTGCCGCACCCGGGTGAGGCCCGACAACGCGCCGGAGACCTCGTTGCGGTGGAGGACGTCGTAGGTGCAGTAGCGCAGCGGGAGCTCGCGATAGCTGTGCTTACCGGCCAGGTACATGAGGTAGTGCGACGGACAGTTCATCGGCTTCAACGAGAAGTCGGGTTGCTTCGTCTCGGTATCGAGCACGAGAAACATGTTCTCCTGGTACTTGCCCCAGTGCCCCGATTGCTCCCACAGGCCCTTGTTGTACAGGAGCGGCGTCTTGATCTCCTGATAGCCGTCGCGCTGGAGGAGACGCAGGTAGCCGTTCAGCTCGTTGATCATCGTGGTGCCGCGGCTGGTCCAGAACGGAGCGCCCGGCGCCCAGTGGTGGAACATGAAGAGGTCCAGCTCGCGACCCACCTTGCGGTGATCGCGCTTGGCGGCCTCTTCCAGCCGGTGCACGTACCGCTCGAGGTCCTCCTTCGTGAACCACGCGGTCCCGTAGATCCGCTGGAGCATTTGACGGCGCGAATCCCCGCGCCAGTAGGCGCCGGCGGCATGCAGCAGCTTGAAATGCTTGATCCTGCCGGTGCTCGGCACATGGGGGCCGCGGCACAGATCCACGAACGGGCCGTCCACATAGATGGAGATCACTTCGTTTGGACCCAGATCGTCGATCCGCTCGAGCTTCAGGGGATCGTCGACGAACAGCCGCTTTGCATCCGCCCGGCTTACCTCGTCACGCACGAAGGGATAGTCTGCCTGCACCACCTCGCGCATCTTGGCCTCGATGCGCTCCAAGTCCTCCGGCGTGAACGGCGTCGGCACCTCGAAGTCGTAGTAGAAGCCGTCTTCGATCGGGGGGCCGAAGCCGATCTTCGCCTGGGGGAAAACCTGGCGCACCGCGGTGGCGAGGACATGGGCCGAGGAATGCCGCAGGACGTCGAGCGCCGCGGGATCCTTGTCCGTGACGATTGTGGCCTTCTTGCCGTCGGGCAGCGGGCGCGACAGGTCCCACACGTCGCCGTTCACCCTGATGGCGAGGGCGGCCTTGGCGAGCCCGGGGCCGATGGCGCGGGCCAGATCGGCGCCGGTCGCACCGGACGGCAGGGTCCTCACACTCCCGTCGGGGAGCGTGACGCTAATCTCGGTGGGTGGCATCGCAGTCAGGGTGTCGGTTCCGGTACGGCAGTCCCCTCCCCGCCCTTTGCCCCTGCCCCTGCTCCCTGAGTGGGAACGGTGAGCGGCGGGATGTGGGTACCCAGGCGGAAGTAGAGCCCGATCGAGACTGCGATCAGGACAGCGACCGCTCCCCACCGCACGATGCGGCTGGCGACGTTGGATTCGTCGGACATGGGAGAATTGTAGCGGGGTTGGGGGTTAGGGGTTAGGGACTCGGGATCATCAATTCAACACCCTAACCCCCAACCCCGAACCCCCAATCCCTTACTACTATATAAGGAATGTCTTCCACGCCCTTCGATCTCCCCCCGCAGTACGATCCGCGTGAGGTCGAGTCCCGGCTCTATCAGCGCTGGCTCGCCGCGGATGCGTTCACGGTCCGCGCTGATTCGCCCAAGCCGCCCTACGTGATCGTGATCCCGCCACCCAACGTCACGGCCATCCTGCACGTGGGGCACGGGTTGAACGACGTCATCCAGGACGTGCTCGTCCGGTTCGAGCGCATGCGGGGCCGAGGCGCCGAATGGCTCCCCGGCACCGACCACGCTGGGATCGCCACGCAGAACGTGGTCGAGAAGCTCGTCGCGGCCGAGGGCACGACCCGGTTCGACCTCGGGCGGGAGCGCTTTGTCGAGCGCGTGTGGGCGTTCGTGCGCGAAACGGGTGGCGTGATCCTCGAGCAGCTCAAGATCATCGGCTGCTCGTGCGACTGGAGCCGGACGGTCTTCACGCTCGACCCCGCGTACTCCCAGGCGGTTCGGGAAGCGTTCGTGCGCTTGTGGGAGGAGAAGCGCATCTATCGCGGCCACCGGGTGATCCACTGGTGCCCGCACTGTCTCACTTCGCTCTCGGACGAAGAAGCCGAGTTCGCCGACGAGACGGGCAAGCTGTACCACATCCGCTACCGCGTGGACGGCGGCCCGCAGCCGTTTCTCACCGTCGCCACGACCCGTCCCGAGACAATGCTGGGCGATACGGCGATCGCGGTGCACCCCGACGACCCGCGTCACGCGGGCTTCATCGGCAAGACCGCTCACATCCCGATCACGGACATCGCGATCCCGATCATCGCCGACGAGGCGGTGGACCCCAAGTTCGGGACCGGCTTCGTGAAGGTGACGCCGGCGCATGACGCGAACGACTTCGAGATCGGGACACGGCATAAGCTCCCGATGCCGCTTGTGATGACGCCGGAAGGAAGGATGGGGGAAGACGGGGGAAGAGGGACGGGGGAAGGGGGACGCGTCCCTGCCCCGCTCCAAGGCCTCGATCGATTCGAGGCGAGGGACCGGATCGTCAAGCAGCTCAAGGACGAAGGCCTGCTCGACAAAGTGGAGCCCCATCCCCACGCCGTACGGCACTGCTACCGCTGCGACACGGTGGTCGAACCGCGGTTATCGGACCAGTGGTTCGTGGCGATGAAGGACCTCGCGCGGCCCGCGCTGGCAGCGTACCAGGACGGTCGCGTGAAGTTCGTGCCCGACCGCTGGGGCGCGACCTACGAGCACTGGATGGAGAACATCCGCGACTGGAATATCTCGCGGCAGCTGTGGTGGGGGCACCGCATCCCGGTGTTCACCTGCGGCAAGTGCGGCCACGTGTGGGCCGCCCGGCAGGATCCCGCCGCCTGCCCCAAGTGCGGCGACCGCAAACTCACCCAGGACCCGGACGTGCTCGACACGTGGTTTTCGTCCTGGCTGTGGCCGTTCGCGGCATTCGGGTGGCCGGAGCGGACGCCCGACCTGGCGCGCTTCTATCCCGGGCACACCCTCGTCACCGCCCCGGAGATCCTGTTCTTCTGGGTGGCGCGCATGATCATGGCCGGCATCCATTTCATGGAGCGCCCGCCGTTCGCGACCGTGTATCTCCACGGCACCGTGCGGGACACCCAGCATCGCAAGATGTCCAAGTCGCTCGGCAACGGCATCGACCCGCTGGACGTCGTGCGGCTGTACGGCGCCGACGCCCTGCGCTGGACGTTGATCGCCGGGAGCTCGTTGGGCGCGGACGTCGTGCTCGATCCGAACGATCTCGAGACCACCTTCGCTCCCGGCCGCAACTTCGCAAACAAGCTGTGGAACATCGGGCGCTTTGTGCTGGCGCAGCTGCCAGGCGAGGTGCCGCCGCTCGAGCGCATCGATCGCCACACGCTCACCCTCGCGGACCGGTGGATTCTGTCCCGGCTCGAGGCCACCGTCCGCGACGCCACGGGATCGTTCGAGCAGTTCCGGCTGGACGAGGGAGCGAAACGCTGTTTCGATTTCGTGTGGAAGGATCTGGCGGACTGGTACGTGGAAGCGGTGAAGCCACGCCTCGCCACGCCCGAGCGTGGGGGAGCGCCCTCCGGAGCAGCGGGTGCCCGCTGGGCTGCTGCGGAGGAGGGCGCTCCCACGCGCTCAGCAGCACAGGCCGTCCTCTGCTACTGCTTCGATGCCGCACTACGGCTGCTGCATCCGGTGGTGCCGTTCATCACCGAGGAGCTGTGGCAAAAGCTGCCGGGTCGCAAACCCGACGAGCTGCTGACGCTCGCCGCCTGGCCCTCGTTCAACCCGGACCTCGTCGATGCGGAGCTGGAGATGCAGTTCCAGCGTGTCCAGCAGGTCGTCGAGGGCATCCGCAGCATTCGCGCCGAGTACAGGATCCCTCCGAAGTCCAGGCTCCGCGCCAGCATTACCGCCCGCGGGCGCGACAACCGCGTCATCTTCGAAGCGGAAAGCGAAACGATTCGGCGCCTGGCGCAGCTGGAAGAGCTGGCGTTCGACGGCGCGGCGAAGCGCGTCGGGGCGCATGCTATCTTCGGCGACGGCAGCGAGGTCTTCGTGGCGCTGGAAGGGGCGATCGACGTCCAGCAGGAGTGCACGCGACTGTCCACCGAGCGGACGCGGCTCGACCAGCAGCTCGAGCGTCTGACCGCCAAGCTGTCCAACGAGAACTTCGTGGCTCGCGCGCCGGCCGACGTGGTCGCGCGGGAGCGGGAAAAGGAGCGGGAGTGGCGATTCCAGCGCGACGCGTTGGATGGCAAGTTGAAATCGCTCGGCTGCTCCTAGCCGCCGCGCTCGGGGGGAGCGCCTGCGCGAACATGACGGAGCCGCCCGGCGGCCCGCCGGACTCGACGCCGCCGCACATCGTCACCGTCCACCCCGAATCGGGCAGCGTGGTCCCCAAGCTCGACGACGATGCCGTGCTGCACTTCGACGAAGTGATCGACGAGATGAGCGGCAAGGGCGGCGGCACCGCAAAAGGGGTCGCGAGCAGCGTCATCCTCTCGCCCGTGGCCGGGCCTGTGAAAGTCGCGTGGCATCGCTCCTCGATCAGCGTGAAGCCGGCCGAAGGTTGGAAGAAGGGGCGCGTCTACCATCTCCAGCTCCTGCCCGGACTCGCCGACCTGCGGCACAACGTGATGAAGCAGGGCGCGATGATCGTCTTCTCGACCGGCCCTGCCGTGCCCCGCGCCTCGCTCTCGGGCACGGCGCTCCAGTGGGTCGATCAGCGCGTCCTGGCGCAGGCCGCGATCCGTGCCGCGCTGCTCCCCGACACCGTCGCCTACGTGACGCTCGCCGACTCGGCCGGGGCCTTCACCTTCTCGAACATTCCCCGCGGCCGCTATCGCGTCTATGCCATCCAGGACCAGAACGGCGACCGCCGTATCGACCCGCGCGAGGCGTTCGACTCGACCGTCGTCACGGTCGACACAACCGCGAACCTGGTCCTCTGGGCATTTCAGCACGATACGACGGGACCGAAACTGCAGGCCGCGGACCCGTCCGACTCGATCACCGTCCGCCTGACCTTTTCCCAGCCCCTCGAACCGCGCCGTGGACTCGACACGCTGGCCGTGCGTGTCGTCTCGCTGCCTGACTCGACGCCGGTCCGTGTGCGGGCCGTCCTGACCGGCGCGCTTCAGGACTCGATCCTGGCCCGGGAGCGCGCCGTCGCCGATTCGCTGCGCCGCGCGAAAGACACCACGCGCGCGCAACCATCCCCCGCCCGCCCGAGCCGCCAGCCCACCGCTGCCCCCAGCAAGCGCGACACGACCGTGGCGCACGTGGACACCGCGCGCATCCGCGAGCTGTTGCGCGCGCGGCCGGTCCCGACCGACCGCTGGGTGTTGAAGACGGCTCGGCCGCTCAAGCCCGGCGGGAAGTACCTCGTGCGGATTCGTGGGGCGCTGAACCTGACGGGGGCGAGCGCGAACCCGCAGACCGTGTTCGTCGTTCCGATCCCCAAACCACCTCCTGCGGCGCCGGCGGCGAAAGACACGGTGCACAACAAGCCGGCGAAGCCGACCCGATGAACGACCCACGGCGCGGGTTGCCCGGAGTGGATGCCCTGCTGGGCGATCCGGAAATCGTACCATTGCTCGCCGAACATCCGCGGGCCGTGGTCGTGCGAGCGGTGCGCGCCGCGCTCGAGCATGCGCGCGGCAATGGCGGCACGGCGCCCCCGGCAGGCTGGGGACCGGCGATTGCGGCGCGCGCGCGGGAAATGGCGATGCCGGCCCTCGCGTCCGTGATCAACGCGACGGGGGTCGTCCTGCACACGAACCTCGGCCGCGCGGTGCTCGCCCGGCCCGCGATCGACGCGCTGACCCGCGTCGCCGCTGGCTATGTGGCATTGGAATACGATTTGGGCCGGGGCGCCCGCGGCTCGCGCCACACGCTGTGCCGCGACTTGCTGGTCGAGCTGACTGGCGCCGAGGATGCCATGGTGGTGAACAACGCCGCCGCGGCCCTGTTGCTCGCGCTCAGCGCCCTCGCTCGCGGCGGTGAAGCGATCGTGTCCCGGGGCGAGCTGGTCGAAATCGGGGGACAATTCCGCATTCCCGACATCCTGGCGCGCTCGGGCGCGACCCTCGTGGAAGTCGGCACGACCAACCGCACCCACAAGGACGACTACACACGCGCGATCGGCGACGCGACCCGCCTGCTCCTCAAGGTCCACCGCTCGAACTTCCAGGTCACGGGATTCACGGCGGAGGTTTCGGCGGCCGACGTCGCCGCGCTGGCGCGCGCGCAAGGGCGCGCGAGCCTGTACGACCTGGGGAGCGGGCTGTTGCTCGACCTCGCGCCGTGGCATCTGAGCGGCGAGCCGCTGGTGCGCGACGCCGTCGCTAGCGGGGTCGACGCGGTGATCATGAGCGGCGACAAGTTGCTCGGCGGCCCCCAGGCCGGGATCATCGTCGGCACGAAGGCGGTCGTCGCCGCCTGCCGGGCGGACCCCGTTGCTCGCGCCGTGCGCGCCGACAAGTTCACGCTCGCGGCCCTCGAGGCCACGCTCCAGCTCTATCGCGACCCCGAGCGCGCGCGCCGCGAGATTCCGGTGCTCGCGATGCTCACCGCCGATCCAGAGGACTTGAGACGCCGCGCGGAGACACTCGCCCGTGCGCTTCCGCAAGCCGCAGGAGCCACCGTTGTGAAAGGCGAATCTGAGGTCGGTGGCGGCTCGTTCCCCGGAGCGAAGCTCGACACATGGCTCGTCCAGCTCAACCCCGGACACCTGACACCGGACACCGCCTTGACCCGGCTGCGTGACGCCACACCTCCAGTGATTGCCCGCGTTGTCGCCGACCACGTGGTCCTCGATCCCCGTACCCTGCTCCCCGGGGAAGACGAAGCGCTCGTCCGGGCCATCAGCGCCGCGCTCGATGCTTGAGAACGGCCGCGGCCGTCGCGCCGCGTTCCTCGACCGCGACGGCACGATCCTGGTCGATCCGGCGTACCTGCATCAGCCGGAGCGCGTGCGCTTCTTTCCCGGCGCCGCCGAGGCGGTGGGCCGGTTGAATGCGGCCGGCTATGTGGTGGTCAGCGTGAGCAACCAGTCAGGGATCGCGCGCGGCATGTACGGCGAGGCGGAATACTACGCCGTGATGCGCCGGCTCAACGATCTGCTCGCCGATCATGGCGCGCGCCTCGACGGCTCGTATTTCTGCCCGCACCACCCGACCATCAGCGGCCCCTGCGAGTGCCGCAAGCCGGGGCTCAAGCTGTTCCGCGACGCGCAGGCCGCGCACGGGATCGACTTCACCCGCTCCGTATTCGTGGGCGACCGGCTGAGCGATGTCGAGCCCGCGCGTCACCTCGGCGGTACCGCGTTCCTGGTCGAGACAGGCCGCGGCGCCGAACATGTGGCGCAGGCGCGGGTGCTCGGCGTGCCGGTGGTCGCCGATCTCGCCGCGGCGGTGGAGCAGATTGTGCGCGCGCCGTGACGCGCGCAGATTTGCTGGCCCTGCTCGTGGTCGCCACGGCTTCGGGGCTCGGCGCGCAGCGACCTCCGGTGCGCACGATCGCCGTCGGAGACACCGTCGCCGACACGCTGCGCAAGCGCGATCACCTCCTGCCGCGCGATTCGACCTACGCGCGCGAGTGGGAGATTGCGGGGCGGCGGGACGCGGTGGTCACGGTGGACCTGGTCTCCGACAGCTTCGACGCCTACCTCATCGTGTACGGCCCCGGGCTCGCCCAGGGGGGGCTGCAGGATGACGACTCGGGTGGGCATTGCAACGCGCGGATCACCGTTCGCTTCCCTGAGAGCGGAGCGTATCACATCGCCGTGACGACCGCCGACAAGCATCAGACCGGGCCCTTCGTCCTCGCCGTCACGAGCGGCGCCAAGGCGCCGTCGCTCGAACGCTGCCGCCGGACCCGCTGACGTCCGCGCCCCCCCCGCCCACCGCGCCTGTCGCGGTCGCCGTGCTCGTCTCGGGAGGCGGCACGAACCTGGGCGCGCTGCTCGATGCGTTGCCGCGGAGCGGCGTGGCGAGAGTGACGCGCGTGATCGCGAGCCGCCCCGACGCCGGAGCGCTCGAACGGGCGCGGCAGGCGGGCGTGGCGACGACGGTGCTCAGGAATCCCGATGACGCCACGGAGCTCGTCGCCGCGCTCGAAGGCGCGCGCCTCGTGGTGCTCGCCGGCTATCTCCGCCGCGTGCCGGCTCAGGCCGTCGCACGCTACCGTCACCGCATGATCAACATCCACCCGGCCCTGCTGCCCGCCTTCGGCGGCCCGGGCATGTATGGCCACCGGGTGCACGAGCAGGTGCTCGCGAGCGGGGTCACGTTTTCCGGTGCGACGGTGCACTACGTGGACGAGGAATACGACCACGGGCCCATCATCGCGCAGTGGCCCGTCCCCGTGCGGACGGGTGATACACCCGACGCACTCGCGGCGCGCGTGCTCGCGGTCGAGCACCGACTGCTGCCGCTTGTCGTCACGGCGCTCGCGCGCCGCGGCGTGCCGGACACGCCGGTACAGCTCCGCGTTACCACACAGGCCTTTGTCGTAGGAGCCCATGTTGACATTCAGCTCGGCTAGGTCCGCATGAGAGCATTGCTGTCCGTCTCTGACAAGCGCGGCATCGTCGAATTCGCCCGGGCCCTTCATAGCCTCGGCTGGGAGCTCGTCTCGACCGGAGGCACCGCCGTCACCCTGCGCGCCGCGGGGATCCCCGTCATCCCGATCGAGCAGGTCACGGGCTTCCCCGAAATCATGGACGGCCGCGTGAAAACCCTGCACCCAAAGGTGCACGGGGGTCTGCTGGCGCGGCGCGATCACCCCGGCGACCGCGCGGCGCTCGCCGATCACAGCATCACGCCGATCGATCTCGTCGCCGTCAAC